>CAZHXG010000031.1:0-25063 GCA_964536285.1 uncultured Bifidobacteriaceae bacterium
TCCTTGGTTTGTAGTTGTTTCAGATATTCGTCCAAACGGTCAAAACTTTCTTCCCAAAATTTGCGATACTCCTCGATCCATTGTTGTGCTTCTTTCATAGGCTTGGCCTCCAATTTCAGCGAATGCACGCGCCCACGGCGGCGACGACGCACAAGCCCGGCTTTTTCCAAGATGCGCAAATGTTTCGAGACCGCCGGCAACGACATGGAATACGGCCGCGCCAGATCGGTGACGCAGCGGTCGCCGTGAGCGAGATGCTCCAGAATGCGCCGGCGCGTCGGATCGGCCAGCGCGGCAAACGTGCGGTTCAATAATCGTGGTGAACATTTAACCATGTGGTTAAGTATTATCGCAACTCAAAGTGCGATGCAAGGAAAAAATTTCCGGGGTGCAAAATAAACTTTGCAGTGGACGCAGCCCGCTTTCCGGGTCAACGGGGCGCGCCGGTGACGCGGAACGGCGAACCGGCCTGATACAATTTCAGTTGCGCCTGAAAATCGGCGGACATGGCGGCGTTGGTCTGGCTGCCGGCCAGCTCCACGGCGCGTCTGGCCGTTGTGATGGCTTCGGGAAATTGCCCGGCCTCGGCATAAGCCGCCGCAAGAGTGGCCGCCATCATCGGATTTTTGCCGCCGGAAAGCCGGTCGGTTTGCCAGGAAAGTTCGACGGCTTTGATCCCGTTGCGGGCGGATGGATTTGGCGCGGTCGCCATTATCCAGGCGACTTGAGCAAGGTCGTTTTGGGCTTCCACAAGGCTTGGCTGGATTGCCAGCGCCTTTTGGAGTTCCACGATCCCTTCGTCCACCTGTCCTTTTTGGACGAGGGCGAGGCCCAAATTTCCGTGGGCTTGAGCAAAGCCGGGCTGGATTTGCAGCGCTTCACGCGCTTGCACAATGGCCGCGTCCACTTCGCGTTTTTGAATAAGCGCATAACTCAAATCGTTGTGCGTGTCGGCATGGTCGGGCCTGATTTTAATGGCTGTTTGATATTCGATTATCGCCTCGTCCAACCGCCCCTTTTGAAGGAAATAGCGGCCCAGGTTGTTGTGGGCATCGGCGAAGTCGGGGTTGATTGCCACGGCCTTTTGGAACTCGACAACCGCCTCGTCCGCCCGTCCTATTTGGATCAACCACCTCTCCCGGCTGGGCATCCGTCACCATCTCGACCGAGAATTTGTATCCATCAAATTTATCCTGCAACTCCCGCGACAACTCCGAATAAGTTTTCCCGACGAACCCTTCAGATTTTTCACCGAGTGGGAGATTGTTAGACATAAACGCGAAAAGGCTGGTAAGTCTTTGCTTTCCATCAAGACAAACAAAGGAGTCCTTGTCTGTTTGCCACAAGAAAAGTTTCGGTGTCCCCCAGTTCTTCAGAAGAGAATCGATGAAGTATTGCTGCTTCGCCTTGCTCCAAACCGTTCCGCGCTGAAAAAACGGATCGAGATCAATCGATTCGCGATATTTATTAAGCCACTGGGCTTTCTTCGATTGCGCCTTCGTTTTCATGCCTTTCCTCCAAATAGTGCATCAACTTTCTTCCGAATATTTTCATCCATCTTAATGAGCGGCGGCCAGGCGCGTTTGAAACCTTCGCCGGGAATTTTCTTCGTCGCGTCAATGCCCAGCTTGCTGCCGCTGGCGATTTCGCTCGTCGCGTGGTCGAGCACGTCGGACGGGCCTTTGGTGAAGATGCTGTCGCGCTGCGGATCGGTGTTGGCCGTGAGATGGAACAGCACTTCGCTCGTGTTGTGCACGTCCACGCCGGCGTCCACCACCACGATGTATTTCGTGAACATCATCTGCCCCATGCCCCAGAGGCCGTGCATGATCTTGTAGGCCTGCATCGGGTAGGTCTTCTTGATGCTGACGAACACAAGGTTGTGGAACACACCTTCCGCCGGCAACGCGATGTCCACAATCTCGGGGAAATTCATCTTGAAGATCGGCAAAAATAATTTCACGCTCGCGCCGCCGATGTAAAAATCCTCCATCGGCGGAATGCCGACAATCGTCGCCGGATACACCGCGTCCTTGCGGTGCGTGATGGCCGTGACGTGAAACACCGGATACGGCTCGGGCAAAGTGTAATAGCCGGTGTGGTCGCCGAACGGCCCTTCCTCACGCAATGGTTCGGTCGGGTCAACGTAACCTTCGATGACAAAATCTGAATTCGCCGGAACTTCCAGATCGTTCGTCTCGCACTTGATGAGTTCGACGGATTTTTTGCGGAGATAACCGGCCAGCAGAAATTCATCCAAGCCGTCGGGCAACGGCGCGGTCGCGGCGAATGGAAACATCGGGTCGCCGCCAATGAAAATGGCGACGGGCATGCGCGTGCCGGTTTCGTAATAACGTCGTCCGTGCCGCGCGCCGACTTTTTGGAGTTGCCAGTGCATGCCGGTGGTTTTGTCGTCGTAAATCTGGATGCGATACATGCCGACGTTGCGCTCGCCGGTGTCCGGGTCGCGCGTGACGACGCAGGGCAACGTGATGAACCGTCCGCCGTCGAGGGGCCAGCATTTTTGAATCGGAAGGTTCAAAAGAGTCGGCGGATTCGATAATGTTCCTTTTTTCCAATCCGGCACAGGTGGCCAACTCTTCGCAGAAGCCGGCGCATCAAATTTGTGAATGACTTCCTTGCATGCGCCGCTCTTCACAACTTTCGGTTTCGCGTGGCGCAGGTCGAGTGCTTGGCCGAGCAATTTTATTGTTTCACGAAAACTTGTTGGCGGCTTGGCCTTCATCAGCGCGCCGAGTTCGTTCGCCACTTCGTCCACGGAATTTGCGCCCATGCTCATGGCCATGCGCTTGTAGGAACCCATCGTGTTGATGGCGACGGGGAATGGCGAGACGACGCCGTTGACGGTCGGCTTCTCGAACAGCAGCGCCTTGCCGCCGCCGGGCGATTTCATTTCGCGGTCGGCGATCTCGGTGATCTCGAGTTCGGTGGCGACAGGCTGGGAAATGCGTTTGAGTTCGCCCGCGCGGTCGAGCGCGTTGACGAAATCGCGGAAGGAATCAAAAGCCATACGCGCGCGAGGCTAAACCGAATCGCGCCGAAGGAAAAGAAAATGGTGGCCGCGGCGCAAGCCGCTTATTTCGGCAGCAAATCGGCGACCAAACTTTTTTCTTCCTTCAATTCATTTTCCGTCGCGGCGATTTTTGATTTGCTGAAATCGTTGAGCGGGACGTTCTGGACGATTTCCCATTTCTTGCCGTCGGTGCGGATCGGGTAGCTGAAGATCAGATTTTTCTCGATGCCATAATCGCCGGGCGAACAAACCGCGACGCTGAACCAATCGCCGGGTTTCGTCGGCGTGGTGAGATTGCGGACGGTGTCCACGACGGCGTTCGCCGCGCTGGCCGCGCTCGAAAGTCCGCGCGCCTTGATGATGGCTGCGCCGCGCTGCTGGATCGTCGTGATGAATTCGCCCTTAAGCCAGGCTTCGTCCTTGATGACGCTCGTCACCGGCTGGCCGGAAATTTTTGCGTTGAAGAAATCCGGATACATCGTCGCGCTGTGGTTTCCCCAGATCGCCAGATTGCTGATAGCAGTGATGTCCACGCCGGCCTTTTTCGCGAGTTGTGTCACAGAACGGTTTTGGTCGAGCATTGTCATCGCAAAAAATCGGTCGCTCGGAACGCCTTTCGCGTTGTTCATGGCGATGAGCGAATTCGTGTTGCACGGATTACCAACAACGAGCACGCGGACGTCACTGGCAGCGTTCTTGGCGATGGCATTGCCCTGGCCCGTGAAAATTTTTCCGTTGATGCCGAGCAAATCTTTTCGCTCCATTCCTTGTTTGCGCGGAACAGCGCCGACGAGCAATGCCCAGTTCACGCCTTTGAAACCTTCATTGAGGCTCGAAGTCGGCACAATTCCTTTGAGCAACGGAAATGCGCAGTCATCGAGTTCCATGCAGACGCCGCCGAGCGCGGCCTGCGCTTTTTCGTCGGCGACTTCTATTAAATGCAAAATGACCGGCTGTTCCGGCCCGAACATCGCACCGCTGGCGATGCGAAAGAGGAGTGAATATCCGATCTGTCCGGCAGCGCCGGTGATGGCTATGCGAATGGGTGCTTTGCTCATAAATTAAATTGGAGCGGAAGTATAATTGCCGGTTTCAATTTCGCGCAAGTGCGGAACGGTTTTAAAATTTTATGAAATTTTTCTTGGAAAAAAAACTATTCGGTGTAGAAAGGAACCGTTCTTTGAAACGCGGAAAAATTTTTCCGCAAGTATCGCAGTCAAATGTCTGGGAACCCGGTTAAAATCCGGGACGGTTGCGCCACTGTAACGGCTACAGCTCCCAAAGCCACTGATGCAAGTCGGGAAGGCGGGAAAAGGTTCGATGCCGAAGTCAGGATACCGGTTTGAATGCGCTCGTCGCGGTCGAAGGAAACTTCGGCCAAACTTCTCCGCAAAGAGAAGGATGAGGCCAGCCAACCGAACTGTTTTCGTTTGGATTCTTGAATGCCTTCATTCTCCGTTTTGTGGAGTCTGGAGGTTTTTTTATTTTCAAAATCTGAAATCTTCAAACTCCGCTCTGGTCTCTCAATCATAAAACCCGTTCGCGCAAATTTTTGCGCGGACAAAATTGAAAGATCAGTCCATGAAAAAAATATTCGTCCCGCTGGCGCTGGCCGGCTTGTTTCTCGTGTCAGAATCATCTGCGGTTTCGCTGAATGACATCCGCGTCTGGGCCGGCTCCGGCACCAATCGCGCGGCGATAGTGGTGGAATGGAGCACGCCGGAATCTTTTGGCTACACGACCGTGCCCGCGCCCGTCGCGGACAAAACGTTCGTGTGGGGCTACCGGTTCAACGGCACCGCCACCGCCTCGCAGATGGTCGCGGCGATCGTCGCGGCGGATCCGAAACTTTACATGGTCGCCGACGACACTTACGGCACATTCATCGAGGCCATCGGTTACAATCTCAATGGCGACGGCGGCATCGGTATCACGGACGGAAACAGCACGGATTTTTTCACCAACGCCATTTTGACGGATGCGACCGTGGATGTGGATGCAGCGGCTCCTTTGAATCCCGGCGATCTGTTTTGGAGCGGTTACTTCGGCCCGAACTGGGAAATCTGGACTGAACTCGACGACAACGGCGGTTTTTTGAACGTACCCGACCGCGGCCCGAATCCGTATTGGACGCCGGACGATCCCGAAAATCCTTACAGCGGCGTCCACGGCCAGTGGGAATACTCGCTGGCGGGAACGGACTACCTGACGCTCACGAACGGTTCGTGGATCGGATTTTCCGTGGCCGCCGGCGAATATGAAGACGATCCGTCCGCGCCTTACAACGCGCACAAACACGCGCCATCGCCGCCCGACGTGAGTTTCGCCGGCACCGTGCCGACGCCGATCCAAAACATCTGCGGCGGTTTTTCCAACGGCGTCTGGCGGGTGCAATTCGCCAGCCGGACCAACTGGCTTTACACGCTGCAACGGACGGCGGATTTTCAATCGTGGACTTGCGTTTCAAATTCAATTTTCATTCCCGGCAACGGAACGAACCTGTTTTTGCAGGACGCGAACGTGCCGGCGGACAAGGCGTTTTACCGCGTGCGCGCCGATTTCCGATGAACTCCGCGGACTTTCATAATCCAAACCAATGCCCGCTGTGCCGCGAGGCGAACGCCTGCCAGCTTTGTTCGCCCGCCACTTACAAAGGCTCGTGCTGGTGCGCGCGCGTGGAAATGCCTGAAGCGCTCCTCGCGCGCGTGCCGGAAAATCTCCGCAACCGCGCCTGCATCTGCCGGAACTGCGTGGAAAAATTCCGGCGCGAGCGGGAATTGTCCAATCCCCAAACGCCGCACGCCGTCCGCCGCACGACTGCGTTCACATTGATCGAACTGCTCGTCGTCATCGCCGTCATCGCGATTCTCGCGGCGATGCTGCTGCCCGTTCTGGCGAAGGGAAAACTGTCCGCGCAATGCGCCGCGTGCAAAAGCAACGTGCGCCAGCTTGGAGTGGCGACCGGGCTGTATTGGGACGACAACGGCGGAAAAAGTTTTTTTTACGGCGCGCCGCCGATGAACAACAACGGCGTCAACGGGGTTCGCTGGTGGTTCGGCTGGCTGGCGAACGGGACCGACGGCCAGCGCGCGTTCGATTTGTCCGGCGGCTTTTTGTATCCATATCTTGACGGCGGCGACGTGCGGCTTTGCCCGCTGTTGAACCGGTCAACCTGTCCGCAATTTCAACCCAAAGGCACGAACGTGATTTTCAGTTACGCCTGCAATCCGTATCTGTTCGTCGCGACGAACCAGCCGGCCGTGAACGTCAGCCGCGTCAGGCATCCGGCGGAAACGGCCCTCTTTGCCGATTCCGCGTCCGTGGATAATTTCCTGCAACCGCAAACCGAGTTGAAGGAGTGGTATTATCTGGATTTGCAGACGAATTATTCCAGCGCCAACAATTATCCCAACGGCCACTTCCGCCACTCGCAAAAAGCCAACGTGACCTTTGCCGACGGCCATGTGGGAATGGAAACGATGGTGGCCGGTTCGCTCGACAGACATTTGCCAAATCAAAATGTCGGCCAGTTGCGCCCGGAGATTTTGACGCTGCCGTGAATCAACTTTCGCTGGACAAAAAAATTTAGCAGGCGCAAAGTCAAAATCATGCAAGACCCTAAAATTAGAGAATGCGAGAAAACGCCTGAAGAAGCTTGCGCTCTAGCTGACCACGATTTGCCTCGCGATCCAAAAGAGTTTCTAAGAGAGATATACAAAGAAGCATACAATGCTAAACAGGATCCAGATGCACGCATATCGAAAGTGCTTGGCAAATGTTCCGCATTATTTTCCAGATTGTCTGCTGACCAAGAGAAGATCGCTAAGAAGTTAGTTTATCTTACTTGGGCATTGGTGGCTTTAACTACTGTGCTTCTTTTTTTCACGATAGTCCTTTACAAGGATACACATCAGTTGACGCAACACGAAAATCTCATAGGTAATAATGGCGTTCAAAAGCCATAACGTCCCTCAAACTCCAATCTGCTTCTGAATCACGCCGCAGATTTTTTGCGACCACTTTTCCAAAACTTTTTCGTCGCGGCCTTCGACGAGCAATCGCGCCTTCGGTTCCGTGCCGGAATAACGCAGCAGCAATCGTCCGCCTTGCACGGTCAATTCCTTTTCTGCGTCGGCGACGAGTTGGTTTACGCCGTCTAATTCGGCGAACGGTTTTTTCTCGCGCACTTTCACGTTGGTCACGAGCTGCGGAAAGCGCGTCCAGCATTTCGCCAGCTTTGAAAGCGGCTGTTCCCTTGTCTTCATGATCCGCAAAATCTGGAGCGCGGCGACCAGACCGTCGCCCGTCGTGCCGAAATCGCGGAATATCAAATGGCCGCTCTGCTCGCCGCCGAAGTTGAAGCCGTTCTTCAACATCTCATCGATCACATTCCTGTCGCCGACAGCAGTTCGGATAATTTTCCCGCCGGCATTTTTGATCGCATCTTCGAGTCCGGCATTGCTCATCACCGTCGCGACCAGGGTTTTCTCGGCCAAAGTTTTTTGCGCGAGCATGTCGAGCGCGGCGATGGCCATGATGTCGTCGCCGTCAATCAATCTGCCTTTTTCGTCGCAGAGCAGGACGCGGTCGGCGTCGCCGTCATGCGCGATTCCGATGTGAGCCTTGTGTTCGACGACTTTGGCGCAAAGATTTTCCGGGAACATCGAGCCGCAATTTTCGTTGATGTTTTTGCCGTCGGGCTGATTTCCAAAAACGATCACGTCCGCGCCGAGTTCGCGCAGCACGCAGGGCGTGGATTTGTAGGCCGCGCCGTGGCCGCAATCCACTACAATGCGCAAGCCTTCGAGCGTCAGGTTTTTGGGGAAACTCGTCTTGGCAAATTCGATGTAACGGCCAAGTGCGTCGTCAATGCGGACGGCCTTGCCGATTTCACCGGCGGTCGGGCGGATGTTTTCAATTTCGCCGCTGAAAACGAGGTTCTCGATTTTGTTTTCAATCTTGTCGTCGAGCTTGTAGCCGTCGTCGCGGAAAAATTTGATGCCGTTATCAGCATAGGAATTGTGCGAGGCGGTGATGACGATGCCGGCGTCGGCGCGCAGGCTGCGCGTGACGTAGGCGACGCCGGGCGTCGGCAGCGGGCCGATAAAGAGAACGTCCACTCCCATCGAAAGGATGCCGGATGAAATCGCGTTCTCCAGCATGTAGCCGGAGAGCCGCGTGTCCTTGCCAATGACGATCTTGTGCCTGCCGTGTCCGCGCGATTGTCCGGCGGGATTTTTGAAAACGTGCGCGGCGGCGCGTCCGAGTTTCAACGCGGTCTCGGCGGTGACGGGCTCGACGTTGGCCGTTCCGCGAACTCCGTCCGTGCCGAAAATTTTCTTTGGAGCGCTCATTGTTTTTTGGGAATGGTCACGGCCACTTCCGGAGGATTAATGCTGACAAGCGTCACGCCGGGCGGCGCGGAGATGTCCACCGGACGGAGCAAATTCCGGTCGGGTTGGATACCTGTAAGATTCACGATGGCGCGCACCTGGTCGGCTTGAAGCTTCGCCATCACTTCGGCCGGGCCGTTGACGGTGACTTCGACCGTCGAAGGCATGACATGGAAATTGCGCACGTCCGCCGACGCCGAAACGATCTGTATGGGCAAATCCCCGTAAGTCACATTCCCTGCGAACGGCGCGGTTTGCCCCACGCTTTCCCCGCGGATTTTATGGACGGTCAGCCAGATGGCCACCGCCAAAAAGACGGAAAACAATTTCCAGCCGAAATCCTTTGTGAACCAGTCGCGCATTGTTTGAAAATTTTTATTTGCCGTTCGGTTTCAGCAACGGGCGCACTTCATGTTTTGTGATGACCGCCGGACCGGGCCTGTGCCGCTCGCCGGCGCGCGCGCGTAGCCAGTTGACGATGCCGTGCGATTTTTCCGGCTGCACGATCACCGAGGTCAGGAACGAGCGCAATTCCTCCAGCGTCACGCCGCGCACAAGCTGGCCTTTGTAAGCGTGCGAAATCATGCCGGTCTCCTCGGACACGACGACGACAATGGCGTCGGTCTCCTCGCTCAAGCCGATGGCCGCGCGATGGCGCGTGCCGAGCGACTTGTTCAGATCCTGCCGCTGCGTCAGCGGAAAAATACACGCCGCGTAGGCGATGCGGTCTCCCTTTAAAATCACGCCGCCGTCGTGGATCGCGTTGTTCGGGAAAAAAATCGCTTCAAGCATCTCCGGCGTCGCCTCGCAATCCACCGGCACGCCGGACTCGACGGCTTCCTGAAGCTGGATGGATTGTTCGATGGCGATGAGCGCGCCGATTTTCACTTCGGAAAGACGCTCGCAGGTCTGGATGACGACCTCGATGCTTTCGCGCTTTTCATGAGTGGTGGCGAACAGCGGCAAATTTCCCAACTCCGCCAGCAACCGGCGCAGTTCCGGCTGGAAAATGATCAGAACAGCGACGGCGAAAAACGCCGAGAACGTACCCAGTAACCAGCGCAGCACCTGCAAGTCCAGCAACGTCGTCACCAGCGCCAGCGCCAGCAGTACGACCACGAAGCCGATGACCACCGGCCAGCCGCGCGTGCCGCGCAAAAAACGCGACGTGTAATAAATCAGCACCGCGAGGATTAAAACCTCCAACGCGGGACGCCATAAATCCTGGATATAAATTTGTTCAGGCATCAGTTTATTTTCTCCGGGCCAAAACCGCCTCGGCCATGCGTACGGCTTGAACCGTTTCCGCCACGTCATGCGCGCGGATGATTTGCGCGCTCGACTCGACAGCCAGAGTCGCGCAGGCGAGCGAAGCTGGCAAGCGTTCATTCAGTTTTGCGCCCAGTAATTTTTCGATGAACGATTTTCGCGAGACGCCGAGCAGCAGCGGACGCCGCAACTTTGTAAAACCCCGCAGGTTCGCGAGCAACTGCAAATTATGTTCCAGCGTCTTGCCGAAACCGATGCCCACGTCCAGCACCACCTGTTCGGGGATGACGCCGATGCGGTTCAACAAGGTTCCCAACTGCTCCTGAAAAAATTCGCCGACTTCCCGCACCACATCCGTGTAAGCCGGATCATTCTGCATCGCCGGCGGGACGCCCTGCGAGTGCATGCAAATGTAACCAGCGTGAAAATCCGAAACCACTTTCCACAGCGTATCGTTGTCGCGATTGGCCGAGACGTCGTTGACGATGCTCGCGCCCGCCTGCAACGCGGCGCGCGCGACGGCGGGCTTCGTCGTGTCGATTGAGATCGGGATTTTTATTTTCGCCGCGAGTTTTTCGACGACGGGAATCACGCGGCGCAATTCCTCCTCTTCGCCCACGGGTTCCGCGCCCGGGCGCGTGGATTCGCCGCCGATATCCAGAATTTCCGCGCCTTGTTCGACAAGCCGGAGTCCGTGTTCAACAGCGGCGGTGGCGTCCGGAAATTTTCCGCCGTCGGAAAAAGAATCGGGCGTGACGTTGACGACGCCCATCACGAGCGCCGGTCGCGGAAAAACAAATTCAAATTGTCGGGCGCGGAAAATCATCAAATCATTCTTAGCAGCGGACGCGAGTCCGCTCGTTATTCGGACGAGGAAATTAGAGCCGACTCACGTCCGCTGCTACTCTTAAATTTTCCTTTTGAAATAGGCAATCGTGTCGGTGAGTCCTTTGTAGAGCGGGACTTTGGGCGACCAGCCGAGGATTTTTTTTGCCTTGGTGATGTCGGGCTTGCGCTGTTTTGGATCGTCCTGCGGCAATGGCTTGAAGACGATTTTACTTTTGGAATGGGTCGCGTGGATGATTTGTTCCGCGAACTGAAGCATCGTCATCTCCGATGGGTTGCCGATGTTCACCGGCAAATCGTAATCGCTCATCATCAGGCGATAGATGCCTTCGATCAAATCCGAGACGTAACAAAAACTGCGCGTCTGCGTGCCTTTGCCGAAAATAGTGACGGGTTTGTTTTTCAACGCCTGGCTGACGAACGCGGGAACCACGCGTCCGTCGTTGATTCTCATGCGCGGGCCGTAGGTGTTGAAAATCCTGACGATGCGTGTCTCGACCTTGTGCTCGCGGTGATAGGCCATCGTGAGCGACTCTGCAAAGCGCTTGGCCTCGTCGTAACAACCACGCGGGCCGATGCTGTTGACGTTGCCCCAGTATTCTTCGGGCTGCGGATGGACGAGCGGGTCGCCGTAAATTTCCGAAGTTGAGGCGAGCAGAAAGCGCGCATTTTTGTGCATCGCCAGACCAAGCGCCTTGTGCGTGCCGAGCGAGCCGACTTTCAAGGTTTGGATCGGCAGTTCGAGATAATCAATCGGGCTGGCGGGCGACGCAAAATGCCAGACATAATCCACCAACCCTTCGAGAAAAATAAATTCGCTCACGTCCTGCTGGATGAACTTGAAATTCGGATTGCCGCCAAGATGCGAAATGTTGTCCACCGAGCCGGTGACAAAATTGTCGATGCCGATGACCTTGTGGCCGCGCGCGACGAGCAGATCGGTCAAATGCGAGCCGAGAAAGCCGGCGGCGCCGGTGACGACGGAAGTGGGTTGTTTCTTTTTCATTAGGGACAAATCGTTACAACGTGAATCATTGAACCGTCACATCGTATTTAAGTGCGCCGCCGATTCAACGATTAAACGATTCACGTTGGACTCCTTCATTTCGCGCCTATGCCGCGAAACACGACGGGAACCGTCCGGATCAAAATCTTCAGGTCGAGCCAGAGCGACCAGTTGTCGATGTATTCGAGGTCGAGGCGAACCCATTCGCGGAAATCGGAAATCTGGTTGCGGCCGCTGATTTGCCAGAGGCAGGTGAGTCCGGGTTTGACGCTCAAGCGGCGGCGATGCGCGAGATTCTCAAAACGCTTGACCTCGTCCACGGGCAGCGGACGCGGGCCGACAAGGCTCATCTCGGTGCGCAGGACATTGAAAAGCTGCGGCAGTTCATCGAGGCTGTAACGGCGCAAAAATCTTCCGACGGGCGTGATGCGCGGGTCGTTGGTGACCTTGAAAACGGGCCCTGACATTTCGTTCATGGCCGCCAGTTCGTGTTTGAATTGTTCCGCGTTGGTGACCATCGTGCGGAATTTGTAAATCGTGAAGGGAATGCCATTGAGGCCGGAGCGTTGTTGCCGGAAAAAGGCCGGGCCGGGCGAACTGGATTTGATCGCGATGGCGATGAGCAGAAACACCGGCGAAAGCAGAACGAGCAAAATGAACGCGCCGACGATGTCCACGAGTTGTTTGACAAAACTTTGCCACGAAGCCTCGGGCGCGGTGCGGAAAATGAGCAGCGGCTTGCCGAGCAATTCGTCAATGGTGGTGCGCGAGATTTCAGTGCTGAAAAAGTCGGCGAGCAGCCAGACCTCAACTCCTTCGAGTTCGCAGGCGCGGATGACATATTCGACCTGCTCGAAATTCGTATGCTTGGCACTCAAGATGACGCCGAAGACGGAATGGACATGCAATAGTGAAACGATCTGCTGCACGGGTGTCTCGACAAGGTCGAGTTCGGCCACGATCTCGGTCTGCTCGTCGGCGCGTTCTTGGAGTTCGTGACGCATGCGGGCGATTTCCCGGGCGGTGCCCACGAGGACGAACCGGCGTTTGAGTTGCGTTTGTGCGAGTTTGGTCTTGAAGACGAACCGCAACGTTTCTTCCTTCAGCCAAACCAGCGTGAAACTGATGACGCCGAAAAAAGTAATCATGCCGCGCGGCGTGACAATGTGCAGAGCGAACATGATCAACACCAGTCCGAGGCTGGTGATCAAGCAGCCTTTGAACAGCCTCCAGAAAATGACACGTCGCGCGCACAACGGCGGGCGATCGTAAAAATTCTGCGATTCGAGAACGAGCGGACCCGCAAGACTGACGATGAAATAAATCCAGCCGATGTTCTCAAACACCTTGTCGGGAATCGACTCGAGCTTGAGCCAGCCGGCGATCTGCATGTTGGTGCGCAGCAAATACGCAAACCCGAAGCTCACTGCAAAAATGCAGGCGTCGGCCAGCTGGTGAATTTGGGTCCGAATCTGAAGGTCGCGTCGCAACATACTTCTTCAATGGCCGTCAAGGATAGTCAATCGGTGAAAAAGTTCAATGTTTTAACCGTTCAGGGTTTTGCCGGCGGCAATTGGAATTCCGGGACGGAGGCGGCGATCAACTTTTTCATGCGTTCAAATGTGGCGTCTTCCTGTCCTGCGGCACACTCCGCGAAATAACTGACATAAGCCCAGCGTTGCAGAACGCCGGTACCCAATAAATGCAAGGCTATCCGTTTCATAAATTCAAAATGGTCGGGTGTTTGTTCACCATCGGCGACGAACCAAAAAACATATACTCCGTAACGTTTGACTCTTTGTCCGTCGGGTTGCGCAAAATCGCCGTTAAGATTCCATCTGGCGACGGGCAATTGATATGATTGCAAACCGGCAATGGGAATGTTCACCACAGATTTTTCCTTGCCGCTAAAACCCGTGCCGGTCAAACAATAATCCGCGCTGTGAATGCTCGTGCGGTCGCCACCCATCAAGACAATTGTGTTTTGAACCCCAAAACCGTCCGGCGCGATATAAATGCGTTCGGCGTAACTTGTGTCCTTGGGCAGATAACCAAGCACGACTTCCGGCTCCGGCATGTTCGTGGAATAAAAATCAAGAACGTATTCGGGCAGACCGATCTTCACTTGGACGCTGCCCGGAATCGCTTCCGCCTTGACGCCGGGTTTGCCGAGTTTTTGGTGCGACTTGAGCCACACCAACGCGCCGGCCGTTCCCGCCATCAAAACGAGCGCGACAAAAAGCATCAGCCACTTTTGTTTTTTCATGGGCGCTCCTTTTCGGCGGATTCATTTCTGGCCTGGTGTTTTTCCATCAAGAACCCGACCCAGAGCAAACCGATGATCGCCGGGACGTAAGGCAGCAGACTGATGATTCCGAACGGGCCGCCCTCGTGGACGTAATTGCCCCATTCCTGTCCACCGAATGAAGCCGCGACAATGATCGCCAGCAGACGCAAAAGATTTCCTAGAATCGCAAACGGCAGCGCCAGCGCCATCATCAAAATCCTTTTTCCCGGCGAACGAAACGTCGCGAAGCCGTAGATCGTCGCAAGCAGAAAAACCGCGATCAAACTTCTCATGCCGCCGCACGCCGCCGCGACTTCGTATTGAAATGCGCCCGACGGATCAATCAACTGCGTGCCGTTGCGGATGACGTCAATGCCGAACAAATGCGCGATGATTTCCGTCAGCCACGTCACCAGCAGCCGCAGCGGAAACAAAATGAAGTTCAAACGCGACGCGAGCGGGATTGAAAATATGAAAAGCAAAAATGGATAGTTGCTGTGCCGCAGCCATTCGCGCCCCCACGCCAAACCCATCAAACCGTAAATTCCGACGAACAATGCGACGACTGAAACGAGCGGTTGCTGGATCAAAAAACCGACAAGGTGCAGCACCAACGCCGCAGCCAGGATCAAGATTCCCGGCCACCACATTTTCAGCGGCAGCGAAAGCATTTCCTTCCGCCTCCACCAAAAAATACCGACGACCAAAAACGGAATGAAATCACCATGACCGGCATCTTCAACGGACTGCGGGCTGTTGTAGGCTTCGTTCAGCCATCCAAAGAGCGACGATGTGTGGACATATCCTAAAATCGAATTTCCCCAAAACTGGAACAGCGCCAGCCAGACGATCAGCAACGTGAAGAAAAAAGTTTTCTCCGGCAGCCGGTGCCAGCAATCCACCGTGTCCGCCCACCAATCCGGCGACGGTTTTTTCGCTTGAGCTTCATTCATGCGCGCGTATTTCCAGACTTGAGATTATCAAATGCCCGGATTTGCTCAAATAAATTCGCCGCGCAAATAAATTTCAGCCGAAGCCGGAGTTGTCATCGGGCGATGGCCGGTGCAGTATCACAACGTTATGCGTTTCCTCGTCCGCAAACGACGCACGGCGCCGACGGTCATCATCGTCGCGCTCGTGGACGTGCTTATCGTGTTGCTGATTTTTTTGATGGTCACGACGACGTTCAAGCAACAGGCCGCGCTGCATGTGCAACTTCCCGAGTCTTCAAAGGCGCTGAAAGAAGGCGCGAGTGAAAATCCGCCGCTCGTAGTGACCATCGAAGCCAACGGCGGTTTGCGGATCGGCCCGAACGCCGACGCGGTGACCCTGGACCAATTGCAAGGCCGTTTGAATGATGAAGCCAAAAAGAATCCGCAACTCAAACTCGCCGTCAACGCCGACAAAAATGCGCCGTGGGGTCAGATGGTGAAAGTCATGGACGCCGCGAAAGCCGCAAACATCAAAATCATCAGCGCCTTCACGAAGGAAACGGGCAAGCCGTGAAATAAAATCGTAGGAGCCGACGTAAGAAGGCTCACTTCAAACTAGAAATCAGAATTGATTAGAGCCTCGTCACCTCGGCTCCTACAAAATTATTTCAAAAGTTCTTCCGCAATCAGCACGGCGTTGAGTGCCGCACCGCGAAGCAATTGATCGCCGCTGACCCAAAAACAAAGTCCATTGTCCAGCGCGCAATCTTTGCGGATGCGACCGACTTCGCAGTTGTCCTTCTCGGAAGTGAACAACGGCATCGGATATTTTTTATTCTCCGGCTCGTCAACTAGATCGAGTCCCGGCGCTTTCTTCAAAACGGCGCGCGCGGCTTCAACTGAAACCGGCTTTTCAAATTCCGCGCTCACGGCGACGGAGTGCGAGCGATAGACCGGCACGCGCACGCAGGTCACGCTCGCGCGAAAAGCCGGATGATGCATGATTTTGCGCCCTTCATTTTCCATCTTCATCTCTTCCTTCGTGTAACCGTTCGACAAAAAAGAATCCACCTGCGGAATCACGTTGAACGCGATCTGATGCGGGAAAGCTTCTTTCGTCGCCGCTTTGCCGGAAACAATTTCTCCGACCTGCCGCTTCAATTCTTCAATCGCCTTCGCGCCCGCGCCGCTCACGGCCTGATAACTCGACGCAAAAATCCGTTTCACACCGAACGCTTGATGCAACGGATACAGCGCCATCAAAGTGATGGCCGTCGTACAATTCGGATTGGCGATGATACCTTTGTGCTTCTTCACATCGGCGGCGTTGATTTCGGGAATCACGAGCGGCACGGAATCGTCCATGCGAAACGCGCTGGAATTGTCCACGACGACACAGTCGGCCTTCGCCGCGATCGGCGCAAATTCTTTTGAAATGCTTCCGCCCGCGCTGAACAGTGCGATGTCAATTCCGGCGAACGAATCCTTCGCCAGTTCCTTGACCGTGATGTCCTGTCCGCGAAATTTCAGTTTCTTGCCGACCGAACGAGCCGACGCAAGCAAGGTGAGTTTGCCCGCCGGAAAATTGCGTTTCTCCAGCGTTTTGATCATTTCGATGCCGACGGCGCCCGTCGCACCGACCACGCCCACATGCGGATTTCGGTTCATAAAGGGCGCGGAATATACCAGAAACCGCGCCCGCGTCAATCAAACCGGCGGACGCACAACATATTTTCTTTCGATTTATGATTGACCGGAGTTGCAAGCTGTGACGAAATAGTAGTCTAAATCTTTTCGATGCCGAAAATTCCAGTCAGAAACGGAAACAGCCCGAGAGCGGGCACGACGAAGTACGACGCGCACCACAAGGTGCTCTCGCAAACCTACGGCGCGTTCGCGGATTTGCGGCGCGAACTTTCAGACTCGAAGGAAACCGTCGGCGGGCGCGAGGACATTTTGAAAAGTTTCGCGGCGTGCCCGGATTCGCAGCGTTCGTGGCTGCTGCTGGAGGATTATTTTGAGAAACTTTCCCTTTCGCGCAAAGATTTTCCCGACACGAACTGGTGGCCGCGCCTGCTGAACGCGCAGGGCAAGTCGCGTTTGGAGGAGCTGGCGTTTCTTTTTCTCCGCGCAAAGCGTTCCGTTCCGCCGGAACTGCAGCCGCACGCGAGCCTCGACCGTTTCGCGAAGGCCGAGGAAGCCGAGCAGGAAGTCAAACTGGTTCAGGAATTGGAAAACTGGCTCTCACCGCCCGCGATGCCGCTGCTCGACACGCCGCGCGCGACATTGCGCGTCGTCTGCCGCGCGCAGCCGGACGAGGATGAGCCTTCGCGCCATCGTCTCGCCGTGCAATTCCTTTTGTCGCGCCCGCGCACGGGCGAAAAGGCGCGCACGCTGCACGACATGATTGATCTTGTCGTTCGCGCCACGCACGAGCAGGAACTTTTTCCGCCCGCCGACTGGGAATTCATCCAGTGGATCGCCGACACGCACCGCAACCGCAACGACGGCGCGGACACGGTGATTTTGTCCGACGCGGAATTGCTGCAATGGCTCGCACGCTGGGGCCACACAAACCGTCTCGAATTTTCCGACAACGGGAAACCACTCCACTTTCATGGCCAGATTATCGCGCTCGCGCCACATCTTGAAAACGGCGACAAGGAACTTTCGTTTACGCACCGCTTCACATTGCCCGGCGGCGAAAATCATTCCGTCGCCGACGCGAAAATTTTCAATCGTCAGCCGCCGCTCGCGCTGGTCGGCGACACTTTTTATCTCTTGCGCAACGCGCCGCCGCCGAACGTTCTAAGATACCTTGCCCATAAACCGTCCATGCCCGTCCGCAAGTTGAGCCACCGGTTGCTGCTGCATCTGCGCAAGACGCAATCGAATCACAGCGTGGATTGGGAGCAGCTTTGCGTCACGCACAAGGCCGCGCCGCAATTTGTTTTCGAGCTGCTTGACGACACGATCCGTCTGCGCCTGCTCGCCAAGAGCCAGCGCGACCAGAGCATCTGGTTTTGGAACGGCAACGAGTGGGTCGCCAACGACGCAAAAAAACGTCCGCACGACAAACCGGAAATCCTCGACGACGCGCGGCTCGAACCGGCCACGCAGTGGCTGCGCAAGCTCGATTGGTTCATGCAGGAGTCCGGCCTTTGGGTCGGCGACGCGAATGAAAATTTTCTCGGCGCGCTTTCCCAGGCATGGGCAACAAAGCCGCAGGAAGCGGAATTCCTCGGCAACCCGGCGTTTCATCGTTTGTTCCTCACACCGCGACAACTCAAGCCTCGTCTCGTCGTCAAAGGCAGCGGCATTGACTGGCTTGCTGTTTCCGCCGAATGGGAAGCGGAAGGACTCAAACTTTCAAAGGCGGACTTGGAACGTCTCGCCGCCGCGACCGGACGTTTTGTCAAACTGCCGAACTCCGGCTGGGTCGAACTCGACACCGCCGCCGTGCAAGGCGCGCACGAGGCGATGGCCGACATGGGTGTGGAGGGTTTGATCGCCGTGCCGCAAAAAGTCGGATTGGAAAATGTCGCGCATCTGGATGAAAATGAACTCACACGTTTTGTTGATTCACCGGAAGCAAAAGCCCTGCGCGAACGCGTCCGCGAATTCAAAGGAGTTCCGTCCGCCGAATTGCCGAAAGGTTTGAAGGCGGATTTGCGTCCGTATCAAAAGGATGGATTCGATTTTCTCGCGCACCTCGTCCACATCAAGCTTGGCGGCATCCTCGCCGACGACATGGGCCTCGGCAAAACTTTGCAGACGCTGACGTGGCTCGCGTGGCTCAAGGAACAGAACAAAAAAAATCACAAGCCGTCGCTCGTGATCTGTCCGGCGTCCGTTTTGCACAATTGGCGGCGTGAATCCGAACGATTCACACCGAACATGAAAGTACTCGTGCTTGAAAGCGGCGCGGCACGGCACAATTTGCGAAAGCAAATTCCGCAGAATGACATCATTGTCACGAATTACGCCCTGCTCCGCCGCGACTTGGAGGAGTTGCAGAAATTCGCCTTCCGCGCAGTCATTCTTGACGAAGCACAGTTCATCAAAAATCCCGGCGCGCAGGTCACGCAGTCGGTCAAGCAGTTGAAATGCGAAAACAAGATCGCGCTCACCGGCACGCCGCTCGAAAACCGGCTGCTCGATTTGTGGAGCATCGTGGATTTCATACAGCCCGGCTATCTCGGCAATCAGGAGCAATTTTTGGAGACTTACGAGCCGCGCGCGACCCATGCCGGCGACGAAAGCGTTTCAACGACCGAAACGCGCGGAGAAAAAACGGAATCCGTCCAGCGCATCGCGCGACGCCGGCTTTCGGCGAAATTGCGTCCGCTGCTGCTGCGCCGCTTGAAAAAGCACGTCGCCAAGGATTTGCCCGACCGCATCGAGGAGCGGCGCGATTGCCCGCTCGGCGACGAGCAGCGCAAATTATATTTGGCGGAACTCCGCCGCAGCCGCGATCAAGTGATGAAAGCCGTCGAGCAGCAGGGTTTGAACAAAAGCAAGATGCACGTACTCGCCGCGCTCACGCGCTTGCGGCAGGTTTGCTGCCATCCGTCGCTCGTCGGCAGCGACACCGCATCCGGCAAAACGGAAACGCTTTTTGAACTGCTCGACCCGCTGATCGCCGACGGGCAAAAAGTTTTGGTCTTCAGCCAGTTCGTCCAGATGCTGCATCTGCTCGAAAGGGAATGCCTAGCGCGGCAAATCAAAACGCACATCCTCACCGGCCAGACGAAAGACCGGCAGCAAGTCGTCAACGCCTTCCAAAGCGACACGAGCGCGGGTGTTTTTCTTTTGAGTCTGCGCGCGGCGGGAACCGGATTGAATTTGACGAACGCCAGCTACGTCGTGCTTTACGATCCGTGGTGGAACCCGGCGGTCGAGGCGCAGGCCATTGACCGTTCGCATCGCATCGGCCAGACGCAAACGGTGAACGCGTATCGCCTCATCGCGCCCGGCACGGTCGAGGAAAAAATCTGGGAACTGCAACAGAGCAAGGCACAGACCATCGCCGACGTGCTCGGCGAGGAAGGTTTCGCGCGCAGCCTCACGACGATGGATTTGGAATATCTGTTCTCGGAAGATTAAATTATTCGTATCGCAACGACTCAATCGGGTCGAGGTTTGCCGCTTTCCACGCGGGATAAGTTCCGAAAACAATTCCGACGATTGAGCAAATTGCGAGACCGAGAACAATCCAATCAAATGGAATAACAGGCGGCAGTTTCAGAAAAAAAGCGGTCGCGTTGCCGCCAAGAATTCCCAAAACGACGCCGACGATTCCGCCGACTTCGCACAACGTCACAGCTTCCATGATGAATTGAACCATGATGTTGCGCTTTTTTGCGCCGATGGCGCGGCGAATGCCGATTTCGCGCGTTCGTTCCGTGACAGAAACAAGCATGATGTTCATGATTCCAATTCCGGCGGCAAGCAACGCGATTGAACTAACGACCGCAACGCCGACGCGCACGGCTTTGGTGAATGATTTGAACTGCGCGATCATCGAATCATTGGACGAAATCTCGAAATCGTTCGGGTCATCCGGCGGCACCTTGCGAATCGCGCGCAGAACGCCTTCGGTTTGATCAACGCAATCATTGTAGCTCGCCTCGTCGCGCGCTTGAATGAGAAGGTCCAGGCTACGCCAGGTTTTTCCGTAGCGATTCAAGCCGGTCGAAATGGGAATGATCGCGAAATTATCCTGATCGCCGCCGGCAGAAGCGCCGCTGGATTCGAGCACGCCGACGACGGTATAATCAATGCCGTCAATTTTCAATCGTTCGCCGACGGGCGAACTGTTTTCAAAAAGATTCGTGGCGAGACTGCTGCCGAGCACGCAAACGTCGCGCGCATTGTCCACGTCTATGTCCAGTAGAAGCCGTCCGTCCTGCAAAATCCAGTTACGCGCGGAAAAGCTGCCGGGGGTTTCGCCAAGCATCTGGACATCCGGCGCGCTCCTTTTGTGCGCGGTGTCAATTTCTCCAGCCCAAAAAGTTGCCTGCAAACCGACGCTGCGCGCGAAGATCGCCTTTTCCTGAAAACGTAAACCCTGCTCAAGCGTGATATTTTTGCGCCGCAACATTTTTCCATAACCCTCCGGTCGCGTAAAAATAATTCCGGGCGTTTTTCGGATCATAAATGTCTGGCTGCCAAGCCGGCCGATTTCACTTTCAATGTTGCTTTGCATGACGCGCATCGCTGTCATCACGACGATGATGGAAAACACGCCGACCAAAACGCCAAGCAACGTGAGTGCGGAGCGGAGTTTGTGCGCCGCAATCGCGCCCATGGCCATGAAAAAACTTTCACGAATTTCGGCGAACAAAAATGAGGGCTTGAATTTCATTCGTTCCTCAACGCATCCACGGGATTCATCCGCGCCGCGCGCCACGCGGGAAAAATTCCTGAAATCAAGCCGGTCACCAACGAAACCAGCAGCGCGATTCCGATAATGAGCGGCGACATTTCCGCCGGCAAAACTTTTTGCACGAGCAACGTCAGCGGCCACGCGATTCCAATCGCAATCAATCCCCCCATCAAACAAATGCTCGCGGCTTCGATCAAGAATTGGAGCAGGATTGTCCGCCGCTTTGCGCCGATGGCCTTGCGGATGCCGATTTCGCGCGTCCGTTCCGCGACCGAGACAAACATGATGTTCATGATGCCGATGCCGCCGACGAACAACGACAGTCCGGTGATGAATACGCCGATGACGGCAATAGTTCCCGCGATGCGATGAAACAGAGTGATAAATTGATCCTGTTGGTTGATCGCGAAGTCATCCGGGTCGTCAGGCGCAAGATGGCGGATTCGGCGCATGGTCGCGTCCAATTCTTCCTTCGCATTGTCAATGTCGGCCAGATTTTTCACTTTGACGCGGATTTCCAAATCGGGACTGCGGTCGAATGCGGCGAGATACTGCGCAAGCGGGACGATGGCCTCGTTGTCCAGGCTGTTCCCAAAAAACGTCCCCTGCTTGTCCAAAACGCCGACGACTTCAAATGGCCGCTGATTGATGGAAATTTTTTTGCCCAATGCCGATTCGCGCGGAAAAAGATTGGTCGCAACCTGCGAGCCGATGACGCACACCTGCCGCCCGTTGTCGGAATCCAGTTCGGAAAGAAAATGTCCTTCCATGACGGAAACTCCGCTCGTGGCAAGAAATTGATCCGTTGTTCCGATGATGTTGACTCCGTTGGCATGGCGTTTGTCGTATTTGATTTGCAATTGCGTGTAAGCGCTCGGCGCAATCGCACTGGCCAGCGTCAATTGTTTTTCGAGTTGATCAATTTGCCCAAGACTGATTCCCGGACATTTTTGCGCTTCGATCCATTCTTTCTGGGAACTGATGAACCACGACATGCGATCCACATAAAGCACGTCCGCGCCGATGAATGAAATGCTGCGGAGAAACGCACCGTTCAATCCCTCGATCGCCGTGCCCATGAGCGTGACGGTGACGATGCCGATGACGATGCCCAGCGTCGTGAGCACCGAACGCATCTTGTTCGCGCGGATGGCGCTCCAGGCGATTGCCAGGCCTTCGCGCAGTTCGGTGAAAAAATTCATGGAATCAAGCGCCGGTTTTTTCATCGCTGGCGATCAAGCCGTCGAGAATGCGGATGATGCGCCGCGCGTGCCGCGCCACGGCTTCCTCGTGCGTGACGACGATGATGGTGTGGCCTTTTTTGGAAAGTTCGTTGAACAACGCCAGAATTTCCGCGCCGGTTTTTGAGTCGAGATTTCCGGTCGGTTCGTCGGCGAGCAAAATCGAGGGCTTGTTTGACAGCGCGCGAGCGACGGCCACACGCTGGCGCTGGCCACCGGACATTTCGTTGGGCTTGTGATGAATCCGGTCGCCCAACCCGACGCTGGACAAAGTTTCCAGCGCGATTTGCCGCCGTTCACCTGCGGAAACACCCGCGTAAATGAGCGGCAATTCCACATTCCGCAGTGCGTCGGAACGCGGCAACAGATTGAATGTTTGAAAAACGAAGCCGATTTCCCGGTTGCGGATTTCGGCAAGTTGATTGTCGTTCATCTCGCTCACATGAGCGCCGTTGAGTTCGTAAGCGCCGGAAGTCGGCGTGTCGAGACAGCCGAGCAGATTCATCAGCGTGGATTTTCCGGAACCGGACGGCCCCATGATGGCGACATATTCGCCGCGCTGGATTTCTAGCGAAACATCGCGGAGCGCGTGAACAGTTTCCGCACCCATTTGATAACGGCGCGAAATGTTTTGGAGGCGGATCAGGCTCACGGCTGGGATTTTTCCGCTTCCACGCCGACGATTCCCCGATGAATTTTTTTCCCGTCGTCAAGGTCGCGGCTGATGGCGCGATAATTGCCGGTCACAATTTCATCACCTTCATGCAAGCCATCCGTGATTTCCCAATAATTATCGTCGCTGATGCCGATTTTCACCGGAACCGTTTTGACATGATCGCCGTTCACGACGAATACGACTTCGACCGGTCTTTGCAGTTCGATTGATTTTTTATCAGATTTGGCGACGTTCGTTACATTTCCTTCGGATAAAACGGAATTTGTTTTCGGCGAATCACTTGCGAATTTTGGTTTTTCTTTCGGCACTCGTGTCGTCACGCAAGCGATTGGCACCGCCAGCACATTTGTGCTCGAGCGTGTCTCGATTTCAGCCGTCACTGACATTCCGGGACGAAAAAATTCCTTTTCCGTGACGCGAATGCGCACTTGAAATTGCGTCGCACCCTGCGAACTGGAAGATGATGAAGATGACGATGACAATGTGCTGCCATAGGAACCCGAATCCAACCCTTCGGCGGAGTTGCCGATGGCCGTGACAGTGCCGTTGAATTTCCGGTCTTTGAAGGAATCCACTTCCAGCCGCACTTTTTGGCCAGACTGAATGAGCACGACATCCATTTCGCCGATGTCCACGCGCGCCTCCATTTCGTTCAAATCGGAAATGGTCATGATATCCGTGCCGGCATTTTGCACCGTGCCGAGCACGCGCTCGCCCAGTTGCGAATTCAACTTCGTAATCGTGCCGTCCAGCGGTGAAACGATCGTCGTTTTATCTAGCGAATCTTGGGCGCTGTCCACGGCGGCTTTCGCCACGTCAACCTGATCAATCGCGCTCTCAACCTGCGCCTTGGCCACGTCGCGCGCGACTTTGAACCCGATGAAGTCTGATTCCGAAAGCAGCTTGCGATTGAACAATTCCTTGTTGCGCTGAAAATCCGTGTCAGCCTTCTCCAAATTGGCCTGCGCCGTCGCCTGTCCAGCAACCGCCGATTCGTAACCCGCCTTAGTCTGGTTGAGCGCGGCGATATAAACGTCAGGATTGATTTTCAGAAGTAAATCACCCTTCTTGACGTGCTGGCCCTCCTTGACGGCCATCTCGATGATTTCGCCGCTGACTTCCGGGCTGATGTGAACCTCGATAACAGGCTGAATTTTTCCGCTGGCGACGACGACTTCCGTGATGTTGCGTCGTGAGACCTTTTCCGTTTGAACCGTGATGACCGGCTCCTTTTTTCTAAAAGCCATCGCGAAAACGACAATCAACAAAATCGCGAAGCCGACGACAAACCAGATTTTTTTCCCGCGCTTTTTATTTTTGGGCGCAATAGACGGCGGCTGAAGGATGGGTGGCTGTTCCACAAAATGAAAATGTCCAAAACGCGTTACCTTGTCCAGAGCAAGCCGCTGAATTGCGCACAAAATTTTAAGCGGCGGACGGATCAAGCCGCTTGTCCGGCACGAGATAATTTTTGACGTAATCGGCCACGGCATTTTCAAGCGAAGTGATTTTTTCTTTGTAGCCAGTCGCGCGCAAACGCGAAATGTTTGCCTGTGTGAAATACTGATACTTGTCGCGGATCGTTTCCGGCATCTCGATGAACTCGATTTTCGGTTTTTTGCCGAGCGCGGCGAAAACTGAATTTGCCAGATCAATCCATGTCCGCGCCACGCCGCCGCCGATGTTGAAAAGTCCGCCGGCTTTTTTGTTTGCGGCCAGATGCAATGTCATCGCCACGGCGTCTTTGACATAAAGAAAATCGCGCTTCTGTTCGCCGTCGTGGAAATCTTTGCGATAACTTTTGAACAGGCGGATCAGATTTTCATTCTGCACCTGCGCGAAACTTTTGTGGACGAGCGAACGCATGTCGCCCTTGTGATCTTCGTTCGGGCCGAAAACGTTGAAATATTTCAGCCCGACAATTTTGTTCAAAAACCCGGCGCGCTTGGCGTGCAAGTCGAAAAGATGCTTCGAGTAGCCATACATGTTCA
>CAZHXG010000032.1:0-22375 GCA_964536285.1 uncultured Bifidobacteriaceae bacterium
ATGTGACGAGCGTGAATTCGTCGTTTATGTTTGTGATGGTCGAGCCGGTTCCCGCAACAGGCGCGCTTCCCGGCACCATGTTCTCGTAAACGACATTGTTTGAACTGATAAGGTATCGCAGACCGGCCACATCATCCCGCGTCAAGCCGGTAAAAAATGAGCCTACTCCCAAACCCTCCTCTTCCAAAGATGCGACCGGCGGGTTGATATTCAAGGGGTCAGCCGGGTACTCGAGCGCATCCGCATTGGGCGGAGCAGCCGGCGCGGAGCAAATTTCATCGATAAAATAGGTGTAAAGCGACCCGTTGACATAAGGAGAATAGAGAGACTGATTGAGCTGGCTGTTCATGAAATCAAAATTCCTCATGATCACCTGATAGGTCGTCGAGTCGGGACAAGTGGTGCCCGGCGGTTGAAAGCGATTATGCAGCGCCCACACGTAGCGCACGGAATCGGCCAGACCCAATTGTTCCATCATCACGGTCAGCGTTTCTGATTTCATATCAAGCAAACCCAAGGCTTGCGCCTGATAATTCAGCGTCGTCGTGTTCAATGGAAATTCAGACAAACTGCTGCTGTAACTATCCACGTTGGTCAAATTATCCAAAATGGCAAACGCCTGTTCCACCGCATTCAGACCGTCCGACCCAAAATAATCCAGAAAGTTGGCATCGCAGGCGTAATATATCACCGGCGTGTTGCGACGGTATCCTTCCCCGAGATTTTTTGGCCCGGTCGGAAGAGGATCGATAAAACCTGGCGGGGCTCCACTACTGGAAGTAATTGGATTAAAACCGATGGCCTCCACCTGCCAGGTATCGCCCGGGACGCCCGTATCCGGCCCCAAGAGCGAGAACGCCCGCGAGGTTTGCAGGCCGGAGACCAGCAACATCATCCAAATAAAATTTTTAATCATTCGCTGCATACAGATTTCATCGGTATAAAAGGATGACGCGATAATAGGCCGCCGCGCCGCCGCCGACATAAATTGAATCGGCATTGCCGGCCGCAAATCTCGGCGAGCCCAGATTGCTCCAGGAGGTCAAATTCGTCGTCACCTGCACTTGATAAGTCTGTCCCGGCTGCGTGTTCCAGGTTAAGAACAATCCCTGCGGCGTGTTGGACAATTGAGTCATCAGCCAAGTGCCGGAGTCCAACGGATTGCCGCCGCTCATAAACACCTGGTAAAGGCTTGGACCGCCGGAAACCACAGGGGCCTTTGGTGCCGGCCAAAAATTCGTATGATATGCGCCGTTAAAATATCCTCCGAAAAATTCCGCCATCCATTCGTAAGGAATGCCGTGATAGTTCAACCCGCTCCACGTCGAGCCGCTGGCCGACGGAGAAATCGGAGACCGCCGGTTGTCCGTCGTCACATAATCCACCTGGAACGCATGGTTGGTATTGGCCGTCAGACCGTTCGCGGCGGTCATCGTCCAAATATTGCTCGCCGTGACAGCGATCGGCGCTCCCGCACCATCCACGTACACCTCGTAATTTGAAACGGAGATTCCGAGCAATGGCGGCCATGAAACCTGCAGTTGCGGCTGGTAGACATTGTTGCTCAAGGTGAACGGAGCGTAAACAAACGGCGCGGCCATCGGCTGCAAAATGGCGGAGACATTGGCATAACGTTGCGCGAACAGATCGAAACTATACGGGTTGCCGGTGTAACTCGTCCAGGCCACAAGAAATTGATCCACGCCATCCGAAGCCACGACCGGCTGCATCTGCTCGCTGATGGTCGTGGTGTTCACGCGAAACTCGCCTCCGACGGCTGCACCACCACTGTGCAAAAATTTTTCATACACGCCTTCGCGCGAGCCGTCCTGCGCCATACTCGTCCACACCACCAAATAGTCCGTACCGATCGAGTTGATTCGCGGCGCATACTGATCGCCATAAAGATACGAGTTCACGCGAACGGCGGTGCCGCCGACCCCGGCGCTGGAAAACGAACGGGCATAGATATCCAGACTGTTTGTCAGATTTGACATCTCATGCGCGTCCCAAACGATCATGAAACCGCCGTCCGAACCGGCGGCCACGGTCGGATTCGCGCATGGATTTAAATCCTGGTTCACGAGAAATTCATTGCTTTGGGCGACACCGTTGCTGCTGTAAAGACGCGCATAAATATCGATGCTGGGAACCGGAATCGCGCTTGCCGTGACAGAAGCCGAAGGAGTCGCCAGGGTCGGCGCGACCACGCGTTCCTGCTCCGAAACCCAGGTCACAACAAATCCGCCGTTCTTGAGCGCCGCGATTGCAGGCGTGCGCTGATTGTAGGAAGTGAATTGGTTGATCAAAAAATTAGTGCCGACTTTTTGCCCGACCGGCGATAAAACCTGGCCGTAAACATCCTGCAAACTGTTTGAATTGACCTGATCGAAACTGCCCCACACCACCACAACGTTGCTGTTGTTAAGAGTCGCGACGGCGGGATTTATCTGAAAATTATTGGTAAACGTGCTGACCACGACATCCGTGCTCATGAGCCAGGTATTCGTCGGCGTCAAAAAACGCGCAAAAATATGCTGTTTGCTTTTCGCGCCGCCCTGCCAGACAAACGCCGCGCCGCCGTTTTTCAACAATGTCACGCGTGGATTTTCCTGATCGTTCGTACCCTGAACGTTCACGCGGAATGTCCCCCCCGTGCCGGACAGTGTGCTGTCCAACCGGCGTGTGCTTATGCCGAAACCGTCACCATCGGTGATGTTGTCCTGCCAGACCACAAAACCACCGGACGGAGACACTGCCGCGTCGGGAAGAACCTGGTCGCCGGGCAACGAGCCGATGACTGCATATTCTGTTCCATTCCTCGTGTAATAATTGGTCTGCGCAAAAACAACGGCTGGAATTGCCAGAAGAAAGCTCCAGCAAAAACAAACAACGGCACTGCGCGCAAACAACAACGGGAACGGCATAAAAGATTTTGTATATGAATCTAAATGCAACAAGCCGTTTTGTCCAAAATTTCTTTCGACAAAATGCGATGCTCCCGCGACTTTCATCGCGGTCAACAAGTTTTTCCGACTTCGTAAATTCATTTTCTAAATCAAAACCGCCTGTTGCCCCTGCGCCGATTGTTCCAACGCCGCAAGCATTCCCTTGAAACCCCAGCGCCGGAACAATTCGCGCAACCGCCCGGCGTCCGCAGGCTTTCCGGCCAGATTTTCCGGCGAAAACTCGCACGGCAAATCGTCATGCAGCCGGATCAACTCAAGGTTGCGCCGCACCGCGTCCGCCGCGGCGCGCAACGCGGCGCGCAATTTTTCGGACTTCACTTCATCCAGCCGTTCATACAATTCCGCGACCGAACCGAATTGTTTCAACAAATCCGCGGCGGTCTTCGGTCCGACTCCGGGCACGCCCGGAATGTTGTCCACGCTGTCGCCCATCAAAGCCAGCCAATCCACAATCTGCGACGGCTCGACACCGGTCTTGGCGCGCACCTGTTCGTCCGCCCAAATGGCTTCGCTTTTGTCATTCGGGTTCAACAATCCGATCCGCGGCGAAACCAACTGCATAAAATCTTTGTCGGAACTGGCGATGACCACCGTCATGCCCGCGCCCGCCGCGCGCCACGCAAGGCATGCGATGTAATCGTCCGCCTCAACACCTTCCCGGCAAAACGACGCCACATTTGCCGATTTCAAATAACTGACTATCTCATCCAGTTGCGAACTTAAATCGTCCGGCATCTCCGGCCTTTGCGACTTGTACTCCGGCAAAGCCGCGACACGCCTGGCGCTCAATCCACCGTCCCACACGACAATCAAATGCGTCGGTTCGACAATCGCGCGCATCTTCGTCAGCATCTTGACGAAGCCGTAAATCGCATTCGTCGGCTGACCGGACGGCGAATTTAATTCGCGAATCGCGTAAAATGCGCGATAAGCATAAGCGTGACCGTCAATAATCAGCAAGCGAGCCACATTTTCCAAAGACTTAAACTTTGTTGTTTTTCCGCCGGGCAGTGAATGCGCTATTTCAACGGAGGTGTCGTCATGGTCTCAACGGTCTCGGTCATCTGTCCGGCTCCCGGCGGCTGTATCGGAACGCCGGCCTGTGCGAACGGCAGTTCATCGTCCGAATGGACGCGGTTGCCAGCCGGATCAATGATCGTGGCCGTCACAAAAATCATCAGGTTCTGTTTCGTGGTTGTTTTTGACTGGCTTTGAAAAAGCCGCCCCACCAGCGGGAGATCGCCGAGCATGGGAACCTTGTCTTTCGTGCTCCCGGTTGACGAGGAAATCAGCCCGCCGAGGACAACGGTCTGGTTGTCCCAAATGTTCACGGTGGTCACAATCTGCCGCACGCTGAAATCAGGCAGCGCAACCGGTAGTTGCACTATAGTGGCGGTGTTGCCAGTGACGGTGGAAGCAAAACTTGGTGCCGAGGCGTAACCGTCAAATTGAACCAGCGATGGAATCAAAGTGAGGTTGATCGTGTAACCGTCGGACAAGACATACGGCACGACATCCAGAACCGGACCGATCTCTATTTGCTGCGTGCTGGGAGTGATGGAAGAAGCGCCCGGATTGAAAGTGTTGTTCTGCGCACGAACAACAGTGGCGACATTCATGGCAACACACAACGACAATGCCAAGAGCCAGAATTTGAAAACTTTATTCACTTTGCTGGTTTTCATTTTTAAAAATTTTAAATTTCAATTTGTTTATTGAGTCGTGCCGGTTGTCGTGGTGGCAGCCGTGCCTTGCTGGAACGTAAAGCCGGTGATGATGGATTCAAGTTCCGTGGCCCGCACCTGTGTCTGCCGGCCGCTGGTGGTGACAATCTCCGGCTCGGCAAGTGTTTCGGTTCCTGTGCGCTGCTCCAAAGCATGGAGAACCACTTGAAAGTTGGGATCGGTCAGGATGCCCGTGACGGTGGCAACCGCCGGGGCGGCAAGCGGATTGCGAAGACCTCCCGTGAGAGATTGCACCGTCGCAGGAATGGTAGTGCCATTGAACAGGTTGCCCGGAAACGTACCATCTGGATTTGACGATGTTGCCGGCAATCCTTGAACCGATCCCGCATTGCCTCCACTAGCCGCAACGTTTTGCCCCAAATTAAACTGTCCCAAATACCAATCAAAGCCCAGAGCCTTGTCATCTTCCTGTCGTATTTCAATAAAACGGGCCTTGATGTGCACTTGTGGCGCGACATGGTTGAGCACTTCAATGGCATTTTCAATCGTGTCCAAATCCTGTTCCGTGCCGCGTACGAACAATTCACCGAGCCGGTCGTTAAAGAAAATACTTTTGCCCGGCAAAGTCAGGTCTACCCCCAAAGTAAAAAAGAAACTGCGGGCCGCCACGCTGACGTCCACCGTGGCATTGGTCAATGTGACAAATCGCAATCCGCCACTACCATTGCCGCCACCGCCACCGCCACCGCCACCGCCACCGCCGCCACTTGATTGGTGAAGGCTGCTTCCGCCCGGAGCCGCGTCAATAATCGGCACGACCGCTCCACTTTGAGAACTGCCGCTGCCACCACCGCCGCCACCACCACCACCACTGCCACCTGAAGAACTGGACGAACCGAAACTTTCTGCGCCCACACTTTGCAAGCCCTGATAAAAGGTGTTCGCGTCAACTTTAAAGTGACGACTAAACAGTTGCGGTGATTCCGGCCCCTTGGCGGAGAAAACGATGGCATAATCCTGAATGGAATACTTTATCGGATGGTCGGCCACTTCCACGATTGCATCCAAGACATCCGCCAAACGAACATCAGTCAATGCCGGGTTGATCTTGATAACGACCTGATTCAGGTCAACGGATTCCCCGCCGCCGGCCGCCGGAGCAGTTATCGGCAGTCCCGTGTTTGGATCAACGGTCGTAGCACCACCGACACCGGGAGTCGTTGACGCGGTTGTTGTAGAAGTATCAGCATTCGGGTTAATCAAGAAATTGATGCCCTTTTTTTCCGGGTCGCGCAGTTTTGTCTGCTCACTCAAGTCGCGGATGACTTCGCTCAAAGGCAAGCCATCGTAGAGAACCGTGTCAAGTCGGACACGGTCGAGTTTGCTGACAATAGCCTGACGGCCAGCCCCGGTATAAATCAAATTCGTCCTTGCATAAGGATTGGGCGTAGCCAAACCGGTGTTGGGCTGCGGCTTTACCCATGCACTCTCAACAGCCACCATGCGCTCGTTACTGCTCACATTATGCCGCTGTTCGTCGCGACTGTAACGCGCCTGCTTGATCAGGTTTAGATAATAATATGCAGCTGTGTTGTCCGCATCTAATTTCAAAGCCGCGTTCAATTTCGCTTCTGCTTCTTCCAGTTTGCCCGCCTCATAAAGGATTTTGCCGTCTTGCACCAACGTGGCGGCGTCCGCGTGTTCGTTGACCACGACGGGAATCCGTTCAAGCGTCGCCGCATCCGGCATCTTGCCACGCATGGCGGCAATCATCTGGTCGTTTTGCTTCTTGAACGCGAGAGCGGTCACATTTTGCGGATCAATTTTTAATGCGCGACTGACTTCGGCGTCGGCTTCATGCAAATCGCTACCGGCTTGCGCCCGGCGGGCCAGTTCAAGCCGTGTCGAAACAAGACCGGAAATAGTCTGCCCCTTCTCGGCGTCAATGCCCGAACCAATTTGATCAACAAGTGATTTGGCGTCTTCGTAATACTTTGCGGCAGCAGGCAAATCTCCGCGGGAAGACGCGCTTCGCGCATCCGCAAGCTTCTGGCGCAACACAATCGTGTTGGCCTGCCGGAGGACGGCTTCGTTGACCGCCACTTCCGTCGCGCTGTTTTGTGCCGGCAGCGTGACGACGGTGGCCAGCAGAAAAATAAAACCGAGAGAGAAAGGAACTGCTTTTGTCATGGTCATTTCAGGTTTGTCGTAAATCGGCGCTGTTTGGCACGGACGTTTTAACAATCAAGGCACGTATCGCAAAGTCGTTCTTTTTTGATTTGACGCAGCGGATAATATCACCTCGTTCTGATGAATTGCAACGATAATATAATAATCTTCACCCCCAAATGAAACCGCCGAGCCTTCCCGCCGTCCCAAAAAAACTTTCTTTTCTGGATCATATTTTAAATCCGCAGTGTACGCATCCACACGTTCGAATGGTTTGTCCTTTGAAACGGAAACTGTCTCGCCCGTGTCAGCCAGTTTCAAAACCAACTGATCCGGATTTTCCGGCGCACCTTTGATTTGAACCAGCGTGAAGAAATCTTTTTTTGGGTCATCCGGCAATGAAACATAGCGTTGTTGCTTGTGACGCATCGCGGGATTCAGCGCGGCTTGATGTTCAACCCCGATAACATAACGCGGCGGAGTTATGTTCGTTTCAACCGAATCAAAACTTATGATGAAATAGAGCGGCGTGATTTTGGTGACGACGCAGGCCTCGACAATTTCCTTGCCGGTTTTAATCGGAAAAACGGCGCCGTCCGGCGACCTTCTCCACTCGACCGGATTGAACAATTTATTAGTCGTTGAGAAATCAAAATCGGCGACCGAATCCAGCCGCGCTGCCGCGTTGCTTTGCCGGGCCAAATTCAAATCCGGAAGTGGCGCGGTCTTTGTTGTGATGATTGTGTCGATCAAATCTTTCATCCGTTGCTGGTCACTGGAAATCAGAAACGGCAGGCCCAGCAGCGCGCCGACCAAACCCAGCAGCACGATGCTCAAGATAATTTTCTCGTAATGTTTCTTTATGAAATCCATGGTTTACTTTTTCGGCAGCGGTTTCACGATCTCGATTTCCAGCGTGACGCGCAAAAGCTGTTCCTTCAACACCGTGGTCAATCCACCCCTACCCGCTGCCAGCGCAGGCGATGGTTGGGCACCCGGCATCGGCGGAGCGTATCCGGGATTTCCATTTCCTTCAGGACCGGGCATTGGCACCGCGCCCGCGGGTTGCACGTTGATCGCCTTCACGATGAACCCGTGCGGCGACGAAGCAAAACCCGCGAGGACCGCCGCCAGTTCCCCGCTAAAGCAACGGAATGTGACCACATACGGGGTCATGACCGCAAGTTCGCCCGTTACGGAATGGTCGTCGATGTAATCCGCTTGAGGTCCCGCCGTGTCATCGTCGGAAATGCGGACACGCTGCACGCCATCGAACGAGTTGACGCGCGCCGCAAAAAGAACCTCGGAAATAGTTTTTATTTCGCCCAGTTGCGCAGCCAGCAATTCAAGACTGGCCGGGGCGAATTTCACCAATGAACGTTGGGCCTCGAATGAAAAACCGTATTTGGGAGGCAGCGTCACATTGGCGGCATCGGCTTCATGTTGCAATTGGTCTATCGCCCGGCGCAACGCGGCGGCAAACGCCTCGCTGGTCACCTGTCCCGAATCCGGAATCGGCGGAACGGGCTGAAAATATTTTCCGGTCTGGTTGATCCACGCGCGAAGTTGTTGCTCCTGCTCCTTCGCCGCGTCAACGTTGTTGACCTTGTTATTGCCCGGCGACGGTTTCTGGCCGGCCAAATCCCGAAGAGTGCTGTAGGTCTCGTTCAACCTGTCAAACGCCGCTGAATTGTGCCGGTAACTGTTGAAGCCATAGATGCCGGCCACCACCAGCAACGCCAGAGACACGAGGCTGCCGATCGCAAAAAATAAATTTCGTTTGATCCAGGCCATATTACAATTTCAAAGGATTTAGCAGCGTGGCGGCGACGCCAAATGTGAACGTGCCGTTGGAATCGTCCGGAGTGATATTCCCGGTCAGTTGCGTCGCCTTCGGATCAAAAATCGGGCACGACTTCAACTGGTTCTCGACCGCGTAGGCGATTTCGCTGTTCGCCGAAGGATCGATGTTCGACAAATTCACCGCGCGGCAAATCAGACTGATGGAACCGGCCTGATTTTGGTCCGACCCTCCATTGGAAGAGGGATTTGGATTGGCCGCAAAAACGGGCGCGCCTCCGGGGTTTTGAAAATTTCCAAACGTCATCAGTTGTTCGATCCAGATGCCGGCCTCCACGTTTGGCTTCTGCACGGACAATTTTTTCTTGATGTCGTCTTCGGAGCGGATGAGCGCGAGCCGCAACTGCGCCAGCACGTCGCCCCAATAATACCGCTGTTCCATCCACGATGTGAACTGCGCGGCCTCGTTCTGTGCCGATTGCAATCTTCCATAAACCTGCTTGAACCTGTCGGACTTCGCCTGCAACTCCTGCACTTTCGGTTCAAGCTTTGCGATTTCCGCCTCTTTGGATTCCGCCAGTTTCTCAAACAAAAATCCGACCGCGAACGTCACCAGCACCAGGCTGAAAACCGTCGCCATGAAATAAGGCTTCTTCTGGTTGAACGCCTGCCAGCGCAGCGTGCTCTCCGGCATCAGATTCATCTCCACCGGACAATTCGCCAGATTCCGCAGCCCGAGGCCGACGACTTCTCCGAGCGAATGCGCCACACGCGCGAGTTCCTCCAAATTCACGGACGGATCGATCTGGACGTTGCGCAACGGATTGAAATACTCGACGGGAATGTTGAGCTTCTCCTGGAAGAACTGCGCCGTGTAAGGCATGATGGACGCGCCGCCTGACAAAAATAAACGCTGCGGCGCGGCCCCGCTCTGCTGGCCTCGATAAAACTGGATCGTCTGGTTGACCTGAATGTGTAGTTTGGTCATGAACTGCCGCGCGATTTTTGAAATCGCCGCCTGGTTCGCGTTTTCCGGTTCCTCGTACGCGCCGCCCAGACTGACGAAGCCTTCGGCAATTTTGATTTGCTCCGCCTCGTCGAATTTCAACTTCGCCTCGTTCGCAAAATCATGCGTGATGGCGTTTGCGCCCAAGTTGATGCTTCGTGAAAAAACTTTTCCCTTTTCAAAGAACAGCAGATTGCTCGTCTTCGCGCCGATGTCCAGAAGCATCGTGCAATCTTCCAGCTCGCCGTAATTGTATCGGAACGCGTTGCAGAGCGCCGCAGGCGAGGCGTCGCACAATTGCAACTGCAACTTCGCCGACGCCGCCACGCGGAACAAACCTTCGACCACGTCGGATTTGATGGCGACCAACAACACTTCCAGTTCGCCGCCCGGAGCCGAACCGAGAATCTGGTAATCCCACACCACTTCCGACAACGGGAACGGCACGTTCTGCTGCGCTTCGTATTGGATGATCTGCGTCACCTTGTTCGCGTCCACCGGCGGCAGCTTCACGAACTTGGAAAAAACATGGAAACCCGGCGCGCAGACGTTGACACTCTTGGACTTGATCCCCTTTTCGGCAAGCGTTTCTTGAAGCGCTTTGAGGATGACCGCCTCGCGCGTGGCTTCCGCCGAACCTTCCTGGCCGAGCGGCTTGATGGCAAAAGTCTTGAGGCGCAAACCGCCCGCCTCGTTGATCTCAAATTCCGCCAGCTTGAGGCTGCCCGCCCCAAAATCAACCGTCAGAAATGATTTTACATTGAGCATTATCGGTTACGTCGCCCATCGGCTGCAAAAATCGTCAGGAACTTTTCACAACGTGCGCGGCGGACTATGCTAACTACGGCAAATTTGTAAAACGGTCAAACAGAATTCTCCCGAAAACGAAACTTTTTTGGGCGGCAAAAAACATTGCGCCACGCCGCCGACTTTGGCTTCATCCTTCCGTGCCGGAGCAAACTCAAGCCATCACCCCGGCGGCAACCCGCTGCCGCGTGCAAATTTTTTACTCCGGCCGCGTGCAGGGCGTCGGATTCCGCTACACGGCCAAAACCGTCGCCGCCGGTTTCGAGGTCGCCGGCACCGTCCGCAACCTGCCTGATGGCCGCGTCGAACTCGTCGCGGAGGGGGAGAAAAGCGAACTCGAGGCTTTTCGCAAGGCGATTGGCGGCGCAGGACTTGCTGGATTTATTCGCGATGAAAAGGTAACTTGGGGCGAAGCAAAAAATGAATTTCGGGGTTTTGAAATAGTACGGTAAAAATGAAATACGCCATCATCGCTGATATCCACGGAAATTTGGAGGCTTTCCAGGTCGTTTTGGCCGACATCAAGGCGCAGAACGCAACCCGTATTGTTTGCCTCGGCGACGTCGTCGGCTACAACGCGAATCCGAAAGAGTGTCTTAAAATTGTCCGCGAAATGAACATTCCCTGCGTGAAAGGAAACCACGACGAATATTGTTCCACCGACGAATATCTCGAAGGTTTCAATCCACACGCCGCCGACGCCGTCCATTGGACCCGCAACCAATTAGACGACGACGAGAAGGCGTGGCTGCGCGACCTCAAATACACGCGCATGGCCGGGAGCTTCACGATGGTCCACGCCACGCTCGACGCGCCGCAACGCTGGGGTTATGTCTTCGACAAACTCGCCGCCGCCGCCAGTTTTCCGTACCAGAACACGCAAGTCTGTTTCTTCGGCCACACGCACGTGCCCGTCGCCTTCATGCGCGACACTGCCGTTCGCGGCGGGACGTATTCAAAATTCAAAATCGATCCGTCGAAAAAATATTTCATCAACGTCGGCGCCGTCGGCCAGCCGCGCGACAACAATCCAAAATCCGCCTACGTCATTTACGACACGGACGCCGGAACGATTGAACTCCGCCGGCTCGATTACGACATCGCCGCCGCGCAGAAAAAAATCCGCGTCGCCGGCCTGCCCGAACGGCTCGCCGAACGGCTCGAATACGGAAGATAAACTTTTAATCGCCCGCCGCTTCCAAATCGCGGTGAGCCGCGCCCGGCTTCTGATACAATTTCCCCATGCGAAAACTGCCGCGCTCGTTTTATGACCGCGATACGATTGTGGTCGCAAAAGAATTGCTCGGAAAAATTTTGGTTCACGCTTCAAACGGAATCGAACGGGTTGGCAAAATCGTTGAAGTCGAAGCGTATCTCGGCCCGCACGATCTCGCCGCGCACTCTTCAAAAGGTCTTACGGAGCGAAATAAGGTGATGTTCGGCCCGCCCGGCCACGCTTACGTCTATTTCATTTACGGAATGTATTATTGCATGAACGTCGTGACCGAGCGCGAAGGCCATGCGTCGGCGGTTTTGTTGCGCGCGATTGAACCCATAAAAAATATCGAAGGCAAAACTTGCGGCCCCGGCTTGCTCTGCCGCGCGATGAAAATTGACAAAAAACTCAACGGCCATGATTTGTTGAGCAGCGATTTCTTCATTGCCGAACCGGAACGCGCGGAAAAATTTTCAATCGTGAAGCGTCCGCGTATCGGCGTGGATTACGCGAAACACTGGGCAAAGCGGCATCTGCGATTTTACATCAAGGGTGATGCGTTCATTTCGCGGCCATAGCGTTGCCAGCCAGCCAGCCGGTTGTCCACGCGGCCTGAAAATTGAAACCGCCGGTGATGCCGTCGATGTCGAGCAGTTCGCCTGCGAAAAAAAGTCTGGGATAAATCCGGCTTTCCATCGTCTTGAAATTCACTTCGCTCAATCGAACGCCACCGCACGTGACGAATTCGTCCTTATTCAAACTTTTTCCCGCGACCTGAAATTCCGTGCGGATCAATTGCCGGACAAGGTTGTGTTGCGCGGAACGCGAAAGCGCCGCCCAGCGCGTGTCGCGCGAAATGCCGGCAGCAATGACAAGTTGCTCCCACAAACGCGACGGCAACGGCACGAGCGGCGTGTTAACGATCAATTTCGCGGGCTGCATCCGCCGGAACAAATCCAGTTGCGCTGAAATTTTTTCCGCGTTTGATTCCGGCAGCCAGTTGACGTGAAGCGGAAATTTGTAATCGAGTCCGTGCAATTCGCGCGCGCCCCACGCGGACAATCGCAAAATCACCGGTCCGCTCAAACCCCAGTGCGTCGCCAATAACACGCCGCGCTCGCGCAATTTCGCGACAGGCACGGAAGCCTCGACTGATTCGACGGAGATTCCGGCCAGTTCGCGCAGCCAAGTTGTCGCGACGTGAAACGTGAACAGCGACGGCACGGGTGGCTCGAGTTTGTGGCCAAGCGACACGGCGAGCTGTCCCGCCGCCGCCGCGCGACAGCCGCCGGTGGCCAGCAACAATTTGTCGCAGGAAATTTTTTCGCCATCGTATAATATCAATTCAAACTTCCCGTCTGTGAGTTTGGTTACGGATTCAACCGCGCAATTCAAACGAAAACTCACGCCCGCTTTTTGCGCCGCACGCAGCAGGCAATCAATGATCGTCTGCGACGAATCGGTGACTGGAAACATCCGGCCGTCGCTCTCGGTCTTCAGTTTCACGCCGCGCGATTCAAACCACGCCACCGTGTCATGCGCAGAAAATTTTTGGAATGGCGCGAGCAGATTTTTTTCTCCGCGCGGATAGCGCGCGGCGAATTCCCGCGTGTCGAAACAGGCATGAGTGACGTTACAACGTCCGCCGCCGGAGATGCGCACCTTGTCGAGAAACCGCGAAGTCTTTTCCAAAATTGTCACGTCCGCGCCGGATTCCGCCGCTGTGATTGCGGCAAAAAATCCCGCCGCGCCGCCGCCGATAACCACGACTCGCCGTGAACTCATTCCAAAAAAAATAACGAACCGCCTTGCGAAAGTCGAACGGAGTAATCCGAAGAATGGCCGAAGCCGAAAAAGTTTTACCGAAGCCGCCAGGTGATTCGGGCCTTGTTCAAATCGTAGGGCGACATCTCCATCTTCACGCGGTCGCCGACGGTGAGGCGCACCCAGCGCTTGCGCATCTTTCCACAGATCGTCGCGAGCACCAGATGCTTGTTGTCGAGTTCGACGCGGAACATCGTGCCGGGCAGCACCGTGGTGACACAGCCTTCCACTTCGATGTGTTGTTCTTTGCTTTGTTCGTTCATGGCTGACAGACCGACAATTAAGATTAAAAATAAAAAGGCGGAGTTCGGTTCACCCGAACCCCGCCATGAAAGTTCAACCGCGATTGCGATTAATAACGACCGCGACCGCCACCGCCGCCGCCACCGCTGTATTCACGGCGCGGGCCACCACGACCACCGCCGCCACCGGGCGGACGATCTTCGCGAGGACGCGCAATGTTGACCGTGAGGGCGCGACCGCTAAGCTGGGAGCCGTTCAGCGCTTGAATGGCCTTCTCGGCTTCCTCGGCTGTGCTCATGGTCACAAAACCAAAGCCGCGTGAGCGGTTGGTCGTGCGATCCATCATCAGGTTGGTTTCCGTGACCGTGCCGTGCGCCGCAAAGGCGTCCTGCAAGTCATTTTCAGTGGTGTCGAAGGAAAGATTCCCGACAAATAATTTATTGCTCATGTGATGTTTTACTGTCCTAGACTGAACTTTGCTTTGACCAGACTGTTCCCGACTACCGGGTTTCAAATCATCACTGAACTCAGTTCACTTGAAGATTCACCATGCCGTGGGAGCTCTGCACTATCTAACAGACCTATCCAGCATCGCTGATTCAGCGATAATAGCAACAACTATCTTTTGGGCACCAATCGCCGCGACGATGATGCTTGCGCCAAATGATTCCAAATGATTTCCCCTCCGTTGTTTACATTGGCCGCTGACAGGCCATGATGCAGTTGCCTTCGGAGAAACAATCATTCCGCAGGCAAGTCAACCGCGGGAAAATAAAGTTATGGCAAAAAAATCCAAAGCAAAGAAGTCCGCACCAAAAAGGTCGGCCGCCAAAAAAAAGAAGAGGTAGTCTGCCGATTGCTGTCTCTCCTGATTCAAAAATCAGGAGGGGCAGATTCACTTCCGGGAATCGCGACGTTACGATGGGTCACTTCTTGAAATCCGTGTCGGCTTTTTTCAGATTCAGTTCCTTGATCCAGGCGTTGCGGAAGCGCACATCGTGTCCTTCGCATTGCAGCTTGAGGCCGCCGGGTGTGTCGGTGATGCCTTTGCCGCCGTCGTTGCCCCCGTCAATGCCGGAATTGGGTCCGCCCCAGACCTGGCTGATCGGCTGGTTGGTGTAGACCTTGATGCCGTTGAAATACATCGTGAGCATCGCCCTTTCAACCCGCTTGCCATCCTTAAACCGCGCCGCGCGGAAAGTGATGTCGTAGGAATTCCATTTCCCGATGCCTTTGTAGGCATAATAGGGCGAATCCGCTTCGTTGATCACCGCGCCCATCCCATGTTTGGTTTTGTCGCCGTCGTCGATTTGGATCTCGTAGCGGTTCTGCAGATAGACACCGCTGTTTCCGCCTTCGTTCATGACAAGAAATTCGATGTGCAGCCGGAAGTCCCGGTATGTCTTTTTGGTGACAATATCCGCCGCGCCGTATTTACCGCCATCCGCCGCGCGGTCATCGGTCATCACCACCGTGCCCTTGTCCACCGGGTCGTCCACGATCTTCCATTTGATCGGCATGGAAGAACCGAATCGCGGGCCTTGCCAATAAATCCATTTGTCATCGAGCATCTGGCGCGAGCCGTCGAGGATGACTTCAGCGCCGCGCAATGGTTTTGCACCGACACCCACATCAGCCAACGCCGATAACTTCATCATCAATACGGTTCCAACCAGAAATAGCGTTGCGAAACAACGGTGATTATTTTTCATATGATTCATGGTGCTTTGCCATCAGTTAAAAATGCGCGGGTCATGCACTGGTATAAACTTTCGCGCGTTGCCCGACAAACTTTTTCTGGATGAGCCCGAAGTACGGTTTTCTCAAAACAATCGTATGGCCAGTGCCCGCTACGGTTCGTATCTTCATTCGCATGAAACTGTGCCAGGGCCAGATTTGGAAACAGGGCAAGGAATACATCCGCATCGTGCGGCTGCAACGGCTCGAGGTGGAATACAAGTCCCTGACCAGCCTCGCCGGCAAAGAAGGCACAAGACACGTCACCAGCAAAAAAGATTTCTGCCGCCTGCTCAAAGGTGCGCATTTGCTCCAGCCTGCAAAAACTTTGGCGACGCCTCCGGTTTAACGCGCGATTGCGACGCCCGAAACTTTTTGGTTAAAATCGCCGCGTGAACAAGAACCGGCTCGAAGCGTTCAGCGACGGTGTGCTCGCCATCATCATCACCATCATGGTGCTGGAATTGAGACCGCCCGCCGGTGTCGAACTTGCCGATCTGAAATTGTTGCTGCCGATTTTCTTGAGCTACGTCTTGAGCTTCATTTATCTCGGCATCTATTGGAACAATCATCACCACATGTTCCACGCCACCAAGCACGTCACTGGCGGAATCTTGTGGGCGAACCTGCACCTGCTCTTCTGGCTATCGCTGTTTCCCTTCACGACCGGCTGGATGGGCGAAAATCATCTCACGCCGACGCCCACCGCCGTCTACGGCTTCGTGCTGCTGATGGCGGCCATCGCATATTATATATTGCAACGCGCCATCATCGCATCGCAAGGTGCGAACTCCCTGCTCGCGACGGCGATTGGCAAGGACTGGAAAGGAAAACTCTCGCCCGCGCTTTATCTCGCCGCCATTCCGCTCGCGTTCGTGAGCGTATGGATTTCAAGCGGCCTGTATGTGTTCGTCGCCCTGATATGGCTCGTGCCCGACCGACGCATCGAACGTGTGCTGACGAACCGGGAGAAAGAATGAACACTCAATTGTTCGTCATTGTCCGGCAATCTTAAAGGCAACGGCAACTGCTCCGGCTGCACCCTTGGACCAGTTCTTAAGTTTGCCTTTGGGATTGAACAGTTCCGCAGCACGATCTCGCCATTTTTGATCCGTCTTACAGCCGAGTGCCTTCTTTAGACTTTGCGGCGCAACCTTGACCACGCGAAGGCCGCGCTGCGCAGCCGCAAGTTCGACCATCGCCTCGCCCTTGATCGCTTCAAGACAAGAACCAAACCGTCCAGACGAACATTTCAATAGTGCGATGACCGAACCAACGCCCTTGCGGTCGAAAAGAGTGACGAGACTTTGCAGCAGTTCGGTCAGATCGTCGCCAGAGCATACTTGAAATGGAATCGGTCGGATGGATTTGATAACGAACTTGTCGCCCGCGCCCTTGGTCTCCGCAATAATAATTGCAGACTTGGTGGTGCTTATCCCGAGAATCATGCGGGCATCCTCTCAACAAAAGGTGGCCGTCCGCAAGGAACTCTCGCCAACTTTGGTGATTGAAATATCCTCCAAGCCGTTCAATAGTGCGGAATGAAAATCGCCACCATCATCGCCCGCATCTTGCTCGGACTTGTGTTCACCGTCTTCGGCTCGAATGCCTTTCTGCATTTCATTCCCATGCCGCCCATGTCAGGCCCGTCGGGTGACTTCATCACTGCGATGTATACCACGCACTATCTCTACGTCGTCGCCGGTTGCCAGGTCGCCGGCGGATTGATTCTGCTGATTGGCCGCTACGTTCCGCTCGGACTCACTCTGCTCGGCCCGGTGATCGTGAACATCCTCTGCTTCCACATCTTCATGAACCACGAAGGCTGGCAACTGGCATCGGTCGTCGCCGCCCTCGCGCTATTCCTGCTTTGGCGTTACCGGACAAATTTTACCGGCCTCGTGAAGCCATGATACGCAGTATCAAAAGCGTCCGGTGAAACACCATCGCTTTACGACAATCATCGCCCAATTTGATTTGGCGCGTACCGGTGACGGCAGTAATATCGCGTTAAGAAACCATGAAATTCTGTCCACAGAAATCGGCCATGCTGTTTGCGCTGCTGCTCGGAATGCAAGCCGCGCCCGCACAACAGGTGAGCTATGTACGGCTGCGCACTGCGGACGGCGTGCTGGAAGGCGTGGTCAGCACTGACGGGAAGGTGCGCACGTTCAAGGGTATTCCTTATGCCGCGCCGCCAGTCGGCCCGTTGCGATGGAAGCCACCGCAGCCAGTCACACCCTGGATCGGTGTGCGGAAAGCCGCAGACTACGGACCACGCGCCATGCAAGGGCATATCTGGGACGACATGATCTTCAATGATGCAGGGCCGAGCGAAGACTGCCTGTATCTCAACTTGTGGATGCCGGCAAGCAACACCGTGGCCAAACTTCCGGTGATGGTATGGATTCACGGAGGAGGCTTCATCGCAGGTTCCTCTTCCGAACCGCGCCAAGACGGCGGCAACCTGTCGAAGAAGGGCGTGATGGTTGTCAGCTTCAACTACCGGATGGGGGTGTTTGGATTTTTCGCGCATCCTGAACTCGCCAAGGAGTCGGCGCACCATGCGGCGGGTAATTATGGGCTGCTGGATCAGGTCGCCGCGCTTGAATGGATCAAGAAGAACATCGCCACGTTCGGCGGTGACCCTGACAATGTCACGATCTTCGGAGAATCGGCCGGTTCTTCCTCGGTCAGCGCGCTGATGGCGTCGCCATTGGCGAGAGGCCTCTTTCATCGCGCCATCGGCGAGAGCGGTTCGCTCATCGGCAACGAAAAGCCGCCAAAGTCGCGCGTGGATGCGGAAAAAGCGGGCGTCGAATTCGCGAAGTCGGCGTTCAGCACAACATCACTCGAAACACTCCGGGCCTTGCCTGCCAAATATCTGCTCCGGGCGGCACTGAAGCGGCCACGGGAGGATTTTCGGCCGGTCATCGATGGATACTTTTTGCCGGAGGATCCGCGCTCGATATATGCCGCCGGTGAAGAAAGCCATGTCCCGTTGATCGCCGGATGGAATCGGGACGAGGGAAATTTCAAGTCCTACTTTACCAACGACGCGCCAACCTTGAAAAATTACATCAAGCGTGCACAGTCCCGGTTTGGCACCAACACGGAAACCTTTTTGAACGCATATCCCGCAACGACGGACGCCGAGGCCAAGCGGGCGGCTCAAGATTTTGCCGGGGACCGGTTTACCGGCTATGCCACATGGAAATGGATCGAGCTGCAGCTCGAGACCGGCGGTTCGCCGGTTTTCCGTTACGAGTTCGATCAGACTCTTCCACTGCCTGCGAATGCGAAACCGGGCACGGAACCGACGGCACCTCACTCCGGCGAAATCGAATACGTTTTCCGGGTGCTCTCATCGAAACATCTGCCGTGGCGGCGGGAGGATCGAGAGCTGTCGGAACTTATGGCTTCCTACTGGAGCAACTTCGCGAAGACTGGCGATCCGAATGGCCCGGGTCTGCCACCGTGGCCGGCATACAACAGCCGCGACGGTTACCCGGTGATGCACCTCAAAGTGAACCCCGGTTTCACTCCAGATGAACACCGAAGCCGTTACGAATTTCTCGACCACCTAAATTCCACTCAATAACCGTAAACCTCCCGCCCTTTTCCACGAATTCCTTCGACTTGGTTTCACCAATCAATGTTTCGGCGGCCACTCTACGCCGGCGAGTTCCTTCGGCAGTTGCTTCGGGTCAACCGGATAAATGAGCGATACGTCGGGCTTGTTCTTCGCGCCGGGCAAAAGTTCCAGTTCCTCCGGCGCGCCGATGATGAGCCAGAGCACCTCGGCGTCCGTGTCGTTGAACACCTGTCGCAACTGCTCCGGCCCGACCAACACGCCGCCGTAGCGCGGCACGGTCAACGTCTCGTCACCCACGCGCAGGCGGCCCGTACCTTCCAGCACGAAATAAAATTCCTCCGCGCGGATATGCTTGTGCAGTGTGTTCGCGCTCTTGGGCGGCAACCGCCAGAGCCGCGCGCCGAGATTCTCGCTCCCGGTGCGCTCCAGATAATCCGCGTTCGGGATGTGCATCAGATTGGATGGCCGCCAGTGGAGGTCTTCCGGTTTGATCAGATGGTAACCTTGAATGGGTTTCATAAACTCGCTGGCAAAGTAAACCAACTCACGCAATACAACTCAAGCCGGGGCAACTGAATCGCTGGAGCGCACCCGGGTTGACCCCGGGCGGCGCCCTGTTAGTATGGCGACATGCTTGGTGAGACTGAAAACCAATTCTCCTGCATCCGCTGCATCACTTGGTAAATGCGGGGACAAGAAAGCGTAATTCCACCTAGTTTAAAATTATATCAGATCCAAAGGTTATGAAAATTAAACTGCGATTGTTCGTATTGACAGGATTGCTCTTGTTGAATGTGAACGCTTTGTCCCAAGACACGAATTTTTGGATTTTCGTCTGCTTTGGACAGTCCAACATGGAAGGCTTTCCGGGAATTGAAGAACAGGACAAGACGAACGTGGATGATCGCTTTCAGGTTCTGGCAGCCGTTGATTTTCCAAAGCAAGACAGAAAAAAGGGCAGTTGGTATACTGCCGTCCCTCCGTTGTGCCGGCCCTACACCGGTCTTTGCCCTGCCGATTTTTTTGGCAGAACGATGGTTGCCAACCTTCCGAAGAACATCAGGGTGGGTGTTGTTAGCGTTGCGGTGGGCGGCTGCAAAATTGAGCTGTTCGAAAAAGATAATTACCAGTCGTTCGCTACAAACGCCCCATCGTGGATGAAAGGCATCATCAGGGCATACAACGGAAACCCATACCAGTATCTTGTCAACACGGCAAAACTCGCTCAGAAAAATGGCGTCATAAAAGGAATTCTGTTGCATCAGGGAGAATCAAACACAGGAGACAGGCAATGGCCGAACAAAGTCAAAGGCGTCTACGAAAATCTGCTTGCAGACTTGAACCTCAAGGCCGAAGACGTGCCTTTGCTTGCAGGTGAAGTCGTGAATGCCGATCAGCATGGCCAATGCGCGACCATGAATCCAATCATTGACGAGTTGCCAAAGACAATTCCCACCGCCCACGTTATTTCTTCAGCCGGTTGCACGGCCATACCGCCGGACCATCTGCATTTCGATCCGGCGGGCTACCGCGAGTTGGGAAAGCGATATGCAGAAACAATGCTGCCATTGCTCGGTTACAAGATCGACACATCCAAATAGCGGCCCGTGCGGCTTCGCACTTAAACCTTGAGCGACCCACGGAATCCCCTGCCGACATAGTAAGACTGCGCACCGTTGTGACCCACGAAGACGCGACCATATCTAAGTCACGCCTTCGCGTAAACCTCCGCGCCTTTTTCCACAAACTCCTTTGACTTCGCTTCCATCCCTTTCTTCAGCGCCTCTTCCTCGGCGATGCCCTGTTCGGCGGCGTATTTGCGGACGTCTTCGGTGATCTTCATCGAGCAGAAGTGCGGGCCGCACATGGAACAGAAATGCGCGGTCTTCGCGCCGTCCTGCGGCAGGGTTTCGTCGTGGAACTCGCGCGCGGTCACGGGGTCGAGGCTCAAATTAAATTGGTCTTCCCAGCGAAATTCAAAGCGCGCTTTGGAAATTGCATTGTCGCGGTATTGCGCACCCGGATGGCCTTTCGCCAAATCCGCCGCGTGCGCCGCAATTTTGTAGGCGATGACGCCGTCTTTCACGTCTTTTTTGTTCGGCAAACCCAAATGTTCTTTCGGCGTGACGTAGCAGAGCATCGCGCAGCCATACCAGCCGATCATCGCCGCGCCGATGCCGCTGGTGATGTGGTCGTAGCCGGGCGCGATATCGGTCGTGAGCGGCCCGAGCGTGTAGAACGGCGCTTCGTGGCACCATTCGAGTTGCTTCGCCATGTTTTCCTCGATCATGTGCAACGGCACGTGGCCGGGGCCTTCGTTCATCACTTGCACGCCATGCGCCCACGCGCGTTCGGTGAGTTCGCCCTGCACTTTGAGTTCGCCGAATTGCGCTTCGTCATTCGCGTCGGCGATCGAACCGGGACGCAGACCATCGCCGATGGAAAATGAAACGTCGTAGGCGGCCATGATGTCGCAGATGTCGTCCCAATGCGTGTAGAGAAAACTTTCCTGATGATGCGCGAGACACCATTTCGCCAGAATCGAACCGCCGCGCGAAACGATTCCCGTCATGCGCCGCGCCGTCATCGGAATGAACCGCAGCAAAACTCCGGCGTGAACGGTGAAATAATCCACGCCCTGCTCTGCTTGCTCAATCAACGTGTCGCGATAAATTTCCCAAGTCAGTTCCTCGGCCTTGCCGCCGACTTTTTCGAGCGCCTGATAAATCGGAACCGTTCCAATCGGCACGGGCGAATTTCTTAAAATCCATTCGCGTGTCGCATGAATATTTTTTCCAGTGGACAAATCCATCACCGTGTCCGCGCCCCACTTCGTTGCCCAGCGCATTTTTTCAACTTCTTCCTCGATGCTCGACGCGACGGCGCTGTTGCCGATGTTGGCGTTGATCTTCACGAGAAAATTCCGGCCAATGATCATCGGTTCAAGTTCGGGATGATTGATGTTCGACGGAATGATCGCGCGCCCGGCGGCGACTTCGGCACGGACAAATTCAGGCGTGATTTCCTTCGGGATGCGCTGCGGAAATTTTTTGAAGACGGATGGCGAATATTCGCTGCCCGCGAGCTGGCTCGAACCGGCGTGTTGCTTGTCGAGGTCGTTGCGGACATTGTCCTTTGCCATGTCGGCCATCCTGGCGCGGCCCATGTTTTCGCGGATGGCGATAAATTCCATCTCAGGCGTGATGATGCCCTGCTTCGCATACCAAAGCTGCGTGACGGGATGACCTTTGCTCGCGCGCAACGGCTTACGGCGCTGGCCGAGCAAGCCGGGAAATTCCACGAGGCGATTTTTCTCCGCCTTGC
>CAZHXG010000033.1:0-21795 GCA_964536285.1 uncultured Bifidobacteriaceae bacterium
TCTTCAAGCGCTGGCGCACGCGCTGGAACAAGGCAAAGGCGCGATTGTGCTCGTGCCGGAAATTTCGCTGACGCCACAGACGGTCGAGAGATTTAAGGCGCGGTTCAGTTCGGGGAAATTGCAAACGCTCGTCGCGGTTTTGCATTCGCATTTGAGCGCGGGCGAACGTCATGACGAATGGCACAAGATTCGCCAAGGCCGCGCGCGTATCGTCATCGGTGCGCGCTCGGCGATTTTTGCGCCGGTCGAGCCGCTCGGCCTCATCATCGTGGACGAGGAGCACGAGACGAGTTACAAGCAGGAGGAAGCACCGCGCTATCACGCGCGCGACGTGGCCATCATGCGCGGGCAGATGGAAAATGCCGTCGTCGTGCTCGGCTCGGCCACGCCGTCGCTCGAAAGTTTTTACAATTGCAAACGCGGCAAATTCACGCTGCTGGAATTGCCGGAGCGTGTGGACAATCAAAAAATGCCGCACGTCCGCGTCGTGGACATGCGGCAGGCCGCGCACAAGGAAAAAGGCACGCCGCTGTTTTCGCCGCAACTCAAGGAAGCGATTAACCAGCGACTGGATCGCGGCGAGCAGACGATTTTATTTCTGAACCGGCGCGGCTACTCGACCTCGTTGCAATGCCCGAAGTGCGGTTACGTTTGCAATTGTCCGAATTGTAGCCTCGCGCTCACGTTTCACCGGCAGGAACAAAAACTCGCCTGCCACATCTGCGGCCATGTCGAAAAAGTTCCATTAGTTTGTCCGAACGAGAAATGTAAAAATCCGGCAATCCGTTTTTCCGGCACGGGCACGCAAAAGGTCGAAGAGACGCTCGCGAAACTTTTCCCCAAGGCGCGCATCCAGCGCATGGACGCCGACACGATGAAGCGCAAGGACGATTACCGCAAAGTCCTCGGCGATTTTCGCGCGGGCAAGACCGACATCCTCGTCGGCACGCAGATGATCGCGAAGGGGCTGCATTTTCCGAACGTCACGCTCGTCGGCATCATCTACGCCGACCTCGCGCTGCATCAGCCGGATTTTCGCGCGGGCGAACGCACCTTCCAGTTGCTCACGCAGGTCGCCGGTCGCGCCGGTCGCGGCGACGTGGAGGGCGAGGTGTTTGTGCAGGCGTTCGCGCCGTTTCATCCGGCGATCCAATACGCGCGCCGCCACGACTTCAACGGTTTTTACGAACAGGAAATCGAATTCCGCGAACAACTGAAATATCCGCCCGTCAGCCGCGTCGCGCTGCTCACGCTCAAAGGTCGCAACGAAGAAAAGGTGAAATTCTCCGCCGAGCATTTGAAACGCGAATTAGAAAAAAATCTGAAGGAGTTCAAAGATTTAATCGTCGCCGGGCCGGCAGCGGCGCCACTTGCACGCGCGGAAACTTTTTACCGTTACCAGATCATGCTGCGGACGCGGGCGATGAGCGCGTTGAGCCGCGAGCTGGCGCGCATCATTCAATCGCTGGCGCTGCCCGAAGACGTCACGCTGGCCGTGGACATTGATCCGGTGAATTTGGGGTGAATTGGATTAGTCTCTTAGAACTGTCTGCACCAAAGATTTCGCTAAACCGTCAATTCCACCAAAAAGCATTTCTGCTGTTAGATTCATTTGTTTTAATTTACCTAAAGTTGCATCATGACTTTCTCTTGGCAGAACTAATTTTATAACGCTTGGTCTCTTCGAATTGTGAAAGTCGTCCATGTAATTTTTGGTCAGTAATTCCTCAACTTTTATTTGCTCAATTTTTTTGTAAGCATTGTCATCGAGCCCAAAACTTCCCGCTAAATTTGCCATAAATGGCCGTTTAGCATTTGTTGGCATTACAAATAAACCTTGCTGTCGAGAAATTCGATCAGTGAACTTCTTTGGCAGCAAAGGAACCAACGATAATGGTAAATCTTTTTCCATTTTTTGATTGGCAATATGTTTATTTGCAAATTCTAAATGCAATCTATTGATTTCATCCCGCAAGATTTTTCGAGGTTCGTAATTTAATGAAAACCGTTTTTGTAGGTTGTCACGCATTGTCCACCAATCAAGCGCCCAAACCGCCGAATCTGAGGTTGCGTCATTTATCGCAAAAAAAGTTCCTATTTGTGGAGAATCTGTAAAATCAAGCAATCTGGTTGGACAACCAAAATGTTGCATTATAGCGAGCCATTCGACGTGATCGTTTTCATGAGGCGTATGAATAGAATGCATCGAATATAAATGACTTTTCCGTTTAAATTCATGCAGCATCCAATGCTCGCGATTTTCAACTATTTCCGTAAAATTTGGACAAAAGGATTTAACGCTTCTTTCAAGCGATGTTGCCAGTTGCCATTGATCATTCGATTGCCCTCGGAAAACGTATCCTTTTAATTTTTCAAATAATTCAAACAATTGTTCGGGCGTCTCAATTTTGGCTTCAACAATGCCAGCAGTGTCTTTCATAATTTTATTATAACGAAAGTTTCTTAATTCCCCGCTGCCACAAATCGAAATGATACAGCGCGACGACGACGAGGGAGTGGCCGATTTTTTCGTCGGCGACGAGTTTCGGGATTTCCGCGACGGGCACGAGGCGCGTGATCAAATCTTCGCCGCTGTCGAATTCCACGCCGTGTTGCAGGCGGCAGTTTTCAATCAGCACGGTGTAGGTGACGTTGCTCAAGATCGCGGGATTGGAATGAATTTTTCCGAGCAGGCGCGCGTGCTCGCCCGCGTAGCCGGTCTCCTCGCGCAATTCGCGCACGGCGGTCGCCACCGGGTCGGTCTCGCCCGCGTCCATCATGCCGCCGGGAATCTCCAGTTCGACGGTGTTCGAGCCGTGACGAAATTGCTCGACCATCACGAGCCGCTGGTCGGGCGTGACGGCGACGACGTTAACCCAGTTGACGCTGTCGAGGACGAAGAAGTCGTGTTCCTTGCCGGTGCGCGGCGAAATTTTAAAATCCGAGCGCAGCTTGAAGATGCGGAAGTCACCGAGCAGCTTTGAACGGATTTTTTTCCACGGCTGAATCATGAGCGTGGTGCGTTTGGATTGGCTGCCCATCCTTGTTTCATTAAAGCAATCAAATGAGCCAGCGCCTCTTCGTAAGTGCGGCCTTTTTGCTCGGCCAATTGTTTAGCGCGCTTATCCAATTGCGCGGCCATCTCGGCGGATTTTTTGGACGGACAGCCCAAAGTCGTGAGCAAGCGGGCGAGTTCGTCCAAATTCATCGAATTACTTCACCGCGTCGCGGGGAACGATTTTTACGCTGGTGAGGCTCACTTTTTTTACTGGCCGGTCACCAGGAAGTGTGGGCGCGGTGGCGATTTTTTCGAGAACGTCGTCCCCTTTGATGAGCTTGCCGAACGCGGTGTATTGGCGGTCGAGAAAGCGCGGGTCGCCGTGGCAGATGAAAAATTGCGAGCCTGCGGAATTCGGATCGTTCGAACGCGCCATCGAAAGGACGCCGCGAACATGGGCCTTGTCATTGAACTCGGCTTTGATCTGGTAGCCCGGCCCGCCGGTGCCCCAAGCGTGTTCTTTGCTCGCATCTTTCGTGAGCGGGTCACCGCCTTGAATCATGAAACCTTTGATGACGCGGTGAAAAGCCGTGCCGTCATAAAATCCCTTTTGCGCGAGCTTCTTGAAATTTTCGACGTGGCCCGGTGCGACATCCGGCCAGAATTCGACGACCATTTCGCCTTCGGTGGTGCTGATGATTGCGAGTTCGTTCATAAATTTTTATTTGAAATGATTAATTACCTGCCGATGTCGGCAATGCGGTGACGATGATGCTTGCGGATTTGATGTAGTCGAGGTTCGGGAAATCCTTTTTCAAGTAGGCGTTGCCTTCCATTTGAGCGCGGCCTTGCTCGGGACCGTGACCGCCAAATTCAGGAGCGTCACCGTATTCGCTGTTGATTTTGTCAACAACGTCCATTCCTTCGGTCACCTTGCCAAAAGGCGAGAAGCCTTGGCCGTCAAGACCGATGTTGTCGGCGAAATTGATGAACAATTGTGTGGTGCGCGTGTTCGGACCGGCGGTTGCAAAAGTGATTGTGCCGCGCGTGTTGCTGCCTTTGACCGGATCGTCGGCGATGTTTGCATCACGCCATTTCGCGGAAACCGCCGGATCGCCGTGAATTCCGAACTGGCACATGAAACCCGGAACCACGCGGAAAAACTCAACATCCGTGAAATAGCCGGAGCGAACCAGATTGTAAAAACGGTCCGCGCCATTCGGCGCAAGCGAGCGTGTGACTTCGATGGTGAATTTGCCCTTGGTCGTATTGAACTGCGCCTTGAAAGTTTCCGGCGCTGTCGCGGTGAGTTTGGACGGATCGGAAAAATCCGGCGAGACGGACGAAAGCGTTTTGTTTTCGACCGGACTGTTTGTTTGTGTTTGGTCGGCCTTGCTGCAAGCAACCAGTGCAAGGCCGATGATGAAACCGAAGGCGCAAATCAGGCTTAATGCTTTCATGGCCGGAAATTTTCCACACGCGAAACAAAAAGTCACGCGCGGAATTCATTTCCTGTCGTTCATCGAACGCGTGATGAGGCTGGAATGATCCCGCCGTTGCACGCGGCGCAATATCCAGATCAACAACGCGCCCGCCACGGCCAGCAACGTCGCGCCGACGGCCAGCGCTTCGTCGTGATTGATGTCCGGATTCTCAACCGGTGCGGCGACATTGTTCGTTCGAACGACTGTATTTGTTCGCGTCACCGCATTTGTCACCATGGGTAAAGTCACTACGGGTAAAATCTGCGGTGGAGCAGAAACCGTGTTTGTATTTTTGACCGGTTCGACGGGTGGAGGCACATTTGTGCCCACATTTTTACCGATGATGATGAGTGATGGAACGACGACGGGCGGCGGCGATGGTGTTTGGACAACCGGCGCTGGCGGCAGCGGCAGCGGCGGAAACTGCGGCAAATTCAGTGGCGCGGGCGGGAAATTCACCGTGCAGCCGGCATATTCGCCGAGCTGCGAACGCAACACGACGACGAAGGGTTGCCGCGCTTTTTTAAGTGCGCTCTGTTTCTGCTCAAAAACCCGGTTGATGCCCGCGTCAAACGGCGTCACGCCGATCTCCTCTTCGCCATCGCAAAAGATGAGCACGGTGAGCCGCTCGGAATTCTGCACGACCGTATTCAGCGAAGGCTGTAGCGCATCGAAGCTCGCTTTTTTTGAATAGCGCTGTTTGCCTACGAATGCGAGGATGTTCGAAATGGTTTCCGCCCCATTTTCCGACTGCCAATGTTGCAGGGGGAACTGGCCCGTGTGCAAATCCTGATCGAAAGTCCACACCCCGATGCCGTCGCCCGAACGCAACTGCCCGCCCAGGTTGCTTGAGAACATGGTGTTGAGCGCCTTACTTAAGGCTGGCAGGCGCTTTTTCATGTCCGAAGAAGTTTCGAAAACGAGCAGCAGGCGGTTTTCCACGTTCGTTGTCACAGGCTGCGCGCGGATTGCCGGAACCAGAAGGATTCCCGCCAGCAACCCGAAAGCGGCGTGCATGGCGCGGGCAAATTTTTTTGAATCTTTTTTCATTTGTTTTTATGTTCCGGCGGACGCTTGAAACGATTCCGCTCCGTGCGATTGTGAGTCCGCAATTCGTCCTGCAATTCCGTCAGCGCGTCCCCGATCATGCGGATGAAATTCGCGCAACTCGCCACCGAGCCGCCGAAACCGCCGACCGTGTTGCGCTCCGCATTGTCGTCCGTCACGACAAGAACTTCGCCGTAACTTTGGAACCGGTGCGCCGCGCGTTCGATCATATCGTCCGCCGTTTGTCCTGCGCGCGAAAACAAAACTTCCACGCCGCGATTCGATTCGCTTTTCGGCACGTTCGGCGGCGCGCCCGCTCCGTCGAAAAAAATCGTTATCGGCTCGCCCGTCACGTCGTGAAAACGCGTCAGGATCAACACCAGTTCATCGCGCGCGCGCTCCGAATGACGCGGCGCGCCCGCCGCCAGTTCCGGCCAGTTGTGCAGCAGGCTATAGCCGTCCACCAAAATGCGCACCAGCGCCATGCCGCATCGTAGGCAATCTCGGGCGCCGAAACAAATTGTCTTTTTCGGCCGCGCCCGATTAAATGGACGGTCGCAAATCCGAATGTCCGCCGCCAAATCCATTTTCCAGAAATCGAACCGCCGCATCGCCGCGCTGGCGCTGTTCATCCTCGCGCTCGATCAATTCACCAAGTGGCTCGTGCTCCGCTCGCTCGTTCTGGGCGACGAAAAAATCATCATCGACGGCTTTTTCAAATTCGTCCACTGGGGCAACACCGGCGCGGCGTGGAGCCTGTTTCGCGGCAACAACGCCGCGCTTGCCTTCATCGCGCTGCTTGCGCTCGCCGCGCTGTTTCTCACGCGACATCATTTCGATTCACACACGCTTGCCGGACAGATCGCCTTCGGACTGATTTTCGGCGGCATCGCCGGAAATTTGACCGACCGTTTGCTGCCGAGCCGTCATGCCGTCGTGGATTTCATCTATTTTTATATTCAACAACGCGGCGGAAACGAGATCGGTTTTCCTGCGTTCAACGTCGCCGACAGCGCGATTTGCACCGGCGTGGGTTTGATTTTTCTCATTACGTGGAAAAACGAGCACGCGCCGAAACCGACGGCGAATTGATTCGCCATGTCCACGCGCACGGAAAATTTCATCGTCGAGAAATCGCAGCCGGACGAGCGGCTCGACAAATTCCTCTGCGAAAAATTCCCCGCCGCCTCGCGTGGCGCGTTGCAACGGCTGATCGAAGAAGGCCACATCCGCGTCAACGGCAGGACGGTCAAGCCCACACATTCGCCACGTGCGGGTGAAAAAATTGAAGTTCACTGGCCGGAAGCGAAACCCGCCAAGGCGCAGCCGGAAAAAATTCCGCTTGATATTTTGTTCGAAGACAAATCGCTGCTCGTCGTCAACAAACCCGCCGGACTCGTCGTGCATCCCGCCGCCGGGCACGAGGAACATACGCTCGTCAACGCCCTGCTGCATCATTGCAAAGGCTCGTTGAGCGGCATCGGCGGCGTGGCGCGACCCGGCATCGTCCACCGGCTCGACAAGGAAACCAGCGGCTGCCTCGTCGTCGCGAAAAATGACGAGACCCACCTCGCACTCTCGGAACAATTCGCGTCGCGCGAAGTCAAAAAAATTTACAACGCGCTCGTCTGCGGCGAACCGGCGCGCGCCGCCGGCGAAATCCACGCCGCCATCGCGCGTCATCCGACGCACCGCAAACGCATGGCGGCGCGCAACGACAGCGAAGGTCGCGAAGCGCACACGAGCTACCGGATTCTCGAACGGCTTCACGCGGCGACGTTGATGGAGGCGCAGATCCACACCGGTCGCACGCATCAAGTCCGCGTGCATTTTCAATTCATCGGCCATCCGCTCGTAGGCGACGATACTTACGGCGCGCGGCAAAATGCGCGGCTGAAGGAGCTGACGAATTATGCCGCGCCGCGCGTGATGCTGCACGCGAAGGAATTATCGTTCATCCATCCGGGCCGGAAAAAGCTGATGACGTTTGAAGCGCCGCTGCCGGAGGATTTTCGCGCCGCATTGAAACTGTTGCGAGTCCGCTCAAAAAACTGAAAAGGCGGCTTGCAACACGGGCGTCAGGGCGCGTCGTTTTGGAACGTCGGCAGATACATCACCACACGCCATCCTTTTGCCGTCTCTGCGGCCAGAAACCGCTGCCGCAACAAATTTCCGCCCGGCAGGTTCGTAATTTCGCTGACGACGACCATGCCCTCGCGGTGCGGTTCGCGGTTCGGAAAATAGGATTTTGCCCGCTCCCAATCGATCGCCAGGTTTTTCGCCATGCCGTTCCGACACGCCCTCTCCATCGTTCCCGTCACCTCCGGCAGCATTTCAGCCTGCCTCTGTTTGTTCAAATTGCCGCGTTCCTGAAGCCAGATTTTTGCCTCCAAGGCGAAATCCCGGCAGGCGACCGCCGCCTCGACATCCCGCCGCCGGTAGGTATCCTCAAGGCAAAGGATCGCGCCTTCCGGCGTGGAAAAATCCATTTTGACCGGCGGCAATGTCTCGAGTTCCGCGACCGATTTCCCGCGCTTGCGGCGGGCGGCCCAGCGCAAGGCCAGCCGATGGTAGGCGTAAGAAAGGGCGCAGATGAATGCGACCAGCAAGACCACGTTGATGATGACGGACTTCATATGCCGGACGAGCGAGCGATAAATCTGCTCATCCGGCGGCGCGAGTCAAAGCAATTATGAGCGCAATCTGTCCACGCGCGAAAAAGCTGATGAAGTTTGAAGCGCCGCTGTCGGAGGATTTTCTGGCACGTTGAAATTATTGCGGGTGAAAAATTAAGCGGGCAATGCGAAATACGCCAAAGACGCGAATGGGATTTTTCGCGTGGTTCGCATTAAATTTTTTGTGCTGAAATTTATGGTGAAACTGAAGGAACAATGAATGGTGCAAATGACCTATTTATCTTGAACAATATTTTTGAGAAATTGTTCGACTTCATGAGTATCTTGACCTTTTGGAAAAACTAAATATCCGATAGGAATTGAAGGAATTGATTCAGTATTCTGTAACCACAAAGATGACGTTGGTTTATTTCCTAACATAACAACAAATTCGTTTATCGAGCGATCTGCATAAGCGCGAGTTCGTCTCAAAACTTCAAGTTTTCTTGCGTCGGCTGAAAATAATTTGATTGCAATAGTTTTATAATCGCGATCTCCAAATGCACTTGTTTCAGTTGAAGAAAAAGATTTTATGCGTGTGATTACAAATTCAGGCTTTGGCCGTATGTAAGCTCCTTTTGAAAGACCTCGCGCTTCAATGAAACGTGAATCTTCTACCTTGTCATTATGCGCGGTGTAAAACACAATTGAATTAGAAGGTATTTCTTCTTCGCTTATGTTAGCTAAGACGCTGCGCCAAAATTGATTCGCCTGCCGCAAAGAATTTTCGCATAGTGCGCGGGATGAAATCCATGACGGGTTACGGTCGCGGCGAATGCGCGCGGGACGGTTTCAAGATCACCGTCGAGCTGGGCGCGGTCAACCGCCGGCAGTCGGAAATTTCCGTGAACCTCCCGCGCGAGCTGGAGCTGCTCGAGGCGCAGGTGCGCGACGCCATCAACGCGCAGGTCGCGCGCGGGCGCGTGACGGCGCGCATCGGCATCCACGCGGCGGACGGCCAGTCGTCGGCGCGCGCGCATATCAACCTGCCGCTCGCCAAATCCTACGCCACGGAACTGGCGCGGCTGGCGAAGTCGCTGAAAATTTCCGGCGAAGTCTCGCTGGACCAGATTTTGCGCGCGCCGGGCGTTTTCCAGAGCGATGAAGAATTGGTGGACGCGGAAAATGTCTGGCCGGCGGTCGAGAAGGCGTTGAAGCCGGCGCTGGCGTCGCTCGTGAAAATGCGCGAACGCGAAGGCGCGCATCTGGCGGAGGATTTGACGGCGCGGATCGGAATCATGCGCGTTGCGGTTGAAAAAATTCAGAAGCAGGCGCCGCAGACGGCGGAAAATTACCGGCAAAGTTTGCTTGAACGAATCAAGAACGCGGGCATTGAAAACATTGCACCGGATGACGAAAGACTTTTGAAGGAAATCGTTTTGTTCGCGGACCGCTCGGACATTTCGGAGGAATTGACGCGGTTGCAAAGTCATTTCAAACAATTCGAGGATTGTCGCAAATCAAAAGAGCCGGTCGGGCGCACGCTGGATTTTCTGGCGCAGGAAATGAACCGCGAGATCAACACCATCGGCTCGAAGGCGAACGACGCCATCATCTCGCGCGAGGTCGTGACGCTGAAGGCGGAACTGGAAAAATTTCGCGAGCAGGCGATGAATGTCGAATGAAAAATAGAAACCAGAAATCAGAAGCCGGAGGCCGGAAGCCGGAGGCCAGAAGTCAGAAATCGGAAGTCAGACCTCCGGTTTCCGGTCTCCGACCTCTGCTCATTCTGATTTCCGCGCCGTCGGGCGGCGGCAAGACGACGTTGTGCCAGCAATTGCTCAAGGCGCGACCGGACATGACGCGCGCCATCACCTGCACGACGCGCGCGCCGCGCCCCGGCGAAAAGGACGGCGTAGATTATCATTTTTTCACGGCGGAAGAATTTTTGAAGCGTTTGCACGCGGGAAATTTTCTCGAGCACGCGACGGTCTATGGGAACAGTTACGGCATTTTGAAATCCGAACTACTTGGCAAATTGCGCGAGGGCAAGGACGTTTTGCTCAACGTGGACGTGCAAGGCGCGGCGACGATTCGCGAGCAGGCGGAGAGCGAGCCGGAATTGAAACGCGCGCTGGTCACGGTTTTTCTGACGCCGACGCCGTTGACAGCGCTGGAGGAACGGCTGAAAAAACGCGGCGCGGACGCAATCGCGGTGATCCAAAAACGGCTTGCCGTGGCGAAACAGGAAATCGCGCAATGGAAAAATTTCGATTACCTTTTGATCAGCGGGACGAAGCAGGAAGATTTGCGCCGGATACTGGCGATTATTGACGCGGAAAAAATGCGCGCGGCGCGTTCGCAACCGCCGGAGTTTTAGAATCCTAATCCTGCTCTTAATCGTAATCTTAATCCATGTTCGACCACGAAAAACTGCGGGTATATCAGGAATCCCTGGCGTTCGCTTCGTGGGCTGAAACGATTTTGGAGCGCGCAAAGAAATCCAGTCCGATTCACGACCAATTGGACCGCGCCCGGACTTCGATTCTGCTGAACATCGCTGAAGGCAATGGAAGATTTACTTCGGCAGACCGCTGCCGTTTCTTCGACATGGCTAGAGGTTCGGCTTTGGAATGCGCGGCTTGTTTGGACTTGCTGGCTGTTAAAAAGTTGATTGACTCGCAAGAATTGAAACAGGGCAAAGAGGTGTTGCAGAAAATTGTTTCCATGCTGGTCGGACTCATCCGCAGTAATTCGGCGGACAGATTGCATGAAGCTCCGGTTTCTTATCGAGTTGGCAGGAAGAAGGATTAAGATTAAGATTACGAGTAAGATGAAAAACAAGATTGTTCTCGGAGTCACCGGTTCAATCGCCGCACACAAGGCGGCTGATTTGGCGTCGCTGCTTACGAAGGCCAAATGCGACGTGCGCGTAGTGATGACGGCGGACGCGCAGCATTTCATCACGCCGCTGCCGTTCAAGACGCTGACGCGCAATCCGGTCGTCACAAATCTTTACGACGAGGAAAATGGCTGGCAACCAATGCACATTCAACTCGCGGACGAAGCGGATTTGTTTTTGGTCGCGCCCGCGACGGCGAATGTGATTGCAAAAATGGCCAACGGTCTGGCCGACGACGCGCTGACTTGCATCGCGTTGGCCTTGAATCCCAAGGCGAAGATTTTGATCGCGCCCGCGATGAACGGGAAAATGTGGCTGCATCCTGCGACCCAGGTGAACGTGGCGACGTTGAAAAAGCGCGGCGCGGAATTCATCGGCCCGGACGAGGGGATGCTGTCGTGCGGTTACGAGGGCATCGGCCGGTTGTGGCCGGTGGAAAAAATTTCCGAACGAGCGTTGAAGTTGTTGCGCTAATTTTTTTCAGCGTGAATTTATGAAACCAAGCCATTGGCAGTGGCTGAAGCGGTTGCCCGCGCTGTTCGAAATCCCGGCGCCCGACCCGCCGCGTCTGTTGCGCCGGATCGTGGTCATGGAGCGCAACCTCATGCTGCCGATCAAAGCCGTCTTCATCGGGATGATTTTGTATTCGTTCGACATGACGCCGTGGGTGGGTCTGGCGTCGAGCACGCTCGACGTGGTGGTGGAAACAGTGCAATACATTTTCTGGTTTTACATCCTGACAAACGCGATTCTGGCCGGTTTCACACTGGCGGCAAATCGATTGCCGCTGGCGGTCGTGCAATGGACCGTGTTCACGAGCAGTCTCGTCGACGGAATTTTCATCGCGGGCATGGCGTTTCTGACGGGTGGATTGGATAGCATTTTGTTCTGGCTCTTTGTTGCGCTGATCATCCGCAATGCGGTGAGCGTGCCGCCGGGGTTTTCGCAACTGGTTTTGAATCTGGCCATCACACTTTGCTATGCACTGGTGGCGGTGCTGGACGTTTCGGTTTTTCAAAATCTGGACGAATTCACCCGACGCGCGCTGGATTTGATGCCGCACGAAGAAATAGGACAGCCGTTCCTCTTGCGGCTTGCGGTGTTGCTGTTGACGGCGGCCTGTTGTTCCGGCCTGGAATTATTGCTGGAACGCCAGCGCATGGCCGCCGAGGAAGAGGGGGAATTCACCGCGCGCGAAGGCCAGTTGCGTTCCGCCGGACGACTCGCCGCCGAGTTCGCGCACCAGATCAAAAATCCGCTCGCCATCATCAACAATGCCGCGTTCTCGCTGCAACGCGCCTTGCGTGAAAACAAGGAAGCCGCAGCGCAACAGATCGAGATCATCCAGGAGGAGGTCGCGCGGGCCGACCGTGTCATCACGCAGATCATGGGCTATGCGCAGTTGAGCGAAGGCCGCGTGGAAAAAATTGATGTCGTCGCGGAGCTCGACCAGGCGGTCACGCAGGTTTTTCCGCCGGCCATGCCGACAAAAATAGAGATTCATCGCGAATACGGCCACGGATTTCCACCGCTGCTCATGCAGCGAAGACATCTTTCTGAAATGTTCGTGAACCTTTTGAAAAACGCGCGGGAAGCCATTGGCGAAAAGGGAAATATTTTCATCACCGCCGACCATCACGGCGATTATTCGGTGGAAATTTCGGTGCGCGACGACGGGCACGGAATTCCTCCGGACAAAATCGAGCGCATCTTCGAGCCTTATTATACGACAAGGGAAAAGGGCAGCGGCATCGGTCTGGCCATCGTCAAACACAACGTCGAACTTTACGGCGGCACGGTGCGGGTCGAATCCAAACTTGGACAAGGCGCGGCATTTACCTTAATTTTCCCGGCAAAGGCTTTGATGAAACTGTCCAAATGAGCGCAGCACTGCCACCCGTCCTCGTCGTGGACGACGAAAAAAATATGCGCCTGTCGCTTCAGGCCGTGTTGAAGGACGACGGCTATGTCGCGCGCGCCGTCGAGTCCGCCGAGGAGGCGCTGGATATTTTGTCGCGCGAGGAATTTTTAATGGTCATCACCGACGCGCGGCTCGGAGGCATGAGCGGTTACGAGTTTCTCAAAAAAATCCACGCCGAAAAGCCGGCCTTGCCCGCGCTCATGCTCACCGCCTACGCGACGCCCAAGCTCGCTGTCGAAGCCATCAAAGCCGGGGCGATTGACTATCTGGCCAAGCCGTTTGCGCCCGAAGAATTGCTTCATGCCGTCGCGCGCTGCGCCGAGCGTTACCAACTGTTGCGCGAGAACGCCGCGTTGCGTTCGCGCGCGGGCGAAATTATCAGCCTTGACCAGATTGTGGGCGAATCGGGAAAAATGCGCGAGCTGCGGAAATTGATCCAGACGGTCGCGCCGACCGAGGCGCGCGCCTTGGTTCTCGGTGAAAGCGGCACGGGCAAGGAATTGGTCGCCGGCGCGCTCCACAACTTGAGCCTGCGGCGCGAATCACATTACGTCCGCATCAACTGCGCGGCGATTCCCGAGACGCTTTTGGAAAGCGAATTGTTCGGCCACGAAAAGGGCGCGTTCACGGGCGCGATCAGGCAAAAATCCGGGCGCGTCGAGGAAGCTGATGGCGGGACGATTTTTCTCGATGAGATCGCCGACATGAGCAAGCCGCTTCAGGCGAAGCTGCTGCGGTTTCTTGAAGACGGCACGTTTACGCGCGTCGGAGGCACGCAGGAACTGTGTGTCAATGTCCGTCTCATCGCCGCGACCAACCGCGACATCACAAAGTCCATTGATGCCGGCGATTTTCGCGAGGATTTGTTCCATCGCCTGAACGTCGTGCAGTTCAATTTGCCGCCGTTGCGCGAACGCGGCGAGGACGTTCTGCTGCTGGCCGAATATTTCCTGAAAAATTTCCGCGCCGCGATGAACAAAAACGTGACCGGCCTTGCACCCGACGCGCGACAAAAACTCCTTTCGCATCATTGGCCGGGTAATGTGCGTGAACTCCGCAATGTCATCGAGCGCGCTCTTATTTTGGAAAAGACGCGGCAAGTCCAATCCGTGAACCTGCCGGACTTTCAAGTCGGGTCGCGCCTGCAAAAAGTCACGGCGATCCGGGTCGCGCCCGACGAGTCGCTCGACGACGCCCTTGCACGGATCGAGCGGGAGTTGATCGCCGGCGTGATGGAACAAAACGATTTCAACCTGACACGCACCGCCGAGCGCCTTAAACTTTCCCGCCATTCGCTGCGTTACAGGATGCAGCGTTTGAAAATGAATCTAGGCGACGACGAGAGCGGCGAAACCGCCGCTGAAAAGATTTCTGGAACCTGACTAAGATGCATTCCGCCGACACATTGCTGGCCGCGTTCGAGCCTTTGCCCCAGTGGCTGAATTTTCTGGCCATGGCCGTTGCAATCCTGCTTGTGGCCCTTGTTTCGTTTCTTTGGTTCGCCTTGTTCCGCAAGAAAAAGCGCCGGCACAAGCGCAAACACCGCCGTCACGGCGAACAACGCAAACTCAATCCGACTCTCGCCGAAAGCGGCGGGTTGCCGCCCGTGCGCGAGAAAAAGGGAATTGAGGGAACACCGCCGCCGCCGTGATGCAACACAGCCGCGCCATCACCCGCAAAAGCGCGTCCAACCTCGCGCTCGCCTTTATTTTGCTGCCGCGCCCGAAACGCGACGCCATGTCCGCGCTCTACGCCTTCTGTCGCGAAGTGGACGACGTGGCCGATGACGAATCCGTTCCAGCAGAAAAACGTCGCGCGCAACTTGCCGAGTGGCGCGCCGATATTCGAAGTGCTTGCGAAAACAATTCGCCGCAATTTCCGACAAATCAGGAATTGCAGCCCGTCATCCGGCAATTTCATCTGCCATTTGCATTGCTCGACGAACTCATCAAAGGCTGCGAAATGGATCTGGACATCAAGCGCTACGAAAATTTTGAGCAGCTTGAATCATATTGCTATCACGTCGCGTCCGTCGTCGGGCTTTTGAGCATCGAAATTTTCGGCTACAAAAATCCGATGACGCGCGATTACGCGATTTATTTGGGCAACGCGCTTCAATTGACCAACATTTTGCGCGACGTGAAAACCGATGCCGCGCGCGGACGCATTTATCTGCCGCTCGACGAACTCAAAAAGTTCAACGTCGATGAAAATCAAATCTTGAACGGCCAATACTCCGAAAATTTTCGTTCGCTTGCCGAAAACGTCGCCGCCCGCGCAAAATTTTTTTACGCGCTCGCGCAAAAAACTCTGCCGCCCGAAGACCGCAAATCAATGGTCGCCGCCGAACTCATGGGTTCGGTCTACTGGCAATTGCTGCAAAAACTGGAGCAAAATCAATTCAATGTTTTTAGCGAGTGGCCAATCCAAATCAGCCGCCCGCAAAAATTATTGCTGATTTTCCGCGCGTGGCTGCAATTTGTTTCCAATTCCAAAACTCCAAATTATGGCGCGCCCTGATTCCGTCCGCCGACTGATTGTCAACGCCGACGATTTCGGACGTTCACATTCTGTCAACGAAGCCGTCATCCGCGCGCACCGCGACGGCATTTTGACAAGCGCAAGTTTGATGGTGAACGAAATTGGTTTTGACGAAGCCGTTAAACTTGCAAAAGAAAATCCAAAACTCGGCATTGGACTACACCTGACTTTGCTGCAAGGCCGTTCCGCTCTGCCGCCGGAAAAAATTCCCGGCCTCGTAAATTCGCGCCGCGAATTTAGTAATTCGCCCGTTGCCGTCGGAATGAATTACTTTTTCAAACGCAATTTACGCCAACAACTCCGCGCCGAAATCCACGCCCAGTTTGAAAAATTCCGCGCCACCGGTTTGCCACTCGACCACGTCAACGGCCACTTGCACCTGCATTTGCACCCGACCGTTTTCAAAATCCTGATGGAAGATTCAGACAAACTCGGCATCCGTCATTTGCGTTTGACGCGCGATTGTCTTGCACGCAGTCGGAAAATTTCATGCGGGCATTTCTTTTACAAAGTTTCCCATGGCGTAATTTTTGAAATGCTTTCCAACCGCGCGCGAAAAACTTTGGCGCAAAAGAAAATCAAACACGCGCAGATCACTTTCGGCCTGCTGCAAAACTCGCGCGTGGATGAAGATTATGTTTTGAAATTGCTGCCGGAATTGCCACCGGGCGATTCCGAGCTTTACTCGCATCCGTCGCTCGACGAATTTAAGCATGAGTTCGATGCTTTGGTGAGCCCGCGTGTGAAATCACGCGTTCAAGAACTCGGCATTGAACTGATTCGCTATCAGGATTTTTAAAATGATAAAACTGCTTTTGATTTTGCTCGTCGGTCTTGTGTTTGAATCCACCGGCGTCATTCTCTTGAAGAAGGGCATGAACGTCATCGGCGAAATGCACGGTTACACCGCCGCCGAAATCTTCCGCGTCGTGAAAGCCGGCGCGGTGAATCCGCAAATCCTGCTCGGCGTTTTCTTCGAGGCGCTGTTTTTTCTGTGCCTGCTGATCTTGATGTCCAAGAGCGACATCAGTTTTCTCTGGCCGCTCACCGCGTTGAGCTTCGTGTTCGCGACGTTCGCCGCGATGTGGTTTCTCGGCGAAAGCGTTTCCATCGTGCGCTGGCTCGGCGTGATTTTGATCGTGGTCGGCGCGGCGTTCATCAGCTACAGCGAACACGTGAAGGAAAAACCTGCGCCGCCAGCTTCTACACAAACTCCGGTCACGGAAAAGTGATTTTGGCGAGAACTCCGGCAAGTTGTTCCGCCGCAAATTTGGTTTTTTTCTGCAACTGCATCAATGCACCGATTTTTCCGGGCGATTTGGCGATGGCGAGAAATAATTTGCCGTAATCTAGATTCTTGTCCGGCTTGGAGAGCGCGTTGAAATCCAGCGGCAAATCTTCGCTGGCCGTGTCGGAGATCACGCGGACGGTGGCGCAGGGAATTCCGCGCTTGTGGCAGACGGCGTGGATCGCCGCCGATTCCATCTCGACGGCGTCCGCGCCGGTTTCGGCGCGCAATTTTTTCTTTTCGGCGACGGTCGTGGCGATGCGGTCGGCGCAGAATATTTTTAATGGCTTCGCCCCTGCGCCGAGAAGTTTTGCGCGCAAATTCTCGTCTGAAGTTTCAAAGACGACTTCGCCGAGTTTTAAGTCTGGATTCAGTCCGCCGGCGAAACCGCAGGTCAAAACCAAATCCGGTGGGACGCTCGCCCCACCAGCGAGAAATTCGCGCAGGGATTTTTCAGCGTTCTGGCGTCCGATGCCGGTGAGCAAAATTGAAGCGGCTTGCGCCGCAGCCACGTTCCGAAACGGCGCGGCTTCTTCCTTCAGGGCGAAGCAAATGAGCGTAGACATAGGCCAGACCTTGCCAGTGTGTCATCCGGCCAGACTGGCGGCAACCACTCTCGCGCCCGCCGTGACCGGCTTGCATCCGGTGGTTGGAAGACAAGATTACGCTTGCTCAAGTCATCAATGGCCCTCCACCTAACCGCCAACGGTTACGCAGAAGGGCTGACTGGCTCGCAGGCATCGGGAACGGTGCCTTCCGAGACAAAAACGACATCCCTTGAACATTGCGGAACGTTCCGCAATCTTTCAGGAACGTCCCTGAATATTCTAGGGACATCCCGCAACCTTTCAGGGATATCCCTAGAAGTCTGAGGAATATCCCGCATATATTGCGGAACGTCCCGTAATATAAAAGGAACATTCCGGACTCTTTCAGGAACGTCCCGCAATGTTCGCGGAACGTTCCTATAACTTTGCGGAACATCCCGCAAATGTTGCGGAACGTTCCGCAAATGTACAGGGATGACTAAAAACCGCTGGAATTGGCTGTTTTTCCACTAAACCATGCCGAAAATGGCAGAACGACCACTTTTTGCCCGTCCGGTGGCCTCGGCCGGAATGTCTGCCTTGCCCACCGTGTGATGATTCGTGGCGGCGACACGTTGAAATTCAGCATCCTTCAGGACAGACGCGGCGTGCGATTTTCCGAAACGGCGCACTTCTTCTTTCAGGGCGAAGCAAATGAGTAAGTGCATCACCTAATCTCCGCTCCATTGATAATCATAGCTATCAGGAGGATTGTAAAAGCACGACATAAATCCACCATTGGTGATGATATTGCCCCAATAGATTTTTATGTAGGCAACGTGACCATCCACGAAGCTGACCATGTCTTTGGCATTATTGAATAACGCAATTCCATGAGGTTGCACTCCGCCGGGTTGATACGGTTTTGGTTCATGCCATGAATAGGGAAAAAACGCCGGTGACTCCGCAACCATAACCGTTCTGGCCGGATGTTTGATCGAACTCATAGGCAGACCACCGATGCCAGGCTGTTTGTTTTCATATTTGAAAGGGAGATTAGTCGGCACGGTTGTCAAATTCATCCCGTTAAAAGTATAACTGGAGAAATCAAAAATAGATTGATCGTGATGGCTCTCGGGCACTCGTCCGCGCATCCAATTGTAGTAAAAAGTATCGGCTGGACAGGAAAAAATTCTGTCTTGCGCCGAAGATGCACCCTGCAATCCAACATAATTTTTCATAAGCTCCTTGTAACCAATCCACGGTGCGTTGGTTATGCTAGAGTCATATTTGGTGTTGGGCGTAGTGTCATTAGAATCATCGGAATACATCCGCACGCCCAAATTGATTTGCCTCAAATTATTCAGACAGGTGGTGCGCTTTGCATAATTTTTGGCAACCCCGACCGCTGGCAACAACAACGCGGCGAGAATTGCGACGATTGCAATGACCAAGAGTAATTCGATTAAGGTAAATCCTTTTTTACCCGCAGCGATTTTTCGAAACGGTGCGGCTTCTTCTTTCAGGGCGAAGTAAATGAGTGAGCGCATCGTCTAATCTCCGCTCCATTTATAGTCATAACCGTCGGGCGGATCATAAGAAGCCGTCCAAAATGGAAAGGAGAAACCCATAAATTGGTGGACGATATTGCTGTTCCAATACATTTTGGTGTAACTGACGTGGCCATCGACAAAACCAAGCATGTCTTTGGCGTTATTGAATAAAAACCAATCGCCGGACTGAGGTGGTTTTGGGTCATGCCATGAATAGGGGTAAAAGGCTGGTGATTCCGCAACCAGAATGGTCTTTACGGGGTTTTTTATTGAACTGATTTTCCAACCACCGATACCGGGCACTGAACTGCTCGTCGTGATATTGGGAGCATCTGGATCAAGATTCATCGCGTTATATGTGTAGCTCGAATAATCATACTTGGCTTGGTCATGACGGCTTTGGGGCACATATAAATTTCCTTTAGTTCCAGAGCCGTTGGTTTTGATGGTAATGCCCAAGTAATAAAACGTATCGGCAGGACAGGCAAAAATACTGTCTTTCGACGACGACGGGCCGTTCAATCCAACATAGTTCTTCATGAGCTCCTTGTAGGCAATCCAAGGAACATTGGTCGTGGTTATTCCAGATTTAGTGGCAGGTGTTGTGTCGCTTGAATCATCGCAATACATATGGATGCCAAGATTGATTTGCCGCAGGTTGTTCAAGCAAGTCGTTCGCTTCGCTTTATTTTTTGCGGCACTGATTGCAGGAATTAACAAGGCAGCAAGAATCGCGATGATGGCAATGACCACGAGCAATTCGATCAAGGTAAATCCTTTTTTGCCCGCCGCGATTTTCCGAAACGGCGCGGCTTCTTCTTTCAGGGCGAAGCAAATGAGCGTGGACGACATACGTTAAAATTATGATTATTTTCTAACGGTCAAAAACGAAAAGGCAATTGCGTCGGAAAGATTTTTGCACCTCTTTTTATATTTTCGCTTCCCCACATTGGTAGCAAGTTTGTGAAGTGAAAGCACTCTCTCTGTTGCTCCGGTTTAGTGAGATCAAAACGCGCACAGGCAATGTCATGGTGAATATGCCATTTGCCATGATTTTTCCATGTCATTCCGGGCCGAAATTTACTTTGAATCCAAGTGAAGAATGTTGGCCAATCCGTTCCGATAAGTTCCAATGTCGAAGCAGATTTTTTACCGCCCTTCTTTTTGATAGCAAGTCTCAGGCGAGAGCGTAGATTTTTGGCAATGCGAGCCGAGTCGTTGTTTCGAAAATATTCCCGCTTTTCTAGCCTGTTTTTGCCATTTAGTTTGCGCTTCAGATAGGTTTTGGCTTTGATTATTTTGTAAGCCGCCGCTCTGATTGGATCATTTTTACGTTTTTCTGATTGCGCTTTCTGATTACATTTTTGCGAACAGTATTTGACGCTGTTCATTTCAAAAAACTTTGAAAATGGAATTGGTTTCTGGCAGAAAACACACTTCGGATTTTTAGCAGCGTAAAGACGTTCGGCGCGAGTTTTGTGGAATAAATCAGATTTCTTTTTGGCCTTTTCAGCAAGCACCTTGCGGTTCAATTTCAGATAAGATTTTGTCCGGCAGCTTTGGCTGCAAAATCCCTGAACCCCAATCGTGGGCTTGAATACAGTTCCACATTCCTTGCAGAGGTGTAATCTACAATGTCGGTCTATGGTCTTCAGCGCCGCCACCTCGCGCTTATATTCCATTCGCATTGCCTCATGTGCAGACGCGATTGAAAGCTTTTGTTTTGCCGCAGTTTGCTTTGGTATGGCAGGTTGAAAGACTTTTTCTGCCTTAAGCCACCTCCAAATCTGTGTTGGTTTCTTACCTATCTTATTTCCAATTTCTACGGTTGATAGTTTTAGAGACTTATGCAGTCGCACAGCTTCTGCTTTCGCCGCAATTAATTCCGGCGTTTCCCAATATTTTTTCTTTTTTACAACCTTTTGGTAAGCCATTTGACAATCTGCGGTTTAGTTTTTCATTTAATTCCCGCCAGCCGTTCCTTCCAGATTTTGTAAAGCTCCACGGTGGCGCGGACGTCGCGCAGGCAGTATTCGGCGATGTCGCGGAATTTTCCGGCGGCCAGCAGCGCGCCCACGTCCATGCCGGTCACGCCGTGGCTCTTGGGCGATTCGATGCCGAAGGCTTTGCAGTAAAAATCCAGGTTGAACCGCCGCGCCGCGCCGTCGCGCCCGCTCACGCTGTAAAAGGTGAACTGCTCCGCGAGGTCGCAGTGCGGGTCGGTGGCGTAACGGTAGCCGAGCCAGTTTTTTTTCGAGATGGGCACGTTGAGCAGCGCGGAGCGCAGGTAGATGAACGGCACGTCGAAGCCGCGTCCGTTGAAGGTGACGACGGAATCGTATTTTTTCGCGACGTCCCAGAATTGCGCGAGCAGTTCCGTCTCGTCCGCGCAGGGAATGAATTTCACCGGCGCATTTTCCTCCTCGGCTTCCTCGAAATCCTCGGCGACGAACAGGGTCTGCCCGCGCTGGGTCTCGGCGTTGAGCATGGCGATGCAGACGACCTGCGATGTGAACGGCCACAGGCTCATGAACTTGGCGATCTCCTCGCGCTTGGCGGATTTGGCGTCGGCGTCGGCGAGCTTGTCGGCCTCGCGGAAAAGATATTCCTGCTGCGCGTCGTCGAAATTTTCAAGCGGCAGCGCGGTGGTCTCGATGTCGAAAACGAGTGTGGCCATGCGGGAACATTAACCGCCAAGACGCCAAGGACGCCAAGCTAAAAAACTTTTGGATTTGTTTCCAAAACCTTGGCGGCCTTGGCGTCTTGGCGGTTCAAACTGGTTCGGCAATCAAATCGTAATCCGTGTGGCCGATGATTTTGACGCGGGCGAATTCGCCAACCGGCAGTTTGCCGCGAATGTAAACGCGTCCGTCAATGTCCGGCGCGTCGGCTTCGCCGCGAGCGAAGAGATAGTTGATG
>CAZHXG010000034.1:0-21787 GCA_964536285.1 uncultured Bifidobacteriaceae bacterium
TGCTTGAACTCCGTCGCCCGATCCCCGGCGCGCACGGTGCAGAGATACGGAAAAAGCTGCCCGACCGCCGGACGCCGTTTCAAGACAACCTCGATGTCCGCGCTGAACCGGAACAATGTCGGCTCGATATTCGTGCCGCGTGATTTCAATTTCTTGCGTGTAAAACAAATCGTGCGTGTATTCCAGTTGATGTCTTCCGCCAGCAGGCAAGCACCATCCGATTGCGCTGCGCCTGTAAGCCACAACAGTTCGTAAAAGTCCCGCCGCTCAAGATTCTGTTCCCGCTGGATAATTGCCGCGTGTTCTTCCGCCGTGATTGCCCTCTTGTCTTTGAACACCGGCTTGGGCCACTGCAATCGCGGGATGACTGATTTGAGCAACCATTCCATGCCGAGCGCGTGATTGTGAATGCGCCGCAGGTAAACATTGGTGGAAACCTTGCCATCGGCCAGTGCCTTGTCGAAATGTTCCGGTCGAGTTTCGGCCACTCGCAGGTTGCGGATGTAATCAAAATTCCTGTCCTTGATCGCCGTGTCCCATCGCCGCTGAGTTTCATCCGTTTTCTTGGTGACGATATTTTCCATCACCTCCTGCCATGTTCGCGTTGCCAGTTTTGGATCGGTGGCGTTCAGGTAAACTTTCGCCAGACCAAGGCTGATGGACGGCTGACGTTCCGTCTCGTTCATGGCGTTGATCTTTTGTTCCGCCTCACTTTTCATGCGAGTCTTAAGGCTGACCGAATTGCCCGTCAGATTGTCAAAGGCATACCACATCCCCCAACTCCGTTGGAATTTACGATACCGTGTCATATCCTGCGCTTTCATTTTGTAAGGATATGAGGTCTGATTTTCTCCCGCATCCGTGCAGTGGGCGTGTCCGCGACGTGTCCGTGCCGGATAGTGAACGAGAGCTAAAATCGTTGAAGATTTCGTTGAAGGTTTTCCCAAGACTCCAATAAAAACCCAATAAATAAAGGGAATAAACTGGAGGCGAGGGTCGGAATCGAACCGACGAATGCAGCTTTTGCAGAGCCGTGCCTTACCACTTGGCTACCCCGCCTTCGGGAAAGCTGAAGCTAATTTTGATTTACGACCGGCGCAAGTTCAATCGGCTAAACCCAACTCGTGTCGCCGTTTCCAAAGTTCCTCCGGTTTGAAAATTCCAGTCGGCGTGATGATGCCGGTTATCAATTCCGGCGGCGTCACATCAAAACCCGGATTGCGCGCGCCAGTCGCCGGATTCGCGACACGGATAAATTCACGCTGGCCGCGTGAATTGATTCCCCACGCGCCAAGGACTTCGCTTTCGTTCCGCTCTTCAATCGGAATTTTCAAACCGGATTTCAAATCCCAGTCAATCGTCGAAAGTGGAATGGCGACGTAAAATGGAATGTTATGACGCGCGGCGAGAACGGCTTTTGTGTAGGTGCCGATTTTGTTCGTTACTTCGCCCGTGCGTCCGAGCGTGCGGTCGCTGCCGACGATGACCAGATCAATTTCGCCGCGTTGCATCAGATGTCCGGCGGCGTTGTCGGCGATAATCTGGTGCGAAATTTTTTGCTGCGCGAGTTCCCACGCGGTGAGCGTCGCGCCTTGCGAACGCGGGCGCGTTTCATCGCAGTAGACATGAAATTTTTTGCCAAGCGTTTGCGCGGCATACATCGGTGCGGTCGCCGTGCCGATGTCCACGAACGCCAACCAGCCCGCGTTGCAATGCGTCAAAATTTTCATGCCGTTGCGAATCAATTTTGCGCCGTGTTTTCCGATTTCTTCACAATGGCGGACATCTTCGTTCGCAAATTCCTCGGCGGCGGCAAGCGCGAGCAATTTTTTTTCTTCGACGGTTTTGCCGCGCGTCATTTCGCGCCGCACGGCGTTCATCGCGTTGACAGGATCAACCGCCGTGGGCCGCGCGGCTTTCAAAGTTTGATAAACATCTGCGATGTGGCTGGAAAATTTCTTCAAATCTTTTCCGCGAAACGCGAGCGCGCCCTGCGCCAGTCCGTAAGCCGCCGTCGCCCCAATCGCGCCCGCGCCGCGAACAATCATGTTGCGGATGGCTGCGGCGGTCTCGCGAAAATTTTGTGTGGCGACGATTTTGAACTCGTGGGGCAGCAATCTTTGCTCAATCAATAAAACTGAATTTCTTGCGGCGTCAAAAGTGACGGTGCGGTGATGGCGGGTTTGTCCGCGAACGGTGACGTTCATTGCGGTCAGCCGACCTTGATTTTCATCCGGCGAATTTTTTCGCGGAGATCGCGGTAGGCCGGCTGCTGTCGGAGTTTTTTCAGGTCGGGATCCTTGGCCAGCCAGTTGAAATCGCGATAGCCGAGTTGCAGGGCTTTTTCCAGCGCGAGTACGGCGCGGTCAAACTGGTCGGTGAGCGAGTAGCTGCACGCGAGATTGTAGAAGACGAGCGCACTTTGCGGCTCGAGGCGGGCGAGGCGTTCGTCCACCTTGAGTCCCTCGCTGAAACGTCCGCGTTGCGTGTAGTGGTCGCCAAGAAGCTGGAGCGCGTCCACGTAATCGGGATCGCGGCGGACGACTCCCTCGAAGAATTGAATCTTCGTATCAAGGTCGCGCTGATTGGCGCGGCTCGATTTTTTTCTGGTACTACTCTTGACCGGCATACGACGAGGACATTTTTTCCGAGCCGTCGCGCCAAGTCAAGCCGTCCATTGTGAAAAACTTTTTGTGGCGACCGGCGGCGCGTTGCCGCAAAATCAGCTTCCTTTCACTTATGAAATGTTTCGTCACCGGTGCGTCGGGTTTCATCGGTTCGAATCTTGTCCACGAACTCGTCGCGCGCGGGCATCAAGTGAAAGCCCTGCTCCGGCCTGGAAGCGACGTGCGCGGGCTCGACGGCGCGAAATTTCAGCGCGTGACGGGCGACATCCTCAACCGCGCGTTGCTTCAACGCGAAATCGAAGGCTGCGACTGGTGTTTTCACGTCGCGGCGAGTTATCAACTCTGGATGCGGAATTATGCGCCGATGTATGAGACGAACGTTGAAGGCACGCGCAACGTCCTCGAAGCCGCCGGAAAAGCCGGCTGCGGCAAAATTGTTTATACGAGCACGGTCGGCTGCATCGGCCTGCCGAAAAAGGTGAATGGAAAATACACGCCTTCGACTGAAATGGAGCCTGTCACCGATGCTCAGATGACGAACGACTACAAACGCTCCAAGTTCAGGGCGGAAAGCGCAGCCATTGATCTCGTCCGGAAAAAAGGGTTGCCCATCGTCATCGTGAATCCGACCGCGCCCGTCGGCCCGCGCGACGTGAAGCCGACGCCAACGGGTCAGGTCATCGTGGATTTTCTGAACCGCAGACTGCCCGCGTATCTCGACACGGGATTGAACTGGGTTCACGTCCGCGACGTGGCGATCGGGCACATTCTCGCGGCGGAAAAAGGGCGTTTCGGCGAACGCTACATTCTTGGAAACGCGGAAGGAAACTGGACGATGCAGGAAATGCTGCTGACGCTTGGGGAAATCGCCAAAATCGCCGCACCGGGAAAAAAGATCCCGTACTGGCTCGCGTATCGCGCGGCTGAAATCAACGAAATGATTTCCTTTTTCACCGGCAAACCGCCGCGTGCGCCGCTGGCCGGAGTCCGCATGGCGAAATACAAGATGTGGTTCAACCCAGAGAAGGCGATCCGCGAACTGGGTTTGCCGCAGACGCCGCCGAAACAGGCGCTCGCCGACGCCGTCGAATGGTTTCGCGCGAACAATTACGTCAAAAGGTGATTTTTCATTTTGGAAATCGCGGCGTGTTCCGCCACAATTGCTTGTCGTCCCCGGACTTTTTGTTAGGCTCACCGCGATGCGAAATTTTTTCTTCTGTGTTTGCCTGACATTGGCCTCATCCGTTTCCGGTGCGCAAATCAAAATTGATTTCAGCGATTTTTCGGGAGGTTCGGCTCCGACCAATTTTCACGGCGAACTCGCGGGCGGCGGCAAACCCGGCGAATGGAAAATCCTGATGGACGCCGTGCCGTCGGCCTTCGCGCCTTTGACGCCGCAGGCGGTGCAGGCGCCCGCCGTGAATGCGCGCGCTGTCCTCGCGCAGACCAGCGCCGACCCGACCGACGAGCGGTTTCCGATTTTCGTTTACGACGGCGAGATGTTCAAAGATTTCAGGCTGACAACACATTTCAAAATCGTCAGCGGAACGGTCGAACAGATGGCGGGCGTCGTCTTCCGTTTTCAGAACTCGTCGAATTTTTACGTTCTTCGCGCCAGCGCGTTGGGGCAGAATTTTCGTTTCTACAAAGTCGTGAACGGCATCCGCTCCGATCCCATCGGCCCGCCGTTGGAAATTTCCACGAACGTCTGGCATTCGCTCGCCGTGCAATGTCAGGGCAACCAGATCACCTGCTGGCTCGACGATAAACTCGCCATGCCGCCGTTGAACGACAATACCTTCACCGCCGGCAAGATCGGGTTCTGGACGAAATCCGACGCGGTGAGTTATTTCGGCGACACGACGATTGATTACACCCCGCGCATTCCCCTGGCCCAGTCGCTCGTGAACAGCATCATGGAGGCACAGCCGCGAATAATCGGGTTGCGGATTTACACGCTCGACGACAAAGGCCAGCCGCGCGTCATCGCCAGCAAGGATGAAAAGGAAGTCGGCCAGCCGGGCGAAGACGCGGAGAAAATCGCCATCAACAATGGAACGGTCTCGTTGGGCAAAAGCATCGGGGTGGTGGCCGTCACCCTGCCTCTGCGCGACCGCAATGGCGATCCCATCGCCGCCGTGCGGTTGCGATTGAAGTCATTTCCCGGCGAGACGCAGGATACCGCCGTGGCGCGCGCGACCTTGATTCTCCACCTGATGGAGGCGCAAGTCGCCTCGTCCGACGAGTTGTTGCAGTGACCTGTGCTCAAGGTTTCGCCGGAACCGGCAGTTCATTCGGCGGTTTCACGACCGGCACTTCCTCCGGCTTCACACGCCGCATCCCGCCGATGACCACGATTTCGCCTGCATCGTTCATTCCAAGCCGCGGGCGCGCGTTCGCGTAATCATAAATTTCCTGCCGCACGACTTCGCCGTTCGGGTTCACCATCGCGTAAGTGAACGACGATGAGCCGCTCTGCCACAGCACATGCAGATTTGAAAACCGGTCGAGTTGCTCCTCCGGCGTGCTGAATGAAACCAACCTACCGATCGCGACGGTCTTGAACACGCGCGACTCCGACTCGTCGCTCACCTGCACGTACAATCGCAATTGCGTGCTCAAATAATTGGCCTGCATCAAAATGTATTTGCGGACTTCCGGCGGCTGGTTCGTCACGCCGGCGGGCACGGGCACTCCGAAAACCTGCGACCACAACCTTGCGCCGCTGATCACGTCGAAACTTTTCGGGGAACTCGCCACGGCCACGTTCCAATCCTTGATCCGCACCGTCGCGATGACACGGTAACGGCCCGGATGCGACAAGACAAAATACGGTGCCAAATCCACCTGCTTCGTCGCGACTTCCGACGAACCCAGATCAAATGCGCCCAACACCGGCACTTCGTCGTTTTTGATAACGATGAAACCGTCCGCCGCTTCCACGCTGAACGTGAGCCAGTTCGCGTCCGCGCCCAGATGCAGCGGCTGGCCGGAACGGTTCGTGATGCGCACCGCCATCGGCACCGATTCGCCCGACAAATATTGTTCCTGATCCAAGACGACATTCACATCCACCTGCGCCGATGCGTTGAAAAATGCCAGCAGGAGCAATCCGAAAATGGGCAAAGAAATTTTCATTTGAACTTGGACACTCTAAACTTCCGCGCGTTCGTGGCAATCTAAAATCACTTCCAATAATTCCAATCCACATCGGGAAAAATGTTGTCGCGCGACTCGATTTCGGCCAGCCATTTTTCGTCCACGCCCGTCGCGGTCAACTGGTCGTGCAGCGCGATGAAACGGAGCAGATGCTCCTTCACGCGTCGGCGCGCGTAGTCGGGACTCGTGCCCGCGCGCAAGATAAACGGCCAGTCGCTGGCCTGCGCCAGGAGCAGTTCGCGCGCAGCCTGCTTCAACGCTCGCTTCTGCAAAGCGGTCGCCTTCTTCGGAAATTTTTTTGTGAGCGCGGTCATGCGCTCCTGTGCGACCTGCAAGTGCGGATAAATCCATTCGTTCTTCTCGTTCAGCCACGCGCGCAAATAACCCTCCTCGCCCCAGCTCGACGCGCTCGGCGTGGCGATCTGGTTCGTCGGATGCCGGTTCAGGTATTCGCCGGGCGTGACGAGCGTGATGGATTTTTGCTCGTTGAAAATGTTGCGCGCGACAAAGTCGAGAAACTCCGGCCCTTCATACCACCAGTGGCCGAACAGTTCGGCGTCATACGGCGCGACGATGATCGGCGGACGGTCCAAAAGTCCGGCAAGCTTCTGGATTTGCACGACGCGCTCGTTCAGAAAATGTTGCGCGTGTTCGCTCGCGGCTTTCAGGGCAAGGTCGCGCTGGTAAATTTCCTTTGGTCCCGCACCGCCGGTGATGCGGTAATATTTCATGCCGGTGAACCCTCGGTTTTCCGGCGAGGGCAGATGCGGCCTGACGTAATCGAAATCGAGGTCGAAGCCGATGTCGCGGTAGAAATCCCGGTAACGCGCATCGCCGGGATAACCTTCGTGCTTGCTCCAGACCTGACGCGAGGAATCGTGGTCGCGCCCGAACGCGGCGATTCCATCCGGCGTGAAAATCGGCGCGAACGTGCCGTAGCGCGGACGCGGTTTCGCGTGCAGCACGCCATGCGTGTCGAGGATGAACCATCGGATGTCCGCCTCCTGTAAAAATTCCTCGACGCCGGAAACGTAGGCGCATTCCGGCAGCCAGATGCCGCGCGGGTCGCGCCCGAAGCAACTTTGATAATGGTCGCGTGCCGTCAAAATCTGCGCGCGGATGGACGGTGGATGATTCGCGAGCAGCGGCAGAAGTCCGTGCGTCGCGCCGGTCGTGACGATTTCGATGCGGCCTTCGTCCTGAAATCCTTTGAAGGCGCTGACAAGATCGCCTTCGTGACAGCGCCACGTCTCTCGCGCCAAAGAAAATTTGTGGTGATACATCCACGCGAGTTCGCGGAACGCGCGGTCCCAGTGCGTGCGATGGATTTCTTTTTCGGCAAGGGCGACGAGGCTGTCGAGATGAATCTCATAACGCCGCCGGAGCAGTTCATCCTGCAGCATCGTACAGAGCGTCGGCGAAAGTGAGAAAGTCAGCCGCGCGTCCACGCCGTCGCGACGCCAGTTTTCCAGAATCTGGACGAGCGGGATATAAGTTTCCGTGACGGCCTCGAAGAGCCAGCTTTCCTCCAGAAATTTTTCATGTTCGGGATGGCGCACGAACGGCAGATGCGCGTGCAGGACGAGTGAGAGATAACCTTGCATGCCCTTGAAAAATCAAACGTCCAGTTTGTCCGAAATCCATTGCGCGACGGCCTTGGCCCGCACCAGCATGACGATGCCCAGCAAGGCGGGAATTGATTTGAGAACGCAGGGGAAAATTTTCATCGGCGTGTGGTCATGCTGGCTGACGGCCCAATACAACGCAAAATCCACGATCGTCCAGCCGACAAGCGCGACGGCGACAAACCGGACTAGCATCAAAGCTCCGCGTTCGGACGCGTCCATAAATCACAGGTTCTCCGGCAGCGGAGTTTTGAGTGCCGGGTCTTGGGGATGCGCGCCGACGTCGCCGAGATATTCGGTCTCGCGACTGAATTTCAATTCCGCCGCGCGCGCATCGTCGCCATCGGCGGAAACGGCCACGGCGGGCAAATCGTATTTTCCGTCCGGCAGTGCGAAACGAAAACTGAACGTGCCGTCGGAGCGCAATTTGATTTCGTGTCCGCCGAGCGTGACCTTGGCGTTCGGCTCGGTCGCGCCGTAAATGATCAACTCGGCGTTGACGTTGAACCAGAATCCTTTCGCCTTTTCCATTCCACCGAACGGACTCGACAAACTGGAGACACCGAAGCTCGAAACGCCGAGCGATGAAATCTCGTGCGCGAGTTTGCGGCGGATGAGTTCCGTGATCTCGAGCGAGCCCATCCAGACGCGGCGTGCGGCGTCAATGTTCACGACTTTGGCCAGCGCCTGTTCCTGTTGCGGAGTCCATTTTGAAATCGGCGTCCCATTCACGCGCGGTAATTCGGGATGACCGCTGCGCCGCAGCTCTTCAATCGCCTGCGCCAGCGGAAGGTTTTCTCGCACGGCGGTCTTGATGATTTCCATCAACTTCATGAACGGAAATTCGAACGGGATCGTGGCGAACTCGGCGTCGGTCTCCAATGAAGCGGCGTCCGGCGGCGTCATCGTCCCGCTGGAAACCGAAACGCGCGTCCATTTACCGAGCGCCGAATAGTAGCCGAGTTCGGCGACGTAGGAATTTCCGGCGCGCTCGACGTGCGCGAACCAGTGCCGCGATTCGGGATGGACGTGGATTTCGTAAGTCGGATGGCCTTCAATCTTGTTCCCATAAATCCGGAGAACCAGATGGCCGTCGGAAGACTGCGCGTTCAATTTCAACTGCTGCTCGCGCGTCAAATCCCAGTGCGCGTAAAGCCAGTGCGGGTCGCGCGCGGTGAGAAATAATTTTTTTGTTCCGTAAGACTCGGGCAGTTCGGCTTCCGCTCCGAAATGTTGCGCGGGCGGCATGGGACCGAGCGCATATTTCTCGCCGGGACCGCTGACGGGAGGCGAAGCGGGCGAATCGCCTTCGAGCAAAATCGGCGGAACCTCTGTTTTTTTCCTGCGGGTGTAAGTGCGGCGGACGCGGGTCTCGGCGTTGACCTCGGTTTTCGATTCAGCGGATTTCTTTGCGACACGTTTGGCTTTTGACGACACTGCGACCGGCTCGATTGCCTCGACGGTTTTCCCCGGCGACGGCTTTGCAACACGGACGGAAACTTTTTTTCTGACAGGCACGGACATTGGTTTTGTTTTCATTAACTCAAGTCCCTGTTTCTCCCGACAACCTCATTTCGTTGTCACGATGCAAGATTACGGCGACAACCCTGTCGATGCAACGGTAATTTCTGGTGACAGCGCCGGGCGGGTCAAGAGCCAAACATTCGACAATGTCACCGCGCGTGTTAAAATTTTAATGCGAACCAAATGGAAACGCGCCAGACAACCCAATCCGCTGCCGCTGAATTTCTTGTCAGTGGAATGACGTGCAACAATTGTGCGCGCCATGTCACCGAGGCCATCCAAAGCGTGCCCGGCGTCCGCAGCGCGACCGTCTCGCTTGAAAATAAAAATGCGACCGTTCGCTGGAATTCCGGCGCGCAGAAAAATGTTTCTGCGATCATCGAAGCCGTCGAACAGTCCGGTTACGGGGCAAAGGAAACCCAAGTTGACGCAAACGAATACCGGCAATCTCATTGGCAGTGGAATTTGATTCTCGGAATCGCCGTCACCGCCGCTTTGATGATCGGCGAATGGATCTTCAATCTCGCGATGACGCCGTGGTTTCAATGGTTTTCGTTCGCGCTCGCAAGCATCGTCCAGATTTTTTGCGGCGCGCAATTCTATCGCGGCGCGTGGAACCAACTCAAAATTGGCAGTTCCAACATGGACACGCTCGTCGCGCTCGGCTCGACAACGGCGTTCGGTTACAGCGCTTGGGCGCTTTTGAGCGGCGCGGGCGGACATCTTTATTTCATGGAAGCCGCCGCCATCATCACACTCATCAGCGTTGGACATTGGATTGAAGCCCGCGTGAGCGACAAGGCGAGCGGCGCGTTGAAATCTCTTTTGAATCTTGCGCCGCAGACTACGCGACTCAAAAATTCCGCCGGCAATGAAAATGAAATTCCCGTCGCAGAATTAAAAATTGGAGATGAAATTATTTTGCGTCCGGGCGACCGGGTTCCGGTTGACGGCATCATCATCGAAGGCGATTCGGCGATTGATGAGTCCATGCTCACCGGCGAATCCGTCCCATTGGACAAAAAAATAGGCAATAAACTTTTCGCCGGCACGGTGAATTTGAATGGACGACTCGTCATGCGCGTGACCGCGACCGGCGAAAGCACCGCGCTTGCGCACGTCATTGACGCCGTGCAACGCGCTCAAACCAGTCGCGCCGAAATCCAGCGCCTTGGCGACCGCGTGAGCAACGTGTTTGTTCCAATTGTCGTCGCAATCGCCATTGCCGCCGGACTGTGGTGGGGGCTTGCGCCGGAATCGGCAAATCAAGTTCATGACTGGCTTGCTCAATTTTTCTGGCACGCGCACGCACCGGTTGGCGTCGCGGCGGGATTCATTATTACTGCCGCAATTTTGATCGTCGCCTGTCCGTGCGCGATGGGCTTGGCGACACCCGCCGCAATCATGGCCGGTGCGAATGCCGCCGCCCGGCATGGAATTTTGATTCGCGATGGTGTCGCGCTTGAAAAAGCCGGGAAAATTTCCGCCGTCATTTTCGACAAGACCGGAACTCTGACGATTGGAAAGCCGGAAGTGGCCGCAGTGCAAAATTCAGAAATCGGAATTCAGAAACCGGAAGTGGAAAAGTTGGCGGCGACACTCGCGCGTTCTTCGACTCATCCGATCAGTCAGGCCATTGCGAAATTATCAGCGGATAAGATTGAACTAAAAGATTGGAAAGAAATTCGCGGTGCAGGCGTGGAAGGAAAATGGGAGTTGGCAGATGGGAGTTGGCAAATCGGCAAACTCGGCTCGATTCGTTGGCTGCGCGAAAATGGCGCGGATTTTTCCACAGTTGAAAAATTCATCAACGAATGGTCGGGACAAGGCGCGACAATTGTCGGGTTGGCATCAGAGAAAAATTTACTCGGACTTTTTGCTGTTCGTGACGCGGTGAAAGTGAATGCGAAACAAGTTGTCGAACAACTCCAGCGGCAGAGATTGAAAATTTTTCTTGTTACGGGTGACAATTCGTTGACCGCCGCGAGCATCACCAAGCAAGTCGGCATCGCAGCTGAAAATGTTTTTGCCGAAGTCCGACCGGAGCAGAAGGCGGAGTTCGTGAAAAAACTTCAGGCGCAGGGCGAGCGCGTGGCGTTTGTGGGCGACGGCATCAACGACGCGCCGGCGCTCGCGCAGGCCGACCTCGGCATCGCCGTCAGCCGCGCCAGCGACATCGCGCGCGAGGTGGCGGACATCATTTTGCTGAAATCGGAGATCGAGGCCGTGCCGGAGGCGCTCGGTCTGGCGCGCGCGACGTTGCGGACGATCAAACAAAACCTGTTCTGGGCGTTTTTTTACAACGCGCTCGGCGTGCCGCTGGCGGCGATGGGATTCATCAGCCCAATTTTCTGCGCGGCGGCAATGGGCGCGTCGGACTTGATTGTGATCGGCAACGCGCTGCGTTTGTTGCGATGGAAAAAATGAAATTAACTTCTCCAAAAGTTTTTCTGGCTGCCGAATGGCGTTGTCTAGCAATGCTCAACTATGAAATTGAGCCTGCCATTCTTAAGCCGCTTGTTCCGCCAGGCACGGAGTTGGATTTCTGGAATGAAAAAACCTTTGTTAGTATTGTCGGTTTTCTTTTTCAGAATACGCGCGTGCGCGGAGTTCCAATTCCGTTTCACCGAAATTTTGAAGAAGTAAACTTGCGATTTTACATTCGCAGAAAAGCGGACGACGGCTGGCGACGCGGAGTGGTTTTCATCAAGGAACTCGTTCCACGAAAAGCCATCGCCTTCATCGCGCGGAAATTTTACAACGAAAATTACGTCGCGCTGCCGATGTCAAATCGGATTGAAAAATCTGAAGACGAAATAAAATCTGCGTCCTATTTTTGGCAATTCAATGGTCGTAAAAACTTCTTGAAGGTTGCCACTCGCGGTCAGGCACAGCCGCTGGTTGATGGCTCATCGCAGGAATTCATCACTGAACATTACTGGGGTTATGCGACGCAACGTGACGGTTCGACAATGGAATATCATGTCGAGCATCCGCGCTGGCGGGTTTGGGAAACACAGGCGGCGGAACTTCATTGCGATGTCGCCAAATTATACGGTGAAAAATTTTGCGATTCTTTAAACAGGCCGCCGACATCCGCTTTTCTTGCCGATGGTTCTGATGTAAAGGTGCATAAAGGCATCAAGCTATGAACGAAACTAAATCCAATCCAATGGGCTGGATTCTCTATGATGATTCGTGTGGCTTTTGCCGGCGTTGGGTTCCGTTTTGGGAAAAGACACTTCAAAAAAGAGGGTTTGAGATCACTCCGCTGCAAACTGATTGGGTCAAACAAAAATTGCAGTTGAACAAAAATGATCTCTTGTCAGATTTGCGTTTGTTGCTTGCAAGCGGAAAACAAATTCAAGGTGCTGACACTTATCGTTACGCCATGAAGCGGATTTGGTGGGCGTATCCGATGTATCTTTTTTCCATTGCGCCTCTGGGCAGAAATATTTTTGATTGGAGCTATAGAAAATTCGCCACGCACCGTCATCAAATCTCCAGCGTTTGCAAATTACCCGGCAAAATTATTAATTGAATTTCGCAACGCCGCTCGACAAAACTTTTTCCCCGCGCCATTCTGCTGCAATGGCATTTGAATCGGAATCCAGTTCGCCACTCGACTCGCTTTGGAAGGAATACGCCCGCGCGTTTCAGGATTGGGACGACCTCACGCTCGCGCGCTGGCTGGCGCAAACGCTCGGCCAGCTCGAAGGCCGCGCGTGGCGGTTCTCGCATCCACTCATCGGCGCGTATCGCCTCGCCGCGCAACTCGCGCACGAAAAACAAATCTGGTTCAAGCGGCTGGCTACGCCGCCTGCGGCTTACGCGGAATCGCCGTGCTGCCGTGCGCCGTTTTTGCCGCTGCTCACGCGCGACGTGCGCGAATCCGGTTTAATCTGCCAGCATTGCAGCGAAACGCTCGTGCCGTTCGATGAAATTCCCGCCGAGTTGCGCGCCGAGATCGAAGCATGGGCGCAGCAATACGAACCCGTCCACGCCGTCGCGCACTGGGACGACCGCCAACGCAAGCGCGCTGGAAATTACGACGCGGCCTACGAAAACGCGGCGGAACAGGCGGAACAATTGCTCGCGCGCGCGGGCCGCGAACTCGCGCCGAAACTTTTGAATTCCTACGCCGCCGCGATTTGGGAAGATCAGGATGAGTGTCTGGAGGTCAGGCCGGAGGACGTGGCTGTGTGAGTTTGCATCTTCAATTTAATCGAGCCACATAAAAGCCGTTAAAATCCGGCGGCGGGTCGGTGACAAATCTGCCGTAGATTGTAAATTGGGCGATGACGGTGGCATTGTATTTTAGCAGCCATTGCTGAAGCGTTTCACCGGATTTTCGCAAAACAGCGCTGCTGATGACCAGGCAACTGACGCCTGTCGAGCGGACATATTCGGAGGAATCCGACGGCATTATCAATTCGACACGGTGCCGGCCATAAGGAAGCCACAAGCCGGGTTCGTCGCCATTGTTCATCTTGGGAAAGAAACCGACAACGGCGGCGTCCGGCGGCACGGACTCACGCAAACATCCCCGGCGGATTTCCATGCCCCGCCTCATGGACGCCACATATTCAACCGCCTCGTTGAAGACCAGCTTGCTGTCGGGAAATTTTGCATGCAGAGGAATGAAAACCAACCCCGTCGGAAACAATGGTCGCCCGGACAGGGTAACCACGAGAAATGCCGTAACAATCATGGTGGCCAGGCCAAGCCATTGCCAAAAGCGTCTGCGCACTACTGCGGCGTGTCCGGCCATGACCAGAAATGCCGGGAACAAAAACGGATAGTACGGCGCGAGCTGACGGGCGTTTTCGTAGCTGCCAACCTTGGCCATGAACACGAGCAACGCCAGCCAGGGAGCCGCGCGCAGCAAGCGGGAAAATTTGTCGGGCGAACACGGAGCTTTTGCACGGCGCATGGTCAGGGAGATCAAAATTGAAACGGCCAGCAAAAGGCAGATGCCCAAACCCACTCCGGCATTTGCTTCGGAGACTCCATGCTCCCGGACGGCGCTCAAAAACCCGAAGGTCTCGAAGGAGGCGAAGTGTGTGCCAAACGGCGTGGCGGTGAACGCGGCCAGACGTTCATTCCACGGCGTGACCATGTCGCCATAAAAAAACGGCGGCACCAGATTTTGCACCGGGATGCAAAACGCGTTGCCGATCATTCCCCAAAATGGATTCAACTGGAATTTTCCAATGACGGTGACGCCGGAATTTTCCACCGGCAGCCAGGTTCCATAATGTTGCAAGTTGAACAGGCTCACCGGCACAAAGGAAACGAGCAGCGCCAGGCCACCAACGACGAACGTCCGGGTTTTATTTTTTAGGATCAACGGCAGGCAAGGCCACGCCGCCACCAGCCAGATCAATCCCAGTGGAATGTTCGTTTGCTTGATGCCGGTCGCCAGTGCGATGGCGAGCATGGACAACCAGAAGTCGGTGATTTTTTTATCCGCACGGGCGCGCATCGCCAAATCCACGGCGGCCAGCGCATAGATAACGCCGAGGCTGTCGTTGGCGACCGAACTGGCCTGAAACACGAAACACCAGGACGCAGACAAGAACCATGCCCACCACCACGCAACGCGCGGACTGACCTGCATCCGCGTGAACACGCTGAAGATCAAACCCGGCAGCAGCAGATAAGGCAGCCAGTTGATGAGGAATAACAACCGATCAGTGCGGCTGAACAAAATCAGCGGCGCGGTCAGCCATTCAAAATTGCAACCCGCGATGTTCATCCGCGCGTCAGCGGTATGGATCCAATGCCATTGCCCGTTCCCCAGCCAGTGCAGAACACGCGGCAGCCGGTAGGCGTTGGTGTCCCAATTGAACGCGCCATACAAACTGCCGGAGAATAATGACAATATGACAAGGACAAGAAACAGGAACGGAGCCGGACGACTGAAACGCACCCGCAATTTTTGCCGGATTCGTTTCAAATCGTCCCGCCCGGGCAACCGGCTCTTCTTGAAAAACACCACTGCGGCCAATGCCAGGACTACCGCGTAGCCCGTCCGGTTCAATTGGTGAAAGGCCGACAGAATCCAGCCCGCGCTGACAAGCAACGCGGAAAATAAAATCCAAATTCGGACAAACATCGGCATGGTTCAAGAAATGTTCACGGAAATTGCCCCGTCGCGCGACCGGCACCGGCTCAACGCCGCTTGAATAAAAGGAGTTGAACGCCGGAAGTCAATCCACTAGAAGTGCGGCCAAATTAAAAAAAATGTCTCGAAGCGATCCGGGGGATATGCCATCTTGAACAAAAGTTGCCTCGCAGCAAAAGCGCGCCGTATAAATCTCTCATGAAGTGGATTCTCAAATGGCTGTTCCGGTTGATCGTTCTGGCGCTCGTTCTGGTCGTCGTCTTTTTCCTGTCGCTCGATTCGATTTTACGTGTCGTGATCGAACGCAACATCCGCGCGCAAACGGGCATGGACGCAGAGATCGGGAAGTTTTCCCTCGGCCTTGTTTCGCCGACGATCGAAATCAGGGATCTGAAAATTTTCAATCCGCCGAGTTTCGGCGGAACGCTGTTTCTTGATATTCCGGAAATCCACGCCGAATATGACCGCGCCGCGCTCGCCCGGAAAGAAATTCACGTTACGCTGATGCGATTCAATCTAGGCGAACTGGACATCGTGAAGAACGAAGCCGGCAAGACGAATATCTTTTCCCTCGGCTTGCCGACAAAAAAATCCGGCAACAGTCCTGCAAAAATAAACTTCAAAAAACAAACCGGCTACGATTTCAACGGCATTGACGTTTTGACCGTCTGGGTCGGAACGGTGAAATACATTGATTTGAAGGACCAAAAAAACAACCGCTCGCAAAAAATCGGCATTGAGAATTGTCCGATCCGGAACGTGAAAGAGCCGACCGATCTTGCGGGCCTGACGACGCTCATCGCATTGCGAAGCAACGGCTTTTTCCAGCCGCTGCTTGGCCCGCAAAATCAGGGACCGGGCGCGTTGCAATTGTTTTTTCATTGAATCGCCCGTCACTTTCGCCTTTTTCCACGTGCGGATTTCGTTTTAACTTCATGCGTGCATCGTCACTCACTCAAATCCGTTTCGCGCCTCGTCGTCAAACTCGGCACAGGCGTGCTGACCGACAGCCGGAAACAAATTGATCCGGCGCAGTTGGAGCAACTCGTCGCGCAAGTCGCCGTGCTGCGGAAATCGGGAAAAGAAATCGTGCTTGTGACGAGCGGCGCAGTCGGCGCGGGCATGGGCGCGCTCGGTTATGAAAGGCGTCCGACTGAACTCGCCGAACTTCAAGCCTGCGCCGCCGTCGGCCAGTCGCGACTCATGGCCACTTATGCGGAACTTTTTGCGAAACACGATCTGCACGTCGCGCAGGTGTTGCTCACGCACGAGGATTTGGAACATCACGAACGCCATCTCAACGCGCGCAACACGCTCGTCACGTTGCTCGGTCGCGGCGTCGTTCCGATCATCAATGAGAACGACGCTGTGTCATTTACGGAAATAAAATTCGGCGACAATGATAAGTTGTCCGCGCTCGTCGCGTCGCTGCTGCCGTCGGATTTGCTTGTGATTTTGACAACCGTGGACGGCGTCATCGAAAATTTCGGCAAAAAAGATCCGAAAACGATTTCGACAATCGAACAGATTGATTCGGCTTTGGAAAAAATCGCCGGTGGCACGACGAGTGAAACAGCCGTCGGCGGCATGAAATCAAAAATCGAAGCGGCAAAAATTGTCGTGCGCTCCGGAATTCCGCTCGTGATCGCGTCCGGTAAAAAGAAAAACGTGCTCGCAAAAATTCTGACTGGAGAAAACGAAGGAACGCTGTTCGTTGCACAGCCGACGAAGTTGCAAGGACGCAAGCGTTGGATCGCGTTTTTTCATTATCCGAAAGGGACGTTGTTCGTGGACGACGGCGCGAAGAATGCATTGCGCGAAAAGGGCAAAAGTTTATTGCCGCCCGGCGTCGCGCGTTGCGAAGGAGAATTTGCAGCGGGCGATGTTGTTCGCATTTGCGATTTGAACGGAACGGAATTCGCGCGAGGCATCGCGCGATTCGATTCCGCCGCCGTGCGCGAACGCAAGTTGCCCAAGGAAGAACTTGTGCATCGCGACGATTTGGTGATTTTGTGAAGCGCAAGCCAGCCATCAGCGACTTGGTGAAAGTCATGGCGAAGCTGCGCTCGCCGACAGGTTGTCCGTGGGATCGAGAACAGACTCACCTGACGTTGCGCCACCACGCGATCGAGGAGGTTTATGAATTGATCGACGCCATCGAGTCGCGCGACGATCACGAAATGGCCGAAGAGTTGGGCGATTTGCTGCTGCAAGTTGTTTTCCACGCGCAAATGGCGCACGAACGTGGCGCGTTTGATTTTGAAAAAGTCTGCCGGTTGCTCGTGGAAAAACTGGTCCGGCGACATCCGCACGTTTTCGGAAAAACAAAAGTCAAAAACGTGGACGAAGTCTGGGCGAATTGGGAGAAAATCAAAAAGGCAGAAAAACATGGGACGAAACATGCACGCCACTCCGCGTTCGATGGCATTCCGAAACATCTGCCTGCGTTGCTGCGTGCGGAAAAATTACTCAAGAAGGCGCGTAAAGCAAAAGTCCTTGTGGACAACCGCAATTCAAAACGACGATTTACAAAAAATGTTTTGGCCAAAGAACTTTTTGAGCTCGCGTCGTTCGCACAATCGCGCGGCTGGTCGGCGGAAGAATTATTGAGTCTTGAAACCAAGAAACGTGAACGCGAATTTCGTCGAAAGGAAAAAAGATGAATCCCAACGGGATTCAATCTTTCAGCCCAAGGTTGCTTCGCAGAAGCTACCTTGGGTTTGCCCGCCGCAGGATTCAACCCTGTCAGGGTTGAATCATTTTTGCAACTGTCACCCAGCGTAGTCCGATTTCATCGGCTAACGCTGGGCTGATTGATTAAATCCCTTTGGGATTTCCGGTTGACGACGATTGTTCTTGCCGAACCAATTTTAAAAAAATCAGGCGTTGACAGTCCGCGAAAATCTGGTTCAATACCCGACCCTTTGCGGGAAAATTTATGTACGCAGTTTTAGAAACCGGAAGCAAACAGTATCGCGTCGCTGCGGGCGACACGCTGGAGATCGAACGCCTTGAAGTCGAGGCGGGCAAACCGTTCACGTTTGACCGCGTGTTGTTCGTCAACAACGGCGGCAAGCTCGCCGTCGGCGCGCCCACCGTCAGCGGCGCGACCGTCGTGGCGGATGTCGTCGAGCACAAGCGCGGCGAAAAGAAACTCACGTTCAAGATGAAACGCCGCAAAGGTTATCACAAGACCATCGGTCATCGTCAGGAACTGACTGTGGTGAAAATCACGGCGATCAACGCTTAACACTTTATGGCACATAAAAAAGGTCAAGGCAGCGTCCGCAACGGGCGCGACAGCGTCAGCAAACGGCTTGGCGTAAAAGAATTTGGCGGCACGGTCGTCAGCGCGGGCAGCATCATCGTGCGCCAGCGCGGCAGCAAGTTCATCGCGGGCAAAAATGTCGGCACGGGCCGCGATTGGACGCTCTTTGCGCTCGTGGACGGCAAGGTGAAGTTCGACAAGAACAGCCGCCGCGTGAACGTCGTGGCCGAAGCCGCCGCCGCGAAGAATTAAATTCCGGAAACAAAATTTCACGGCGAGGTCACTGGCCTCGCCTTTTTTATTTATGATTTACGATTGATGATTTGTTGCGACAATGCACTGTTTTGGAAAATCATAAATCACAAATCGAAAATTCCGCCCATGTTCATTGACGAAATAAAAATTTACGCGCAGGCGGGACACGGCGGCAAAGGCTGCGTCGCGTTCCATCGCGAGGCTTACATCACCAAGGGCGGGCCGAGCGGCGGCAACGGCGGACGCGGCGGAAGCGTCATCCTACAGGCCGACCACGACCTCAACAATCTCATCGGGCAGTATTACGTCCCGCGTCTCATCGCGCCGGGCGGCGACGCGGGCATGGGCAAGGGCATGGACGGTCACGCTGGCAAGGATTTAATTGTCAAAGTTCCCTGCGGCACGCTCGTGTGGAAATTGCCCTCGGCAAAACCGCTAGAAATTTCCGAAGATGAAAATGAAGAAGAGGATGAAAAACCGACTTTCATAACCAGTGGGAGCAAACGTCCACTGATTCGCAGCGCGGCTGGAGTGCAGGCGCAGGAAATTGATTTGAGCAAGGAAGATGTAAGTGAATTTTCCGAAAGTGATTCGAAAAAAGGCGAACTCGTCGCCGATCTCACGCAGCACGGACAGCAATTTATTTTGTGCAAAGGCGGGCGCGGCGGACTGGGCAACCGCAATTTCGCCACCGCCGCGCGCCAGACGCCGCGATTCGCGCAGCCGGGCGAGCCGGGCGACGAGGGCGATTTTCTGCTCGAACTGCGCATCGTCGCGGAAGTCGGCCTCGTCGGTTATCCGAACGCCGGCAAGTCCACGTTGCTCACGGCCATTTCGCGCGCGCGCCCGAAAGTCGCGCCGTATCCGTTCACCACGCTGCATCCGCAGATCGGCATCGTCGAATACGCCGACTGGAAACGGCTCACGGTCTGCGACGTGCCGGGCTTGATCGAAGGCGCGCACAAAAACGTCGGCCTCGGCCACAAATTTCTGCGCCACATCCAGCGCTGCAAAATCCTCGTGCTGCTGCTCGACATGGCCGGCACCGACAACCGCAAGCCGTGGGACGATTACAAACAATTGTTGAGCGAACTGGAACTTTACGATCCCGCGCTGCTCGAAAAACCGCGCCTCGTCGTCGCCAACAAAATGGACGAAGCCGTCGCCGAGGAAAACTTGAAGCAGTTCAAAAAGAAAATCAAAAAAGTTTCGTTGTTGCCGATCTCCGCCGCGTTTGATCAGGGCATGGAGAAATTTCGGGAAACGATTCGCAAAGAGGTTGAGGAAGTGGAAAGCAATTAAACGACGACGCTTCTTATTCGAGCGCGAAGAAAATGTGGCTGCCCGCAAAATACAATTGCAGCGACTAGGCGAGGCCGATCTGCTGCGCCTGCAAAGTGGAATCCCAGAAGACGAACTCTTCAATGATCTCGTCTCCGTCCCACTTGGCGGTTGTGCTGAAGGTGACGTCGAACGATTTTCCTGTCGGAGCGATCACCTTGCCGTCGGGCATCGTCATCTTCCCGGTGAACGTCCCGGTAGAGCGAGTGATTACGGTGATCCAGTCACCGCTTCCGAACTGGGTTGGGTATGGGTCATTGTGGACGCGGCAGTCGGGGAAGGTGCTAAACATTTGCTGAATGAAAGCGGCGTGCGCTTTCAGTCCCTTGATTGGCTTTGCGCTTCCCACATGTGCGATCATGTCTTTGTGGTGTGTGGCGTTCATCCCTGCGACGTCGCGAGAGTTGAAGGCGTCGTCACCTTTCTTCATGAGCGCGAGGAGGTGCGCGGTCCGGCTGGTGTTGGTTAAATTCATATATCCTTATTGGGTAGTGGTACAGTTCGCTCATTATTACGGCATGATCGCATCCTTCGCTATGGGGTTTAACCCCCATGCAAAAAACTCGGCATAAAGGGGTCAGTCCTGATTTGCAATGTTGCGGTGAAGATTTTCCCAAAACCGCATCACGGTGTCGCCGTGCTTGAGCATTTTCACTTCCGTCCACGGCGCGACGATTTCCAGCGTGTCGCGTTTCGTATGGCCGAGCACAAATCTTCCGCCGGACGCGAGCAGCTTCGGCAGATTTTTATCGTCGAGCAATTGCTGCGCGAATGAAGTCGAGCGGCGGTTCACATTTTTCTCGCCGTAAGGCGGATCGGCCAGGATCAAATCGAATTGCCGCCCGCTTTCCGCTAGTTGATTCATCACCGGAAAAACATCCTGCGTCCGCACTTCCAGAATTTCGCCGTAACCCGCCGCAGCCGCATTGCTGCGGATAAATTCCGCGTGCCGATGCGATTTCTCCACGCACATCACCGCCGCCGCGCCGCGACTCAAACATTCCAGACTCAACGCGCCGCTGCCCGCAAACAATTCCAAAACTTTCGCGCCGACCACCCGCGCACCGAGTGAATTGAAAACCGCCTGCTTGACCAAATCCGGCGTCGGACGGACATCAAGTCCTTTCGGGACTTTGAGAATCCGCCGAGCCGCGTTGCCGCCGGTGATGCGCATGAGTAATTAAGCCACAGATTTTCACAGATGAAACACAGATTTCAGAAGCAAAATTTTATCTGTGTTTCATCTGTGTCCATCTGTGGCTGGAAAATTTTTAATTAAAGATTTCCGCGAAAAAAGTTTTCATCGCCTCCCACGAACGCTTGTCGGCCTTTTCATTGTATTTCGCGCCCGCGTTGACGAAGCCGGGATCGGGCTGCGTGAAGGCGTGAACCGCGCCGCCATAGAAAACAATCTGCCAATCCACTTTGCTGTCGCGCATCTCGCTTTCAAACGCGGTCAGATCGTCGGGTTTTTGAAACGGATCGTCCGCGCCCGCGAGCGCGAGGACTTTGCATTTGATATTTTTCCCGTCTGACGGAGTCGGCGAATCCAAACCGCCGTGGAAGCTGACAACGCCATTCAATTCCGCGCCGCTGCGCGCGAGTTCAATCACCGTCGTGCCGCCGAAACAATAGCCGATGGCCGCGACGCGCGACGTGTCCACGAGTTCATTTTTCTTCAAGACATCGAGAGCGGCATTCACGCGGGCGCGGAGCAACACGCGGTCAGTTTTATATTTTCCAGCCGTCGCGCCGGCTTCCTGCACATTTTTCGGACGGGAATCTTTGCCATAAATGTCCGCGCAGAACGCGACGTAACCGAGTTGCGCAAGCATTGTGGCGCGGCGCTTTTCGTAATCGG
>CAZHXG010000035.1:0-19990 GCA_964536285.1 uncultured Bifidobacteriaceae bacterium
AGGAACATTGCGAAGCATTTCAAAGACCCCGTGATATTGCCGGTAAATTTTCCAATAATGTTGAGCCTCATTCCAATTTCCTTTGCGAAGACGTTGAAATGCCATCGCCCAGAGAGGAGATGTCAGTTGTGCTTGCTCGACCGCAGGATCAATTCCCAACTGTCGCCATTCACTTTGAAAATCACGGAGCAGTTCCAACAACAATTCAAAAACCTGGCTGTCCCAGGCAAAAGACCCGATACGCCGGCTGGTGATACTGTCATCATGGACACGATAAGCAGTGGTCACTTGTTTGTCATAACAAACCCGTTCTGAAAGCAACAGGAGCAACATCCATAAATGCCAATCCGGCATCAATTCAAATCGCGATTCAAAATGCAATTTCCTCTCTCGGATGATTTTCAAAGAGAAGACTATCGAGATGATGTTAAGAAGGTTTCCCTTCAAAAAGCTTTTGAGCAAATTGTCCCGGTCATCACGCGCGCCTTCCGGCGGCGTGTTCCAGCGTAAGACTTTGCCTTCGGCATCAATGATATCCGTCGGCCCATGAACGAAGGCGGCGTCGGGGCAATTTCGCAACAACGAAATTTTTTGTTCCAAGTGGGTCGGATAAAACAAATCATCCGCTCCGAGAATGCAGGCGTAATCGCCGTGCGCGTTTTGAAGTAAGAAATCCCAATTCGGCGCCATGCCGATGTTTGTGGTGTGACGATGAATCCGAATTCGAGGATCGCGATAGGATTCGATGATTTCGCGCGTCTTGTCAGTCGAAGCATTGTCGCCGATGAACAATTCCCAATCGCCGGATGTCTGACTCAAAACGCTTTCGATGGCAGGCTTGAGATAAGCCTCTCCGTTGTAAATTGGAAGCAAGACTGAAGCGACGGGTTTCATCACGGAATTTTTGGCACGTAACGCATCACTTCATTGTCGCGATACGGCAACGCACCGATTTTCAATTTTCCCTTCGCATTCCAATGCTTCCACCAAAATTCGGCGAAGGCGAGGAGAGTCTGCGGTTTTCCAGTGCCGACGTTTTCAATCTTCGGTTCGCCCGCGCGCAAATCATTTCGCGTCAACGCTGCAACGAAAATGTCCGCCACTTTTTCCACCGAGATAAAATCGCGGATTTGTTCGGCCGCCGTCATCGAAAAATCTTCACCGGCGAACGCGGCCTTTCGCAGCGACGGCCAGAAGCGCGATTCCTCTTCGCCTTCGCCGAAAACATGAAACGGGCGCAGGACGAGTAGTTCAATTTTATTTTCAATCGCCAGCGCCAGCGCGGCCATCGTCGCTGCGGCTTTGGACGCGGCGTAGGCGTGCGTCGGTTCCAGTGGCGCGTCGGTGGGAATGAAATCGAAGTGTTCGCCGCTTTTGCCGTATTCAAAACAAGAACCGCAAATCACAAAGCGTTTCACGCCGGCTTTCGCCGCCCGCCGCCACAGATTCAAGCTTTGCCGGACGTTCACTTCGAACAGTTCATCCCAATCTGCTTTTTGAGGACTCACACCGGCGGCGGCCAGATGAACGAGCGCCTGGCATTGCGAAAGTTTTTCAGACCAGTCGTCGCCGAGATTTCCGTCCAGCCAGACCGGCTCCTGCGGCAATGGAATCCGCGTTTTGCCGCCCACGCGCCGCACGGCGAAAACGTGATGCCGCGCGGCCAGCGCCCGTTTGAGAAAATGGCCGCCGATGAAACCCGTTCCGCCGGTGACAAAAATTTTCATGCGCGACTTCTATTTTGACCGGGCAAAAAGAGTGATGGTCTCAACCATGTAATCCAGCATCGCCCCGGTCAGCCCGGGATAGACGCCGATGAAAACCGCCTCGTTCATGATCCGGTCCGCCCCCGGCAGATCACCGATGACACGAAACGCCGCCGGGTTGTCCTTGCGGAGCTGGACGAATGCCGGCTGCCGGACAAGGTTTCCGCCAAACAACATCCGGTTGCCGATTTTTTTTGCGTCCAATGCGCGGGCGAATTCAGTGCGGGTGAACGGCGCGTCCGGCCTGACCAGCATCAGGAATCCAAACCACGAGCAATCGGTGCGATGGCCGGAGTTGTCCCAAATAAATTCTGAATTCCGGCTTCTGGCTTCTGAATTCCATCCCTTCGTGTGGGTCGGCAGCATGAATTCAAAAAATTCCCCGAGCGGATCCAATCCGCTGCGAAGACACTGCCAATTTTTTTTTCGGGCCTCGACGAACGCCGGAAGTTTTTTTAATTGCTGCCGGCCGATGGCCGCCTGCATGTCCAGCGGTTTCAAATTGTAGCCGAGATGCGAGTAAATGTATTTGTGGTCGTAGCCTTCAGGCAGTTCGCCCAGCTTCCAGCCGAAGCGTTTGTTGCAGGTGTTGTCCTTGCCGCTGGCGCACCAGCAGTCGCGCCCCCAGTCGCGGAAACTTTCCACGAGCACCTTGAGTTTCATGTCGCGGACGACGTTCACCGCGCCGCCTTCGCCCATCGTCAAATGATGCGGCGGATAAAACGATTGCGTGGACAAGTCGCCGAACGTGCCGGTGAGCCGGCCGTCGTAAGTCGAGCCGAGGGCGTCGCAATTGTCTTCGACCAGCCAAAGATTGTTGCGTTTGCAAAATTCCATGACAGCGGACAAATTGAACGGATTGCCCAGCGTGTGAGCCATCATCACGGCCTTGGTTTTGCCGGAAACGAACGCCTCTTCAAGCTGTCCGACGCGCGCATTGAGCGTGAGGGGATCGTTGTCGATGAAGACGGGCACAAGTCCGTTTTGGACCATCGGCGCGACGGTCGTCGGAAAACCGGCGGCGGCGGTGATGATTTCGTCGCCGGGCCGGAGTCGTCGTTCGCCCAGCTTTGGACTCGTCAGCGCGGAAACAGCGAGCAGGTTGGCCGACGAACCTGAATTGACGAGGATGGATTTCTTCACCTTGAGAAACGCCGCAAGTTCATTTTCAAATGCGTCTCCTTCCGGGCCTAGCGTCAGCCAGAAATCGAGCGTCGCGGAAACGGCGGCCTCCACTTCATCGCCGTCAAACACCCGGCCGGCATACGGCACGACGATTTTGCCCGGCTCGAAGCCCGCGTCGTTTTCGCCGGGCGGACGGTTCGCCCGGTGCGCCTGCGCGGAAAATTCGCGGGTCAGTCGCAAAATTTCAGCTTTGATTTCGGCGGGTGTTGGCATGGAGGTCAAATCAAGCCGTCGCCCACGGCAGTTTTTTAATTTTTGCGGCGGCGCAATAATCGGAAATCTGTCCGAGCAAAAAATCCGGCGCGAGTTCCGGCGACTTTGCGGCAGCGTGGTACCAAATGACTGTCTGTGCTACGGTTTCTGAAAAATTCCAGACCGGTTTCCATTTCAGCAGGTGAAGCGCCTTGTCCGTTTCCAAATGCAATAATTTTGCCTCGTGAACGGCGCGCGGATTCGATTTGTCAACCCACCGGCCCGGCCAGTGTTTGAGGATTTCTTCCACCAATTCGCGCACGGTGCGGTTGGCTGCGCGGTTTGGACCGAAATTGAAGGCGGAGCAGAGTTGACGGTTGATGGTTGACCCGCCCGCGCTTCGCTTCGGCGCGGCAAGTGGTTGAGAAAGTCTTGCAGCGAGCCAGAGATAGCCGCTCAACGGTTCCAAAACGTGCTGCCAAGGGCGCGTGGAATTTGGATTGCGGACGGCGACGGCTTGTTTTCCCTGCAAGGCGCGGATGCAGTCGGGCACGATGCGGTCTTTCGCCCAATCGCCGCCGCCGATGACGTTGCCGGCGCGCGCGCTCGCGATTTTCACCGGATGATTTTTGAAAAACGAACGGCGCCACGCGGCGATGGTGATCTCCGCGGCGGCTTTGCTGGAACTGTAGGGATCGCTGCCGCCGAGCGGGTCTTCCTCACGATAGCCGTGGTGCCATTCACGGTTTTCATAGCATTTGTCGGTCGTGACGAGAACGGCGGCGCACTTTTTTTTCAAATCGCGCAACGCTTCCATCACGTGAATCGTGCCCATCACGTTTGTTTCGTAGGTCGCAACCGGCTGTTCGTAGGACAGCCGCACCAACGGTTGCGCGGCGAGGTGAAAAACAAAATCAGGTTGCGCCGCGCGAATCGCTTTTTTTACAGCGGCGGCGTCACGAATATCGGCGATCCGGTGGTGGATTTTTTTTGCGAGGGCGAGTTGATTGAACAACGACGGCTTGGTCTCCGGTTCCAGCGCAAAACCATGAACTTCCGCGCCAAGTTCCAAAAGCCATTGCGCCAGCCACGCCCCTTTGAATCCCGTATGCCCCGAAAGCCAGACGGTTTTGTTGCGAAAACTTTCAGCAAACATGGCTCACCAGTTTTTCCACGGCGCATTTCCGTCCGACCACAGTTTGTTCAGCAGTTCGAACTCGCGGTAGGTGTCCATCGGCTGCCAGAAACCAGGATGCTGGAAGGCTTTGAGCTGTTTCGCACGCGCCAGTTTTTCGAGCGGCTGCTGCTCCCAGATCAAACTGTCGTCCGCAGGTTGCAAAAACTTTTCAAGTCCCGTTCGTTTCAGGATGAAAAATCCGCCGTTGATGCTGCCCGCCGCCGCGTCCGGCTTTTCCCGGAAATCGCTGACGTGCTCCAGTCCGCCGATGACCATTTCGCCAAAGCGCGAAGGCGCGCGCACGGCGGCCACCGTCGCCTGCCGTCCGTGTTCTTTGTGAAACACCAGCTCCGCCTTCACGTTGATGTCCGCCACGCCGTCGCCATAGGTGAGCGCAAAATTTTCAGACGTGATATACGGCAATGCGCGACGGACACGAGCGCCGGTCATCGCCGCCGCGCCGGTCTCTACAAAGGTGATTTTCCAGCCTTCCTCGGTATGCGCGTTGTGGAATTTTATTTTCTTGGTGGAACCCAGCGTCAGCGTGAAATCGTTGTTCAAGGTTTCGTAGTTCAAAAAATAATCCTTGATCATCGCGCCCTTGTAGCCGAGGCACAGCACGAATTCGTTGAAGCCGTGCGCGGCGTAAATCTTCATGATGTGCCAGAGGATCGGCCTTCCGCCGATTTCAACCATCGGCTTGGGACGATACTCCGTTTCTTCCCGCAATCGGGTTCCCAAACCGCCGCACAAAATCATCACTTGCATAAAACAAACGCCGCTTTGCGCAATCATAGGAAAAAATTCTCCGCGCTGACAAGGCGGAAACGCCGCAAAAGTTCTTGAGTTCGCGGCGCGTCCGGTTTCTATTCCGCTGGCCAAAATCCAGATTATGCACTGCGTCATCGGTTCCGGTCCGGCGGGCGTTGCCTGCGCCAAGGCGCTCCTCGCGCGCAGCGCGGGCGTGCTCATGCTCGACGCGGGGATCGAACTCGAACCCGGCCGCGCGCAGCTTGTCCATCAGCTTTCCAGAACAAAATTTTCCGGCTGGAACCCAAGCCAACTCGCCGCGCTGAAAGGCGACATGGAAGCCGACTCCAAGGGCATTCCGCTCAAGAAAATTTTCGGCTCGGATTTTCCGTACCGGGAGACCGTCGGAAAAATTCCGTGGCGCGGACACGGCATCGGATTGCAGCCGTCGCTCGCGCTGGGCGGCTTGAGCAACGTCTGGGGCGCGGCCATGCTGCCTTATCGCGACGAAGACATTTCGGACTGGCCGGTGAAAAATCCGGAACTCGCGCCACATTACCGCGCCGTGGCCGAAATCACCGGATTGGCCGCGCAACGCGACGACCTTGAAGAGATTTTTCCGCTGCACTGTGAAAATCCGCACGCGCTCAATCCAAGCCGTCAGTCGGAATTTCTTTTGCGCAATCTGAACCGCCACCGCGAAAAATTGCGCGGATGCGGCTGGCTTTTTGGCCGTGCGCGGCTGGCCGTGCGCGCCGCCGATTCGCCGCGCGGCATCGGCTGCGTCCATTGCGGCCAGTGCATGACCGGCTGCGTTTACGGCTGCATTTACAATTCCGCCGACACCGTGCGCGAACTGCTCCTTCAGGAAAAATTCAAATATCAGCGCGATGTCATCGTCACCAAATTGCGCGAAGAATCCGGAAAAGTTTTGATCGAAGGGTTCAACCGGCGGACAAACGCGCCGCTTTCGTTTGAAGCGGACCGCGTTTATCTCGCGTCGGGCGTGATCCCGACCGCGCAGATTCTGTTGCGTTCGCAAAACGATTACGATCACCCGCTGACGTTGCGCGACAGCCAGTATTTTATATTTCCGATTTTGCTCGCGCGCCGCGCGCGCGGCGTGCAGACCGAGGCGCTTTACGCCTTGAGCCAGCTTTTCATTGAATTGAACCATCCCCAAATCAGCCGCCGCCCCGTGCATTTGCAGATTTACAGTTACAGCGACATCATCGGGCAGGCCGTCCAGAAATCGCTCGGTCCGTTGAAAATGTTCGCGCGCCAGATCGAGGAGCGGTTGCTCGTCGTGCAAGGCTATCTGCACTCCGACGAATCGTCGGCGATTGAAATGACCCTGAAACGCGACGGCGAAAAGGATTTTTTGCGGCTCGAAGCGAAATTGAATCCCGAAACGCGCCGCGTCGTGAAAAGAATCTTGCGCGAACTACTTAAGCAATCGCGTCGAATCGGTGGAATCGCCGTCCAACCGATGTTGCAAATTGGCGAACCCGGGCGCGGTTTTCACTCCGGCGGCTCGTTTCCGATGCGCGAGCGGCCCGGAAAATTTGAAAGCGATTGCCTTGGTCGGCCGCACGGCTGGTCGCGCGTCCACGCCGTGGATGCGAGCGTGCTGCCGGGCGTGCCGGCCACGACCATCACATTTTCCGTGATGGCCAACGCGCACCGCATCGGCCTGGAAACGGCGACATTTTAAGATTTTATGAGCGACAAAAAGATTTGCGCGATCACCGGCAGCAACGGTTACGTCGGAAGTTGCATCAAGAAATTTTTCGCCGGACGCGGCTGGGAGATTTTGGAGCTGACCCGACAGCCGAAACCAAATTCACGCGCCGTGAAATTTCAACTCGGCGGGGAAATTTCGCCGCAATCGCTCGCAGGCGTGAATGCGCTCGTGCATTGCGCCTACGATTTCAAACCGTTGCGCCGGGACGAAATCCGGGCGGTGAACGTCGAAGGTTCCCGGAAAATTCTGGAAGCGGCGCGCGCGGCGGGCGTCGGAAAAATCATCTGCATCTCGTCCATCGCCGCTTACGACGGCTGCCGCTCGCTCTACGGCAAGGCGAAACTGGAGATCGAAAAAATCGCGCTGGACAATGGCGCGCTCGCGATCCGGTCCGGGCTTGTCTATGGCAGCGAACCGGGCGGGATGTTCGGCAAACTGGCCGCGCAAGTCCGCAAGTCGTCCGTGATCCCGATGATCGGCGACGGTTCGCAAATCCAGTTCCTTGTCCACAACGAAGATTTGTGCGCCTTCGCCGAAAAATTCGCGGCGGGAAACATTGAAATCGCCCCGCAAATTTTGACGGCGGCGAACGGACAGCCGTGGCCGTTCAAAAAACTGCTTCTGGAGATCGCGCGGGCGTTGGACAAAAAACCGAAATTCTTCCCGCTGCCGTGGCGATTGGTCTGGCTTGGTTTGAAATCCGCCGAGATTTGTGGATTGAAGTTGGATTTCCGCAGCGACAGTCTGGTGAGTTTGATGAACCAAAATCCGAAGCCGGATTTTTCCGCGAATTCAAAGATCGGCCTGGACTGCCGCCCGTTTGAAGTCGAAAAATTGCGGATTTGATCCGATCAAACGCCGGGCGGTTTGCGCGTTGTGGTTTTCAATCCGAGCGCGCTCATGAAGAAGCTGGAAAAAATCCCCTGGATGCCGAGGACGACGAGCGTCGCTGCCGGAATCAGCCGGCGCATATTTTCTTCCGTTGACAGGATTCCGTAATCCGCCTGCCGCCAAATCCAAACGGCCTGCGCGAGCAAAAAGATTCCGCCGATCAAAACGAGCAGGCTGAAAATGATTCCTTTTTCGAGCGTGAAAATTTTCAGGACACTCGTGAGTTTCGGGTCATCAGGCAAAAGCCCCTCGGCGATCGCGAAAACCTTGGTGAAGAATGCGAAGGCGACGAGTTGAAAACCGACGATGACGGTCATGCAGGCGACGGCCAGTGTGCCGACGTTCAAAAGCACGCCGCCGATCTGAAAATCGCCGAGCGAAAGCCGCGCGGCAAAGACAAATCCGAGCAGCGACAAAAAAATTCCGGGCACAAGAAACAGCCAGCGTGGCGAAAAGAGCAGCATGAAGCGCAAATGCCGCCAGCCGTCGCGCCACGGTTTCAGGTGCGGCGGGCGCGAGCGCCCATCCTTGTGCAGCGTGATGGGTACCTCGGCGATTTTCAGTTTTTTGAGCGTCGCCTTGATGATCATTTCCGAGGCGAATTCCATCCCGGTCGTCTGCAAATCCATTTTTTCCAGCGAGTCCTTGGTGAACGCGCGCAGTCCGGCGTGAAAATCGTGCGCGGGGCATTTAAAAAACAATCGTCCGATGAACGAAAGGATTGGATTTCCGATCCAGCGGTTTTTCCACGGCATCGCGCCGGGCATGATGGCGCCGCCGCCGACGGGCAGACGGCAGCCCATGACCAATTCAAATCCTTCCTGGAATTTTTTGACGAAGCGGTCGGCCTCGGAAAAATCGTAGCTGTCGTCAGCGTCGCCCATGAGGATCCATTTTCCCGCCGCCGCCTTGATGCCGCCGCGCAGGGCATTGCCGTAACCTTTTTCTTTCACTTGCACGACGCGCGCGCCGGATTTTTCCGCGATGGCCTGCGAGCCGTCGGTGCTGCCGTTGTCGGCGATGAGGATTTCGCCGCGCACGCCGGCGCGCTGGATTCCGATTTTCGCCTTTTCGATGCAGCGCGTGATCGTTTCCGCCTCGTTGAGGCAGGGCATCAGGATTGTGAGTTCGATGGAATCGGCCACGCGGGGAATTTAAGCTAACGCGAAACCGTTTGGCGAGTCAGGGTTTTTCGATGTGCAACACGCACCAGGTTTGTTCGCCCCAGGCGATCAGCGTTACAATGGGAACTGACAATGTGATTTTAGCGTGGTGTTGAGCCGCCCACGTTTCCAGCGGCGTGTTGCAAAATTCCTGCCAGGCGGCGCGTTTGACGACGATCCATTCGACATCGTCGGGAATATTGACGGACTGATTGGTGCCCACTCGCAGGTATTCAATTTGCCGGACGCCAAACGGACGCCAAAGCGAATAATCCATGTCGTTTCCGCCGGCGAAAAAACCGATTTTCAAAACGCCATCGGGCAGGGCGACACGCAACGGCGCGAGCGCGTCATTGCGATGTGCATAGGCGGAATAGACCGCCGCAGTCCGTTGCACCGCCTGTTTATCGGGATAATGTCGCAGAAGCCATTCGGATGCGGACAAGGCGGGCCACAAGGGACGCGACGGAGACAAAACAACCACCGGCAAAGCGCTCAAGGCCGCCAGCACGGCAAAAATTTTCCAGACTCGAAAACGCAAAAAACATTCCCGGATCGGAAACAACAAAATTGGAACAATGGCCAGCGGATAATACGGCAGGAGCAGTCTGGCCGTGGCTTCCGATCCCATTTTGAACATGAAAAAAAGAACTGAAATCCAGGCTGCCAAACCGACGAGCGACATTTTCGGGAACAATCTTTTCCGTGTGAATTCACAAATTGCGATGCCGATGGTCGCGAGCAGGAGCAGCGTCGTGCCGAGTCCCAGTCCGGCGGTCTCTTCCTGCGGCAATTCGTTGAGATGATTCAAATAATATCTCGGAAATTTTTCTTCCAGCGTGCGACGCCATGAATCGGGCATTTTTTCGTTCAGCCAGTCGTTGGCCGTGCGCGCTTCGGGAAGCACCGGCGGCATGAAGGATTGCTGCAGCAGCAAAATACCGTTGCCAAGAAATGCCGCCGCTGGATTTTTAATCTGCATCTGGCCTGAATTTTTCGGATCGCCGCTCCAGGCACCGGTGTTGAGTTGATTCAACGCCATGGTCGGCGCGGCGGAAATCATCGCGGCAACGGCCATGATAGCGACACTGCCAATCCATCGTTCGCGCAATCGCGGCAAAGCCGGCCAGACCGCGACGAGACACGGCAACAGCAGCGGCAGATTGGAAACTTTTGTGCCGGTCATCAACGCCGCGGCAAGCACTGCAAGCCAGACGTCCTTTGCGTTTCGGGAACGTCGCGCCTGCAGACCGTAATGGACGGACATCAAGCCCAGCAATGTGCCCATCAGATCGTTTCCGATGCCGCCCGCCTGGGTCGCGTAACCGTAAGCCAGCGGCAGAATCCACATCCAGATCCAGGCCGCTTTGCGATTCACGCCCAATTGCCGGAACACGGAAAAAATCAATCCCGGCATCAGAAGAAAACCGGTTGCGTTGATCAGAAACAAGCCGCGATCCGAATGCAGCAGCGCGAAAACCGGCATCGCGGTCCATTCCCACGCGCAGGCGGAATAATTCATCCGGTCGTTGATTGTCGGAATCCAAAACCAATGCCCGGCGGCAAGCCAGTTCAGCATTCGCGGCAGCCGGTAGGTCAGCGCATCGTAATTGTTTGGCGGATAAATCGCGCCGCCAACAAAAGCCATCGCGGCCACGATCAGGAATATGAACGGAAGCGGCCTGCAAAAGCGGCGGCGGAATTTCCGCCGGTGAATTTCCGGTGACTTTTTTCCGGAATATTTTTTGCGCCAGAGCAGCAACGCGGCGAATCCAAGCGCCAGCGCGACCGAATAACCCGCCACGTTCAATTCATGCAGCGCCGACAGCGCCCAGCCGGCGCAATTGAAATACACGCACCAGCAAAGCCAGAGAAAAGCGGCCGTTCGCATAACCGTCTATGGGCCGCGCAAAAAATTATATTTGAAGATGCACCACAAGGCGCGGAATCCGTCGCGCCAGCCAATTTTTTTGCCCTCGGCGTAAGTCCGTCCGTTATAAGAAATGGCGACCTCGTAAATCCGCACTTTCAGGCGCGCGACTTTCGCCGTGATTTCCGGCTCGAATCCGAAACGATTTTCCTCGATTGAAATTTTCTGGATGATTTCGCGCCGGAACGTTTTATAACAAACCTCCATGTCGGTCAGGTTCAAGCCCGTTGCCATGTTTGAAAATGTCGTCAGAAATTTGTTTCCGACCGAGTGCCAGTAATACAAAACGCGATGCGCGTCGGAACCGATGAAGCGTGAGCCGAAAACCACGTCCGCCTTGCCGGATAAAATCGGGATGAGCAATCGGAAGTATTCCGCCGGATCGTATTCCAAATCCGCGTCCTGGATGATGACGATGGAAGCCGTCGCGTGCGCGATGCCCGTCCGCAACGCCGCGCCCTTGCCCTGGTTGATTTCGTGGCGGACGAGCTTGATGCGCGATTCGTTTTGCGCGAGCGGCTGCAATTTTTCCCAAGTCCCGTCTTTGGAACAATCGTCGACGATGACGAGTTGTTGAACGGGGCGTTGCGCCAAAACTGTTTTGATGACTTCGCCGACTGTCGCCGCCTCGTTGAAGACGGGCATCACGACCGAAAGGCACGGCTCGATGTCGGCGTTGGATTTGATTTCGGTCATTTGACGGAAGCTGGCAAAAAAATTCAAAATGTTCAATCTGCAAATGAAATTTAAGATTTGCGCCAGCGAACACAATCGCAAATCATAAATCTTAAATCTAAAATCAAATTATGCCTTCATTCGACATTGTTTCGCAGGTCAACACGATGGAAATCGAGAATGCCGTCAACCAGGCCAAAAAGGAACTGGCCAACCGCTTCGATTTCAAGGGCAGCAAATGGGAAATCGTTTTGGAAAAAGCGGAGATCAAACTGACCGCCGACAACGAGTTCAAAGTCAGCACACTGAACGAGATTGTCATCGGCAAGCTCGCCAAGCGCGGCATCAGCATGAAAAGCGTGGAGCAATGCGACCCGGACATCTCGCCGCTCGGCCACGCGCGGCAGAGCATCAAGATCAAGCAGGGCATCGAGAGCGCGGTGGCCAAGGAGATCACCGGCTTCATCCGCGACGGCAAGTTCAAGGTGACGACGCAGATCCAGGGCGACGAAGTGCGCGTGAACAGCAAGAGCCGCGACGAATTGCAGACCGTCATCGCCGCCGTGCGCACCCATGAATTTCCCGTGGCCGTGCAGTTTGTGAATTTCAGGGATTAAATTTAAAGAGCCGTATCACTCCAAATCGATGTGCTGATAGCTAAAATTGAGATTCAAATTTTCTTTCACATAATTGATAAACTCAATTTCATCACCATTCGGCGGATATTGTCCTGCAATGATGAGTTGTTTCGGCTTTTTGTCGCTGTCTCTATGCGCGTATGAAAGAATTTGTCCCAATGCTTCTTTTATACAGTCGCTCGCGTATGCAGAAGATTTAATTTCGTATAGGTAAATTTTGTCCGATTGGATTACTTTTATATCGACAAAATTTTTCTCCAAAAAGACATTTTCTTTTCCGTATTCTGCAATCAATTTATTTTTTAATTTTTCCTGCAAAAGATTATGTTTTTGAACCGCTACATGAGTCGCAGTTCCTCTTCTTATTTGCGTCTGGGTATTTTTGTGACCCGTTGCACGTCTGACTGTTCTTCTTGTTTCTTTTTGATCTTCAGCGTTTTTCTTCTTATCGCCGAATTTGTTAAAAAGTTCTTCTGAATACTCATAGATTGAAAGATGTGCCGGTTTGTTTTCCATCATTACTCTTTGAATCGCAGAATTAGGAGTATTGTAATCTGCCGCCAAACCAAAATGATTCGCGATTTTTACTAAAACATCTTTCTTGAAAATCGGAATGAGCCGCTCGCCGGAATAGAGATAGGCAATTTTCCATCGAACGAATTGTGTTAAATGTAAATCATCTATGTGTTCAAACTGTCCTTTTCGGCGTAATCAATTATTTGCAATATCTCGGCTTTAATTTTCTTAAATGCTTCATTGCGGTCGTCGCCGTAAAATTTTTGCCATGAGTAATCGTTGTCATTATGAAGAGGTTTTGGTCTTCTGGATTTGTCGCGCCGCTTGTAAATTCCAAACTTACTTGAATTGACTCCCTTAATGCTGCCAAGTTTTCTTGTTCTAGTTTCAAGCCATTGGCAAAAAGTATCCTTGTCACCGACCGAAACATATTGTTCAAGGGGCATTTGCTTAATCTCATCGACGGTCCATTTTTCGATAAATTCGTAGAGAATTTCTCTGCAAATATCGGTTTGGCTTTCCATAAATTCAAATCTCCACCACCTGCTTATATGCCGGCACGATGACTTGGGCCTTCGGTTTCATCGCGCGCAAAGTTTCCGCGTGGGCGAGGCATTGCGTTTCTTCGCCGTGGATGCAGACGATTTTCTTGATGTCGCCGGAAAGTTTTTCGACGTAGCGCTTCAATTCATTTTTGTCCGCGTGGCCGGAATAGGTGTCGAGGGAAACAATTTTCGCGCGGACGCTGTAAGGTTCGCCGAAGATGTTCACGGGCGTTTTGCCCGCCACGATCATCGCGCCGAGCGTGCCTTCCGCGCAATAGCCGATAAACAGCACCAGATTTTTCGCGTCGCCGAGATTGTTTTTCAGATGATGCCGGATGCGTCCGCCTTCGCACATGCCCGACGCGCTAATGATGATCATCGGTTCGTGGCGGTCATTCAATTTTTTGGAATCCTCGGCGCTCGCGATGTAAGTGAGATTGTTCATGCCGAACGGATCTTCGTTGTTGCACAGCGTGTCGTAAATCGTGTCGCGCAAACATTCGGGATGTTTTTTGTAAATTTCCGTCGCGTTTACACTCAACGGGCTGTCCACGAAAATCGGGATGCGCGGCAGTTTTCCGGCGCAGGTCAATTCGTGCAGCACATAAACGATTTGCTGCGTGCGCCCGACGGAAAACGCGGGAATAATTATTTTGCCGCGTTGCTTGAGCGTTTCGCCGACGTATTTGTTGACCAAATCGTCCGCGTCCGGGCGATTTTCGTGGATGCGTGCGGCGTAAGTGGATTCGATCTGGAGATAATCTACGTTCTCGACCGGAATCGGGTCGCGCAACAATTCATCGCCGCCGCGCCCGATGTCGCCAGTGAACAGCCAGCGAAATTTTTTTCCGTTTTCTGAAATGTCCAAAATCACCTGCGCCGAACCGAGGATGTGTCCGGCGTCGCGGAACGTGACGGTCACGCCGGGCACGGGTTGAAACGGATTTTCGTAATCGTGCGCGACAAGTTGCTGCACGCACTTTTGCGCGTCAGGCGTGGTGTAAAGCGGCTCGACGGGCGGCTGATGCTTTCGCGCGCGGACTTTGGAGACGAAAATCGCGTCCTGTTCCTGAATGTGCGCCGAGTCCACGAGCATGATACCGCAAAGGTCGCGCGTCGCGGATGTGCAGTGGATCGGGCCGTCGTAAGTTTTGCAAAGGCTCGGCAGTTTGCCCGCGTGATCCAGATGCGAATGGCTCAAGACGACGGCATCCACTTGCTTCGTATCGAACGGCAGGCTCTTGTTAAGTTCTTCCGATTCCTGGCGATGTCCTTGGAACAAACCGCATTCGAGCAAAAGTTTTTTGCCGTTGACCTCAATCAAATACATCGAACCCGTGGTCGTGCGCGCCGCGCCGAAGAAGTGGATTTTCATTCGCGAAAGGAAAACGCGGCACACGCAGAAAGTCGAGTTCAATTGCCATTCAGCATGATTTCACTTTCGACTGCGCGCTTGCCTCGGCGCGTTCGTGCGGCAGACTTTCGGTTCGCGTGACTTCGTCCGAAACATTTTTGCAATTGCTCCGCGCCGAAACATCTGTGTTGTCGCTCGCGCCGATGCAGGACGTGACGACGCTCGAATTCATGCGCGTCATCGCGCGCTACGGCGGGCCGGATGTTTATTGGACGGAATACTTTCGCGTCCACGCCGTCTCGCATCTAGAAAAATGGATTCTCAAATCCATCACGGAAAATCCCACGGGGCGGCCCGTCATCGCACAACTCATCGGCAACGATATTCCATCGCTCGTGCGTGCTGCGAAGGAGTTGCAAAATTATCCCGTCGCCGCGATTGACCTGAACCTCGGCTGTCCCGCGCCGATCGTTTATCGCAAATGCGCGGGCGGCGGACTCTTGCGCGAGCCGCAAAAGATTGACGCCATCCTCGGCGCGCTGCGCGACGCGGTGACGATTCCGTTCACGGTCAAAACGCGGCTCGGTTTTGAATCGCCGCAGGAATTTGACACGCTGCTGAAAGTTTTTGCGAAACATCCGATTGACCTGCTCACCGTCCACGCGCGCACGGTCAAACAAATGTATCGCCCCGGCGTGCGCCACGATTTGATCGCGCAGGCGGCGCGCGAATTGCGCTGCCCGGTTTTTGCGAATGGAAATGTCCACAGCGCAGAGCAGGCGCAAAAAATAATTTCCGAAACAAATGTGCGCGGATTGATGATCGGACGCGGCGCGATCCGCAATCCGTGGCTGTTCGACCAGATTCGCGCGCAGTTTCGCGGTGAAAAAATAAAATTGCCGACCGGTCGTGACGTGCTGGTGTATATCCGCGAACTGTGGGAAAACGAAATCACGCCCGGCGTGAAGGAATCGTCGCAGGTGATGCGGATGAAAAAATTCATGAACTTCATCGGCGAAGGCATTGGCGAAAAATTCCTGCACGAAATCCGCCGCGTGACGACCACGGCGGATTTTTTCCGCGTCTGCGAAAATTATCTGGCTCACGACGAGCCGATGACGCTTGAGCCGATTTCTATTTCGGAAGCAGCTTTGGAATTGCCAGCTGACTTCAACTGAACAAAAGAAATCTTAAAATTAAAAGGATGCGATTGTATGTTTTGAATGCGAATGATAATTTACTAACGGAATGCCAAAACTTGATTTCAGTTCGCTATCCGACACAGATTTTGAAGAATTTACTCTTCATCTTCTTTCTCGTCTCGGCTTCATAAATGTAAATTGGCGAAAAGGAACAGCGCACAATAATAGTCCCGCAGATTCTGGCCGAGACATTGTTTGTCAGCAAATCCGTGAAGAAATTGATAAAAGCAAACATATTGAGACTTGGTTCGTGGATTGTAAGCATTACAAAAAGGGTGTGCCACCCGGAGACATTCAGAATCTTTTAACATGGGCTGAAGCCGAACGTCCGCATACCGCTTTGATCGTTGCTTCAGGTTTTCTTTCCAATCCTGCAAAAGATTATCTTGAAAAATACGAACGTAATCGCACACCGCCATTTCGAATTAAATATTGGGAACGACCACAGCTTGAACAGCTCACGGGAAATAAACGGTCGCTCTTAATGGAATATAATTTGATGCCTACAAAAACTCGGCCAATCAACCAAATCCTCAAAGCGGAGCAGGAATTTAGTGACGTAATCTGGTATGATCGGAAACTCGTCTTACAGCGTAAATTAAAAGAAGGGACAGAAACCATCACGCCCGAGATTAAAAAGGGAATGCTCGCTGCTATGCGTCGAGCCGAAGCAAAATACGGCAAGAAGAAAATTCGTAACTATTACAAAGACGATTTTGAGTGGGGTATGCTAAACGGTAAATTGTCTACTCTGCGTTGGGTGCTTGGAGAAGATTGGGACATACTCGACACTTGAAAATTTATATTTGCCCGTTCACTTCATCTTCACCCGGAACTCGCTCGCGTCCGTCATTTTTTCCAGATCGCCGCCGTAAAACTTTTCACGGAATTCCTCCGTCTCGAGCAGGTGCTGCGACAAATCCTTTTTGTCGCGCTGGATGATGAATTTCAGCTCGTCCAGATCGTCCGACCAGCGGAAGCCGTTGAAAAATTCCGCGCCGGCGAACTGCGTCTTGTAGAGCGCGTTGTCCGAATAGCACGTGCCGAGGTAAAGATTTTTGCAACTGCGCTCCGCGAACAGCGCCACCGCCGAGGTCATCATGAACATGCCGAGATTGCGCGCGTAATAATTCAGGTCGTAAAACGCGTAGTAGTAAAACGCGAGCGACTTGCCTTCCAGATAAATGGTCGCGACGCCGATTTCTTTTTCCGTTTCCAAATCCGTGAACACGAGCAGGTGCGAGATGATGGGCGAGGCGAACAGCGCGTCGAGCCGCTCGAAGGTCATCACGTCCTTGCCGAACTTGATGTCGGCGTAGGTCTTGAAAAACTGGCGGCGTTCCGGCGTGTAATCGTATTTGTCGCGCGGCACGAGCTTCACGTCAATGCCCGCGCCCTTGCGCAAAATCCGGCGGTTCTCGGACGACGGCTTGAACTTCGCGAGGTTCACGCGCACCTGCCGGCACAGATAAAACCGGTCCAGATTGCGTGACGACGGCAGGAAGCCGGCGTTGAAAATGTCCGCCGGCGTTTCGCCCGCTTCGGGAAACGCCCAGACCGCATACGGAAACTGGTAGTTTTCGTAATCGGAATTTTGTTCGGAGAAAAGGAGTTTCACAAATTTTATTTAGCCACAGATGGACACAGATGAAACACAGATAAATTCATTGTTCATAACGACCATCTTTTCGCGGTTTGAATAATTTTGGTTTTGCATCAGCTTTCAAATAGAGCGGATGTCTCGGGTGTCCGTGTTTAGTTAACCCAAGATGGAAGAGGTTGATTCCTTTCTCTGACAGCTTTTCCAACACAAAAGTATTTTGCTTTCTATGAACACCGGCAGCGCCCCAAGCTGCGACTGTCAAGTCTGCCTGCGTTCCACACTCTATCAAGTGTCGCAAATTGTGTTTTCCAACTGGATTGTTCTGCTGCTTCATTACTTTGGGGCTGGTTGCTCGGAAGGCAAACAGGTTTGTAATGCACAGCGCACCATAGCCCCAGTTTTTTGCAAATCCTACGCAACGGCGAACGGTCAGATCATCGCTTTCTTGATCGGCAGTTGAAGGGTTGAGTCCGATAAACATTACAAAATGGTTTTGCTTTTGTCCCGTTTGTTGCCATGCCCGCCACAGAGTGTAGCGATATGCTTTCTGCGGTTCACGGCTAAAAATTGTTTCTCGCTTCATCTGTGTTCCATCTGTGTCCATCTGTGGCTAAAGTTTTTTTCCATTCACCGATTTTCTGCGCAGCCGCAGCCGCCAGCTTGTCAGCACGTCGTAGGTCACGGAATTTTTCAGCTTCGCGATGTCGCGCACGGTGATTTCTTCATTGCCTTGTTTACCCATGATGACCGCCTCGTCCCACATCTGCGCCTGCGGAATGTCCGTGACATCCACCATCAACGCGTCCATCGCGATGCCGCCGATAATCGGCGCGCGCCGGCCGTGGATGAGCGCGCAGCCTTCGTTGCGCACACGCGGAAAACCGTCGCCGTAACCGATCGGCAAAATCGCGATGCGCCGTTCGCTCGTCGCCGTGTAACGCATCCCGTAACCGACGACTTCGCCGGGTTTTAATTTTTGGATCGCCGCGATTTTCGCCTTCACGGACATCACCGGCTCGATGCCGTGAATTTTCCGGCAGACCAGCGACGGAAAAACGCCGTAAAGCAAAATGCCCACGCGCACCATGTCCAGATGCGCGTGCGGCAAATCCAGAAAACCGCCGCTGTTGCAGGTATGGCGCAGCTTCACATTGATGCCGCGGGCCGTCAGGTCTTGCAGCACTTCGTTGAACCGCGCGAATTGCAAATTCGCAAACGTTTTTTCCGTTTCATCCGATTGCGAGAAATGCGTCATCACGCCTTCGAGCGACAACGATTTTTCCGCGACAATTTTTTCGATGAGCGGCAGCGCCTCGTCCCAGCGCACGCCATAACGGCTCATGCCTGTGTGAATTTTGACATGAACCGGAACTTGCTTGCCGAACTTCGCCGCGATTTTCGCGAGCGCGCGGACGGTGTGCGGTTCGTTCACGCAAACGGTCAGGTCATGGGCCACGCACCATTCGAGTTCGGCCTCCTGCCGTTCACCGAGCAGCAGCAGCGGCGCGGTGATGCCTGCGTCGCGCAACGTCATCGCCTCTTCCAGCGTGCTCAAGCCAAAACCCCACGCGCCTTCCTCGACTGCGACGCGCGCCACGTCGAGTGCGCCATGGCCGTAAGCCTCATCTTTCACGACGGCCATTAACTGCACGTTCTTCGGCAAATCGCCGCGAATCAATTGCAAGTTGCGGCGCAGTTTGCCGAGGTCAATCTCGGTCCACGCTGGACGCGGCGGAAAATTTTTGGAATTCAAATTCATCAAATCAAAAATCGTTCAATCGCTGAATCGTTGCATCGTGAATCGTCCCGCACAAGTCCGATGTGACGATTCAACCATTCACGAATCACGTCTTGCCCGGCGGCCACAAACTCTGGCCGACATCCGTGCGAAAATAACTGCCGACGACGCGGATTTTGCGGATGTTCCCGTAAGCTTTCGCAATGGCCGCGTCCAGCTTCGGCGCGAGCGCGATTACGTCCGCGATGCGATGGCCGGTGGAAAATAATTTTCCGTCCGCGCCGCGCGCGACTTCGTTCCACCAAACATCGCAATCGAATTTGCCGTCTACTTCCAGCGGCAATTGCGGCCCGCGCACCTGCGTGAACGGATAGCCGTAACCGGCCAGTGTCAGCGAGCAGCCGAAATTTAATTTGTCATTGAATTGCAATTTCAATTTTTCATTTCGCGCGGTTCGCAAAACAGTTTCCGCCGGATTTTTCAACATCCGCAAAATCATCGGGCCGGACGTGACGCCGATGCGGATGTTGTATTCGATGACGTGCCACTTGCCGCCGCGCTTCATGGCCGTGACTTGCAACGGCCCGTTGAATTTCGATTCTCGCAGCCACGGTTTCAGCGGATGAATCAATTCACGCGCCAGACCGTATTTGTCATTCTCGTCGCGCTCGACAATTCCGCCCAGCGGTGCGCCAGCGACGATGCCCATGTTGTCGTTGAAGGCGTATTTGTATTCCTGATTCGTGACGAGCGAATGGATTTCGCCGCCGCTGACAAGCGCGATGTGCCCGGCCTCGGCGCGTCCGAGATATTCCTGCAAAAAAACGCCCTCGGCATAATTGATGTGCCGCAGCCACGCGCGCGTGTCGGCGACCGTCTCGCACAAAATCGTGTGGATCGGACTCGTCGGCGAACAGAGCG
>CAZHXG010000036.1:0-19247 GCA_964536285.1 uncultured Bifidobacteriaceae bacterium
TCGCCGTCGGGCGTCTTGATGTCGGATTTTTTCAACGAGCGAAGAATGTCGATGTCGCAGGCGAGTTCGGAGGACTTGGCTTTGATGGCGGCGTTGCTCTCGACGGAAACGAAATCCACGACGGCGGCCATGTCGAAGTGATCGAATTTCCGCTGGAGCGCGCGCAGATTTACGGTGACGGGATGATTTGGGCAGCGCTCGTGCAGAACGTCGGCCTGCATCCGCACGAAAGCGATGATGCTGTCGCTGCAAAAACGATTCCAGTCGAGCTGCAACGCCGGGTTGTGTGGAGCGGGCGCGTGCATGGGCATCGGCACCTGATCGAACGAAGAAACAATTTGTCCTCCGTAGCGCAGACCGAGCTTGTCGTTGAGATTTTCAACCGTCTCGTATTTCAATTTGAGCCAGTTCTGCCATTCCAGCCGCGAGTCTTCATTGAACGACCATTCGGTGTTATGTCCGCCGAGGCCGCTGTCGATCTGCCATGCGATGAGTTGCGGATGGTCGCCGAGCGCCTCGGCCATGTGTTCGACGAGTTTTTTGGAAGCGTTCCAAAAAGTGTCGTTGTTGAAACAAACGGCGCGGCGCGTGCCTTCATGCTTGACCTGACCGTGTTCGTCAAGCGGGAGAATTTCGGGATGTTTATGCGCGAACCAGATTGGCGGCGCGGCGGTCGGCGTGCCGACGACGACTTTTATTCCGTGCGCGGCCATGATGTCCATCACGCGGCGCAGCCAGAGAAAATCGTATTTGCCTTCTTCAGGTTCGCAGATGCCCCAGGAAAATTCGCCGATGCGGACGACGTTGATGCCCGCCTTTGCCATCAGTTCGGCATCGTGTTCCCATGCGCCTTCGGGATTTTCGGCGGTGCCGCCGTAAGGAAATATCCACTGCTCGGGATAGTAATCAACGCCAAAATACATAACCTCAAAAACTTTCGGGCTTCATTCGCACTTTAAAATCAAATCGCCGCCCTTGCAATCTAAAACTCGCGGCATGATGCAAAAGCTTGAACTCCGCCGCCGGACGCTTCATCATCCTTTTCCAATGGATTCGGGCATTTCCAAAAAAAACCGGACGCGGCGAACGAACGCGTTCACGGAAGCGGACACCTGGCGTGCCGTCAGCGCGGGCTGGCGACCGCTTTGGGCCGGTTTCCGTGAAAACGGCTTCAGTGTCGAATGGCACGACTTCGAATGCAAATCGCCGCTGGATTTGGCCGGAAGTTTTCATCCTGACAGCGTCGAGATTTGTCTGAACCTCGACGGACACGCGGAATTTCATCTGGCCGGAAAACGGCAGGAACTGCCGCCGGGAAGCGCGGCATTTTATTTTTCAGGACGCGAATCGCTTGGAGCGCAACGGCTGCCACGGCAGCGACATCAATTCGTCACGGTGGAAATTTCGTGCGAATTTTTGAAACGCCACGTCGTTGAAAACAAAGCCGGATTGCATCCGCAGATTCAAAATGTTCTCGTCGGGAAAAAATCTGCCAGTGCGATTTCCGAGCCGCACAAGCTTACGGCGGAACAGCAGCGGCTGATCCCCGCGCTGCGAAATCCTTCCGCACCGCTGGCCGGTCGCGGTGTCTGGTTTGAAAGCAAGGTTTTGGAATTGATGGCGCAATTTTTCTTCGTGTCCGCCAAGGATGAATTTTTCTGCGAACGACAAAAACGTGTCGCGCAAGAGCGGGTACAAAAAGTCATCGAATTGCTGCGCGGCAATCTGGCCGGGCCGCCGGATTTGCTGGAACTCGGCAGGCGCGTCGGTTGCAGTCCGTTTTATTTAAGCCGGACATTTTCGCAGGAACTCGGCGTGACGATCCCGCAATATCTCCGCCAGTTGCGGATGGAATGCGCGGCGGAACTGCTCCGCTCCGGCAAGTTCAACGTGACCGAGGCCGCGCTCGAAGTCGGCTATTCCAGCATGAGCCATTTCAGCCAGGCGTTCTGCCAGACGATGGGCTGCTGCCCGAACCTGTATCCGCTTCTCAAGCGTTCCGCTTGATTTTCCCGCCGCAATTCACCGTTAGAAAAAAGCAAGCCGCCGAAGGCGTGGGGGAATTATTTCTGCGAGCCTTGCGCGCATGAGAAAAAATGCACGCGGATTTACTTTGATTGAGTTGCTCGTTGTCATCGCCATCATCGCGATCCTCGCGGCGATGCTTTTGCCCGCGCTGGCCAGGGCCAAGCAAAAGGCCAACCGCGCCGCGTGTCTTAACAACCTCAAGCAATGGGGTCTCGCGCTCAACATGTATTTGGATGACAACAATCAAGTCTTTCCCGATTTCAGCATCGCCAATAACACGCCCGGTGCCCGCAGCGGTTACGACCAAGATAATATCCTTTGGAGCGACCTCGCCGGTTTTGCCGCCGGCGGCTACGGAAACAGCGCGTGGTTCAACGCCCTGCCGCCGTATGTCTCGCAAAATTCGCTTTGGCAATACGCGGCCAATCCGACCAATTTCGTGAACGGCCGCAGCATTTTCAATTGTCCCGCCGCCCTTTTTCGTTCCGCGGAAGTGGACCCGATGAATCGCGTAGCCTTCAGTTATGGAATCAATTTCAAAGGCACCAACGGCTTGGTTCCCGCCAGCGTTCCTTTCAAGGCCACGCAGGTATCACATCCCTCGGCGTTCGTCTTTTTTTCAGACGTGCGTGCCAACTCCGGTGAAACTCTGTTTTACGGCGCGAATCCGCTCAACGATCTGGGTGCCGCGCGCGGATCGCTCAATCATCTCTCCTCGCGCCACAACGCCGGAGCAAACCTCACGTTCCTCGACAGCCACGCCGCTTATTTCAAATACACCTACATGGCCTATCAAAAGGGCACCAAGATCGGCGATCCGGGCAACCCGGACATCAACTGGTCTTACGACGGCACGCCTTCGCAATGATGAATCCGATCCGGCTGTGTGCGCGATGACGCATAGAAGTTCCGCGAAATTATTTGCCGAGCAGGCCGCCGATGCCTTTTTTGACTTTGTCCACGCCGATGCCCACGGCATCTTTGCCGAGACCGGAGGCGGCGCTGGAAACGGCCTTGACCGTCGCGGTTGTGATCTCTTGCAAAACAGCGCGCGTTAATTCAGCCGGCGTCAACCCTTCGGTGCCTGCGCCAAGATTGGTGAGATGAATTTGCGGCAGCGTCAGTGTCAATTCCTTGCCGTTCATGTCGGTGAGGCTGACGTGGACTTTCGCGTTTGTCAGGAGAAAATCGTCCACCTCGATTTTTTTGCCGGATTTGTTGACGGCCTTTGTGGTGGCATTGGTTGCGGTCGGAGTAGTTGTCGTTGATGTTGCGTTCACGTTGTCCAGAATTTTGCTCAAATTGTTTCCGCCAAGCCCGCCTTCAAAAGTGATTTGCGGCGCGTCGATGCGAATCGAACGCACGACGATTTTATCCGACAAAACCGAGGCCGGATTCACGCCCACATCCATCAATCCGATGTTGATGGCCTCGGATGTTTTGTAGCCGTCGGGATTGCCGACCACGAGTCCTTTGATTTTCGCGGAGCAGGTCAGCAATCCGATATGCACGTCGTCAAGTTTGACGGAGACTTTGGTGATCTGCGGGCCGAGTGTCTCGACGCCCGTCTTCACAATTTTGTCGAGGAAGGTGATTCCAATGACGGCGGCGACGGCGACCGCTATGATCAATACGATTACAACGCTCCAAAAGATTCTTTTTGCCTTGTTCATAATGGAATCCAATTAACACTTCATCCGGCGGTTTGGCTAGGAAATTATGCGCGGGCGGGTGGGCATCGGAACGGACGGTTTTATTCCGGCTTGCGCCGCGCGTTTTTGTTTGCGAGAATTCAGCGGCGCGGCAATGCAAAGACACCAACAAAATTACCCAAAACATTACTGCGGCGTGTTCGGAATTTTCGGTCACCCGAACGCCGCCGAACTCGCTTACTACAGTCTCTACGCGCTCCAGCATCGCGGGCAGGAAAGTGCGGGCATCGTCACCTGCCATGAGGGGAAATTTTTCAAGCATCACGGCATGGGCCTCGTGCCGCAGGTTTTCAACGACCCGAAAGTTTTGCACGACCTCGTTGGCGAAATGGCCATCGGCCACACGCGCTACTCGACGACCGGCACGTCCAATCTTCGCAACGCCCAGCCGCTCATCGTGGATTGCGCGCGTGGCCAGATCGCCATCGCGCACAATGGAAACCTCACCAACGCCGCGCAGCTCCGCGACGAACTCGAAAATAACGGCCTCGTTTTTCAGACGACGGTGGACAGCGAAATCATTTTGATGATGCTGGCCCAGCCGTCGCTCAACGGCTCGGACAACACGCTCGTGCAGACGCTCCGCCGTATCGAAGGCGCGTTTTCGCTCGTCATCATGACCGAGAAGGAATTGATCGGCGCTCGCGACCCGTTCGGTTTCCGCCCGCTTTCGATCGGCCGCACGGCGAACGGCGCGTGGGTGCTGGCGAGCGAAACCGTCGCGTTCGACCAGATTCACGCCGAGTTCGTTCGCGACGTCGAGCCAGGTGAGATCGTCATCATCAACGAAAAAGGCCTCGTCAGCGTTCAGGCGTTTCCCGAACACAAACGTCGCGCGTTCTGCATTTTTGAATACGTTTACTTCGCGCGACCAGACAGCGTCCTCGGCGGCAAAAGCGTCTACGAAGTCCGCAAGGAAATGGGACGCCAGCTCGCACGCGAGCATCCGGTGAAGGCTGACCTGGTGATTCCTGTGCCCGACAGCGGCGTGTGCGCGGCGCTCGGTTACGCGGAGGAATCCGGCATTCCCTATGAGATGGCGTTCATCCGCAACCATTACGTCGGCCGCAGTTTTCTCCAGCCCACGCAATTGATCCGCGACTTCAACGTCCGCGTGAAACTGAATCTCATCGAATCGCTCGTGAAAGACAAACGCGTCGTGATCGTGGACGATTCCATCGTGCGCGGCACGACGTGCAAGGCGCGCGTGAAAACGCTCAAGGAAGCCGGCGCGAAAGAAGTTCACGTCGTCGTCAGTTGCCCGCCGCATCAAAACCCGTGCGTGTATGGGATTGATTTTCCCGACCGCAACAAACTGATGGCCGCGAACAATTCCGTGGACGAAATCCGGAAATATCTGAACGCCGATTCGCTCCATTATCTTTCGCAGGAAGGCATGGTCAAGGCCACCGGCAGGCCGAAGGAATCCTTTTGCATGGCCTGCTACGATGGAAAATATCCCGTGCCTTACGATCCGCTGCTCGACAAGCATATCATCGAGCGCCGCCGCCGCACCACGCAGACGCTTGGCGAAGCGGTTGAGAGTGAAGGCAAACAAATCAAATTGCTTCAAGTGTAGCCGCGCGAAAGTGAATTGTTTCAAGACTCCGGCTTGCGGAAACATGCAAATTAAAGCACTTTATCCTCGTGCACAGACTTTTAATAGCAGCGGCCATAGTTGTCTTTTCGTTTTGCGTCCCGGCAAAAATTTCCGCTCAAGGCACATATCCTAAAATTGAAGCTTCTTTCACCGTGAATGTCGCGATTACGGATCCATTCGATTACAGCAATGACGTCCGCGTGCAAATCATCCAGCCGGATTCCACGACGATTTCTTTGCCCGCGTTTTTCGACGGCGGCACGACGTGGCGCGTTCGCCACGCGCCGACGATGGCCGGGACGTACAGTGTCAGTGGCGTCACGTTGAACGGCTCGCCGATTTCTGTCAGCAATTTGCAGCCGTCTTCGTGGGTTGTCGCCGGTCCGCCGACGGATGCCGGTTACATCAGGATTGATCCGTCAAATCCCCGCCGTTTTATCACGAGCAACGGAAAACGATTTTTTCCGCGCGGTGAAGACGTTGCATGGGATGCGACCGACAATAACATCACTTATAGTGTCACGAACATTTTTTGGAAAATGGGCGGGGCGCATGAAAACTGGTCGCGCGTCTGGATGGAATATTGGGACGGAAAAAATCTGGACTGGCCGCCATACGGTCCGACACTTCCGCCCGGGCAATTGAATCTAACCGTCGCGCAAAAGTGGGACGGGATTGTCGCTGCGGCGGAGCAGGCGGGGATTCATTTTCAAATGACGCTGCACCATCACGGAGAATATTCCACGACCGTTGATCCGAATTGGAATGAAAATCCGTACAACTTGAACAACGACATCGGCAGCACGAACGGATTCATGACCAACCCGGTGCAATTTTTCACTAACTCGACGGCAAAGGCCTTGACGAAAAGAAAAATTCGTTACTCCATCGCGCGCTGGGGTTATTCGCCTTCCATCATGGCGTGGGAACTTTTCAACGAAGTGCAATACACCGACGCCGGCCAAAACGGACAGTGGAGCCTCATTCAGGCGTGGCACAACGAAATGGCGACGTTCATCCGCTCACAAGACCCGTATCAACATTTGATCACGACGAGTTCGGACCTCACCGAACCGATTTGGGACGACTGCGATTATTACACGCATCACGATTATCCGAACGACGTCATCAGCGGATTGCGCGACGCGACCGACATCACCGCGTCGCAGCCGGTAAGGCCGGATTTTGGATCGGAGTGCGCCACGAACGGCGTTCCAAAGCTGGGCGTGGACGCTCCGCTTTGGGCCGGCTTGATGAATGGGCAATCCGGCAGTGAAAATCCGTGGTGGTGGGACAGCATGGACGGGGAAAATGATTACATTTATTTCCAGGCCACGAGCGATTTCATCACGTTGTCCGGCCTGGGCGACCAGAATGTCTTGAACAAATCCATTCCGCAAGTGACCGGCGGCGCGAACGGCCCGCTGGCATTCGGGCTTGGCGGCGGCTGGGCAACAGCTTCGCAAGATACCTTTACGGTCGGCGCCGCCGCGCCCGATGGAATCGGATCCGCGCCCAGTTATTTGCAAGGCGATTATCACCGCTCCATGACTCCGAACGGTTACACGTTCGACGTGGATTATTCCCAAAGCGGGACTTTTTCCGTTCAAATTCTGACGATTGCCGCATCGGGCGACGGGCTTGAAATTTTTCTCGATGGAAATTTGAAGACCAACATTTCTTTTTCGTCCACGGGCAGCGACACGTCCACAAATTTTACCGCGTCCATTTCCGTCGCCGCCGGTTCGCACACCATCAACATTTACAATCCCGGTCTGGATTGGATCAATCTCGGCAACATCACGCTTGACCCCTATGTGCCCGCCTTGAGCGCTTATGCGATTGGCAATTCCAGCTTCAACGCAACCTGGATTTGGAATCGCAACAATGTCTTCGATACGAATGCAAACAACAGCGCAGTCGGGACAGTGCAAGTTTCAGGACTGAACGCTGGAACTTACAAGGCGGTTTGGTGGGACACGTTTGCGGGAACGCCGATCAGCAATTTCACTTTCACAGTTGCCGGGGCAAATCCGGTCACGTTGAAAACGCCGGCCATTTTGCGTTCCGTCGCGCTTTACACCGGGCGGCCGCCGCAGGCAAACGTCATCGCATCGGATCTGGCGCAAACGCTCGGCACCAATTCGCCGGCGCTTTTCGTGCCGCTTGAGATTCAGAACAACGGCGGATTGCCGCTGGGCTATTCGCTTTCTGTCACCGGCGCGAATCCAATCGCCTACAGCGCGATCAATTCCGCTCAACCCGGCGGACCGGCCTTCACATGGAAAGACATTTCCGCTTTGGGTCAGGACATTTCCTCGAACTTCACCGCTATCGCTTCGCCAAAAACGGCCGTGGACGAAGGCATCGCCGGACCCATCAACATCGGATTCGCGTTCCCATTTTTCACCAACTCGTTCACGCAACTTTACGCTTCGCCGAACGGATTCGTCACGTTCAGCCCATTTAGTGGAGACACTTCCATAAATAAGAGTTTGCCAAACTCTTCCGCGCCGTCCAACTGCATCGCCTTTTTCTGGGATGACTTAATAATCACAACCGGCCATGTGTATACTGTTACGGATACGATCAACGGCACCTTCACCCTGCAATTCCAAAATGTGCGTTTCAAAACCGCCGCGGCTGCAGTGAATTGCCAGCTCATCCTCAAGACGACCGGCGAGATTGTGGTGAATTATCAATCTGTGGCCGTTTCAAACGCTTGCACTGTCGGCGTTCAAAATGCCGACCGCACCCAGGGCGCGACCGTCGCCTTCAACCAAAATTATCTCTCGCCGAATAATTTTTCAGTCCGGTTGACTCCGACTTCATGGCTGGGTTTCGACAATAACGCGGGCTTTGTGCCCGGCTCGCAATCAAACGTCGTGAACGTTTCATTCAATCCCGCCGGACTTTCTTATGGCACGAACACAGCGACCGTTTTGGTTCAAACCACCGATACGAACCGGCCCCTTTTCACTGTGCCGGTTTCACTCGTGATCTCGCCGCGCGCGACGTGGCGTCAGACTCATTTCGGCACGGCGTCAAATTCCGGCAACTCCGCCGACTCCGCCGACCCCGACCATGACGGCATCATCAACATTCTCGAATACGCGTTCGGCACCGACCCGAATGTTCCCAACGCGGATCCGATTTCCCCCGCGCTGGTTGGCGATCATTTGGTCGTCACTTTCAAACGCCCGCATCCCGCGCCGCCAGACATCAGCTACGTTCCCGAAGTCAGCGGCGATTTGTCTTCCGGCATCTGGAACTTCGGCGCGAGTTACACGTCGCAAACCGTGACCGACAATGGCAACGGCACGGAAACCGTCACCGTGACCGATCTCGCGCCAGTCAGTTCGACTCCAACCCACTTCCTGCGTATCCGGATCGTGCCGCAATAAATTTTGTCGTGCGCAATCATCCCGTACTTGTCCAAAAAACGTCGCGACGCGGATTTACCACTCGTGGCCGCCCATCGGCTTGTGAGTTTTCCGAAAGTTGGGGTTGAACTCGATTTGCCCGCGTTTATAGTGGGCGCGAGCAATGCCTACTGCCGCTGAAATTGCGAGACATCTCCGGGGCGAAGTCGTCGGCGACGGCAACGCCATCCTGAAAAATTTCGCGCCCGCAGACTCCGCAAAACCCGGCGACCTCACGTTCGCTGAAAACGAGGAATATTTTGCCGCCGCCGAAAAAAGCGAAGCCACCGCCATCATCGCGGACAAGCGTTTCAAATCTGCGAAGAAAATCCTGATTCGGGTGCCGGATGCGCGTATCGCGTTCGCCAGGGTGCTCGCATTGTTTTTTCCGGAAAAAAAATTCCCCGCCGGAACACATCCGGGTGCCATCGTCGCAGCTTCCGCGCAGGTTGATGCGACCGCGCACCTCGGACCGCATTGCGTCGTCGGCGAACGCGTGAAAATCGGGGCGAATTCCGTTTTGCAGGCGGGAAATTTTGTCGGCGACGATTCCAAGCTCGGCGACAACGTGAATCTGTTTCCGAACGTCACGATTTATCCGCGCTCGCAGATCGGCAATCGCGTCCGCGTTCACGCCGGAACGGTCATTGGCTCGGACGGCTTTGGCTACGTCAAAGACGGTGATGTTCATCGCAAAGTGCCGCAGATCGGAAATGTCATCATCGGCGACGACGTGGAGATCGGCGCGTGCGTGACGATTGATCGCGGCGCGCTCGGCTCGACGGTCATCGGCAAAGGCACAAAGATTGACAACCTTGTGCAGGTCGCGCACAACGTCGAAATCGGCGAGCATTGCCTTCTCGTTGCGCAAGTCGGCATCGCCGGAAGTTCGAAGCTCGGAAATTACGTCGTGCTGGCCGGGCAGGTTGGCGTTTCGGGACATTTGAAAATCGGGAATCAAGCCGTCGTTGCCGCGCAAGGCGGAGTCATCGGAAACATTTCGGACGGCGAAAAATTATGGGGCACGCCCGCGATACCGATTGGAGAATGGAAGCGCCAGCTTGCATCGCTGCGACAACTGCCCGAATTGATCAAACGCTTCGCGAAATTGGAAAAAAAACTTGGCGGGAAATCGAAGTCCCGCAATAAAAAATAATCTTCTTTAACCGGCCGTTCGCTTTTTCATTTCCCGCTCCCGCAGCCAGGCAAAGATCACCGGCGTCACGATCAAAATGCACGCGAGGCTGCTGACCATGCCGCCGATGATGGGCGCAGCCAGCGGTTTCATCACTTCCGCGCCGGGACGTGTGCTCCACAAGATCGGCAGCAGGCCACCGATGACCGTCGCGACCGTCATCACTTTCGGACGCAATCGCAAACGCGCGCCGTCTTTCACGGCTTGCAGCAAATCTTCCCGCGTGAAAGCGTTGCCAAGCTCCGCGCGCTTTTTTGCGACGGCTTCCTGCAAATAAACGACCATGACGACGCCGGTTTGGATCGCCGTTCCGAACAGCGCGATATAACCGACCCAGACCGCGACGCTGAAATTGTAACCGAGCAGCCATTGAAGGAAAACTCCGCCGGTCAGCGCGAACGGAATGGCGAGAATGACGTGCGCCGCTTCCTTCAGGCTGTGATAAACGATGTAGAGCAGCAGAAAAATGATGAACAGCACTGTTGGTACGATCATTTCCAGAGTTTTCTGCGCACGGATCTGATTTTCGTATTGGCCGCTCCATTCGATCGTCATGCCCGGCGGCAACTGGATTTCATTCGCGATCCGCGTTTGCGCTTCCTTCACAAAACCACCGAGGTCGCGGTCCTGCACGTTCGCCTGGACGAAAACACGCAGTCGTCCGTTCTCGCTGTCAATTTCGTCCGGCCCGATGTCGCGACTGATTTTTGCGACTTGCGCAAGCGGAATAAATTTCCCCATTCCCATCGGCACGAGGATGTCGCCCAATTTTTCAATGTCGTCGCGTTCATCACGCTCAAGGCGGACTTGAATCGGAATCCGTTGTCGGCCGTCAATGACCGTGGAAACATTCACTCCGCCGATGCCGGATTCGACGACATCCAAGACATCCTGCACCCGCATCCCGTGATGCGCCAGATGCGCGCGATTGATTTCGATGTTGAGATACGGCTTGCCCTGCATCCGCGACGCCGCGACGCCGGTCGCACCGGGAATTTCGCGGACAACGCGCTCGACCTCAAACGCCTTTTTCTGGATCGCGTCCAGATTGTCGCCGAGAATTTTGATTCCAACCTGCGCGCGGATGCCCGTGCTGATCATCAAGATGCGGTTTTGGATCGGCTGCAAAAATCCCGGGACATAACCGGGCACCGCTGAAAGTTTTTCCGTCAACTCGGCGACAAGCTTGTCTTTCGTCATTCCCGCGCGCCATTGCGATTCGGGCTTGAGCATGATGGTCGTCTCAATCATCTGCGCGGGCGCGGGGTCGGTCGGCGTTTCGGCGCGGCCAAGTTTGCCAGCGACGGATTCGACTTCGGGCGTTTGCTTAATCACGGTGTCTTGCCACGCCATGACGCGCTGGACTTCCGAAAGCGAAACCTGCGGCAACAGCACCGGCATGAACAACAGGCTGCCTTCGTTCAGCGGTGGCATGAATTCGCTGCCCATGCCTCGCGGCAAATTTTCCGCCAGTTGAGGACTGAATTTTGAAATCTGCGAAACGATTTGCCGCGGCAAACCGAACGCCAGAATCAAAGCCGCCAAAACCGAGATTGACGCAAGAGCAATGACTGTTTTGCGAAAGCGCAATGCCAGACTCAAGATCGGGTCGTAAATTGCCAGCAGTCCGCGCATCAGCCAGTTTTTATCTTCGGCTTGGAACGGCCCGCGCACGAGCAAGACACACAAGACAGGCACAAGCGTTATCGCCAGAATCGCCGCGCCGACCATCGCGAACGTTTTTGTGAACGCGAGCGGATGAAACAGTTTCCCTTCCTGTCCGGTCAGCGCGAACACCGGCATGAACGCGAGAATGATGATGAGCACCGCGAAAAAAATCGGGCGCCCGACTTGTTTTGCGGCTTCGAGCGTGACGTTGAAAATTTCACCGGAGTTCAGGCGATGTTTTCTTTCCTTTTCGGCGCTTTCGCAACGGCGGATCACATTTTCGACCATGACAATTCCCGCGTCCACGAGAACGCCGATGGCGATGGCGATGCCGGACAGAGACATGATGTTCGACGTGATGCCAAAGCGGTTCATCAGCGCGAATGAAAACAGAATCGAAAGTGGCAGCGGCAGCGCGACGATGAGGATGCTGCGGAAATGAAACAGGAAAATGATGATGACGAGCGTGACGAGGATCGCTTCTTCTGTCAGGGCGTGCTTGAGCGTGTCTATCGTGCGCGAAATCAAATCGCTGCGGTCATAAAACGGCTTGATGCTGACGCCCGGCGGCAGGCCGGGTGAAATCTCCGAGATTTTTTCCTTCACGCCCTTGATGACGGCCATCGCGTTTTCGCCGTTGCGCATGACGACGACCCCGCCGACGACTTCGTGTCCGTCCACGTCGAGCGCGCCGCGCCGGAAATCGCCGCCGAGCTGGATCGTCGCCACGTCCTTGAGATAAATCGCCGCGCCGCTGCTCTGCCGCACGATGATATTTTCCAAATCGGAAAGGGAATTCACGAGGTCGATGCCGCGCACGACGAATTCCATTCCGTTTTCCTCGATGATTTTTCCGCCGACGTTGAGATTGCTTTGCTTCACGGCGTCCATGACGTCTGAGAGCATCACGCCGCGGTCGCGCATTTTCAGCGACGAGACTTCGATCTGATATTGTCGCGCGTGGCCGCCGATGCTCGCGACTTCCGCAACGCCGGAAACGGAATTCAATTGATAACGCACAAACCAATCTTGAATCGAGCGCAACTGGCCGAGGTCATAGCCGCCGTTCGGAGAATTTTTTGGATCAACGTCGAGATAATATTGGTAAACCCAGCCGAGACCCGTTGCGTCCGGGCCGATTTTCGGTTCGACGCCTGATGGCAAAACGTCGCCGAGATAATTCAAACGTTCGAGTACGCGCGAGCGGGCGAAGTAGTTGTCAATTTTGTCATCAAAGATGACCGTGACGAGCGAGAAGCCGAACATCGAGGCGGCGCGGACGGATTTCACTCCGGCGAGTCCCTGCAAATTCACGGAGAGCGGATAGGTGACCTGATCTTCAACTTCTTGCGGGCTGCGTCCCATCCAGTCGGCATAGACGACGACCTGGTTTTCGCTCAAATCGGGAATCGCGTCCACGGGCGTTTGATAAAGCGCGCGGACACCGAATCCGGCGAGCAGCAACGCGCCGCACACGACGAGAAACCGGTTGCGCAGCGACCATTCGATGATGCGATTGATCATAAGATTTATTGGCCGGCGTTGAGTTGCGCTTCGGAATCAATCAAAAGATTTCCGGTCGTGACGACTTTTTCGCCTTCCTTCAAACCGGCGAGCACTTCCACGAGTTCATCTCCCATGCGGCCAAGCAGCACAGCGCGCGGCGCGTAATGGCCGTCGCCTTTGTCCACATAAACCATCGGGCCGATGCCGCGCGAAATCACCGCGCTGCGCGGAATCGTCAACGTCGGTTCGGTTTCGGCGACGACATGGGCTTCGGCGTGAAGGCCGTTGAATATCGTGTGCTCGCCCAGGTTGCCAGCCTCGATGGGAGGATTCAGAATCTCCGCGCGAACGGTCGTGCTGCCGCTCATCATGTCGAAGTCTTTGTCTGCAAATAATTTTGTGCCGTGGAGTTTGATTTGCGCCTTGTAAATTTTATCCGGCACGGATGGCACGATGACATCAAAAGTCTGTTTGGTTTTGAGCCAGAGCAAATCACGTTCATACGCGGTGAACTCGAACCACGCCGCCGTCCAGGAATTGCCGACAATCTCACCCGCGAGATGCAACGTGTGGCGCAACGGGCGGCGTTCCACCAAATCCGTCTGCACGTTGATGACGCTAATGCTTTCGGATTCGAGTGTGATCGTGCCTTTTTCAAGATTGGTATTTTCGTTGTCCTCATAAACCGGCGCCATGTCCATGCCCATGCTGTCTTTGGCCGGAGTCGGACTGGTTTCGCCAGGATTCATCGTGGATCGGTAAAATTTGATTTTCCGCCCGCCGGTTTGAGCGCCGCCCTGTTCGTAGACCGGGACGAGTTTCATGCCACAAACCGGACAAGGGCCTGGCTTGTGCTCCCTGACCCACGGATGCATCGAGCAGGTGTAATAAAGAATTTTGCGGCCGTCAGCAGACGCGTCGTCCGCCTGCGCGTGATTTTTCTGCGCAACAAACCATGCGCCCGTCCCGATGGCGGCGACGATCAAAACGAGTAGAATTGTTTTCAGTTTCATAAATTTTCTTTCGATTGCGGTTCAAATACATTTCACGTTTCAAAAATTCCATGGAGCCATGGAGCAAAAGGAAATGGTCGAAGTGCGCCGGCTCAAGGCACACTACGGGCGTTTGAAGGAATGAATCAGAGAAGCCGGGAACAGTTCCGCGCATAAAGCGCGGCACCGGTCGCGGGGAACAATGTTGAAGCCGCCGGGGAAAACCCGGGCCATGTGACGTCAGGCAAAACCCACGCCACAATGTTTTGCGCGGGAACGGAAAGCTGGTTTCCGGCGGGAGCCGGACTGGCCGTGAGCGGCTGCGAAGCCGGGGCGGGCCTCGCGGCGCAACAGGCCATCTTGCCGCGGCAACCGCAATCCGGTTTTGCGGCGGACACCTGCGGCGTTGGCGCGCAGACGATAATCTGTGCCCAGGCAAACGCAAGACTGCAGATGATGGAGAGTGCCGTCTTCATGATTTGAATTTCACCCCGATGGGCGGATCACGCCCCACTTTTTTTGGCTTTCACCCGTCAGTTCTTGGTCTTGGCCTCGGCGTCGTGGATGATTTTCATGTATTTGTCCGAGTCGGCCAGAAATTTCGGCTTGCACATCGGGCAGCAAAACTTGATCTCCTGGTTCACGTCCTTGTTGGAATACACAAACACGATGGGCGGCCCCATGTCGCCCCCGAACTTTTCACCGGACACAATGCAATGGTCGAGCGGATATGGCGTCGGCTTGACGGGAACCGGCGAGTTCGTGCCGTCGGCGCGGCTGATTGACGGAATGGCGATGAGCGAGGCAAATGCCAGCCCGCAAATTGCGGCGCGACAGACTTGATTGAACGATTTCATAATCCTATTTTTATCCGGCTGTTTGTTTTTTGTGCGAACGCACGCGGGCGTTGTCTTTGTTTTACACCGTCGGTGACAAAACCACGCAAATTTTTCACCGTTCTTAATCATTGGCATATTCAAGCCATTTTTCGTTCAGGTCAAGTAATTGATTCGCAAAAATATTTTGCGTGATTCGCGCTTCGACGGGGTATTGATGAATGAAACATGACCAACCGCCGATGCAATGAAGTGTCGGCTAAACTTGAAAGAATAAATATGAAAACTAAAAACCTCCTTACGATCATCGGTGCAGCCGCACTGGTTGCGATAACCATCAACGCCACCGCTAACAACACGCTGCTCTCGCCGCGCGCCGCCGTCAACCAGATTCAGCATGTCTCCGGCGTCACCGTGGTTCAACCCGCGCAGACAACGGGCGTTGCCCTGTCGCCGCGCGCCGCGGGCAACCAGATTGCCACCGTTGCCGGAACGTCGAACGGGGTGAATCCCGCCTCCATTTGCGCCAGCCACATGACCGGCAGCAGCCCGAAGGCGACCCAAGCCTGCGCCGCAAATTCCCCGGCGGCGATGTCCTGCTGCGCCGTTGCGGCAACGAAGTAAAATCAGTAGAATTGCGGGCGGCGGACATAAACCCCGCCGCCCAGAATGATGAAAGAAACATGAACCCCGACGACACCAAATTTAGCAAAGTCCTGCGCGCCGCGAGCCCGTCGCCGTCATTGCCGCCGCGTTTTCAGGAAAATGTCTGGCGGCGGATTGAAGACGCCGAAGCGCCTGCATCCGGCTCTTGGCTGGAAGCGCTTGTCGCGTTGATACTGCGTCCGCGATTCGCCTACGCCACGGTCGCCGCGCTGATGTTTGCCGGAATTTTATTGGGCGCATATAGCGGCGCGCAAACCGCGCGGCACGACGCGGAAACCCGTTATGTCGAGTCGGTCGCGCCAAGTCCGTTGCGTTAAGTATGAATCGCTCGCTAATCGTTTTGTTGGGCGCGCTGGTTTTGAGCGCGGCGATTTTTGCCGGTTCCTATTTTACGGCGCAGCGCGTGAGCACGATGTGCGTGGCGCACTCAACCGGTGATCTCGCATGGCTGCGCGAGGAATTTCATTTGAGCGACGCCGAAATGGCGCGCATCCAAAAGCTCCACGAAAGTTATCTGCCGAAATGCGCCGGGATGTGCAAAGAAATCAACGCCAAAAAAAATGAAGTCACCGCAGCGCTTGCCAACGAAACCAATGTTACCGCCGAGGCTCAAAAAAAGCTGACCGAACTTGGCGAACTCCGCGCCCAATGTCAGGCGCAGATGCTCCGGCATTTCATCGAGGTCAGCCAGGCGATGCCGCCGGAGAAGGGCCGACGTTATCTTGCCGAAATGAAAACGCTCACGCTCGGCTCCCACGAAGAAATCGAACAATCCATGTCCGCCGGCCATGAACATGGAACCAACTGACGCTCGCGACCGGGCCGACATGGAACGGCTGATCGCCGGCCAGGATACGGCGCTCAACAACTTGATGGAGCGCCACGCCACGCCGGTGTTCCATTTCCTCTGCCGCATGGTCGGGAACGAGGACGATGCGAACGATCTCGCGCAGGAAACTTTCGTCCGCGTTTTCAAGTCGCGCGAAAGTTTCCGTACGAGCGAAAAATTTTCCACATGGCTTTTCACCATCGCCGCGAATCTGGCGCGGAATCATTTCCGCTGGCGCTCGCGGCATCTGAACATTTCGCTCGAAACCAAATCATTGGAAACGGAACAGACCCTCGGCAGCACGATTCCCGCAAATGATCCGTCGCCGAACGAACAGGCGCTCGCGACCGAACGCGCCGCTGCCGTCCGCGCCGCCGTCGGCAAATTGCCGGAGGATTTGCGCGAGGCGATCGTGCTGTGCGAATGGGAGGAACGCAGCGTGGCCGAAGCTGCAAAAATTCTCGAATCGTCGCCGAAGGCCGTGGAATCAAGGCTTTATCACGCCCGGCAGCTTTTGCGCGAACGGCTGAAAAGCTGGCTGTGAGATTTATTGTGCCGGTTGTGCAGCTTCAAACTCGGCCAATTCCGTCCCCGCAGTTTCCCATTCCGTGTTCGCCCCGGCCATGCGCTCATGGATATGCATCAACTCGCGGTTGATGTGCGCTGCGCGACCGCCTGCATAGGTTTCCTGCTTCTCCAGTTCCGCCACCAGTTCCTTCTCTTTGGTTTCCAGTTCCGCGATTTCTTTTTCGAGCGCACTGATCCGCTTCTGGATTTCCTGTTTCTTCCGCGAACGTGCCTGCCGCTGCTCGGCTTCAATCCGTTTTTGCCCCTTGCGGTCAACCGTCGGAGCGGCCGGAGAATTTCCGTTTGAAGCGGGAGACTTCATCGCGCTTGAACTCGTCAAAGCCTCGCGCGCCGACTGCGAAGTCTTGTCCAGATAATACTGGTAGCCGCCGGTGAAATGCCGGAGATGCCCGGCTTCGACGCGCACGACGTGGTTCGACAACTTGCGGATGAAATGCACGTCGTGGCTGATGAAAACCAGCGTGCCTTCGTATTGCTGCAAAGCGCCGATGAGCGCGTCCACGCTCGCGAGGTCGAGATGCGTCGTCGGCTCGTCCATCAATAAAAGATTCGGTGGATTGAGCAACAGCTTTACGAGCGCCAGCCGGCTTTTTTCGCCACCACTCAAGACGCTGATAGGTTTGAAAACATCATCGCCGCGAAAAAGAAAACTGCCGAGAACGTTTCGCACGGCCTGTTCCGTGACGCGTTGCGGCGTGTCGAGCGCCTCCTGCAAAACCGTGTGCTTGAGATTCAACATCGCCGCGCGATGTTGCGCGAAATAGCCGGACTTTGTGTTGTGGCCGAGTTTGTGCAAACCCGATTGTGGCTTGAGAACTTCCGCGAGCAATTTTAGCAACGTGGATTTTCCAGCGCCGTTTGGCCCGACAAGCACCGTGCGTTGGCCGCGCTCGACTTCGAAATGCATTCCGTCGTAAATCAATTTTTCGCCGTAGCCGAATTTTATTTTCTCCAGCGTGATGACGCGTTGGCCGCTGCGTTGCGGCTGCGGAAAACGAAAGCCGACCGTCGCGTCCGGACCGCTCGAAGGCGCGACCATTTCCTCCTTGAGTCGCTCGATCTGTTTCATCTTGCTCTGTGCCTGCGCGGCTTTCGTGTTCTTCGCGCGGAAACGGTCAACGAACAATTGCATCCGGTCAATTTCGCGCTGCTGCGATTTCGCCGTGGCGACCATTGTCGCTTCGGCGGACGCGCGCTGTACGAGATATTCGTCGTAATTTCCACGGTAGCGGAGAATGCGTGACTGGCGCAACTCGGCGACGTGCGTGCAAAGACGGTTCAAAAATTCGCGGTCGTGCGAGATGAGCAGAATCGCACCGGGATAATCCCGCAGATAATCCTGAAACCAGAGGAGCGTTTCAAGGTCGAGATGGTTCGTCGGCTCGTCGAGCAGAAGCAAATCCGGTTCCTCTGCGAGCAGTCGCGCGAGATGCGCGCGCATCACCCAGCCGCCGGACATTTCTTTCGCGGGACGCGAGTGATCCGTGTTTTTGAAACCGAGGCTGGCGAGAATCTGTTTTGCCTTTGCGACGAACTGGCCGTCGTGCTCGTGTTCATGCGGCACGGCGATTTCGAGGACGGTTTCGTTTCCCGCGGGTTCGCTTTCCTGCGGCAGATAGCCGATGCGCGTGCCGCGGATGCTCGTGACTTCGCCCGCGTCCGGCGATTCGTGGCCGAGGATGATTTTGAGCAGCGTGGATTTTCCCGCGCCGTTAGGCCCGACCAGACCGACGCGTTCGCCCGATTGAAGCGTGAACGAAACGTCGTCGAACAAGACGCGCTCACCAAAAGATTTTGTCAATCCGGCAACGGTAAGCACAAGCGTCAGGATTTCGGCTTCAACTGCGGGAACAGGATCACGTCGCGGATGCTTTCCTGGCCGAGCAGCATCATGCACAGGCGGTCAATGCCCATGCCCATGCCGCCGGCGGGCGGCATGCCGTGTTCGAGCGCGACGAGAAAATCCTCGTCCAGCTTTTGCCGTTCGCCGCCGGCCTGATGTTCGAGGCGTTCGCGCTGCTCGATGGGATCGTTCTGCTCGGTGTAGGCGGGCGCGATTTCCTGGCCGTTGATGCAGCACTCGAAGACTTCGACGGTCGTCGGGTCGTCGGGCGAAAGTTTGGCGAGCGGCACGAGTTCCTTGGGCAGATGCGTGACGAACGTGGGCTGAATCAGCGTCGGCTCGATCAATTTTTCAAACACCGC
>CAZHXG010000037.1:0-19135 GCA_964536285.1 uncultured Bifidobacteriaceae bacterium
CTTTACGCGCTGCTCAAGCGGCAGGACGAAAAGGCGGTGACGGAGCGCGCGTATGAAAATCCGGTGTTCGTGGAGGATCTGGTGCGCAACGTGGCGCTGCGGTTGAACGCGGACGCGCGGGTGAGCTGGTATAAAGTCGAGGCGGAAAATTTCGAGAGCATCCACAATCACAACGCGTATGCGTGCATTGAGAAGGGATAAAAAAATTTGTCTTGCGGCGTTTTTGGATTATGTTGCAGTCATTCTATGAACCGGAAGCAGGAGTTGGTTTACCCGCTTGACGAAGTCGCCGCGGCTTTCCATATTCCCGCCACTTTCGGTTCATGAATCGGAAGTGCAGAGTCGTATGTCAAAAACGAAGGTTCGCAAACCCGCAGCGGATTCGTCCCTGAAAAAGGGAAAACCCAACATCATAGCTCTGGCCGGCGTGTCCGTGACCGGCGCCGGAAAAAAATTGAACGGCGTGGTTTTGCAAAACGGCACGGACGCGGAGCTTTCGGAAAAAATCAAAGATCTCGTCCGGCTCGCGCAGGAGCAGGGGCATTTGACTTACAGCGACATCAGTGAAGTTCTGCCAGAAAACATCGTCACGCCGGAAAGGTTGGATGAAGTTTTTTCCAAGTTGCGCGCGCTCGAAATCGAGGTTGTGGAACAGGCGGAGGTGGACAACATCAAAAAGCCCGACGCCGATGAAGAGGACAGCGTGCGGCTGGACATTCTGGACGACCCGGTGCGGATGTATCTGAACCAGATGGGGCAGGTGGCGTTGCTGACGCGCGAGCAGGAGGTCGAGATCTCCAAGCGCATCGAGGCCGCCGAAAGCGAAGTGACGAAAATAATCCACAGCTTCGGTTTCGCCGCCAAGGAACATATCGCGCTCGCCGAAAAACTTCTGGTCGATCCTCCGCGCGAACGTTTCGACCGAGTCGTGCTCGACAAGAAGGTGGACAGCCGCGACGCGCATTTGCGCGTGTTGCACCGGCTCGTCGCGCGCGTGCGGGAAATCGACGGCGATGTCGATCTCAAATACGCCGCGTGGCGGGACGCGCATGTCAAAGCCAGACGCAGCCGCGCGTTGACGGCGTTCAGGAAGGCCGACCAAAAACTTCAGGCGACATTCCCGAAATTCTGCTTCAAACAAAAAGTCGTCGAAGAGATGACTCTCGTCGCCGAGAATATTTTCGACAAATTGCGATACAGCCTGCGGGCGCTGGCCGACTCGCAGGCGCAGCGCGAATCCATCGCGCAGCAGCATCTCGTCGAGGCCGAGAAGCAAAAAATCAGGGCGCTTGAGGAATTCGTGCGGATGCCCCACGAAAATTATCTCAAGGCGTTCGACCGGTTGCGCGAATTTTCCACCAAGGCGCTTCAGGCGAAGACCGAAATGGTCGAGGCGAACCTGCGGCTCGTCATCTCCATCGCAAAAAAATACACGAACCGCGGGCTGTCGTTCCTCGATTTGATCCAGGAAGGAAACATGGGACTGATGAAGGCCGTGGAAAAATTCGAATATCGTCGCGGCTATAAATTTTCCACTTACGCGACCTGGTGGATACGGCAGGCCATCACGCGCAGCATCGCCGATCAGGCGCGGACGATCCGCATTCCGGTGCACATGATTGAGATCATCAACAAATTGATGCGCGTCCAGAAAAGGCTGTTGCAGGATTTCGGCCGCGAGCCGGTGTCGGAGGAGATCGCCGACGAAATGCAGATGCCTGTTGAGCGCGTGCGCGCCGTTTTGAAAATGGCGCAACAGCCGATTTCGTTGCAAGCCCCGGTCGGCGATACCGAGGACGCGAACTTTGGTGATTTTATCGAGGACAAGGCCGCCGAAAGCCCGCTAGACATGACCAGCTTCAGTCTGCTCAAGGACAGGTTGGGCGACGTGCTGTGCAGCCTCAACGAACGCGAACGGAAAGTTTTGGAACTGCGTTTCGGCATCGGCGACGGCAACGCGCGCACGCTCGAAGAAGTCGGCCAGCAATTTCGCGTCACGCGCGAGCGCATCCGCCAGATTGAAGCAAAAGCTCTTCGCAAAATGCGTCATCCGACGCGTATCCGCCAGTTGCACGGTTTTCTGGAGATTGAAGATTTGGAAGCGGACTGAAAAACGGGGTTTCCGATTTCATCGTCGGTCAACGGCTCGGACTTATTTCCAGATAATCAACAGGCGCTTTTTCACCGCCGTCGGCAACAGCTTCAATCTTGATTTCATCGCCCGTTCGCAACGCGACACCGGGAATATTCCGGCGCGTGCTCGTATGGCCGTTGGGAACGGACGGGACATTGCGCGAAGGCAACTGGTCGTTCGCCAGCCACTCATCCACTTTTTGTCCGGCCACGAAAAGTTTGAACTGCGAAACGCCGTCAGTTTGGTCGTAGTATTGCACGGCCAGATCGAACCAGCCGGGTTTGCCGGTGTAAGTGAAGCTCGCCGAGCCGTGACCGTCGGCGCTGGAAATTCGAATCGCGTTGCCGCCGGACGCGGTTTCCCACGGTTTCACGTCAAAAACTTCATAGCCGTCCAGCTTCATGGATTCGGCTTCGATGCGGTTCGGATCGTTTCCGACGCGATTCAATTTGTCGGGGATGCTGGACATTTTGTAAAACCACTGGCAAACCGCGTCGCGCCAGACCGTCGCATGGCCGACTTGATATTCCAGCTTCGCGAGAACTTCGTTGTAACGCTGCGCGTCAATTTTTCCTTTCAGTGATTTCCATTGCTCGACGAATTTTTCCACCTGCTCCACACCTTCGTAATGCGAATCGTAAACGTGCTGGATCAAAGTTTTTCCCGAGTGCAAAACGTAGTTGTAAGGCAAATGGTGAAAGAACAGAACCAGTTCGTCGGGACAGGTTTTCAACGACTCGAACGTGTCAGAAACCGGCGGATGATATTGAGCCGTGTAGCCCGTGCCTGTGGCGACGGTGCGATCCATGCCGATGCCGTTGGTGTCCGCGCGAATCCACTGTCCCCAGCCGTTGCGCTCGGCGGATTCGATGCCGGGGCCGTAATGCACTTCAACGATGTCCGTTAATCCGCCGACGCCGAGCGGGCCGGTGTAATTTTCGTAAGCGCGCCACGAATTTAGCTGAATGTCCGAAATTGTTTTCACGACTTGCGGATCGTGGCCGAAAGTCAGCTTCGTCCATTCGTCCGCGATTTGTCCGCTGCTCAAATCAGGATTCCACGCGAGCCGGCCAAAGCCATAAAGATTCGCCATCGCGAGCGGATGGCCGAGCCAGTTTGTGTCGAGGCCGACATTCGCGCCGCCGACAAAACCGCCGAGCGGATTGTTGAAAACTTTTCCGGCGACGAGCGCCTTTACCGGTGTGCCCGCGCCCTTTGCGTGCATGTCGAAGTCGAGCGTCGTCTTCCACATCGGCACTTCAAAAACGACGTGGCGCTGTTGGCCGAGATATTCCTGCGTGATTTGCAGTTCAATCGCCATGGCCGTTTTCTCCAAACCGCCGAACAGCGGTGACGCTGGCTCGCGAACCTGAAAATCAATCGGCCCGTTTTTGATTTGGATGATGACGTTGTCGTTAAATTTTCCGTCGAGCTTGTGGAAATTGTCGTAAGCCGCCTTGGCGCGATCGTTCTTCAAATTGCGCCAGTCCGCGTGATGGTCATAAACGAAGCCGCGATAAAAAATGATTCCGCCGTGCGCCTTGAGCGGGCGCGCGACAACGTTCGCTGCGTCCGCGTGCGTGCGACCGTAAGCCGACGGGCCGAGTTCGCCTTCGGAATCCGCCTTCAAAATGAATCCGCCGAAATCGGGAATCACCGAATAAATCTCGTCCACTTTCTTTTCCCAGAAATCAATCACGCGCGGGTCGAGCGGATCGAACGTGTCGAGTCCGCCGATTGATTTTGGACTGCCGAAGTTGACACAGACAAATAATTTCACACCCCACGGGCGAAATGCGTCGGCGATGCGTTTCAGCTCCGGCAAATAATCGGAGCGGATGAACCGCGGGTCGGCATTGACGTTGTTGACGGAGCAGCCGTTGATGCCGAGAGACCCAAGCAGCCGCGCGTAATCACCCGCCCGCGTCAGATCTTTGACGACGTGATCGTTGTACCAAAAAATGGAGCGCCCGGCGTAACCGCGCTCGATGGTGCCGTTGAGGTTGTCCCACTGATTGATCGCTCGAATCGTCGCATAAGGGCTTTCCTTTTCATCGAGCGTCGCGATGGGTTCGTGCAAACCCATTTTTCGCAACAATGCAAAGATTCCGTAAAGCACGCCGCGCTCGTTTGGCGCCGTGACGATCAAAAGTTTATGGCCGCCCGAAGAAATTGTTTTCAAATAAAATCCGTCATCAGCCAGATCCGTCGGTGCGCTGAAAGTCGGGACGACTTTTTTGATTTCGTCAAACGTGCCGAGAAGAGTCGCGTTTTCGTCCGGCAGCGCGGTTTCGATCCTTTCGGTTCTGCCGAGCATTCCGCGCACGCCGCGAATCAATTCGCTTTGCGCCGACCGGACGATTCCGGAATTGCCCAAAGCCACGACAGCCGCAGGCAGCGATTCATCGTAATTCTTTTTGACCGAAGCATCGTCAATCTCGGCGTAACGCAGCCATGCCTCGTAGCCGGTTTCCGCGCGCAGTCGCATTGCAAACGCCGGAACCAAAAATGGGATAAAAAAAATGAAGGAAAAAAAACGTAATGTTTTCATGGCGATTTGCGCTGCGTGATTGGAAAAGATGCTGGCAGCCATTTCACCACGCAAGAGGAAACAAGCGGCGCAAAAATTGAAATTGGAGCGGGTGAAGGGAATCGAACCCTCGTCTCAGGCTTGGGAAGCCCACGTTCTACCATTGGACCACACCCGCGTCGCGTGACGGGTTATTTTTATCAGGCCGCGTGGCGGGTTGCAATCGGTTTGCGCCCGCGAATCATTCTCCGGCATCGAGCCGGTTGATGGCCTCGCGCACTTTTGACTCGATGAGCTTCTGGCGTTCGATGGAAACGATTTTGCCGCCGTCGAGTTCGCGCACGTAAAAACTGTCAATGGCCGCGCCGCGTTCGGTCACGATGCGCGCTCTGACGATGTCCACCGCGAGTTCGGCGAATGTTTTGGAAATCGCGTAGAGCAAACCGAGCCGGTCTTCGGTCACGATTTCGATGAGCGTGCGCGACTCGGAACCTTCGTTGTCGAAACTGATTTCCGTCCCGATGCGCTCGCCCGCGTAGGCCTGATAAGCGGACTTGGTGACCTGGCGCGCGATGAGCGCGGGCAAATCCACTTCTTCGCCGTTCAAAACTTTTTCGAGCAACGCGGCGAACTTGTCGTGTTGCTCGGATGCGGCGAGATTGCCGGTGCGCGCATCGTTGACGAAAAATGTGTCGAGCGCGATGCCGTCGGAGCGCGTGAAAATCTGCGCGCCCAGGATGTTCAAGCCCGTGGCGCTCAACGAGCCGGCAATTTTTCCGAACAAACCCGCCCGGTCCCAGGTGCAGATTTTTACCGTGTTGTAGCCGCGGTCGGATTCGTCCAGCCACGCCGTCACGGGCGAGAGAGAGCGATCTTTTTCACGGATCAACCGGTGCATGAAACGGTGGACGAGTTCGAGGTCGTCGAGGATTTGCTGCGCGGTGTGGATTTCAAAATAACGTACCGGCAGCGTCGCAAAGTGCGCGTGGAGTTCTTCGTTGCTGATGGGTTCGGAGGCAAGCTCGCGGACCTGTTGCAAGAGTTGTTCGCGCTGTTTCTCCGACGCGCGGAGAAATTCCGTCCCGCCCGTGAGCAAGACCATCGCGCGCGAATGCAACTGCCAGAGCAGCGCGTCCTTGAATCCGTTCCACAATTTGTCGCTCGTGCCCTGCGAATCCGCGAACGTCAGCAGCGTGAGCAGGTTCAACGTTTCCGGCGTCTGCATCTGGCGCGAAAAAATTCTGATGACCGTCGGGTCGTCGAGGTCGCGCCGTTGCGAGACGTTGGCCATGAGCAGATGGTTTTCGATGATGCGGCGCAAAATCTCCGAAGCCGGCTCGTCAAGTTTCAAACGCTTCGCTGCGCGCATCGCCATCATCGCGCTGACCGCCGGATGCCCGCCTTTTTTGTGGCTCTGGGCTTTTCCCACGTCGTGCAACAGCAGCGCGAGATAAAGCAGACTGGGGCGCGAGAGACTTTGGAACAGCGGCGCGTAATGTTTATAGGGCTGCTCCTGCGCCTCCCAGACGCGGTCGAGCTGTTCGAGGCAGGCGAGCGTGTGCTCGTCGGCGGCGTATTGATGATAAAATTCATGCTGCACCAGGCAGGTCAGCTTGCCGAATTCGGGAATGTATTTGCCGAGCAGATTCACCTCGTGCATCGCTCGCAAAATCGGCGCGACCTCACCGCGCCGTTCGAGGATCGTAAGGAAAGTTTCGCGGACGTGTTCGTCGTTCAAGAAATCGCGGTCAACGAGCGAAGTCTGATTACGGATGAGTTGCGCGAGATCGGGGTGCAACGTCATCCGACGCTGCTGCGCGTGCAGAAAAACGCGCATAAGCCGGCGCGGCGAATCGCGGAAAATGCGGTTGGACGCGGCGTGTATTTCGCCGTCAATGAATTTGAAGCCGTCCAAAATCTCCGGCTCGCGCTTGCGGCGCGGAATGAGCCTGCGCAGCGACAGCCGGCTTTGTTTCGGCGGCAGTAACGCCATTCGCTGCTCCAGCGTGCGCGTGATGAGAAAAATATTCCGCGTGTGTGTGTAAAGGTCGCGCATGAATTTTTCGATGCGCAGGCTTGGCGAGCGGTCGGTGTAACCGAGGTTGTACGCGACGGCCGGCTGCAGGTTTTTTCCGAGCACGTCGAGCGGACGATTGACGTGATAATGCAATTCCGTCCGCGCGCGCAGCAGAAAATCATAGGCGGAGTCAAGCTGCTTGCGCTCGGCGGCGCTCACGAACTCGCGTTGCTGCAGATCATGGAGCGAACTCGTGCGGTATTTGAAGAACGCCATCCACAGTAGATTTTGAAAATCGCGCAGGCCGCCGCAGCCGTTCTTGATGTTCGGCTCCTGCATACACGCCGAGTCGCCGTATTTGGTGCGGCGCGTCGTCTGGTCTTCAAGACGCAGCGCGATGTATTTTTCCTCGAAACCGACGACGCATTTCGCCACGAGCGCCTTTTGAAAATTTTTGAACAGCGTCTCATCGCCCGTGATGAGGCGTGCTTCGATGAGCGATGTCTTCGACTGCATGTCCGTGTTCGCCACCTTCACGCAATCGTCAATGCTCCTCACCGCGTGGCCGACCTTCAGTCCGATGTCCCAGAGTGGATACAGCACGCCGTCAATCAACTTGGACAGATGCGGCAGTGGTTTTCCCGCCGCGATCTGGCCGTCGTGCAGGAACATGAAGTCGATGTCGCTGAACGGATTCAACTCCGCGCGCCCGTAACCGCCGATGGCCACCAGCGCGAGCGGCGGAAATTCCTTCAACGCCTGCGCCGACAGATTTTGTTTGGACGATTCCCACAGATGCCGCAACAGCGCGTCGAGGATCGCCGCGCGGCCCTGGCAAATCTCGCGCCCGTCCGCGCCCCCGCGATGCAGCATTTTGAGCCGGTGCGTCTGCACCTTGAGAAAACCTTTGTAGCACGCGAGTTTTTCGGCGACGGTGCTGTTCGGTGGCAAAGTCAGCCGCACCTCGGCCGCGGCCTCGATTTTTCTGATGACATCCTGCACGCGCGCATAAATTGCGGATAAAATGATTTCAAGGCAAGCAACGGGTGAAAATTGTTGCACGAAACTTTTCCGCCGCCCTTCCGTCTATTACACTCTGCGCGCCATGTCAGTCCAACCCGATTCCGATGCCGTCCTGATGTTGCGCGTCAAGCGCGGCGACCGCGCGGCGTTTGTGGAACTGGTGGAAAAATACAAGCAACCCGTGATGAATTTCGTCTACCGCTCGCTGCGCGATGAAATCGAAGCCGAGGATTTGGCGCAAAATGTTTTCCTGCAAGTCTACAAATCCCGGAAACGCTACGAACGCACGGCGAAATTTTCCACATGGCTTTTCACCATCGCGCGGAATCTTTGCCTCAACGAAATCCGCCGCCGTTCGCGCCATCCCGCCGAATCTATTGAAGAAATGCACGCCGAACACGACGACCAGCCGCAGCGGCAATACGAGGACAAAAAAGTTTTCCTGCCGACGGAAAATGTTTTGCACGGCGAACTCGCAAAAAAAATCGAGGAGGCGCTCGCTGAACTCCCCGAAAATCAGCGCACGGCCATTTTGCTCTGCCGTCAGGATGAATTAAGCTACGAAGAGATCGCCGGGGTTTTGGACTGCTCGCTTTCCGCCACGAAATCGCTCATCCATCGCGGGCGCGAAACGCTCAAGGAAAAGCTGAAACCGTATCTGCAAACCGGCGAGTGGAGTGAATGAAACGCGCGTTCACATTGATCGAATTGCTGGTGGTCATCGCCGTCATCGCCATTCTTGCGGCGTTGATTTTGCCGGCGTTGAGCCGCGCCAAGTCGTCCGCCAAACGAATCGCGTGCGTCAACAACGTCCGCCAGATCAATCTGGCCGTCCACATGTATGCGGACGATCACGGCGACGTCATCACCTACTACACGAACGAAATTTATTTCGCCTACAAGGAAAACATTCTACCGTATCTCGGCCAGACCGGAAGCTCGTCGTCCAGCAACGCCGTCTTTGTCTGCGCCGCCGATGATTTCGATTTGTCTGGCCCGATTGGCGCGTGGCTTTTCGGTCCGTTCAATTGCCGTGGCTTTTGCAATCTGCCGGACACGCACTTCTCCAGCTATTGGTTCAACGGCGGCGTGCTCGACAGCGACACCAACGATCTGGGCATGGCGCAGAAACCCTTTGGCTCCGTGCGCGAACCGGCCCGGACCCAACTCATCGGGGAAGATTCCGGCGGCATCGGTTTGAGCAGCCACGACCGCCGACAGCCGCTGCAATTTCAAGACGCCCGCAACGTGATGAGTTTTGTGGACGGTCACGTCAGCTACATCAAAATTTATTGGAACGGAGTGCAAGGCGGCGACGGATTTCCGGTCAAATACGAACCGCCCGACGGCTACGAATACAAGTGGACGGGAAATTAAAATTTATTTCTCCCGCTTCAAAAGAAATTCCGCCAGCGCTTCGAGCGCAATCGCTTTGCCTTTGAAAATTTTCAGCGCGGCGAACGCCCTGGCCGTCAGTTGCGCCGCGATCTGCCGCGATTTTTCCAGCCCGACAATCGCCGGGTAGGTCGCCTTTTGCACGGCCACGTCCTTGCCCGCCGTCTTGCCGAGCTGCTCGCTGGTCTGCGTCACGTCCAGGATGTCGTCAATCACCTGGAACGCGAGGCCGACGTGGTAGCCGAAGTCGGTGAGGGCCGCGAGCTGCGCGGGCGTGCAGTTGGCGCTCATGCCGCCGAGCCGCACGGAACAGCACAGCAGCGCGGAGGTCTTGCGCTCGTGGATGAATTTCAATTCGGCGATGGAAAGTTTTTTGCCTTCGCCTTCCAGATCGGCGACCTGCCCGGCGACGAGTTGCAACGAGCCGGAAGCTTTGGCGATTTCCAAAATGATCTGGTCGTGCGGGTAGCGAGGAAATTTTTTGCATTGCGCGGCGATCTCGAACGCCTGCGTCAACAGTGCGTCGCCCGCGAGCACGGCGATGCCGTCGCCGAAAACTTTGTGGTTGGTCGGCTTGCCGCGGCGGAAATCGTCGTTGTCCATCGCGGGCAGATCGTCGTGGATGAGCGAGTAGGTGTGGATGCACTCGACGGCGCACGCGAGCGGCACGGCGACTGCGTCGCTGCCACCACACGCTTCGGCGGCGGCCAGGAGCAAAGCCGGGCGCATTCTTTTTCCACCGGCGAAAAGAGAATAGCGCATCGCCTTGTGAATCGTGGCGGGCTTGGTTTTTTCTGACGGCAGAAATTTGTCGAGCGCACGATTGACGGTTTCCGTGTGCGTGGTGAGAAATTGGTTCAGGTCGAATTGGGTTTTCGCGGCCATAAAAATTGTTTCCAGAAAATGCCGGAAACGGACGCAAGTTTGAAGGGAAATTTCGTTATTGCGTTCGTGCGGTTGGCAGCTAGTCTATTGCGCTTGGTTTGACTTGAAAAACATGAACGCTGAACTTTGCAAACGCGCCGCTGAAAAAGTGGGCAACCCAAACGTCCTGGTCAACCTCATCTCGCGTCGTGTGCGCCAGTTGACTTCCGGCGGCGGCGGCTTGAGCCGTCCGCTCATCAGCGACGTGGGAAACCTCGGCGCGGCGGACATCGCGTTGCGGGAAATCCTTGAGGAAAAAATCGGCTGGGAAATGCCGGAGCTGACCGAATTGGTCCGCCCGAAGGCGAAGAAACGACGGAAGCATTAAGCGTGTTCCAAAAAATTTGCGAAGCCGGAAGATTTTTCTTCCGGCTTTTTTAATCCGTGAAATCCGTCCGGTTCGCGGCTAAAATACTTTCATGGCCGACATCGTGACCAACCACAAAGCCCGGCGCGATTATCACATAATCGAGACGTTCGAGGCGGGCATCGTGCTGCACGGCACGGAGGTCAAGTCGCTGCGCGCGGGCAAGGGGCAGATCGCCGACGCCTTCGCGCGCGTGGAGAAGGACGAGGTCTGGCTGCACAATGCGCACATTGACGAATACTCGCACGGCAATCTCCAGAACCACGCGCCGAAAGCGCCGCGAAAATTATTGCTGCACAAATCGGAAATAAGAAAATTATTTTCGCTCATCGCGGTCAAGGGCAACGCGCTGATCCCGCTTTCGTTTTACTGGAAGAATGGGAAAGTGAAAGTCGCGCTCGGCATCGGCAAGGGCAAGCAGTCGTTCGACAAGCGCGACGACATCAAGAAACGCGATTCCGACCGTGAAATGAAACGGGCGACGATGAAGTTTTCAAAGGGAAAATAAAAGACAATTGCAAACGCCTGCGGCAATTTGCTTGAAAGAAAGTTGCGACCAAAATAATGTCAGATCATTGTTAGCCAGTACAGTTATGCGTTCAAACCTGGCAATATTCTTTTGTTTCTTAGCACTGCTGTTAAGCGGTTGCGCTACGGACAAGCAGTCACCAGAAACGGTAACAGGATTCATCGAAGCATCCTGCCCACCGGATAAGGCGCTTGTTTATCTTTATCGTGTTCGACCTTGGGTTGGTCAAAGCGATGACATTATGATGTGTATGAATTATTTGCCGACCGTATCACTGAAGGGGCATGAGTATTGTCCATTAATTCTAAATCCCGGTCTGACGCAATTTGGACACCAGTATCGTAATATTATTCCACCATACGGAATTCCCGCAAATACCGAAAACGTGGTGGACTTGCGAGTGCATCTGGAAGCAGGGAAAACTTATTACGTTGCTTATAGATTTTGGATTAGCCCGTTCCATCAGCCAAACCCAACTATGGTTTTGGTTGATAGGGAGACGGGCACAAACGAAATGTCAACTTGTTCGATTAAAAAGTCGTTAAGCGACTCCCGTGAAAATTAAGGCACAGCTTATTTGGATAGCGTTCATGCTTGGCATCCTTGGGCTGACGGGATGCACGAGTCTTAACACGGCGGCGAAATCACAAGGATCGGGAGAGCAAGTTATTTACAAGGCGTCTTTTGATGAGGTCTGGGCGGCGGTGCCGGAAGTAATAACGAATGTGGGACTCCAATATGTAAGTGTGAACAATGATAAGCACATGTTTCTCGCCAAGCATGGAATTAGTGGCTGGAGTTGGGGCGAAAATGTAGCCATTTTTTTAGGAAAAATTGAGGATGGAAAAACTTCAGTTGAGGTGGTTACAAAGCGAAAACTGGTCGCAAATATTACTGCTCAAGACTGGGATGGACCAATTTTTATCCAACTCGATAGAAAGTTTAAAAGAGACTAATCAAAAAAGCGAGGCCGGTTGACCTCGCTTTCGTTTGAAATTTAATTTCGCGTCACGCCTTCTTGGCTTCTTCTTTTTTCCAAGTGCGACGAGGCGCTTTGGTGACGAGACCTTTTTTGATCGCGGCGGCGGAGACGCGGATGTAGCGGACTTCGCCGCTGGGCAACACGGCTTTCACGCGCTGCAGATTCACATTGAACTTGCGCTTGGTGATGGCGGTGATGTGCGTGCCGATACCGCCGGATTTCTTCGACTTACCCGAGCGCCAGATGATGCTGCCCTTCATCGGGCGTTTGCCGGTCAATTCACAAATGCGTGACATAAAATTCTTTCGTTAAGAGCCGCGAAGAATAGCAATCAATCGCTCTCTTGCAAGCACTATTTCGGCAATTTCTGCGTGCCTCAAATCGGAATTGCCCGTATCTTCGCGCCGCTTTTATGGCGACAATCAAACCATTTGCGGCGTTGCGACCGAAGTCGGAACTCGCCGCGAAAATCTGCGAACTCCCTTACGACGTGATGTCGTCTGACGAAGCGCGCGAAATCGCCGCCGGAAATCCGTTGAGCTTTCTGCACGTCAGCAAGCCGGAAATTGATCTGCCGCCGGGCACAGACATTCACGCGCCGGAAGTTTACGCGAAAGGAAAAGAAAATTTTCAGGAGTTGATTTCGCAAGGCGCGCTAAAACAGGACGACAAGCCGAATTTTTATTTGTATCGGCAGATCATGGGCGAACATTCGCAGGTCGGCTTGGTCGCAGCGGCGAGTTGCGAGGAATATTTGCGCGGCGCTATCAAAAAGCATGAGCTGACTCGCGTGGACAAGGAAGACGACCGCGTCCGGCACATCGAAACTTTGAATTCGCAGACCGGCCCGGCCTTTTTGACTTACAAATCAGTCCGCGCGCTGGATGAATTTGTCGCGAAGAAAATTTCGGAAAAGCCGGAAGTGGATTTCACAGCCAAAGACAGCGTCCGCCATTCGTCGTGGAAAATCTCCGACGCGAACGAAATAAAATTCATCGAAGCGCAGTTTGCGAAAATTCCATTTCTTTACATCGCGGACGGACATCATCGCAGCGCGGCGGCGGCGCGGGTTTTTCAAAGTCGCAAGGGCGCGGGTCACAGCGGACAATTTCTCGCCGTCATTTTTCCGCACAATCAGATGCAGATTTTGCCCTACAACCGCGTATTGAAAGATTTGAACGGAAACTCGCCGGAACAATTGCTTAAAAAGTTGGAAGCGGTTTTCACGATTTCAAATAACGGAAATGCGACGCCGAAGCGAAAGCACGAACTCGGATTTTATTTTCAAGGCGGATGGAAAACGCTTTCGTTCAAAAAAGAATTTTCACAATCGAAAGACGCGGTTGAAAATCTGGACGTGACGCTGTTGCAAAAAAATATCCTCGCGCCGGTTTTTGGGATTGATGACCCGCGCACGAGCAAAAAAATCAATTTCGTCGGCGGCATCCGTGGCACGGCGGAACTGGAAAAGCTTGTGGACAGCGGCGAATACGCCTGCGCGTTTTCACTGTTTCCGACGGGCATCGAGGATTTGATGGCCGTTGCGGATGCGGGCGAAATCATGCCGCCGAAAAGCACGTGGTTTGAACCGAAACTGCGCGACGGAATGTTCTGTCACATGATTTAATCAGTAGCAGCAGACGTAAGTCCGCTCATTCTCGCCGGAAAATTTGAGCCGACTCACGTCGGCTGCCACGCAATTTTAAATTCGACACCCGCTGTTCAAAGTTCAAGATTTGAGCGTGCAGCCGAACCGACTCCAACGCAGTTTGCGCGCCACCTTCATCGGATTGGCGGTGAATGTTTTTCTTTCGGCGGCAAAACTTGTCGCTGGCATTGCGGGTCATTCGCACGCGCTTGTCGCCGATGCCTGCGAATCGCTCACGGACATTTTCAGTTCCATCATCGTCTGGCGCGGCGTCGTCGTCGCGGCTGAACCGGCGGATGAAGATCATCCATACGGTCACGGCAAAGCCGAGCCGCTCGCGGCGGCGGTGGTTTCAGGAATTCTTCTGTTCGTCGCGGGCTGGATCGCGATCGAAGCGTTGCATAACATCGGACAGCCCCGGCCTGCGCCAAAAGTTTTCACGCTGCTGGTTTTGCTTGGTGTCATCGTGATCAAGGAAGGTTTGTTCCGGTTCGTTTCGCGGGAAGCCAGCTTGATGGAAAATTCCGCCGTGCGCGCCGACGCATGGCATCATCGCAGCGACGCCATCACATCCATCGCGGCGGCGATCGGCATCAGCACGGCGTTGATCGGCGGGGAAAATTTTTTCTGGGCGGACGACGCGGCGGCGCTGGCGGCGGCGGGCGTCATCGCGTGGAACGGCTGGCGGTTGCTGCGTTCGACGTTCGGCGATTTGATGGACACTGCGCCCGATCGTGAAATTAGAAACGAAATCCGGCGGCTGGCGGAGACGATTCCCGGCGTCGCGCGCGTGGAAAAATGTTTTGTCCGCAAAATGGGCTATCAGCTTTATGTGGACATGCATGTGGAAGTCGACCCGCAGATGACCGTGCTGCGTTCGCACGAAATCGCACACAACGTGAAGGATAAAATCCGCGAGCGGATGCCCGACGTGCATGATGTGCTTGTGCATGTCGAGCCGCTCGGAAATGCGGCGCAAAAAATTTAAATTAACGCTGGACAAATTTCCTTAATGGGTGCGTCATTGAGGTAATGCTGTGAGGTTTCGTGACAAACTTTATTTTTGTCACCTTTTTGGCGACTTTCGCCACTTATATATGAAAGTTTGAAAACAATTCCGAATCCAAAACAATGATTCTAAGCATCTCACTTGCGAATGGTTCAACTAATCGTCGAAACAAATAAAACCCTATGAAAAAAATTGCCTTTGTTCTCTCGCTCTGCGCAGCGGCCGGTTGCGTGTTGTTGACCGGCTGTTCAAAATCCAAAAATGCGGCGACCCAGTCTGGGAACAGCGCCGATTCCAGTGCGGCCTCCGGCGCGTCCGACAATCCCGTGGAAATGAAGATCAAATGGGAGGTCGGAAAAAAATATGTGATGCGGATGGAGTTGAATCAGGGCATGGAAATGAATTTGCCCAACCGTCCCGAACCGATGAAGACGGAAGTGAAATTGGCGCAGGATTTCAACATCTCGGCGATCAAGGATCTCGACAATGGCGGCAAGCAGCTTCAACTGGAGTTCGAGAACGAAACGATGGACGTTTCGCAGGGCGGTCGCAGCGTGTTGAGTTTTGACGCCTCGCAAAGCCCGGCGCAGGACACGAATAATCCGGCGGCACCCGTGTTGCGCGCGATGATCGGTGCCCGCATCCAGTATTTCACCGACGCCAACGGCAAGGTGGAGAAAATGGAGGGCGTGGATGAATTGATGAATCGCATCGCCGCGACCGGAAAACCACAGCAGCAGGCGATGTTCAAGCAGATGTTCAGCGAGGACACCTTGAAACAATATGGCTCGTTTTCGGACTCGATGCCGAACCGGATCGTAAAAATCGGCGAAAGCTGGCCGGTGAAAAGAGACATCGCCTCCGCCATCGGCGTTCTGACCGTGGACATGAAATACACTTTCAAAAATTGGGAACAGCACGGCGACCGCAAGTGCGCGCACGTTGAAGATACGGGCGACCTGACGTCCAAGGGTGTTTCCACGGCCACGGGTGCGGCGATCGAAATTCAAAAAGGCAAGATTACCGGCGACTTTTGGTTTGATCCGGAACTCGGGGTCATCGTGGATGCCAATGTCAATCAGGACATGACGATGAAAATCACGACCCGGCAGCAGGCATTCACGCAACAAGTGAATCAGAAAATCCGGGTTTCGCTGGTGGACGTGGAGTAGAATTTTCAACCGATGAAAACTTTCCGCCAAATAATCGCGAAACGAATTGGCGGAGGCGGTGTCTTATCAGGAATGAATTTCCGGCGCGGATTCACTTTGATCGAACTGCTGGTGGTCATCGCCATCATCGCGATCCTCGCGGCGCTGCTGCTGCCGGTGCTGTCGAAGGCAAAGGAGAAGGCGAACCGCGTCATCTGCCTGAACAATCAAAGACAACTCGCTCTGGCCTGGCAGATGTACGCCGATGAGGCGGGCGGAATTCTCGCGTCGAACGACTGGGATTTCCGCTCCGCGAACGTGGCTGAAAGCACGTCGAACTCGTGGGTCAGGGGCAACGCCGGTCTGGACACGGACCCGGCGACCATCACGGGAGGGTCGATTTACCCGTATGTGAAAAATATCCAGTCTTACAGATGCCCCACTGATCACAGCACGGCTTTGGGCACGAGCACTCCGACGTTGCGAAGCTATTCCTTGAACTGTTTCATGGGCGGGCCGCAGGCGGACACGGACGATTGGAGCATCAAGCCGCTGAACAGGACGAGCCAGATCCAAAAGCCGACCACCACATTCACGTTTGTTGAGGAGGATATTTCGTCGATTGACGACGGGCATTTTCTTTTTTCCCTCACCATCAATAATTGGCTCAACACTCCCGCCTGGCGGCATAACAACGGCGACACGCTCGCATTCGCGGACGGTCACGTGGAATACTGGAAATGGAAAGGCGGATTTCCGAACGATTCGTATTTTCAAAGTGGTGGCAACCTGACAGATCCGTTGGAGCTTCAGGATGTCGCGCGGATACAACAAACGGCGCCGTGATGCAGATTGATTATGCGGTGTGAATTTTCAGCGCTTGAATGGAAATGAAATTGAAACGCGCATTCACCTTGATCGAACTGCTGGTGGTCATCGCCATCATCGCCATTCTCGCGGCGCTCCTGCTGCCCGTGCTTTCCCGCGCCAAACAAAGGGCGCAGGGCGCGCTGTGTTTGAGCCGGGGCAAACAAATGATGACGGCCGTCATGCTTTACACGAGTGAGAACAACGATTTTTATCCACCCAACCCCGACGACGGCAACACGAACGCCGGCTACAATTGGTGCGGCGGGCAGGCGGGCATCGGCCAGCCGGAGGAGTTCAACCCGGACGTGCTCAAAGACCCGACGCGTTCGCTGCTGGTGACGTATCTTGGCGGAAGCGTTGATCTGTTCCGCTGCCCGGCGGACATGCGCGCAGGTTTGTATCAGGGATCCAATCCGGCTTTCATCGGCAAGACCGTCCCCGCCGCAAGGACTTTTTCGATGAATCAGGCGGTGGGCACGATTGACCCCGGCTTCGATGCCACGGGTTTTGGATCTTTTGACTCTTACACGCACAGCGGTGTCCCGAACCTGTCCGTCAACGGCCCTTGGTTGGACAGCCAGCATACGAATCACCGGAACAATCCGTGGTTCACTTACGGCAGGCCATCCGACATCCGCGCGCCGGGACCTTCAATGCTTTGGGTGCTGGTGGATGAAGACGCCAACGGCCTCAACGACGCGGCCTTCGCCTTCGGCATGGTGACGCCGGAATGGTTTGATGCCCCCGGCACATATCACAATGGCGGCTGCGGCTTTGCGTTTGCGGACGGACATTCGGAAACCCACAAATGGCTCGACGGGTCCGAAAAGGGAAGCAATGGGTTCATGATCACCGACTCAAGGGATCAGCAGGACTGGACTTGGATGCAGCAACGGACTTCGGCCAAATAGACCGTTTATTTTCCTCTTTGCGTTCTTCACGTCTTGGCGGTTTAATGCCTGCACATGAAAATTGTTTTAGCTTATTCGGGCGGCCTCGACACCTCGGTGCTGCTTTCGTGGATCAAGGAAAAATACAACGCCGAGATGATCGCCTTCTGCGCGAACATCGGACAAGAGGACGAACTCACCGGCCTCGAAAAGAAGGCGAAGAGCACCGGCGCGTCGAAAATCTACATTGACGATTTGCAGGAAGAATTCGCGCGCGACTTCATTTATCCGATTATTCACGCTGGCGCGATTTACGAAGGCCAGTATTTTCTCGGCACCAGCATCGCGCGCCCGCTCATCGCCAAACGCATGGTGGAGATTGCGAAAAAAGAAAAAGCCGACGCCATCGCGCACGGTGCGACTGGCAAGGGCAATGACCAAGTCCGCTTCGAGCTGACCGCCGCCGCGCTCGCGCCCGATTTGCAGGTCATCGCCCCGTGGCGCGACGAACGCTATCGCGCCGAATTTCCCGGACGGCAGGAGATGATTGATTACTGCGCCGCGCACAAGATTCCCGTGCAGGCCAGCGCGAAGAAACCGTTCTCGATGGACCGGAATCTTCTGCACATCTCCTACGAGGCCGGAATTCTCGAAGACCCGTGGTTCGATTCGTTCGACCCGAAGAACAAGAATTATTTCACGACGCTCTCCGTTTTTCCCGAAGACGCGCCGAACAAGGCTGAATTCGTCACGCTCGATTTCGTCAAAGGCAACTGCGTCGCCGTGAACGGAAAAAAACTTTCGCCGCTCGGCGTGATGAAAGCGTTGAACAAGCTCGGCGGCAAACACGGCGTCGGGCGCGTGGATATGGTGGAGAACCGCTACGTCGGCATGAAATCGCGCGGCGTGTATGAGACGCCCGGCGGCGCGATTTTGCATTTCGCGCATCGCCAGATGGAATCGCTCACGATGGACCGCGAAGTCATGCACCAGCGCGACGCGCTCATCCCGAAATATGCCGAGCTGGTCTATAACGGCTTCTGGTATGCGCCCGAACGCCTCGCGTTGCAGGCCTACGTGACCGAGAGCCAGAAGAACGTGACCGGCACCGTGCGCGTGAAACTCTACAAGGGCAACATCATGGTCGGCGGCCGCAAATCCCCGGTGAGCCTCTACAACCCGCACATCGCCACGATGGAAGCCGACCCGACCAAGGCCTACAACCAGGACGACGCCACCGGCTTCATCCGGCTGAACGCGCTGCGTTTGAAAGTCGCGGCGAAGGTGCATGGGAAAGGCAAATTATGATTGATGATAAGTTAAAAATTATCGCAGAGCAGTTGAAGAAGGGTGTTGCGCCACCTAAAGAAGCTGCTTGAGCCAGAAAAGCATTGGTTAAAATTGAAACTCGAAATTGATCGTGTTGAGTTTGTAAAACGACTTCACGAAATTAGAGAAATTCGCAATGACGTAATGCACTTCGATCCTGATGGTCTTGATGAAGGAGATTTAAAAAACTTGCGAGATTTCGCGCAATTTCTAAAACGTCTTCGGGACGTTGGAGCTGCTTAATTATGCCCACCGACCTCACCCATCGCATCGGCAGCGCCGTAGGCGCGCCATCTTTGTAGAAACCCAGCGCCAAGAATTTCAAGCTCCGTCAGGA
>CAZHXG010000038.1:0-19130 GCA_964536285.1 uncultured Bifidobacteriaceae bacterium
CGCCCGCGCGCTCGGCGAATACGGCTCGGTCGTTTTCATCTCCAGCAACATCCCGATGAAGACGCAGATCGTCCCGCTGCTCATCATGAACGAGCTCGACGGCTTTCAATATGCGAAAGCGACCGCGCTGGCCGTCGTGATGCTCGTCGTTTCATTTTTGCTTTTGCTCGCCGTCAACGTGCTGCAATGGTGGAGCAACCGTTACAACACAAATAATCTCGCATGACTCAAAAAATCAACACGCCGAACCGCATGAGCGAACCTCCGTCCGTGCGGCTGCTGCTCATCGGCATCGCGCTGGCGTTTATCGCGCTGTTTCTCGTCCTGCCGCTCGTCTCCGTTTTTGCCGAGGGATTGAAACAAGGCCTTGGTTTTTATTTTCAATCGCTGCGCGATCCGCTGACGTTGAGCGCAATCAAACTGACTTTGATCGCCGCTGGAATTTCCGTCCCGCTCAATTGCATTTTCGGCGTTTGCGCGGCGTGGTGCATCGCGAAGTTCGATTTTCGCGGCAAAAATATTTTGCTAACGCTGATTGATTTGCCGTTCTCGATTTCACCGGTGATTTCCGGCCTGATTTACGTTTTGGTTTTTGGAGCGCAAGGCTGGTTCGGCTCGTGGTTTTTCGACCACAACATAAAAATTATTTTTGCCGTGCCTGGAATTGTTTTGGCGACCATCTTTGTCACGTTTCCATTCGTCGCGCGCGAATTGATTCCGCTCATGCAGGCCCAAGGCCGCACCGAAGAAGAAGCCGCCCGAGTTTTGGGCGCGAGCGGCTGGCAGACTTTTTGGCGCGTGACGATCCCAAACATCAAATGGGGACTGATTTACGGCGTGATTTTGTGCAACGCGCGCGCGATGGGCGAGTTCGGCGCGGTCTCCGTCGTCAGCGGCCACATTCAGGGCCAGACGAATACGATTCCGCTTCACGTCCAGATTTTGTATGAATCAAATAATTTCGCCGGTGCGTTCGCCGTGGCGTCGCTGCTGACTTTCCTGGCGCTCGTCACGCTCGTGTTGAAAACGTGGGTGGAATATAAAAACACCGCGCTGCGCGGAACGGCATTTACGCCCGTGCCGATTGGGAAAAGGGCCGTTTGAAAAATTTATGAGCGTCGAAGTCCGCAACGTCACAAAAAAATTCGGCGATTTTACCGCGCTCGACAACGTGAACCTCAAGGTCGAGTCCGGCGAACTCGTCGCGCTGCTCGGCCCATCCGGCTCAGGCAAGACGACGCTGCTGCGCACGATCGCCGGCCTGGAATTTCCCGATCCCGGCGACGCGCAGGTTTTGTTTTACGGCGAGGACGTGACGCAAATTCCCGCGAGCGAGCGCAAGGCCGGTTTTGCGTTTCAACATTATGCGCTGTTCCGACACATGACCGTTTTTGAAAACATCGCGTTCGGCCTGCGCGTGCGTCCAAAAACGGCGCGCCCGTCCGAAGAAAAAATTCAAGCGCGTGTCGGCGAACTTTTGAAGTTGATCCAGCTTGAGCCGCTCGCGAAAAGGTTTCCGTCGCAACTTTCCGGCGGCCAACGCCAGCGCGTCGCGCTCGCACGCGCGTTAGCCGTTGAACCGAAAGTTTTGCTGCTCGACGAACCATTCGGCGCGCTTGACGCAAAGGTGCGAAAGGAATTGCGCCGCTGGCTGCGCAAACTTCATGACGAAATCCACATCACGACCTTGTTTGTGACGCACGATCAGGAAGAGGCGCTGGAAGTCGCCGACCGCGTGGCGATTTTGCGCGACGGAAAAATCGAGCAGATCGGAACGCCGGAACAAATTTACGATCATCCCGCGTCGCCGTTTGTTTATGATTTTCTCGGCAATGTGAATCTGTTCAGCGGGCGCGTTCACGAAGGCTCGGTGACGATCGGCGATTCAAAGTTTGACGTTCCTGAAACCGCCGGCGAGGCAGAAACGGATGCGATTGCCTTTGTGCGTCCGCACGACATCCGCATCACGCGCGAGGCGAACGGCCAGAAAACTTTTCCCGCGCTCATCGTCCGTTGCAACGCCGCCGGGCCGATGGCCAATCTGGAATTGGAGCGGCTTGACGGCAGCGGACAATTCACGGCGCAATTGAGCAAGGAAGAATTCCAGCAGTTGCAGTTGAAAGCGGGCGAGCAGGTTTTTGTGGAATTAAAAAACGTGAAGATTTTCTCCGACGACTTTTCAATTTGAAGCGGGGTGGCCGCCGGTTACGGCCTGATAAAACGCAAAGAATTTTCAGGCGCATAAATTTTGCCGCCGATTCATTTTGCCTGTTCCGCGACTTGAATGATCGCGTTGAACGCCGGTTTGGGCTGATAATCCCTACCAAAAACCAGCGGATAACTGGTCCGGCCTCTGACCGGCCAATCGTTCAACCACGATTGCGAATCGGTCACGCCCCAAAAAGTGACGCGCGCGATGCTGTCACGATTGGCCACAAACACTTTGAACAAATTCGCGTAGCGCTGCGTAAGTTTTTGCTGGACCGAATCAGGCAAACCGTTCGTGTAAGGATTCAATTTCGCCTGCAACGCGACATTCATCGAAACTTCGGCGCTTTGTGATTGCGTGGCTGCCGGCAAAACGTCAATGTCGAGTTCGGTGATCATCACCTTCACGCCGAGCGCGGAAAATGCCTTGATGGTTTCGTCCAGTTGATTCGTCGCCGGCCAGTCCATTTTGTAATGGCCCTGCAAGCCGACGGCGTAAATCGGAATCCCATTGGCCTTCAATTTTTTGATCAATGCAATCGCGCCCGCGCGTTTGCCGGGATTCTCGAGCGAATAATCGTTGTAATATAATTGCGCTTTCGGGTCGGCCTTGTGCGCGAATTGATAGGCCATCACCAGATAGTCGTCGCCGATGATTTTTTCCCAATTCGATTTTCGCAGCGTGCCGTCTTCGTTCAACGCCTCGTTGACGACATCCCATCCGCCGATTTTTCCTTTGTAACGTCCGACGACGGCGAAAATGTGTCCGCGCATCCGTTTAACCAAAGCCTTGCGAGAAATGGGATTTCCTTTGTCGTCCTGAAAAACCCATGAAGGCGTCTGCTCGTGCCAGATGAGATTATGGCCGACGACGAATATGTTGTTTCGCTGGCCGAAGGTAACGTATTCGTCCGCGGGTTTGAAATTAAATTCGTCGGGCTTTGGGTGAACGGGTCCCCATTTCAATATATTTTCCGGACTGATGGTGTTGAATTGTGTTTTGACGATTTCCGCCGCGCGCGTGTCCGTTTCCTCGAAATCCGATTCGTTCAGCGCCGCGCCTATGCGAAAGTCGTCCTTGAAAGCATCCTTCAAAGTGGTTTGCGCATGCGTGTTCGCCACAAAAATGATTGCGGTTAAAACTGTGATTCCTGTTTTTTGGATTTTCATAAATTTCTTAGACTTTCAAATCATGCCGCCGCCAGATTTTTCCGGCGTTCGGCCAGTTCGTCGGCCATTTGAATGGTGGTGCGCTTGTTGAGTTGGTAACTGGCCAATAATATCGTACAGATGCCGAAAAGAATTCCCACGACGATGCCGCTGCACGCGCGATAACCCTGGATGGCGTCCGGCGTGTCGGGCAGTTTTGTGTCGTAATGGAAAAATCCGACCATGATCCAAAGAAATGAAGCCGAACCAAGGGCCAGACCGGCCTTCAAGGCAAAACCGATTGTGGCAAAAACCATTCCGGTGAATCGTCGTCCGGTTTTCAATTCGGAATAATCGGCGACGTCGGCGAAGATTGCCCACGTCAGCGGAATCGTCGGCGCATAAACGATTGAGACGAACGCCGTGATTCCCAGCATTCCCCAACAATTCGTCGTACTCAAAAGATAGAACGACAACGAGCCGATGGTCGCGAGCGCAAAGCCGGTTGCCGCGACAGCTTTCTTGCCAAATTTTTTCGCGAGCGACGGTGAAAGCAAAATGACGATGATGGTCAGGCCGGTTCCGAGCATGTTGATGATGCTGTTGAAAACGTCAGCGACATTTGAGTTGGCCAGATTGGATGTGTCGCCGTGAACGATCAAACCGAGAGTTTCCAAAACGCCGGAAGTTGGCGCGCCCGCAGGCACGACCAAACCTAATTTTTGCACCCAATCAAACATCGCCGCTTTATCAGCATAATGATGATAATAATTGTAAAGCGCGCCGCCACGAAAAGAGAGAATCGCAAAATGCACCAGCGTCCAGCACCACATGACTTTCCATGGATTATTTTTCAGCAAGTCCGCAAAATCCTGTTTCGGCGATGATTTTACTTTGTTGATCGGCTTGATGCGTTCTTTTGTTGTCGAGAAAGTGATTAAAAAAAGAACGAGACAAAGGATTGCCCAAATCGTCATGGTCATTTGCCAGCCATATTGTTTGTCCGCGATGCCGACGGTCGCGCCCGCCGCATGTTTGGCGGCGAATTTGGCGACCAGCGTCAGTGTGAACCCGCCCACGATAAATTGCGCCGCGTTCACTGCAATGAAGCGGAATGAATTCAGTTTCGCGCGTTCATTGACATCGCCGGTCATCACGCCACCCAACGCCGCGTAAGGCATGTTGTTCATCGAATAGATCGTCATCAACATCGTGTTGGTGATCGCGGCGTAGGCGATCATTGCGGCCATGCTCCAACCGTGCGGCGTCGTATAAGCCAAAATCATCACGATGAACCACGGCACAGCGGTGAACAAAATCCACGGACGGAATTTTCCCCAGCGTGTGTCCGTGCGGTCGGCGAGGATTCCCACAATCGGATCGGCAACCGCGTCCCAAAGTCGCGGCCAAAGAAGAATTGCGGCGGCAGCGCTCGCCGTCAGCCCGAAAACATCCGTGTAAAAATTCAGTTGAAAAAGAACCATCGTCATGAAGACGAAATTCGCGGCGGAATCGGCGGCGCTATAACCGGCCTTTTCAAAAAACGAAAGTTTTTGTTGGAAATGTTGTTCCGCCATATTTTTTGGGGTTGAATTATTTCGTCACCGTCAGAATTGTTTTCTGCAAGTCAGCGTCGCGCGAAGAATTGCCGGCCATGATTTCAAATTCGCCGGGTTCGACGACGTGTTTCATGTGGATGTCGTAGAATGCGAGCGATTCCGGTGTGATGTCAAGCGCGACGGTTTTTGTTTCGCCCGGCTGCAACTCGATTTTCTGAAAACCCTTCAACTCTTTGATTGGCCGTGTGACCGAACTGACCAAGTCGCGAATGTAAAGCTGCACGGTCTCCGTTCCGGCGCGCTGGCCAATATTTTTTACGTCCACAAAAATTTGGGTTGAATCTTTTGCACGGATTTTTTTCTTCGCGAGCCGTAAATTTTTGAATTCAAAATTTGTATAACTCAAACCAAAGCCGAACGGAAAAAGTGGCGAAACGTCATCGAATAAATAACCGCGCCGCGCCGACGGCTTGTAATTGTAAAACGCGGGCAAGTGGCCGGCGGAACGCGGAATCGTGATCGGCAATTTTCCGCCCGGATTGAAATCGCCTAACAAAACGTCGGCAACCGCGTGGCCGCATTCCTGTCCGAGATACCAGCACTCAAAAATTGTCGGAACATTTTGCGCAACGTAATTGATTGAAAGCGGACGGCCGTTGAACAGAAAAACAATCACAGGCTTGCCGGTCGCAAGCATGGCCTTGACCACTTCGTCCTGACGGCCAATCAAATCGAGGCTCGTGCGGTCGCCCATGTGTTTGAGATTCCACGCCTCGCGCGAAGTCTGTTCGTTGCCGCCAAGCGCGAGAACAACCACGTCGGCTTGTTTCGCAATTTCAACCGCTTCGGCAATTTGCTTTCTGTCTTCGTCAGGATTGCTCGCAACAACTTCATCCTGCTGCCATGAACCGCCGATAGTGATTTTGCAACCTTCGCTGTAAACAATTTTTGCGCGCGCGCCGACTTTGGCTTTGATTCCATCGAGAACACTTACGTCGCGCTTTGGCGAACCGCTGTAACCGCCAAGCAGACTGCGATTTGCGTTTGGGCCAATGACAGCAATCGTTTTGATTTTTTTCAAATCCAGCGGCGCGAGATTGTTTTCATTTTTCAAAAGCGTGATGGTTTCGCGCGCAGCTTGATGCGCGAGTTCGCGGTTCTTTTTGCTGCCGACAATCTTTTCCGCTTCGTTCGGGTCAACGAACGGATCGTCGAACAAACCCATTTTGAATTTCCAGAAAAGCATCGGCGCGACGAGTTCGTCCAGTTGCGATTCTTTCAGGATTTTTTTGCGGACAAGTTCGACGATGTGCAAATAACAATCCGGTTCGGGAAATTCAGTGTTCACACCCGCTTTGACCGACAATTCGCACGCTTCCCTTTTGTCCTTTGCGATGAAATGACCATGCGTGTCGGGACGATGCCCCAATTCCCAGATTGCGTAGTAATCCGAAACGACGAAGCCTTTGAATTTCCATTCCTTTCGCAGGACGTCGCGCAGCAGCCACTCGCTTGCGTGCGACGGCACGCCGTCAATCTCGTTGTAACTGGCCATGACGCTGATTGCGCCTGCTTTTTGAATCGCTTCTTTGAAGGTGAATAGAAACGTCTCGCGCAGGACGCGTTCCGAAACGTTCACCGGCGCGCAGTTCATTCCTGATTCCGGTTGGCCGTGCGCGGCGAAATGTTTCAGCGTGGCGATGACGCGATTTTTACTTTTGAAATTTCCGTCGCCTTGAAATCCGCGAACCGCCGCGATGCCGAGCCGCGAAACCAGAAACGGGTCTTCCCCATAAGTCTCCTCGACGCGTCCCCATCGCGGGTCGCGCGCGACATCCACCACCGGCGTGAGCGCCTGATGCGCGCCCCGAGCACGTGTTTCTTCGGCGGTCATCGCAAAAAGTTTTTCGACGAGTCCGGGATTGAACGTCGCGCCGAGTCCAATCGGCTGAGGAAAACTTGTGCCGTCTTTTGCGGCGTGGCCGTGCAGGCATTCTTCGTGGAAAAAAACAGGAATGCCGAGCCGCGAATGTTCGATGAAAAATTTCTGGATTGCGTTAGTGAGTTCGGCCATGTCGCGAGCGTCGTTGCCTTTCCACGGTTCGGTCGGCGGACTGCCGGCGTCGCTGGGTCGTCCGACTTGCCCGATGCCGTGGCCATTTTTGAAAGCGGCTTTGGCTTTTTGAAAATCGAAGTTGCCGCCCACATCCAGAAGTTTTGTCGCCTTTTCCTGCCAGACGCACATCATCTGCGCGGTTTTTTCTTCGAGTGTCATGCGCGCGAGCAAGTCTTTGACGCGCCGGGCGGCGGATGCGGCGGGATTTTTATAAAGCGGAGATTTGGTGGTAGATTTTTTCTTCATGCGACGGTTTTCAAAAGTGGTTCGGATAGATTTCAACAACGGTCGGCAAAACGCCACATTATTTCAAACGCAATTTCCTACGGCAATGGACGAAGCAGCGATTCGCAACACGGCGTCGGGGCTAATTGTCCAGAATTTCAGCCTGTGATAATCGGTGCTTGCCGAAGTGAAATTCGTGAAACTGAACACTTGCGTCCAGCCGCGCTTTGCGCTTCGCTGGATTCCCAGTCTTGGATTTTTTCATGCCCGATGATTGCCGCAGGACAGTCCAAAAGAGAAATCAAATTTCAAATTGATACGCTTGCTCCATCAACAACCCTGTGAAATCATCTGGCAAATCAAAATGTCCGCTCTCAAATCCAGCATGAAACTCAATCCTCCGGTCAACCGTCTTGTCGGCGATATGCCGAAAGTCGGCATTCGTCCGACGATTGATGGGCGGCTGCAAGGCGTTCGCGAATCGCTCGAAAAAACCACGATGACCAAGGCGACGAATGTCGCCAAACTCATCGCATCCACGTTGCGTCATTCGAACGGGCTGCCCGTCGAATGCGTGATCGCCGACCATTGTATCGGCGGCGTGACGGAAGCAGCGATGGCGGCGGAGAAATTCAAGAAAGAAGGAGTCGGTGTCTCGCTGACCGTCACGCCGTGCTGGTGTTACGGTTCCGAGACGATGGACATGGACGCGAGCGTGCCGAAGGCGATCTGGGGGTTCAATGGCACGGAGCGGCCCGGCGCGGTTTATCTCGCCGCTGTCGGCGCGGGGCACACGCAGAAGGGTTTGCCCGCGTTCACCATCTACGGACGCGACGTGCAGAACATCGGCGACACGGTGATTCCCGGCGACGTGCGCGGAAAAATTTTAAGCTTCGTCAAAGCCGGTCTCGCCGTCGCCGCGATGCGCGGCAAATCGTATTTGTCGGTCGGCGGAGTTTCGATGGGCATCGCCGGCTCGATTGTGAACCAGGATTTGTTTGAAGATTATTTCGGCATGAGAGTCGAGTGCGTGGACATGACGGAAGTGATCCGCCGCGTCGAGGAAAAAATTTACGACGAGGTTGAATTCAAACGCGCGCGTCTGTGGGTGAAAAAAAATTGTCCCGAAGGCAAGGATTACAACAAGGCTTCACGCACCCGCAAACGCAAAGACTGGGAGTGGGATTTCATGGTGAAATCCGCGATAATCGTTCGCGACCTGATGATTGGCAATCCGCGTCTCGCAAAACTGGGTTTTGGCGAAGAAGCATTGGGACACAACGCGATTCTCTCGGGCTTTCAAGGCCAGCGGCATTGGACGGATCATTATCCCAACGGTGATTTTCTTGAAGCGATGTTGAGTTCGTCCTTCGATTGGAACGGCATCCGCGAACCATTCCTGGTGGCGACGGAAAATGATTCGTTGAACGGCCTTTGCATGTTGCTGGGGCATTTATTGACCGACAGCGCGCAGATTTTTGCCGACGTGCGGACGTATTGGAGTCCGGGCGCGGTCAAGCGCGTGACCGGTCGTAACCTGTCAGGCGCGGCGTCGAACGGGTTGTTGCATTTGATCAACTCCGGCGCGGCGGCGCTCGACGGCTGCGGCAAACAGATGCGCAACGGTCAGGCGGTGATGAAACCGTTCTGGGAAATTTCCTCGGAAGAGGCGCAGGCGTGTCTCGAAGCGACGACCTGGCCACCGGCGATCTATGAATATTTTCGCGGCGGCGGATTTTCCAGCGCCTACGGTACGCGCGCGAATATGCCGGCGACGATGTTCCGCATCAACCTTGTCAAAGGTCTTGGCCCGGTGTTGCAAATCGCGGAAGGTCAGTTCGTGGACCTGCCGAAAGAAATATATTCCGTCCTCGAAGAACGGACCAATCCGACCTGGCCTTCGCATTGGTTTGTGCCGAACCTGACGGGCAGGGGAGTTTTCCGCGATGTCTATTCGGTGATGAACGCGTGGGGCGCGAACCATGGCACGATCAGCCACGGTCACATCGGCGCGGACTTGATCACGCTGGCCGCGATGCTGCGCATTCCGGTTTACATGCACAACGTCAGCGAGGAAAAAGTTTTTCGTCCGGGTGCGTGGACGCCCTTTGGCACGGCGGATTTGGAAGGCGCGGATTTTCGTGCATGTGCCAACTTCGGCCCGCTTTACGGCAAAAATCTGCGCTGACCCGCTTTTGTCTTATCGAAGCCCACGAAAGGCGGTTGGTGAAAGCCCGAAAACGGAAGTGAACACTCGGGAGAAGTGAAAAGGGTCGGCGAAGCCCGACTCTTCCGCCACCCGTTTTATTAGTGCTCCGGGTTGTTGCAGGCGTTCGGCAGCGTAGTTCATCTTGAGTCGGAGCAGATATTGGTAAGGGCTTTGGTTATCGTAGCGTCGGAACAGACGGCAGAGATAGGCGTTGTTGACATGGCACTCGCTCGCAATCTGCTCCAGCGTTCGCAATCGCAGACTGTGTTGTTCAATGTGATGACGGCATTGTTGGAAGGTGCTAAATGCAAATGTTTCTGCACCTTCAAGCGGTGCACGTGCTCCGGTCATTCGAAGAGCCAGACACTCCAGCAATTTTCCGCACAACACCACGCTCTCGCGCCGCACCTGTAATCCGGCCTGGATGAGTTCGTCAAAAAGCGGTTGAAGCACGTTTGTCGGAAAAACTTCCGAAACGCGACCCGGCGACAGGCCGCATGAACGCAACAAAACCGCCGCCTGCGTTCCGACAAAGTCCACGAAGTATTTGACCAGCGGATCGGCTGCGTCTCCAATGATGTGATGCGGAATGCCCGGCCCGTAGGAAAACAAGCGCCCGGGTTGCAGCGGAAAACTGCGACCCTTAAGCTTCACCTCGCCGCGTCCGCGCGCCACATACTCGATGGAATAAAACGGAAATGTTTCGCGGTGGATGGCGTAGTCCGGCTTGCAATGCTCAAGTCCACCACAGACCACCACCAATTGCCGTTTCTTCGGTGGATTGAGGTCGAGGTAAAACCGGCGTGCCTCCGCCACATCGGCAGAAAAGAACTCGGGGACGTTGGGCATTCGTTTGCCGGAATTTTTACGTGCTTTTATCACATTAAATCAATAATGTCCATGCATTGGCCAACAATAGCCATTCCAGCGGCGTTCTGTCGAAGATATTGTTGTTTGAGTTCAGATTAGGAAGAGGATTGCGGTACGCTAAAACTCAACGCAAACAGTAAAACAAATTTATGAACCAAACAAAACGCCTTGTCGAAAAAGAGCCAGCCTTGAAAAAGGATGATTTGATCGTCATCACCGGCGCGGGCGGATTTATTGCCGGCAATCTCGCACTTTACTTCAGGAAGAAGGGCTTCACCAACATCCGCGCGGTGGACAAGAAGCCGCTTTACGAATGGTATCTGCACGTTCCCGGCGTACAAAATCTTTGCCTGGACGTGAGCATCGAGGAAAACTGCAAGCGTGTCGTCGAAGGCGCGGTGGAAGTTTATAACCTCGCTGCCGACATGGGCGGCATGGGTTTCATTGAAAAATTTCGTGTGGAATGTTTGCGTTCAATTCTCATCAACACGAACATGGTCGAAGCTGCTTACAAAGCCGGTGCGCGCCGTTACTTTTTTTCCAGTTCGGCCTGCGCTTACAACACACTGCTGCAAAAAGATCCGAATGTCCGCGCACTGAAGGAATCCGATGCTTATCCGGCGATGGCCGAACGCGGCTACGGCTGGGAGAAATTGATTTCCGAAATGTTCTGCGAGGAATACTGGCACGAACGCGGCATGAAGACGGCGATCGCCCGTTTCCATAATGTCTATGGGCCGCACGGCACCTGGGACGGCGGCCGTGAAAAGGCGCCCGCCGCGCTGTGCCGCAAGGTCATCGAGGCGATTGACACCGGCAAGAAGGACATCACGATCTGGGGCGACGGCCATCAGACGCGCAGCTTCATGTATATTGACGACTGCGTGGTGGGCATTGACAAGATCATGCACAGCGACGATTTGATCGCGACGCCGATCAACCTCGGTTCCAGCGAACTCGTCTCCATCAACGAACTGCTCACCAAAATCGAGAAAATCGCGGGCGTGAAGATGAACCGCAAATACGACCTCAACGCGCCGCAGGGCGTGGCCGGTCGCAATTCAGACAACACGTTCATCAAAAAAGTTCTCAAGTGGGAACCGACAACAACCTTGAACAAAGGCCTCGCGGAAACTTACGCGTGGATCACGGAACAATATCACGCCCGCAAAGCCGGCAAACGCGTGGGCATCGGCTGATGAAAAATTCGCCGGTTGAAATACTTCTCGGTTCGATTCCCAACCGCTTGCAACTCGCGGGTGGTTGGATTGACCAGCCGTTCGTCTCGCAGCACAACCCGAAGCCGCCCGGCGCGATGGTCGTGGTGCAGATCGAACCGGATTTTCGTCCGATGGATCGTTCCGGCATCGCCAGCGGCACGCGCGCGGTGGCGATGAAAATCTGGAAAGGCAAATTGCCGAACCGTTCGCTGGAAGATTTGGCGCGTGAACTTTACGAAGTTGAAAACCAAAACAAGGCCGAGCCGAGCGGTTCTCAGGACATGATCGGCCTGGTTTATCCCGGCGTGAACCGGCTGGATTATGATTTCAAAATTCGCGGCGGCGTTTTCCCCGCGCACATCGAATCGTGCAATTCGCCCCGCGTTGCGCGCTGGCTGGAAAAAGTTTTGCATTTGATTCCCGTCGAACCTCGGCCGGACGGCTACAGTCCGCTCGGCATAAAAAACATGGAGCCAAAATGGGTCGCGCGTCTCGGCCAGTCGGGAAAAGATTGCTACGATGCCATTGTGAGAATGGACGCGAAGGCGTTTGGCGCGTCACTCAACCTGAACATGAAATGCTGGGAGACGCTGCTGCCGCACGTTGTCCGGCATCCACTCATCCGGCTGGATTTGATGGCAATGCTCAAGGCGTATCAGCAGCAATATCTTGGCGCGATGTATTCCGGCTGCGGCGGTGGTTATTTGATCGTCGTTTCCAACGAGTCGGTTCCGGGCGCGTTCAAAGTGAATGTGCGTGTCGCGCAAAAATGAGTGCTTCAAAACAAATCATCGTTTCCGGCGGATTCGACGACATCGAGTCGCGCGATCTGCGCTTTCTCGAAGAAGCTTCCAAGCTCGGCGAACTTTCCGTTTTGCTCTGGCCGGATGCCACGCTGCGAAAACTCACCGGCAAAGCGCCGAAATTTCCGCTGGCGGAACGGCTGTATTTTTTGAACGCCGTCCGTTATGTCAGCCGGGTGATTGAAGCTGACGGCTCAAACAACTTTGATATGCTGCCGAAAAATCTGCACACAGACATCTGGGCGGACTGTGAAATCACGACGAATTCCGCGCGCAAAAAATTTGCCGATGAAAACAAAATCGCCTATCACGTTTTCAGAGTCGATGAATTAAAAGGTTTTCCAGAACCACCGCCGATGCCTTCCACGCCCGGCCGGAAAAAAGTCATCGCCACCGGCAGCTACGACTGGTTTCACTCCGGCCATATCCGGTTTCTCGAAGAAGCCAGCGCTTTTGGCGATCTCTACGTCACCGTCGGGCATGACGCGAACATCCGGCTGCTCAAAGGCGAAGGCCATCCGTTGCTGCCTCAGGACGAGCGGCGTTACGTTGTCGGCTCGATCAAGTATGTGAAACAGGCATTGATTTCCAGCGGAGACGGCTGGCTTGACGCCGTCCCGGAGATTAAAAAAATCAAGCCGGATATTTACGCCGTGAACGACGATGGCGACAAAGGTGGCAAAAGCGAGTATTGCCAAAAACTCGGCATTAAATACCTTGTGCTCAAACGCACCCCCGCACCCGGCCTGCCCAAGCGCAGCAGCACCGACCTGCGCGGGTTCTGACCAAACAAAAACACTGCTTATGCTCAAAACCGGCATTCTCAATCCTCAAATAAACTCGCTGCTTAGTCGCGTGCGCCACACCAACACGCTCGTCATTGCTGATCGCGGTTTTCCATTTTGGTCGGGGGTCGAGACCGTGGACATTTCTCTCGTGGATGATGTGCCCACCGTGTTGGCGGTGCTGCGTGCGTTGCGGCCGAACTTCCAGATTGGCAAGGCTTGGATGGCGCAGGAGTTCTTGAAACAGAACAGCACCAAGACCCGCTCGGCCTTCGCCGAAGCGTTGCGCGGAATCAAATTGTCCCATGAACCGCATGTCGAGTTCAAGCAGCGCGTGCCGCAGGCCATCGGCTTGATCCGTACCGCCGACACGACACCATATGCAAACATCATTCTCGAGAGTGCCTAAAAATTAAGCAAAAATAACATCATGAAAAAAAACATCACAATTCAATTGGGCCTGTTTGGGGCGATCTTCGTCACCGCACTGACGGCGCAGGCGTCGGTAGCGAACGTGACGAATGCGCTGGCCATCACACCTGGAAAATTTTCCGCTACGATGGACTCACTGACAAATTATTCCTGCCCCGAATGGTTTCGCGACGCGAAGTTCGGCATTTGGGCGCACTGGGGGCCGCAGTCTGTGCCGATGGAAGGCGATTGGTATGCGCGCAAAATGTATGAGCAAGGTTCGGCGGATTACAACGATCACCTCGCGCGCTTCGGCCATCCGTCCACAAACGGCTGGAAGGACATCATTCCGCTCTGGAAAGCCGAGAAATGGGATCCTGAAAAATTGATGGCCCTCTATAAAAAAGCCGGCGCGCGATATTTCGTCAGCATGGGTTCGCATCACGACGATTTTTTCCTGTGGAATTCGCCGTTGCATAAATGGAACGCCGTGAACTACGGTCCGCATCGTGACGTGGTGGGCGACTGGCAGAAGGCTGCGAAGAAACAAGGTCTACACTTCGGCGTTTCCGAACATCTTGGCGCGAGCTTTACCTGGTTTCAGGACAGCCACAAATCAGACCATAGCGGCCCGCTTGCTGGCGTGCCGTATGACGGTGCCAATTCCAATTACTGGGACCTTTATCATTTCCCCTCCAAACCGGGCGACGCCGGCTGGTATAGCAAAGATCCGCGCTGGCAGCAGCAATGGTTTGATGAAATCAAGGAGTTGGTGGACAATTATCATCCCGACCTGCTTTACAGCGACGGTGGCGTTCCCTTCGGCAACGAAGTGGGCTTGAGCCAGATTGCGAATCTTTACAACGACAGCATCCAGCATAATCACGGCAAGCTGACAACTGTCTACACTTGCAAGCAACCTTCCGACGGCCGCTGGGTGCAGGACTTTGAACGCGGGGTCAATGGCCACATCAATCCGAATCCGTGGCAGACCGACACGTCCATCGGCGACTGGTTTTATAATCGTCACTGGAAATACCAGCCGTTGAGCTGGACGGTTCATATGCTCGTGGACATCGTCAGCAAAAACGGAAATTTACTCCTCAACGTCGTGCTGCGTCCCGATGGCTCGCTCGATCCTGAAGTCGAGACGATGTTGCATCAGTTGGCCGACTGGACGGCCATCAACGGCGAAGCGATTTATGGTACGCGCCCGTGGCTGGTTTATGGTGAAGGCGAAGTGCAAGCCAAAGGCGGCGCGTTCAAGGAAAATTTCACTTACAGCGCCAAAGACATCCGCTTCACGACGAAGGGCAAAACCCTTTACGCGATCGCGCTCGGCTGGCCTGATGATGGGAAGTTCGTCATCAGGTCGCTCGCCAAAACCGATGACGCGAGCGTGAACAAAATCAAACGCGTGGAATTGCTCGGGCACAAGGGCAAATTGAAATTCACGCAGACCGCCGACGGTTTGACGGTGGAATTACCCGGCGAAAAATTGAGTGACCTGACCTGTTCCTTAAAAATTACCGGCAACAACTTGAAGCCGGTTCTCGCACCCAATCCCGATAAAAGCAAATAAATATGATACCGACTCCACAATCCACCACGAACCGACCGGGCAAGAACCTGTTCCGCGCGGCGGACGGCAAAAATCTTTTCATCACCTTTGCACTGGTCACCTCGTTGTTTCTGCTCTGGGGGTTTTGCAACGGGATGATTGACATCCTCAACAAGCACTTTCAGGACTCGCTCCACATCAACAAGGAGCAGTCCGGTCTCGTGCAGTCTGCCAATTATCTGGCTTACTTCCTGATGGCGATTCCCGCCGGATTGATTGCGCGCAAGATCGGTTACAAGGGCGGCATTCTTGTCGGCCTCGCGCTGATTGCCAGCGGTGCCTTTTTGTTCATTCATGCGGTGAGCATCGGCACGTATTCTGCATTTTTGCTGGGACTGTTTGTCATCGCCACGGGGATGACCTGTCTGGAAACCATCGCCAACCCCTACACGACCGTGCTCGGCCCACCGGAACACGGCGCGACGCGCATCAACATCGCGCAAACGTTCAACGGCGTCGGCTGGATTCTCGGCCCGATTGTGGGCGGATACTTCGTTTTCGGAGGAGGCGGATCGAGCGGTGCCGCTGGCGCTGCCGCCTCAGCCACCAATGCTAATACCGGCTTGTCCGCTCCCTATTTGGGCATCGGCATCTTCGCAGCGGTGTGGTTTCTTGTTTTCATTTTTGCACCGGTGCCGGATTTGCATGCCGAGGATGAAAGCAAAAAATCCGCCGATCAGAAAATCAGCCTCAAGCCTTCCGGCGGCCAGTTGGCGGGCATCGGCATCGCGCTGGCGATTGTGTGGAGCCTGCTGTATTTCTTCATCGCGCCGATTATGGGATTGGTTTGGGTGCTGCTCAACTTGCCTGCGAATTTGCTCGACCCGACCAAATACGGTTTGATCACCACCGCTTACATTGGATCGTTCATTGTGGTTTCAAAGAATTGGGACATGTTCCGCCGCAAACATTTTACGCTCGGCGTCGTCGCACAGTTTCTTTACGTCGCGGCGCAGACGGGCATCTTCAGCTTCTGTGTCAATTATATCATTGAGAACGACGCCGACGTGACGCCGGCGAAAGCCGCCACGATGCTGGGGGGAATCGGTTTTGTGCTGTTCACGGTTGGACGCTTTTGCGGCAGCGCCGTTATCAGCCAGTTCAAGCCCCACCTCGTGCTCGCGGCTTACGCGGCCATCAACGTGGTGCTCGCGGCCGTATGCATGGGCGGCGGCTCGCTGGGTTTGTATGCATTGTTCGGCACCTTCTTCTTCATGTCCGTCATGTTCCCGACCATTTTCGCGCTGGGCATCCGCGGACTGGGCGATTATACAAAACTTGGCTCGTCGCTCATTGTCATGTCCATTGTGGGTGGTGCGATTGCCCCGCCGTTCATGGGCCACATCGCCGATGTCCATTCGATGCGCGTTGGCATGGCGGTGCCGCTAGTGTGCTTTGTCCTCATCGCCGTTTACGGCCTCTTCTGGCAGAAGCTGGAAGCAAAGGACGCGGCGGTTAAAAGTTAATCCAGTATATTTCCAATTGCCCGGTAGTAATGTCTCAAATCCATTGAACCCGTGAAACGCGGAATACAGGTTTACCTGGCAATTGATGTCGGTGCCGAGAGTGGCCGGGTGATTGCCGGTATCTGGAATGGCGAAAATCTACGGCTGGAGGAAATGCATCGTTTTGCCAATGGCCCGGTCGCGCTTGGCGGGACGATTCGGTGCGACGTGTTGAGGCTCTGGTCGGAAATCCAGAACGGCCTCGCGCTCGCCGGGAAAAAATTCGGCGGACAAATCGTCTCTGTCGGCGCGGACACATGGGGCGTGGACTTCGTGTTACTGAACAAGCAGGATGAAATTCTCGGCCAGCCGTATCACTACCGCGACCTCCGCACGCACGGTCTGTTGGAGCCGACTTTCAAGAAAGTGCCGCGCGCAAAAATCTTCGCGCAGTCGGGACTCCAATTCATGGAGATCAACTCGCTTTACCAGTTGCTCGCGTGGCAAAAAAATTCGCCGGAAATTCTGGACGCGGCAAAAACACTTTTGTTCATGCCGGATTTTTTGCATTGGTGTCTGTGCGGCGCGAAAAAATCCGAGTTCACGATCGCCTCGACCTCGCAATTTGTGCATCCGCTCCGGCGCAACTGGTCGTTGCCGTTGCTCAAGCAACTCGGCCTGCCCGTGCATTTTCTGCCGAAAATCGTTCCGCCGGGAACGGAACTCGGCATTGTGCGCAAATCGCTCGCTGAAAAAACCAATCTCGCGGGCGTGAAAGTGGTCGCGCCGCCGTCGCACGACACCGCGTCCGCCGTTGCGGGCGTGCCGACGGCGAACACCGGCAAAAGCAATTGGGCTTACATCAGTTCCGGCACCTGGTCGTTGATGGGCGTGGAATTGAAGCAGGCCGCGCTGTCGCCGCGCGCGTTGGAATTGAACATGACCAACGAAGGCGGACTCGACGGCGCTTATCTTCTGATGAAAAACATCATGGGACTCTGGCTCGTGCAGCAGTGCAAGCGTTCATTCGATGTAGCCGGACGCAAACACGATTACGCCCGGCTCGTGCGAATGGCGGTGAAAGCCAGGCCGCTTCGCAGTCTCGTCAACCTGAACGACACGCGCTTTCTCAATCCGCCCGACATGCCCAAGACGATTCAGGAATTTTGCCGCGAGACGAAGCAGCCCGTGCCGAAGACCGACGGCGAACTGGTTCGCTGCTGTTACGAAAGCCTTGCGCTCAAGTATCGCGAGACGCTCGGCTCGCTGGAAGAACTCACCGGCAATAAAATCGAGGTGATTCACATTGTCGGCGGCGGTTCGCAAAACAAACTTCTGAATCAATTCACCGCCGACGCCTGCCGGCGTCCGGTCATGGCCGGCCCGGTTGAAGCGACGGCCATGGGCAATCTACTGACCCAGATTCGCGCCAGTGGTGAACTTGCTTCACTAGCCGAAATGCGCGAAGTGGTCCGCGAATCCAGCGGCGTGGTGCGCTACGAACCGTCACCGTCGTCGGCTTGGAACGAAGCGTCGCCGCGCTTTGCCGCTTTGTGTCGTCGCGGACAAGTTTGAAGCATGACCGTCACGCTTTTCATCCCCTGCTTCATGGACGCGCTGTTTCCGCGCGCGGGCATCTGCATGGTCGAAATTCTGGAACGCCTCGGCCACAAGGTTGTTTGTCCCGAAGAAATCGTCTGCTGCGGCCAGCCGCCGTTCAACTCCGGCTATTGGGACGAGGCGCGCGCCGTCGCCGCGAAAGTTTTACAGCAGTTGCAAAACGCGGAAGTCATCGTCATCGGCTCGGGTTCGTGCGGCGCGATGTTGAAGAATTTTTATCCCGAACTTTTCAAGGACACGCCGCAATCGGAACTGGCGAAACAAATCTCGGCGCGCACGTGGGAATTTTCCGAATTTCTCGTGAAGAAACTCGGCGTGACCGATCTCGGCGCGACATTTCCGCACAAGGTCACGTTTCACGACGGCTGCCACGGCCTGCGCGAACTCGGCGTGAAAAAATCGCCGCGCGAACTGCTCGGCCACGTTCGCGGCCTGCAACTCGTCGAGATGGCGGAGGTCGAGACGTGCTGCGGTTTCGGCGGCACGTTCGCCGCGAAGTTCCCGATGATCTCCACCGCGATGGGCGACGTGAAATGCGCCAACGCCACCGAGACCGGCGCGGATTACATCGTCTCGAACGATTCGAGCTGCCTGATGCACTTGCAAGGCCTGCTCTCGCGCCAGGGCAGCAAACTCAAAACGATTCACCTCGCGGAAGTTTTGAATCAGCAATGAATTTCGCTTCGCAATTTCTGAAAGATGCCCGCGTGATGGCGGGCGATTTGCAGCATCGCAAAATCATCCGCACGGCGCTGAGTCATTACGAAGTCGCCCGCGACCAGCGCAAGGCGTCGTTTCAAAGCTGGGAATCCGCGCGCCAGCTCGCCGCCGAGGCGAAATGGGACGCGCTCAATCATCTGGACAAATATCTCGTCGAGTTCACCGCAAA
>CAZHXG010000039.1:0-18986 GCA_964536285.1 uncultured Bifidobacteriaceae bacterium
GACTGTAGCTTTAGAAAATTTTTACGGTCGGTTGTGGAACTCTGCTGTCAAAAATCTTTCAACACGAGCCCATACTTCTTCTTCGCTGATGTTCCACAAACAATGCGGTGTGGCAAACCGGCAGTAATCCGAGCACGGCTTGTAAGGGCATGCCTTGCCTTCAATCCATTCGGCCTGCGGATGCAGCGGCGCGAACCATTCGGGCAGTTGCGGGCCGAACAGGGTGAATGTCGGCACGCCGCAAACCGCCGCGAGATGCCCGGGACCCGAATCATTGCCGATGAATGCGCCCGCACAATCAATCAATGAAACCAATTCCGTTATCGTGCTGGGGGTTGTGACTTCCGTTTCGCCGGACCGCAACCACCAGTCGCGCTGGCCGGGGTCGCAGGCGATCTGCACCTGGAAATGATTCCGACGCAGACGGGACGCGAGATTTTTGTAGCGTTCCAATGGCCAGATGCGGACGCGTTGTCCCGCGCCGGTATGGATAAAAACCATTTTACGGTTGCGCATGTCAGCGGCTTGAATTTTTTCCCGTGGCGGCAATTCGATTTTCAGTTCCCGAGCGATGACACGCCAGAATTCATACCGGTGTGATTGTGGATCGGGCCGTATGAGTTGTTGTGTCAGAAACATTTGGCTGCGAATGCGCGGAAAGCCAAGCCGCTCTTTTGCGCCGACAAGTTTTAAAAAAAGATGGTCGCGTGGATCCCATCGCGCAGAGAGGCCGAATTCAAAATGCTTTTTGGTGAGACGGCGGCACAGCCGGATGATTTCCAATGAAGGCCAGCGCCAGAGGTGATACTTGTGCTTGAAGGCGGTCCAAGGCGCGACAAAGGTTTCGATGTTCACCTCCGGCCAGAGGCGCGGCTGCAAGTCGAGAGCGAGGGGCTTGGCAAGCAGGGTGACGTCGAATTTTTCCGTAGCGGCGCGCAGAAACGGCGTGGCAATAGCAAGGTCGCCCAGTCCCCAGAGTTCGATGATGAGCAGTTTGGGTTTCAATGGCGTGGGTTGTTTCAAGTGCCGTTGACGACGCGCTCTCTTTATCGCTGATAAAACGGTTGGAATCGCGGTTGGCGGGGCGCATGGGTTTTGGATTCAGTCATGTTTTGAACCGGTTTGAGGGCGGGCTTGCAGATTCCACCATTCAGACTGACGCTAAATCCTATGACGCCGACAAATGGCGCCATGTCGGAGTACAAAGAGCCAAAGACAATTAAAAATATCAAGATTTTCGTTATGAAAAGAGCGAATAAAAATGTGTTAAGTGTTCGCAGCGCGGGATCGCCATAGCGATAGTTGAAAAAAAGCGCGCGCAAGGAGGCAATCCAAAACCAAATCAGGGCGATGACGCCCCAGATGCCAAAAAAAATGACCACCGAAAGCGGGCCATTGTGATAGTTGCCGACGACATCCGCACTCCAATCCGTGGCAGCCGCGCCAGCCGTGAGACCGGTGGTAGTCACCATTTGAAAATCAAGCTGTGAGATGGCGTAGCCCTTGCCCAGAAGCAAAAATCCCGGCACTTGCGGCAAGGCATCCTTCCATATCTGGAGCCGCCAATCTTGAGTTGATTGCGCTTCCAGTTTTGCCTCGGGATTGATGTTCAACGGCAGGAAAGCGAGTGACCGTTGAAATTCATACGGCAATTTATTGGCAAGAGGAACAATCAGGGCGGCAATGAACAAGCCGATAAAAATAAAGACCGGAAATATTCTTGTCTGATGCAAGCCTTCCATGAAAAACAGGATTACAAAAATGATGCCGCACAGGATGACGAAAGTGCGGAACCCGCTGAAGCACATGGAAGCAGAAAACAGGATGAAAATGACCACCCGCAACGGTTTTCCAGACATAAAAGTGCCGCGCACCCCATATCTGGCCATCATAAAGAAAAAAACGGCCATACCCATGACGCCCAGCCCGCCAAAACGGGTGTGGATTGCCTGCGATCCCACTTCACCGCTGTCAAAACTAGAAGCGCTTGGCGCAATAAATGCGAAAATGAGGTTGAGTTGCGAAGGCAGCCGGCCGGCTAAATCTCCGATGACATCAATGCAAGGGCTGAGAAAAAACAATGCGGCATAAAGTCTGGCTCTGTTTTTGGGAATGCGGTTGGCCGTCAGCGCGAAATAGCCGAAGATGCCGAGAAGCAAATATACGTATCGTTTGCCGCCAAAAACATCGCTGCCGAGCGATCTCATCCCAAATCCTCCGGTCAATTCGGCTGTGAACACCACCACTGCGGTCAAAGCGAGAAGCGGCCATGTGATTTCTGGCGCCGAGATGAATCGCGCGTCACTGTTTAATGTCCTGTACAGAATTGAAATTCCAAGGCTTAAACAAATCATTAGCAAACCGAGTGTCGGACTGCCCGGCAGGAAAAATACTCCAATCGGCAAACTCCAAGCGGCCACAAGCAACAGGTGATGATGACGTAGCAATATAGGTGCACATAACAATAATGCGAGAATGCCCCAAATGCCCAAGCTGGAACGATCCAGTGGCTGCGCCACCAGATAGCCCATCCAAATCGCCAGCGGTATGCACAATGCATAGACGATTAGCGACCGGAACAATGCTGGAAGATTGTTGTTCACTCGTTTTCAAAACTTACCACAACACGCTGTTTATTTTAGCTCAATATGCAAATTGTCGGCAACCCGATTGTTTTCAGCATGAAATGCCATTGACTCGCCTGCGGACATTCTTTTGAATATCGCACAGCCGCTGGAACCATTCTTGCGCATAATATGCCACAACCACTTTCCGCCGTTCAGCAGGAATATCTCCGTTCCCAACTGCGTTACGATCATAACGATGATCCGCCGCCGCCGAACACTCTTGCCGTCCACCAAATCCAGCATGGACTGATTTTTAGGGCTGTGCAAAATTACGCTTCGCGACACGAAGTCCACATGCTCGACATCGGCTGCGGCTGGGGAGATTTTTCAAACCAACTTGATCCGTTTCTCAAAACCTACATCGGCATTGAGCCGTCTCCGACGGAACTTGGTTGGTTTCAAAAGCAGCCAAACCGTTTTCTCGTCCGGGGTGTCGGAGAGTACATGGACTTCCTCAAAGACGGCTCGCGCAATTTCATCCTGCTCAACAGCGTGCTCGACCATTGTTACAACTGGCGTGAAACCTATGCCAATTGTCTCCGCGTTCTCGCGCCCGGCGGCCTGCTGATCATCTCCATGGAAAATTCGCAGAAACTCATCGTGCGATTGCGCCAGATCTTCGGCCTCAAACACGTCCACGAGGGTCACCTCGAATTTTTTGGCGTGGATGGGACGCGAAAACTGCTCGAACCCGATTTCGAGATTCTTGAGGAGCGCACCATCGGTTTTCTTTTCGGGATGCATGCCGTCACAAAAAAAATTCCGGTTCCCATCGCGCCGTTGCGCCTGCTCAACCGCTCCGTCAACGGCTTTTGCCGCGTGGCCGCGCCGAAAGGAGGACACATTTTTTTCTTTGCCGCCATTCACAAGGGAACGCCACCGGAGAAAAATTCTTTTTCCGCGCCATTCCGTTGTCCCCGATGCAAAACTGATATTGCATTTGGAGTCGCGGTTTGCAAATCCTGCGGCCTTGCGTTTCCATACAGCGACGGCGGCTGGCTCGACTATGTGGAAATGAATCCGGAGTTGAAAGCCGGATTGAATTCCAAGTAGCTGGCGCGTTATTCTTCCGCCGGCACGATAATGAAAATTCTCATCAATGTCAGCCTGCCGTTCGCGCTCGCGCACGGAGGCCACCAAATCCAGACCCGTCGCACTCTGGCCGCATTGCAGGCAAACGGCGTTGATGTCGAGCCCGTCCGCTGGTGGGACGAAAAACAAAATGCCGACCTCATCCACTATTTTGGCCGGATGAACTCCGAACATATCCGGCTCGCGCAGCAAAAAGGCATCAAGGTCGTCATCGGCGAACTGCTCACCGCCACCGGCTCGCGTTCCCCGTCGCAACTGCGCCTTCAAAAAATCATCAGCCGCGCCGTCGAGAATTTTGCGCCGCGCACTTTTGTCAACGCCTTCAATTGGGATTCCTACCGCCTCGCCGACGCCGTCATCGCCATGACGCCATGGGAAAAGCACCTGATGAATTATCTGTTCGGCGCGCCGCTCGAAAAGATTTTCATCGTGCCCAACGGCGTTGAAGAAGTTTTTTTGCAAACTCCGCCTGCGGAACGCGGGCAATGGCTTGTCTGCACCGCCACCATCACGCCGCGCAAGCGTGTCCTGGAATTGGCGCAAGCCGCCGTCCGGGCGCAGACCCCCCTTTGGGTCGTTGGTAAGGCTTATTCCGAATCCGATCCTTACGCACAGCAATTTTATGCACTGGCAAAACGAAATCCGAAGCTGATCTGCACCGACAGTCCGCCGATGGATGACCGCGCCGGACTCGCCAAAATTTATCACGCCGCGCGCGGCTTCGTGCTTTTGAGCGCCATGGAGACACGCAGCCTTGCCGCCGAGGAAGCCGCCGCCTGCGAATGCCGTTTGCTTTTGAGCGATTTGCCGTGGGCGCGCACGACTTTCAATGATGCGGCAAGTTACTGTCCGTTGAACGATTCCGTTGAAACAACCGCGCAGGCGTTGCGAAAGTTTTATGACGCCGCTCCGGATTTGCCCGCGCCGCCCAAGCCGCCGACGTGGAATGAAATCGGACAACAACTTCAAAAAATTTACGAGCGGGTGCTCAACACCTCCCGATAAATCTCCAGATGGCGTCGTGCAATAGTTTCGGGATGATAACGTTTTCGCATGAGTGCGGCGGCACCAATCGGGCGGGGATGACCCTGTTTGATCCATCGGGCGATGGCATCGGTCAGACCCGTCCAGTCGTTTCCTGAAAAAAGTTCCGCGCCGGGCGCGTCGCCGGCGATGTCCACAATCCCGCCCGTGCGCGCGCCGAAAAATTTCAAATCGCGCGCAAGCGCTTCAACCACGACGTTGCCAAACGCCTCTTCCGTCGGAAAATGCACCAGTCCGGACACGGCGTCGAAATGTTGCACCAACTCATTATCCGGTGGCGCTCCCAGATAACGGGCATACCCGGCCTCTTCCATCGGCTTGATGCGCTTCAGAAACGCGGCGGTATAATCGGCGTCGGAGGAATAGGTGAAGCCGATGAATCGGAATTCAAACTTCAACCCCTGGCGATGAAGCGCCTCCGCCACATCGAGCAGTTCCAATTGACGTTTCCTGGATGTTATAACTCCCGTGACCAATAATGCGCATGGACGCGATTCATTCGTCGGCGCGGGATCGATGAAGGAGGGCCGCATCGCATGAGGCATGAGCCACGTTTTGTGCGCACGCGGTCGGACAAGCGCTTCCGTGTAACTCGAGTTGCAGAGCACGCCCGCCGTCCGCGGGAGTGTGAAATTTTCCAGCCGCGCCGTCAGCCAGCCGTAACTTCCAAAACGGGCGTGATTCAGTCGCGCCAGTTCCGCCATGTTGCCGTGGATGGTCACGATGTTCGGAAAACCGGAGAACACGGCGCTGATCGCGCACTCCCGTTCTGTTCCGTGCGCATGCACGATGTCCGGTTTCAATTCTGCCATTTTTTTCCGCGTCGCCCGGATGCAACCTTGATAGAATGTGCGTAACCAGCCGGACTTCGGCACGTGGAACCCGTGAAACCAGATGTTGTCGGCCAGTTTTACCGGTGATTTTGTCGGCTGCTGCGTGCAGGAAATGACATGCACTTCCAGATCCGGCAACACAGCGAACCCCTTGAACAAAGATTCCGGTGCCGTGCAGAAGTAAGGAATCGGATTTCCGTAATCTTTGAAATGTTCGCGGTTGTCAGTGGTGAGAATGACAATCTTCATTCAGAAATTTTTTGAAAAACGCGGTTGTGTCCGACTTGCAAGATTTCACGGAAACATTTTTTGTCCACCTCTTGTGCGAGCCGTGACGGGCCGGGATGACCGGCTGTGGCAAAAATCGAAGGCCTATACTTGCTTGTCAGGCCGGAATCGTCCAGCACGATGATGCCGTTCGGTTGCAAATTGGCGGCGCACAAATCCCAATCCTGCCGCGCAATTTCGTAATCATGATTGCCATCAATATAAGCGAACGACCATGAACGCGCGGCGATCAGTTTTTTTGCCGTTTCATCCGTCGAAAAAGCTTTCAACAACGCGGGTGCAGGCAAGGAAAAGTGCGCAAAATTTTCAAGCGTGTCTTTGTAATAATCCACGTCGCGCCGGTATTTCGAAACGGCGTCGCCTGCGGATGAAAACGGCGAGATGCCCTGCACAAAACAATTGAGTTCAAACTTGCGTGACAACAATGCCGCGAGAGTCAAGGTCTGTCCGCGATAAACGCCGATTTCCAAAAAACTTTTCGGCCGGAATTCGCGGAACAGCAAGAACCACATCGCATGAAACGCCTTTTCGCCGAAGCCGCGGGCGTCAATTTCAAAATAAGCCCGGTGCGCTTTCAATGGTTTCGGCAGGCTCGCGTGGAAAAAATGAAAACAACGTTCATAAAACTCCGTCGGTCTTTCCAAGCTATCGTCCCAATCGGCACGTGTGATTTCGTTGGTGGAATTGGAAAACCGGTGCAACATCCGTCGTTGCGCGGCGCTCTGCTTCCATCTCCACTGCAAGCCTCTAAGGAACCGGATGATTTTCATTTTGTACTCAACAGTATCGTGGACATGGCACATTTTTGAAAGCGCAAACCGCTTTGCCTTGACTCGCACTCCGCGGAGCAACAACCTCGGCGAAAATAAATTTCCGCCACGAATGAGAATCGCCTTATGTCTTGAATATCCAATCGCGCTGCGCGGCGGCGTGAGCGTGCTGGTGGAGGCTTTGCTGAAGGAATTTGCCGGGCGCGGACATGAAGTCGTTTTGGTTTCAACCGATACGACGGAAACCGTTCGCAAAACTGAAGCCGGCAAACTTATCAAGCAACACTTCCATTGGGATTTTGAAAATATTTCAGTGGCGTCGTCAAAAAATCTCGCGCGGCAACTGGCTGAAGCGCGCGTTGACGTCGCGCATTTTCATTTTGGCGGGAATTACGGTTGGGGAAACCGCCTGCCGTTTCGCTGTCCGGTTTTTTTTCTCGACCGGCTTGGCGTTCCCTGTGTTTCGACCGTTCACCTCGTCGTGGAAATTTTTGACGGCTATTGCGGGCCGCAAAAGCCGATTTGGTTCAAGGCGTTGATGCTGCCGCTGGCATGGTGCGGGAAAATGCAACAACTCCGCCATGTCCGCCGTGAAATCGCCGTTTCACAACACGATTTCCAAAAACTCCGACGCTGGTATCGGCCTTTGAAAAATCGTTTCACACAGATTTATCACTCGCGGCTGCGCGAAGAGAAAATAGAATGCCGGAACATAAAACGCGAGCCGGTCATTTTGAATGTCGGCCACATCGCCTGGCGCAAGGGCCAGTTTGTTCTTGTGGAAGCGTTCGCGCGGATCGCGCCGCGTTATCCCGAATGGACGTTGCAGCTTGCCGGCGATCACGGTGACGGCGATGAAGTTGAAAAAATCCGCGCGTTCGTCAAAGATAAACGGCTTGAGGGGCGTGTCCGGTTGCTCGGCGAGCGTCCGGATGCGTTTGACCTCATGCGTCAGGCGGCGATTTACGTCCAGCCTTCATTTTGGGAAGCGCTGGGACTTGCGTTGCAGGAGGCGATGTTTTGCGGCTGCGCGTGCATCGGCTCGCAAGCCGGCGGAATCCCTGAATTGATCCGCGGCAACGAGACCGGTTTGCTTTTTGAACCGGGAAACGTAGAACGATTGAGTCATGCGCTTGAACAATTGATTCGTGATGCCGGTCAACGGGAAAAATTTGGCCGCGCCGCCGTTGCATCCATTCGCGAAAGAGGCATGACTATAGAGGCCATGGCCAGACGGCATCTTGAATTGTATGAATCCATTGCAAAAACCTCCTGAACGCAAGTTTGTCGTCGCGCCATTCGGTCATAATTCCGTTTATGACAATGAAGCGCTCGCGTTGCACAAGAACCATCTGCTCCGCTTTATTGCGATGGCAACGCGGCGCGGTGTTTCAGGGTTGCCTGCCGAAGTCACACGTCTCAATCCATCTCCAGGGTTGGTGAATTATATTGCGGCCAAAACTTTATCGCCTTTTGCCGCCGAGTCCTTTCGTTTCAGGCTGTATCCATGGTTTGACCGCTGGGTAAAAAGGCAACTGACCCCCGGCGATCACATTATTTCCAGTTATGGCTTCACCAACGAAAGCTTCAAATGGGTTCGCGCCAACGGCGGCAAAACATTTCTGGACGCTGGTAATTCACATCCCCGTTTTTTTTGGGAGCTTCTTTCCGAAGAGCATCGCCGGTGGAATTCGCCGCACCCGCCTATTGCCCGGTATTATCACGAGCGGTCGGTGGCGATGATGGAAGACGTGGATTATGTGCTGGCGGCGAGCTCGTTTGTGGCAAGGTCGTTTCTAGAGCGTGGATTCAAACCTGAAACCATCCTGCCGCATTCGCGTCCAATCAATTTTCAAGATTTCCAACCCGCCCGACAGGAACGTCCCAAAAACCGTCCGCTGACGTTGATCAATACGGGCTCGTTGTCTTTGAGAAAAGGCAGTCCATATCTTTTTGAATCCTTCCGGCTGGTGAGGGAAAAATTCCCCGATGCGCGGTTCGTTTTGCGGCGGGTTGTGACCGACAACATCAAGGCCGTGCTCGCAAAATATCAGGACCTGCCGATTGTCTGGCTCGACATGATGCCGCACCACGAACTGGCCGACCATCTGCGTGAAGCGGATATTTTTATTTTGCCTTCGCTCGAAGACGGCCTGGCGCTCACGGTCGTTGAAGCCCTTGCCTGCGGCCTGCCGGTGATCACCACACCGAATACCGGCGCGAGCGACTTGATCCAGTCCGGCGTGAACGGTGAAGTCGTTCCCATCCGCGATCCCCAAGCCATTGCCGACGCCGTTTTCAAATGGGCGGATAAAATTCTTTCGGCAAATTGGCAGTCGCGCGTTTTGGTGGATGAACACCGGCTGTCGTTCGAGTATTTTGAGCAAGAGTTCATGGGACAGCTTCGCGGACTTGGGCTTGCATAGAAACGGTCTTGCGCTATTTTGCCGCACACAAATGGCCGATTCAATCTTGTCAAAATTTTCTTCGCTCTGCCGGATGTTGTTGACCATTGTCTTTAAAAATCCGCGCGGATTGCGTCCGGTTTTCGGCCATGCGCTGGCGGAGGCGGAAAATCACCTCGATCAATCGCGGGACATTTCCCGTTTGCCGACGGCTTCGCTTTCTCAATTGGTTGATGAAAGCGCCGAACCGCTTGAAATTGTCACGAGCCTTTTTCCGCAAGTGACCCATTCGATCGCTTTTATTGAAGCGGTCTCGCTCGGTGTTCTGTTGCGGAAAGTCAAAGCGCGCCGCGTCTTTGAATTCGGCACGAACCGCGGCATTTCCACGACGCAACTGGCGCTTAACGTGAGCGAAGACGGTCAGGTTTTTACCTTGGATTTGCCCAGAACAAACCGGCAGACGAAATTCGACATCAAATTGTCCGGCGACCTCGAAGTTGCCCATCAAGCCGAAAAAGCGGATTTGATTCCGAAACATTGCCGCGCGCGTGTGACATTTCTCGAACAGGATTCGGCGACCTTTGATGAATCCCCGTATGCCGGAACGATGGACGCTGTCTTTGTGGACGGCGCGCACGTTTACGAATATGTCCGCAACGATTCCGAAAAAGGCTGGCGGATGTTGCGACCCGGCGGCGTCGTCATCTGGCACGATTTCCGTCCTCAAACGCCGGACGTGATGCGCTATCTTTTCGAATCAAATTTTCAGCCCAAACGCATCGAAGGCACGACCTTGGCTTTTGCCGTCAAACCGATGAAATAAAATCTGGTCGGCAGTCCGGCTTAAATTTTAAACGTTGCGCGAACTGTTTGGTCATCCCCGGCAGATAATTTTTTTTATACTTCGCCTTCAATGTGCAGCAGTCCCTGAAGCATCTCGCCCAAATCCTCCGAGTTGCGCGCGATGTTGACGGAATCGCAGCTCTTGAACGGATTGCTGCGGGCATAATCGTTGACGACGATGCGCTTGCCGTGGTTCAAACCGAAAATGATCTGATGATAATGCAACCCTTCCTTTTCCAGTTGCTTCACCGTGAGTTGCCGGGCTTCCTCCCTGCGCGAAGTCGTGATGATGATCTGGACCTTGCCGCTGTCGTAAAGACGGTTGATGGTCTGGATGTTTTCCTTGAGTCCTTCGGTTGTTCCCCAGACCGGCTCGAAGTATTCGCCGGAATTGCGGATCAAAGTTCCGTCCAGATCAATGAACAAGGTGCCGAACTGCGCCTTGTAGCGGTTCCAGTCTTTCAGCGTGCCCCAATCCGAATAATCGGAACAGACGGCGGCGGAGAACGCCTTGTTCTCCAAAAGCATCTGGTAAATGATGTGCGAGATGTAAAGGCCTTTCAGGTTTGAAAGACTGTTGAAATAACGGAGATATTCCTGCGCGTCCTCGAATCCGTATGCGCCGCTGCAGAAAAAATTGCTGATGACGCGCTTTTCGACGATGTTGGTGACAAACTGGTTCTCGTTCACGTCGGCGTAACTTTTGTTGCTGGGATTTATAAAGCCGACTTGATTGAGGTCCACCACCGAGACGAAATTTTTTTCCGGAACTTTCAGCCGGAAAAAATTGTCAGAATCCTTGATGCAGATTGGCCCCTTGATTTTTTCCTTTTCAATCGCGCGCGCGACAGTTTCAGGTTGCGACTGCGTCGGGTTGTCCAAGGCAACGACAACCAGTTTGTCGCCAAGTCCGATCTGCTTGAATTGTTTTTTGATTCCATCCAGACACTGAAATTCCTTCAAGTGTGCGGAAAGCACCGTCAGGTAAATTTTTTCCAGCTTGGAAAAAGCCAGTCCTCGGATCGCCTCGGCCAGCATCAGATTTCCGTTGGGATGGGTCAGCATCCACTTCGGTCTCATTTTGGGAAACCTCGACGATTGTCCGGCGGCGGGAATGATCAGATTCATTGTGTTGATTTTAGTAAAAGTTTCCGGATTTGAAATGCAAAAAACTTTTGTTCATGTCAGGCGGATTTTTTCAGCATTTGGTCGAGACCGTCCGTGATGAGCGTGACCGTCTTGGCTTCCGTGCAATAAGGTAGCACCCTCATCAGGCTGACGAACTGGAACAGATCATAATGGCGGCCATACCATTCGTAAGGCAGAAACCCGGCTTTGATGTGCCGGTCAAGATACCGGAGCGCAATCTGGATTTTCGCCCAATTAAAATCCGCCTGATACAACTGAAGCGACCAGCCGAAATGCGTGTCCTGCCTCAATTTTGCGATGTCCTGGAGCGGAGATTCGACGTAACAATCCAAAAAATCGAGGAGATACAGGCGGTCGCTTTTGAAAAGAATGTTCGACAGGGTCAGATCGCCGTGACACGGCCCGACGGGAACGTGAACCGGGCGATTGCACATTTTTTTTGCGGCTTCAATATATTTTGCCGGAACAGCTTTCTTGGCCAGTTCGGCCAGCTTCTCCTCGATTTGTCGGGAAACGTCGGCGCTTTTGCTCGCCGCCAGGTTGCGGGAAATGAAGTCGGTGACAATTTTCAAAAAGCCGTCAAGGGCCTGACGGTCCGCTTCGGAAAGAAACTGGATGAAATCCTTGGCCGCGACAAATTCCATGTCGGCATGAAATGTGTCCGACGTGCCCGCCGTCCGGAAAATTTTAGGGGTGTGGATTTTTCCGTCTTGCAATGTTTCTTGAAAGAGAGTCTGTTTTGCAATTTGCCGTTTCAACCGTTCGGCGCCGGCACCTTTCGCGGACTTTCGAATCGTTGATTCGTCCACCAACTCGATGCCGAAACCCGAATGTCCTTTTACGAGCATGGGAATTTTCGGGTTAGCCGGTGTTCAAACCCGCCTTCGCCAGAAGCTTTTTCACGCTGTCCAAGTCCACCGTCGCCCGCATCTCGTGGTCGGACGGAAAAATTTGCCAGTAATAATCGAGTTTGTTCGTGACGCAGATCGCCTCGATGCCGCCGTCCACAAAACTGTCGGGGACGAATGTGATGACTTTGCAGCCCGGCGGACTCCAGAGCGCGTTTGTGAAACCACTCCCGAAAATTCCCGCGATGGCCTCGGCTTTGGAGAACAATTCGACTTCCTGCGCGAACGTCAGTTGCTCGGTGTCAATGATTCCCCAGCCGAGCTTCTGAAAAAATTCGTTCACTTCCGCTTCGTTTTTGATGCCGCGCGTCTTGCCTTTGCGCTGGATGATGAACCGCTTCGGTCCATGATAAGATTTGTCCGCGAGCGGCAAAAACGCCGAGCGCAGCCAGTCCACAGCGTAGGGATTGTAAGCCGCGATCATCGCCGTGGGCGAACTGAAATAATAATTTTCTACAATCAGGTGTTTCTCCTGCGTGTAACGGACACGCTCAAGCAGCCCGAGCAGTTTCAAGGTTTCCTTTTGATAACCGGCCAGCGCCGATTGAACCAGAATTTTTGTGTCCGGTGGAAATTCCTTCAGCAACGCCAGTCGCGGCAACGCATCCTGAATCCAGTGTGAAAAAGGCGGCGCTCCTTCGTTTGGACACCATCGCGAGACGATGCTCGTCCAGTTTCCAGAAAGTGAAACCGGTTTCGGCAGGATCGCATAACGCCACGCGGGGTCGTCTTCCACGCAAATGTCGCCGTAGACGGCTTCGCGGCAGAGGCGTTTGCGCTCGTCGAGCAGGGCGAGCGATGGCGAAACGAGCCGCGCAGTTTTGCAATGTCTCCAAAGGATTGGCCACGGCTGCCATTTGTGATGATTCATTCCCGAGATGACCATCAACGAATCCGGCGGTGTCTTGGGAGCGCCCTGATCGGTGAGCACGATGCGGTCTGGCCGGTGGCCTTCGTGGAGCAGGGATTGGTAAAACGAAAATGAACCCTTTGGCGGGCCGACGCGAAAACTTTTCACAGGCGCGAGCGCGCGCAGCAAATTGACGAACAACATCGGAATTTTTTCCGTCAGCAGTCGCCGGGCTTTTTTCAGCGGACGATGCAAAACCGGATAGCGCCGCGTCTGCATCGCCAGCTTGTGATAAAATGTGATGTCTGGCATGGCGCGATTCAGGCAAACGCTTTTATGTTTGTCAGCCGGATTCGTCTTGTCGAGCAAACTATCGAGGCTTGCGCCGGCCTTCGTTTGTAATAGTTACTCGCCGTGGTTCAAAACATTGATTCTTCAACGCGCGTGGCTCTGGGGTTGCGGCAAGAAATCCGGGCGGATCAAATATCACTTGCCACACTATTCATCAAACCAGATACTTTCAGACATAGAATTTTGGAAAATGTTTCAGGAGCAGCCAATCAAGATGAGCATTCTTTAAGGCATGACATTAACGACATTAAAGCCACGGATCGCTTTTGTAACGGGTAGCCTGAAATTGGGAGGCTCCACGACTTTGCTGCTCAATCTAACTGGAGAACTCAATCGTCGGGGAATCCAAACGCTCGTTTTTAGCTTTGAAAAAGAAAACCCGCTTGCTTCCAGCTTCAAGGCGGATGGAGTTAAAGTGGTTTTTGTGGATGAAGGGAAATTCATCTTCGAGGATCGTCTTTCGGCCTGCCTCGAATTGCTCGGAGAATTCAGGCCGGCATGTGTGGTAGCCTGGCTAGGTCCACTTTCATACGAAGTGCTTCGCTACGTTCCGACCGGAATCTTGAGGGTTGGGCTGAATGTGTCGGACACGGCCAGTATTTACTATCCCGCCGATTACGGTCCATTCATGGACGTGCTGGTCGGGGTCTCCGAAAAGATTGCCGCAACCACCCGTTCTTTGCCGGCCTTTGGCCGCGTTGACGTGCGTTGTATTCATTGCGGGGTTCCGATACCGGAAGCCCCGCAGCGGATTCCAGATTCTTCCTCCCCGCTGCGGATCATCTTTCTTGGCCGTCTGTACCAGGACGCAAAAAGGGTCCGGTTGTTTCCAACGATCCTGCGGCAACTCTGCGAGAGCCAGATTCCGTTTTCCTGGACCATCGCCGGTGACGGGCCGGAGCTTGATTTTCTCAAGACGAACATGCGAACCAGCCGCCTGGATCAACAGGTTCATTTCACGGGCCGGTTGTCCAACCCCGAGGTCTCATCTTTGTTGTCCCAGCATGATGTTTTTTTACTGGTTTCCGATTACGAAGGACTACCCATGAGCCTGCTTGAATCCATGGCGCAAGGCTTGGTGCCAGTGGTTTCCGATATTGAAAGCGGGATTCGCGAAGTGGTGGACTCCAATAATGGTATCCGCGTGGCCATTGATGACATCCCCGGCTACGCCAAGGCGATCATCCATCTCCATGAAAACAGGGATGCGCTGGCAGCCATGAGGCGATCCGCGCGGGACATGGTTTTGAAGGCTTTTTCCGTTCGCGTCATGGCGGACCGGTGGCTGGACCTTGTCGCGAGCCATCAACCAGTTCCGGCAGAATGGCCCGGGAAATTCAATATCCGCCCAACCCTGGAGATGAAAGGGCAAATCAAATTTCATTCGGCCTTCAGGCCGATAAGACGGCTTGGAAAGACCATGGCCGGCTCGTTCAAAAACAAAAATCGGAGTCATTCCACCCGCGTTGCATGAGAAATTCGCAAACCATCCCGCAGGCCGCGGAATTTGCCGCAACTTCACTGCGCCCGGCGGAACCTGCGGCCAACACGGATTGTCTCCGCTCAACAACGGCGTGCCAAAACCAATATGCTACTGAAAAATAAAAAAGTGCTTGTTACCGGCTCGGACGGGTTTATTGGCAGCCATCTGGTTGAACGGTTAGTCGAAGAACATTGCCAGGTCAGAGCATTTGTCTATTACAACTCGTTCAACTCCTGGGGCTGGCTCGATTCCTTGTCTCGGGAAACTTTGAGCCGCGTTGAAATTTTTGCTGGTGACATTCGAGATCCCAATGGCGTCGAAACAGCCATGAAAGGCTGCGAGGTCGTGTTTCATCTGGCAGCGCTGATTGGCATTCCATTTTCATATCATTCCCCGGATTCCTATGTTGACACAAACATCAAGGGAACCCTCAACGTGCTCCAGGCTGCTCGTAAGCACGGGATTTCGAAACTGCTCGTCACATCCACTTCCGAGGTCTATGGCACCGCCCGTTATGTCCCCATCAACGAAGAACATCCTTATCAGGGCCAGTCCCCGTACAGTGCCACCAAGATTGGAGCCGACCGGCTCGCCGAATCCTATTACCGTTCCTTTGAGCTTCCAGTGGCTATTGTGCGCCCATTTAACACCTACGGACCGCGTCAGTCGGCGCGCGCGGTGATACCCACAATAATCACCCAGCTATTGAGCGGGCTTACAGAAATTAAACTGGGCAAGCTCGAACCCACCCGGGACTTCAATTATGTGAAAGACACGGTAAGCGGGTTTGTGGAGATTGCAAAATCCGACAAGACTGTCGGGCAAGAGATCAACATTGCGTCTGGAATCGAAATTTCGATAGGACAACTGGCGGGTGAGTTGATTGCACAGGTGAATCGTGAAGCGAAAATCGTTTGCGAACCAGAGCGCGTCAGGCCAGAGAAATCCGAGGTTGAGCGACTGTTGGGTTGCAATCGCAAGCTTATGTCCCTGACGGAATGGAAACCTCAATTTTCACTCGCCCAGGGGGTGGCGGAGACCATTGCTTGGCTAAGGGTGCCCGCCAACTTTGCCAGATATAAAACCAGCGTTTATAATATTTAATCAACCAAGCCGCATGAGAGCAATTATTCTAGCCGGCGGAAAAGGCACCCGCCTGAAGCCATATACAATCAGCCTTCCAAAGCCGCTGGTGCCCATCGGCGGAGAAATGCCCATTGTGGAAATTGTGATCCGCCAACTGGCCAAGTGTGGATTCAACCATGTCACTTTGGCCGTCAATCATATGGCCAACATTATCCAGGCGTTCTTCGGAGACGGTTCGCGCTGGGGCATCAAGATTGACTACTCGCTCGAAGAGCAGCCGCTTAGCACAATCGGCCCGTTGACCCTGATCGATGATCTCCCGGAAAACTTTGTCGTCATGAACGGCGATGTGCTATGCAACCTGAATTACGCGCGCTTTCTGAAATATCATACGAAGAGCGGCAATGACATTACCGTCTCCACCTACAAGCGCGAGGCCAAGATTGATTTCGGCGTGTTGAAGTTCGACCGGAACAACAACCTGGTGGAGTTTTCAGAAAAGCCGGTCTACCGTTTCGACATCAGCATGGGTGTTTATTGCATGAACCGGCAGGTGATCGAAGAGCTGAAAAGAGGCAAGCCGTACGGGTTTGACAATCTCATGTTGGACAGCTTGAAAAACGGCCGCCGGGTGGAGGTCAAGCCCTTCCATGGCTTTTGGCTGGATATCGGCCGCCCGGAGGACTTCGACAGCGCCAATGAAGGCTATGACTCCATCAAGAAAATGCTCGGTCTATGACACCAAGGATACTTGTTACCGGGGCGGACGGCTTTACTGGGCGTCATCTCGTTGAATATTTAAGAAAAAATACCCATCACCGGCTGTTTCGCAGTTCCATCAACCCAAATCTGGCTGACATGCACTGCTGTGATCTCACCAATTCCAAGGCGGCATACTGGTTATTGAAAGAAGTCAGGCCGGATCAAATTTATCACCTGGCCGGGAGTTTTACCCAAAAATATGAAGTTGATTATCCGGTCAACGTGGCGTCCACCCGGAATATCCTGGATGGGTTGCTTCAGCTTAAATTACAAACACGAGTCCTGCTGGTTGGCAGCGCTGCCGAATATGGAGCGATACGTCCCGGGGACAATCCTGTGCGGGAAACGCAACCCTTAAACCCAATGAGCGTGTATGGCTTGACCAAGGCATTCCAAACACACCTTATGGGTTTTTATTGCTCCCTATACCAAATGGATATTGTGATGGCCCGAACATTCAACCTGTCCGGGATCGGGCTTCCCCCCGCGCTGTTCGTCGGCAAACTCTATGAACAAATCAAGGCTTACAAGAATGGGGACAAATCAGTCATTCAAGTCGGCAATTTGGACAACTACCGGGATTACATACCGGTTGAGAAGGCGGTTGAGAAATATGTCAAGATTATGAGCCGTGGCCTGAAAGGTGACATCTATCATGTTGCCAGTGGAAGACCCATTCAAATGCGGGACTTGTTGACCCGGATTTTGAAGGAGCAGCGGGTGCCGTTGCGTGCGGTCAACGAAGGCGCTTCTACAAATCAAGGTCGTTATGATGTACCCGCAATATACGCCGATACTTCAAAGTTCGACGCGCTATGTCGGCGCGGTTCCGGCGTTAAGCCGCGGGTTGTGCCGCTTTGAACCGGCGCGCGCGCGTCCAGAATTCCTTCAAGTCGTCGCGATGCAGAACGACAAATAATCCCGATGCCAGCACGCAAAAAATTCCGCGCAGCCACAAATTGTGTCCGTCCAAATCAAACTCACGGAAAATAAAAATTGCCAGCAACGCGCACGCGCCCAGTGCCAGCCAGCGGCGCAGCGAAGGCAGGATCAAATCCCCTGCCGTCAGCGAAAGATAACGCGGCGCGCGCCACGTCAGATAAGACATCGAAACGAGCGAGCCGATGATGCTGCCGGCGAGAACACCCTTGACGCCCATCATTTGCGCGAGCGCGACGCTCATCACAATGTTAAGCAGCATGTCCACGACCGCAACCCACGAGAAAATCCGGATGTCTTTCGCCAGCACCGGACAAAACCCCAGACAATGATTCCAGGCATGTTGCCAGATGTATAATGCCAGCAGCGCGTCAAAACCGATGCCCGCGTAAACGTTCGGCCTTTTTGCCCACAGATTCAGCAAGTTTACGAACGGATGATTCAGCACGATCAACAACGTCCCGCCCAACAGCGCCAGGCTCATCGTCAGGCCGGTGTAGCGCTGGAAACTCGCCGCCAGATGCGCGCGGTCGCCCGCCACATAAAGCTGCTGCCAGCGCGGACCAAGCGAATCGAACGTCCGCCACACGATTTGCAGTCCGTAGGTTCCGGCTCTGGACGAGACCATGAACAGCGTCACCGCCGACAAGCCCAGCAATTTTGTAATGATCAGGCTTTGACTCAAAAAAATGACCTGTATCGCCACGCCGATGACAAAAACACCAGAGCTGAAATTGAACAACTGTTTCAAATCGCCCCACCGGATGTCGCTGAAGGAAATCTTGAAACGGTGTGGCCCCCATTTAACCGCCAGCCACGGCAGAACGCCCGACACCAGCGTTGTCAACACGGCGGAATAGGCGTAGGCCAGAGTGTTTGTCCCCGCCTTCAAAAAAAGAAAGAACGCCAGCAAACCCGCCCAATTTGCCGCCGCACCGGCCAGAATCGGCCAATAGTTCCGGTTCTGCGCAAAAAGGATTCCGCCGCCGATGCGCAGCGGAAATGTCAGCGCATTCAGCGAAAGCATCCACAGCCACAGTATCCGCGCCTCCGGCCGCAGCGCGCCGGAAATTTTGAACCAGTCCAGCACCCAATCCACCGACAACCAGCCCGCCGTGAAAATAAGCAGGCCTTGAAAACCCGTGACGACAAGCAAAAGGCTCAACCAACGTCCGCATTCCTTCGGATCGGATGAATGCAGCGGCTCGCCCATCAGCCGTCCCACCGAGGACGAAACGCCGAAATCCAGCAGCAGAAAATAACCGAGCGATTGGACGACGAACGACCACAGACCCATGCGCTCCGTGTCCAGAAATTTCAGCGCCAGCGGCACGGCCATCAAACCCGTCAGCGCCACGCTGGCCATCTGGACATACGAGGCAATGGCAGTGTTGAGGACGGCGCGGCGGCTCATTTCGATTCAGGCTAACGGCAAGCGCCGCCGGCGGCAAGTTTTGGGAACCTGCGATTATTTTGCGAGAAGACGCTTCCAATAATGAGAAGGAACATTGCGAAGCATTTCAAAGACCCCGTGATATTGCCGGTAAATTTTCCAA
>CAZHXG010000040.1:0-18206 GCA_964536285.1 uncultured Bifidobacteriaceae bacterium
AACCGATGCCGTGCGCCTGCTTCAATTCCGGCAGGCGGTCTTCCGTGTCGAGCGGATGCATCTCCAGCGCGGCGGTATAAACCAAAAAACGCGGGCCGATGAATTCCTCATGCTTGTGGTGATCGCGCAAAACGTGGCAGACGTCCTGGCAAAGAAAACATTCGATACACTTCCGGAATTCCTGCACGCGATCGATGTCCGCCTGTTGCATCCGCCACGTGCCGTCCGGCGCGTCGGGTTTGCGTGGATTGAATTTTTTGATTTTCTTTTTGATGCGAAAATTCCACGAAACGTCCGTCGCCAGATCGCGGATATTCGGAAACGCGCGCATCGGTTCGATTGTGACCGGCTTATCCGTCGGCAACGTGTTCATGCGCGTCATGCACATGAGTTTCGGGATGCCGTTGATCTCCGCCGAGCACGAGCCGCACTTGCCCGCCTTGCAATTCCAACGGCACGCGAGGTCGTTGGCCTGCGTCGCCTGGATTTTATGGACGACATCGAGCACGACCATGCCTTCAGAAACTTCCGTGGTGTAATCCACGAACTTTCCGCCGTTTGCGTCGCCACGCCAGATTTTGAATGTTACTTGTTTCATTCAAACCGCTTTGGTGGAACAGGCCTCTGGCCTGTTGTTTCGGGCGTCGCGCCCGAAACTGTTTGCCCAATCAAATATACTCGCTGATAAAATTCGGCGGGACGCCGAATTTGAACAGGCGAGACGCCTGTGCCACCCATTTTCATTTCATTTCCTCAATTACTTGTTTCAATTCCGCTGGCATTTCGGGAATCGGCTCGCGTCGGACGTTCATTGTGCCGTCGGAACTTTTCTTCACGACGACATTCACTTTGCCGGATGCCGCGTCTTTGTTCGGAAAATCTTCGCGGAAATGGCCGCCGCGACTTTCCTTGCGCTCAATCGCCGAGCGCGTGATGGCTTCCGAAACCGTGAGCAGATTTTTCAAATCCAGCGTCGTGTGCCAGCCCGGATTGTATTCGCGATGGCCGTAGACCGCTACCTGCCCGGAACGTTCCCAAAGTTTTCCGAGTTCATTCAATGCGCGCGTCATTTCATTTTCGCGCCGCACGATGCCGACGAGGCTTTGCATCATGTCCTGCAAATCGTATTGAACTTGATATGCGCCTTCCGCGCTGCCGCCGGATTTCGCGCCACGCTCGAACGGTTCGAGCGCCGTCTTTTCGGCTTTTTCGATTTGGTCGTTATTGATTTGTCCGAAAGAGTTTTCCTTCGCAAATTTTGCGGCGAATTCGCCCGCGCGTTTGCCGAACACGATCAAGTCGGAAAGCGAGTTTCCGCCGAGACGGTTCGCGCCGTGCAATCCGGCGGCGACTTCGCCCGCGGCAAAAAGTCCGGGCACGTTCGACATCTGCGTCTCGCCGTTCACGCGGACACCGCCCATGATGTAATGCGTCGTCGGGCCGATTTCCATCGGCTCCGTTGTGATGTCGAGATCGGCGAGCTGTTTGAACTGATGATACATGCTTGGTAATTTCTTTTTGATGTGCTCCGGCGCGTTCCGGATTTTTTCCTTGATCCATGCGATGTCGAGGAACACGCCGCCGTGCGGACTGCCGCGACCGGCCTTCACCTCGCGCATGATGCAACGCGCGACGTGATCGCGTGTGAGCAGTTCGGGCGGGCGACGCGCGTTTTTGTCACCTTGCGTGTAACGCCAGCCTTCTTCCGGATTATCGGCGGTCTGCGATTTGTAATTGTCGGGAATGTCGTCGAACATGAACCGCTTACCGTCCTTGTTCTTCAGGACACCGCCTTCGCCGCGCACGGCTTCGGTCACGAGGATGCCCATCACGCTCGGCGGCCATATCATGCCAGTCGGATGAAACTGCACGAACTCCATGTCCATCAACTCCGCGCCGGCGTGATACGCGAGTGATTGTCCATCGCCTGTGTATTCCCATGAGTTGCTCGTGATTTTGTAGGCGCGACCAAGTCCGCCGGTCGCAAGCACAATCGCCTTCGCTTTGAAAATTTTGAAACGTCCGCGGTCGCGGTCGTAACCGAATGCGCCGACGACCCGGTCTCCGTCCTTGAGCAACGTAACAATCGTGTGCTCCATGAAAACTTCGATGCCTTGATGAACGCCGTGATCTTGCAACGTGCGAATCAGTTCAAGGCCGGTGCGGTCGCCGACGTGTGCGAGACGCGGATAACGATGTCCGCCGAAATTGCGTTGCAGAATTTTTCCGTCGGGCGTGCGGTCGAAAACCGCGCCCCACGCTTCGAGTTCTTTGACACGGTCGGGCGCTTCCTTCGCATGCAACTCGGCCATGCGCCAGTTGTTGACGTATTGGCCGCCACGCATCGTGTCGGCAAAATGCACACGCCAGTTGTCGCGGTCGTCCACGTTGGCGAGTGCCGCCGCCAGTCCGCCCTCGGCCATGACTGTGTGCGCTTTGCCGAGCAGCGATTTGCAAATCAGTCCGACTTTCAAGCCCGCAGCCGATGCTTCAATGGCCGCGCGCAAGCCCGCGCCACCCGCGCCGATGACGAGCACGTCGAATTCAAAAGTTTCGTAATTTGTGGCCACGGATTTTTTTGGTTTAGAAAATTCTGAAATCGTGCCACACGCCCATCGAGCAAAGCCGGATGTAAACGTCGGTGAATCCGACCCAGAACAAACTTGTCCATGCCCAAAGCATGTGGCTGCGATTGAGGCAGCTCACGCAGGCGTAACCTTTGGCGCAAGACGACGCTTTGGACGGCTCATCAAGGAAGCCGCCGATCAAATGGCGCAGCGAGTGGCAGCCGAAAGTGTAACCGCCGAGAAAGATGACATTGAAAATGAGAACGATTGTTCCGACACCGAAACCAAAATGTTTTGCTCCTGCCAAATCGGTAAACCACATTCCTTCCCACGCATCGCGTGAGAGAACGAGAATGAACAACGCGGCGATGTAGAAAAAATAACGATGGATGTTTTGGAGTATCAGCGGAAAAGATCTTTCGCCGAGAAAAGTTTTGCGCGGTTCGCCGACGGCACAGTTGGGCGGATCGGCCCAGAACGCCTTGTAATACGCGCCGCGATAATAATAACAGGTGAGTCGAAATCCCGCCGGCGCCCACAGAACGAAAAGCGCCGGCGAAAAAATCAGCCACGTCGGCCACCAACCCGGTTTCGGTCCGAAAATCGCGTGCGGAGAATTCCCAAAAATTTCCGGCGAGTAAAACGGCGACAGATAATTCGCGCCGCCTTGTTCGAGCCAGTAATGATTTCCTTGAAACGCCGCCCAGGTGGAATAGACGATGAACGTTGAAAGTCCGAGGAACACCAGCACCGGCTGCGCCCACCAGGCATCCGGTCGGGTCGTTTCTCCGAAACGACGCTGTGCCGGCAAACTCGTCAAAGCCATAGGGACAAAATCTAGTGATGAGCTTCGGCCATCGTCAACAAAGTTAATCAGCTATAAGCACGGCTTTGGAAAAGCGTGGCGATAACTTATCGCGAAGCGAGCGCCGGTTTGGATGCGACGACCCATTCATTCAGGCCGCGCTCGTCGCTGTTTTCTGTAGAAAATCCAAGCAGCATCAGCGCTTCGCCGACGAGATAAAGCGAGCCGGTGACCACGACGAACCCATCGTCTGCGCATTTTTTCAGCGCTACGTCCAGCGAATCACAAGGCACGATTTTCGCCGACGGATTTACTGCGCGACATGCCGACGCCAGTTCGTTTGGACTTGTGGTGCGTTCGCTCAAAACCGAGACGGCAAAAATTCGCACCGCCAGCGGTGCGAGTGTTTCGCAGATGCGCCGCCAATCTTTATCCTGAAGAATTCCGAGAATCAGCGTTCGCTCTTTCGCTGAAAATTTTTTCTCCAATGCTTTGCGCAAAGCTTTCGCTCCCGCCGGATTGTGCGCTCCGTCGAGCAGGATTTTCCGTCCGTCCGGTTTTTCTATCAATTGCATCCGTCCGGGCCAATTTATTTTTTGCAAACCGGTTTGAATTTGTTTTTCCGAAATCGGAATTTGCTTTTGCAGAACTTCAACCGTTGCCAGCGCGAGCGCGGCGTTGATTTTTTGATGGTCGCCAAGCAACGGCGGGGCGAGCGTCTTCGCGAGCCGTGATTGAACATCATCCGCCGACACGATTTTCAACGGCGCATTTCTCTCCCGCGCGATTCTTTTGATTATGCCCAACGCAGACTTTTCGTCAGTCGCAGTCACGACGGGAATTCCCGGTTTGATGATGCCTGCTTTTTCCGCTGCGATTTTTTCCAGCGTGTCGCCGAGCCATTGCTGGTGGTCGAACGCGATGTTCGTGATGACGCTTGCCAGTGCCGTGACGATGTTCGTCGCGTCGAGCCGTCCGCCGAGGCCGGTTTCCCAGACCACCAAGTCACATTTTTGTTCCGCGAAAAATTTCAGCGCAATAACCGTCACGACTTCAAATAGCGTCAGGTGATTGTCACTGGGAAATTGTTTGAGCAGCGGTTGAATTTCTTCAACGAGCCGGATCAATTCGTTTTCAGGAATCAACTGACGGTTGACCTGAATCCGTTCGCGAAATGAAACAAGATGCGGCGACGTAAAAAGTCCGACGCGCAATCCCGCTGCGCGATAAATGCTTTCGAGCATCGCGCAGGTCGAGCCTTTGCCGTTCGTGCCGGCGACGTGGATGAAGCGGAGTTTTTCCTGCGGATTGCCGGCGAGTGCGGCGAGCTTCAACGTGTTTTCCAACCCGAAATGCGCGCCGAACATTTGCAGGCCGTAAAGAAACTGGATGGCTTCGGAATAATTCACGGCTCACGCCTCGGCATGACAAATTTTTACAGCGGCTTGTGATGGATGTTCTGGTGTGCGGCGGCGATGAAGGCCTTGAACAGCGGATGCGGCTGGTGCGGCTTGCTCTGGAATTCTGGATGGAACTGGCTCGCTACAAAAAACGGATGGTCTTTGAGTTCGATGACCTCAACCAGTTTTCCGTCGGGCGAAAGGCCGCTGAAAACAAATCCAGCCTTCTCGAATTTTTCGCGATAGCTGTTGTTGAACTCGTAGCGGTGGCGATGACGCTCGTGAATCACAAAAGAACCGTAAAGTTCCGCCGCTTTTGTTCCGAGCGTCAACTGGCACGGCTGTGAGCCGAGCCGCATCGTGCCGCCTTTCTTGGTGATTTTGCGTTGCTCATCAAGCATGGCGATGACGGGATACGGCGTGTTCGGATCAAATTCAGTTGAATGCGCCTTCGCCAATTTCAAGACATTGCGCGCGAATTCAATCGTCGCGATTTGCATTCCCAAGCAAAGTCCGAGGTAGGGAATTTTATTTTCGCGCGCGTATTGAGCAGCCAGAATTTTTCCTTCGATGCCGCGTCCGCCGAATCCGCCGGGAACCAAAATGCCGCCGAGTCCTTTCAATTTTTTTTCCGCGCCGTCCTTCTCGATTTCCTCGGCGTCCACCTGCACGATTTCCACGCCGCAATCGTTGCCGATGCCGCCGTGGATGATCGCCTCGTAAACCGATTTATACGCGTCCTGTAGCCCGATATATTTGCCGACGACGCCGACGCGCACGCGATGCGCCGGCGCGATGAGTTTGCGGATGATTTCCTGCCAGTGCGTCATGTTCGCGACCGGCGTGTCGAGATGCAAAAGCCGGCAGACCAGATCGTCCACGCGTTCGCGTTGCAGCATCAGCGGCACCTCGTAAATGGAATGGTCAACGTCCTTTTCCTCGATGACCGCTTCGAGCGGGACGTTGCAGAACATGGAAATTTTCTGGCGCAATTCTTTGTCTAGCGGGCGTTCGCAGCGGCAGACCAGCACGTGCGGCATGATGCCGATTTCGCGCAGCTTGGCGACGGATTGCTGCGTCGGTTTCGTTTTCAATTCGCCCGCCGCCTTGATAAACGGCACGAAGGTGACGTGCATGAAAATCGCGTTGTTGTAACCGACTTCGAGCGCGAACTCGCGGATCGCTTCGAGGAACGGCAGGCCTTCGATGTCGCCGGTCGTGCCGCCGATTTCCGTGATGACGACGTCGGCTTTGGATTTTTCAGCGAGGACATGGATGCGGTTCTTGATTTCGTCCGTGACGTGCGGGATGACTTGGACGGTTTTGCCGAGATATTTTCCTTCGCGTTCATTGTTGAGCACCGTCTGATAAACCTGGCCGCTCGTGAGATTGTTCATGCGCGTCAGCTTGACGTTCGTGAACCGCTCGTAATGGCCGAGGTCGAGGTCGGTTTCCGCGCCGTCGTCGAGCACGTAAACCTCGCCGTGTTGATACGGATTCATCGTGCCGGGATCGACGTTGAGATACGGATCAAATTTTTGCAGGACGACCTTGAGGCCGCGATTTTCGAGCAACGTGCCGAGCGCGGCGGCCGTCAGGCCTTTGCCCAACGAACTCACCACGCCGCCAGTCACAAAAATAAATTTCATTTCAACGTTTTAAAAATCTTTCCACCCAATCCACATCTTCCGGCACATCCACGCCGATACTGTCGTAATCCACTTTCACGACCGCGATCTGAATGCAGTTTTCCAGCGCGCGCAACTGTTCCAGCTTCTCCGCGGCTTCGAGCGGTGACACCGGAAATTTCACCAGCCGCAACAGCGTTTCGCGCCGGTAACCGTAAATGCCCAGATGCTTCAAAAAAGCAAACGCCGCCAACTGTTCGCTTGAACCACTGGCGGCCTCGCGCAGATACGGAATCGTGCGCCGCGAAAAGTATAACGCGCGGCCGGCGGCGTTGACAACAACTTTCACGACGTTCGGGTTGTCCAGTTCGGCGGGATTTTTGATGCGCGTCGCGGCGGTGGACATTTCGTTTTGCGCGAGCGCGTTCGCCACCGCGTCAATCACCGATGGCTCGATCAACGGTTCGTCGCCCTGGATATTTACAATTGCGTCGCAAGAAATTCTTTCGGCAACTTCCGCAATTCTGTCCGAGCCGCTGGGATGTTCCGGGCGAGTCATCTCCACGCGGCAGAAATTCTGCGCCACCTCCCAGATGCGCGTGTCGTCCGTCGCGACAATGATTTCTGAAAGTGATTTTGCGCGCTGGCATTGCTCGACGACGTGCTGGATGAGCGGCTTGCCCGCGATGAGCGCGAGGGGCTTGCCGGGAAACCGCGTCGAAGCAAACCGCGCGGGAATGATGCCAACGATTTTCACGCACTTTATTTAGCCACAGATGAAACACAGATGAAACACAGATTTTCAAAAAGGCAAACGCAGTAAATTTTTATCTGTGTTTCATCTGTGTAAATCTGTGGCCAAAAGAATTATTCCACCGTCACGCTCTTGGCGAGATTTCTCGGCTTGTCCACGTCGCAGCCGCGCGCGACGGCGATGTGATACGCGAAAAGTTGCAGCGGCACGGTCGCCAGGATCGGATAAATCGGTTCGAGCGCCTTGGGCAGATAAATCACGTCGTCGGCCACTTTCTTGATCGCCTTGTCGCCTTCCGTCGCCAGCGCGATGATCGGGCCTCGGCGCGCGCGGATCATCGCGAGGTTCGCCATCGTCTTGTCATACATCGAATCCTGCGGCACGAGAAAAACCGTCGGCGTCTTTTTATCAATCAACGCGATCGGCCCGTGCTTCATCTCCGCCGCCGAATAACCTTCGGCGTGGATGTAGGAAATTTCCTTCAGCTTGAGCGCGCCTTCGAGCGCGATAGGAAATGTATAACCGCGTCCGAGAAAAAAGAAATCGTCCGCCTTCGCGTATTTGCGCGCGATTTTTTTCAGCGAATTGTTTTGTGCGAGAAGCGATTCGATTTGCTCCGGCACGGCCTCGAGCGCGTGCAACATTTCCAAAGCGCGATGCGCGGAAAGTTTTCGCATTCGTCCCAAGTGAATCGCGAGCAGCGATAGAACCGTGAGTGTCGAGATAAAAGCTTTCGTCGAGGCGACGCCAATTTCTGGCCCGGCATGCATGTAAATGCCGCCGTCGGCTTCGCGTGCGATGGTGCTACCGACGACATTGACAATGGCGAGCGCGCGATGGCCGCGTTTTTTTGCTTCGCGCAACGCCGCGAGCGTGTCGGCGGTCTCGCCGGATTGCGAGAGCACGAGCAGCACGGTGTTTTTTTCGAGCGGCGCGTTGCGGTAACAAAATTCGTGCGCGAACTCGACCTCGACGGGAATGCCCGCAAACTCTTCAATCAAATACTCGCCCACGAGCGCCGCGAAAAAGCTCGTGCCGCTCGCGGCTATGATGATTCGTTTGAGCGAACGCAATTCCTCCGGCTGCAAATTCAAGCCGCCGAAATGCGCCGTGGCATTTTTCAGATCCACGCGACCGCGCAAAGCATTTTCAATCGTGCGCGGCTGCTCGTAAATTTCCTTGAGCATGAAGTGCGCGTGCTCGCCGCGCACCGCGTCTTCCTGGCTGAACTCCAGTTTGCTGATCTGAACGTTTGCCGTGTCCGTGCCGAGATTGATGACCTTGAATTTTTTCGGCGTGATGGTCGCCACGTCGTAGTCGTTGAGATAAACGACTTTTTTTGTGTGGGCGACGATGGCATTGGCGTCGCTCGCGAGAAAATTTTCGCCTTTGCCGATGCCGATGATGAGCGGCGAACCTCGGCGCGCGCCAACAATTTTATCCGGTTCGTCCGCACAAATCACCGCGAGTCCATAAGTGCCGATAACTTCGCGCAAGGCGCCGCAAACGGCCTGCGCGAGTGCGTCACCTTTTTTGCCACGCCGTTTTTTGTAATAGTCGCCGATCAAATGCGCGAGCACTTCGGTGTCGGTGTCGGATTTAAAAACGTGTCCGGCTTTGAGCAGTTTCTGTTTGAGGATGTCATAGTTTTCGATGACGCCGTTGTGGACAATGGCGATTCTGCCGGATTGGTCGAGTTGCGGATGGGAATTTTTGTCGGAAGGAATCCCGTGAGTGGCCCAGCGCGTGTGGCCGATGCCGAGATTTCCCGCGACGGGTTCGGATTTCAACAGACGCGCAAGTCCTTCCTCGATTTTCCCTTTCTTTTTGCGGACGAGCAGACTGCCTTCATGCACCACGGCGATACCTGCGCTATCGTAGCCGCGATATTCCAGCCGCCGCAATCCTTCGAGGAGAATTGGCGATGCTGATTTTTTTCCGACGTATCCGATGATGCCGCACATAAATTATTTTAGACTCAAAATCCAATCCGCTGCTTTATCTAAATCGTCCACGACGACGGCATTTGAAATTTTCTCCGCATCGTCACGTTCGACTTCCATGCCGTAGCCGGTGCGGACAAGAATACTTTTTTTGACGCCTGCATTCCAGCCACATTCCAGATCAATCAATTTGTCTCCGACCATGAAACTTTGCGCGAGGTTCAAATTAAATTCATCGCGCGCGTCGAACAGAAACTGCGGCGACGGTTTGCGTCCACGGCTCGGCTGGTCGGGCGCCTCGGGCGCGATGTAAATTTTCTCGAAGCAGATTCCGACGCGCGCGAGTTCATCGCATAGACGTTCATTGACCCGGTCAACGTCGGCAAGCGTGAAGTAGCCGCGCCCGACGCCGGATTGATTCGAGACAATGAACAGTTTGAAACCCGCATCGCAAAGCCGTTTCAGACCAACCGGCGTGGCGGGAAAAACTTTCACGTCTTCGGGCCGGCACAGATAATTTTTTTCTGCGATGAGCGTTCCATCGCGGTCGAGAAACACGGCGCAATTCATTCCGGCAAATTATGGTTTGTTTATGACAAGAATGGAATTGAATTTTCCCCGCGTTGCAATATTTTGTGCGCGTTCTCTTTTTCAACCAACAACAAAACTATTTACATGAGCAAAGGCAGACTGGGAATTTTGGTCGGCGGCGGTCCCGCGCCGGGACTGAATGGCGTCATCGCCGCGACCACCATCGAAGGCATCAATCAAGGATATGAAGTCATTGGCTTCCGCGACGGCTTCAAACATATCGCGGCGGGTGACACGACGCAGATCAAGCCGCTGTCCATCCGCGACGTGAGGGACATTCACTTGCGAGGCGGTTCGATTCTCGGTACGGCGCGCACGAACCCGACCAAGTCCGAGGAGCAGATGAAAAATATTTTTACCGTGTTCGAGAAGCTCGGCATCACCGCCCTCGTGAGCATCGGCGGAGACGACACGGCGTTTTCCGCCAGCGTCGTCGCCAAGCGCAGCAACGGAAACATCAAGGTCGCACACGTTCCCAAGACGATTGACAACGATCTGCCGCTGCCCGGCTCGACACCGACGTTCGGTTACGAGACTGCGCGGCATTACGGCGTGCAGATTGTCCGCAACCTGATGGAAGACGCGCGCACCACTTCGCGCTGGTACATCATCATCAGCATGGGTCGCGCGGCGGGACATCTCGCGCTCGGCATCGGCAAGGCGGCGGCGGTCACGCTCTCGATCATCTCCGAGGAATTTCGCGGCCGTCCGGTGACGGTGGACGAACTTTGCGACATCATCATCGGCTCCATCATCAAGCGCAAAGCCGAGGGTTCGCAATACGGTCTCGTCGTTCTCGCCGAAGGTTTGATCGAGTCGCTGGGTGAAAAAGGCCTGCTCGCCGCGATGCCCGAAGGCCAGCTCGAACGTTTCGGCAAAGTCATCCGCGACGACCACGGACATCTGCGCCTTGGCGAAATCGAATTTGGCCGCCTGATGAAGGAGCTTTTGATTCAACGCCTCGAAAAGCTCGGCATCAAGATGACTTTCATTGACAAAGATCTCGGCTACGAATTGCGTTGCGCCGATCCGATTCCGTTCGATGCTGAATACACGCGCGACCTCGGCTACGCGGCGGTGAAATTTTTGCTTTCGCCCGAGGCCGACAAATACGGCGCCATCATCAGCTTCGTGGACGGAAAAATGATTCCGCTCGAATTTGAAAAAATGCTCGACCCCAAGACCGGTCGCATGCAGAACCGCAGGGTCAACGTGGACGGCGAGGCCTACGAATGCGCCCTCGCCTACATGATCCGCCTCGAACGCGACGATTTTGAGGATGAAAAACAACTCGCCCGGCTCGCCGCCATCATCAAGGTGACGCCTGAAGAATTCAGGAAACGCTTCGGCTACCTCGCCGGATTGAAGTAAAAATTTGGAATTCACGCGGCGGCGGGAAAATTTCCGCCGCCGTTTTTGTTTCATCCATCTTGATGGAACAAGCGGTTCTATCGCCGCCTATTCATTGAAGTGGCGCGTGATGGAAACGTGAGCTAACTTCGCTCATGTTTATCGTCGGGCTCGGAACCGCCGCCCCATCCCAACGCTATGTGCAGCGTGAAAGCTGGGACGCGTCGCAAGGTCATGTACAGTTCCGGAACCTCCAACCGCGTTCACGTGCCATCGTGAAAAAAGTTCTCTGCGGCGACAACGGAATTGCCTCGCGCCATCTCGCACTGGATTCACTCGGCGAAATTTTCGACCCCACACCCGATGTGCTACAGGCTCGATTCACCAAACATGCACCCGCATTAGCAACTGAAGCCGCGCAACTCGCGCTGAAAGATGCGGGCTGCCAGCCGGATGAAATCGACGCCATCCTCATCAGCACCTGCACCGGCTACCTGTGTCCCGGGCTCACGAGCTACGTCAACGAGCGGCTCGGCCTGCGCCCGAATGTTTTCACGCTCGACCTGGTCGGGCAGGGCTGCGGCGCGGCCCTGCCGAATCTCCGCACCGCCGAAGCTATTCTTACCGCCGGTCGCGCCAAAAAAGCTCTCTCCATCTGCGTCGAAGTTTGTAGCGCGGCCTTTTTTCTCGACGACGATCCGGGTGTTCTTATCAGCGCCTGTCTGTTCGGTGACGGCGCGGGCGCGGCGGTTTTGTCGAATGAACCGTCCCAAAAAAATCGTCGCGTCGAATGGAAATTCGGTTCGTCCTGCCTCGCGCCGGAAAAACGCGACGCACTTCGGTTCGGTCACAAGAACGGGATGCTGCGGAATATTCTTTTGCCGCAAGTCCCGCAAATCGCGGGCGAAGAAGCCGCCAAACTGTTTGCCCAATCGCTTGCCGATGCCGGTGTGAAACGCGAAGACATCGCGGGCTGGATTTTGCACACGGGCGGACGCGACGTGCTGCTCGCGTTGCGTGACAAGCTCGGCTTGCTCGAATCCGACGTTCGCCACAGTGCCGCCGTCCTGCGCGAATTCGGCAACATCAGCAGTCCGACCGTTTACTTCGTCCTCGAACGCGCGCTGCATGACACCGTGCCCGATGGGCTTTGGTGGATGTGCTCGTTCGGCGCGGGCTTCAGTTGTCATGGCGCATTGCTGGAAGTTGGAAAGCTTGAAACGAATCGTCCAACCTGAACTGCTCGACACGCTACCGCCTGCCGACCCGCGCGCCATCCGCTCTCGCCGCGACTTGCGCCGCGTCAATTCATGGATGCGTAACCATTCAATCATGACGGACGCGCTGAAAAAAAACCTGAACGGCGACACACTAGGAAAAATAACCGAACTTGGCGCGGGCGACGGAAATTTTCTTATGCTGGTTGCGCAAAAGCTTTCTTCGTGCTGGCCGAGCGTAAACGTGACCTTGCTCGACCTTCAGAAAAATGTCCCTGTTGAAACGATTGCGGTATTTTCAAAATTCGGCTGGCGCGCGGAAGCCGTCATCGCCGACGTTTTTGACTGGCCGCAAAGTTCAGAGGAAGCTGTCATCGCAAACCTGTTCCTGCACCATTTTGAAAACAAACGATTGGCGGAATTGCTTCGGGTAATTTCCGAACGCTCAAAATTATTCATCGCCATCGAGCCGCGTCGCGCGCCGCTGCCGCTCTTATTCAGCCACCTGCTTTGGGCGATTGGTTGTAATCATGTGACGCGACACGATGCAACTGTAAGTGTTCGAGCTGGATTTGCCGGCAAAGAACTTTCTATGCTCTGGCCGGACAAAAAAAACTGGCGATTGGCCGAGTGTCGCACCGGATTGTTCAGTCATTTGTTCATCGCACAAAAAACTTCCTGAAATGTCCGCGCCAAAACCCATCAAGATTGTCGGCGGCGGGTTGGCCGGATTGACGCTCGGAATCGCACTGCGCAAAAAAGAAATTCCTGTGACGGTTTGCGAAGCCGGAAATTATCCGCGTCATCGTGTCTGCGGCGAGTTTGTCAGCGGACGCGGCCTGGAAATTCTCAACGCGCTTGGATTGAAGGAAAAATTTCTGGACGCAGGCGCGATTGAAGCGCGCTCCTCGATTTTCTTTTCTGGAAATTCAAAATCGTCGGTGCGCCAATTGCCGTCACCTGCGCTTTGCCTTTCGCGTTTTGTCATGGACAAACTTCTCGCAGACGAATTTCAAAGGCTCGGCGGTGAATTGCAAATCGGCGCGCGCTGGCAAAATGATTTTTTCGACGGAACCGTTCGCGCGAGCGGTCGTCAATTGCATCCAATCGAAAACGGCTGGCGCTGGTTCGGTTTGAAAGTCCACGCGCGAAATGTTTTCACCGCTGCCGATTTGGAGATGCACGTTTTCACCAACGGCTACGTCGGCATTTGCAAGCTGGCCGGCGGTGAAGTGAATGTCTGCGGTTTGTTCCGGCGAAACGGTTCCGACGTGTCGCAACAAAATGGATTCGACCTGTTGCGCGGAAATCCGGGAACAATTTTGCATGAACGGCTTGCGCGGGCGGAGTTCGATGAAAATTCCTTTTGTTCCGTCGCCGGCCTGTCGTTGCAGCCGCAGCACGCGTCGGAGAAATCCGAAGTCTGCATCGGCGACGCGCTCACGATGATTCCGCCGGTCACGGGCAACGGGATGTCGCTCGCGTTTGAATCGGCGCAACTCGCCGCTGAACCACTGGCGGCTTTTAGTCGCGGCGAGATTTCGTGGGTGCAGGCACGACAAAAAATCGCGCGTGCGTGCGACGAAAGTTTTTCCCGGCGCTTGCGCTGGGCGAACTGGCTGCAACGATTGATGTTTTCGCCGTTATTGCGGACGCGCCCCGGCAGTTTCATCTTTCAGTCGCAAACGGTTTGGGGAATGATGTTCGCTCGAACCCGATGAAACTGCTCGCGGACTGCAAGCTCTACACCTTCGTGGACACGGCCTATTTGCATGGCCGCGCGCCCGAACTCGTCGCGCAACAACTCTGCGACGGCGGCAGCGATTTGATCCAGTTGCGCGCGAAAAATTCATCGCCCGAGGAAATCCGGCGCATGGCGGAAAAAATAATTCCAATCACAAAACGCGCGAACGTCGGTTTGGTCATCAACGATCATCTGGAGATCGCGCGCGACCTCGGCGCGGAATTTTGCCACTTGGGACAGGAAGATTTTTTCGACGCGGGCTATGCCAAAATTTCCCAACTTCCATCTGCCAACTCCAATCTGCTAATCGGTCTTTCGACGCATTCGCCCGAACAGGCGCAACGCGCGCTGGCCGCCGGGCCGGATTACATCGCCATCGGGCCGGTGTTTGCGACGGGCACGAAGCCGGGCGCAAAGCCCGTGACATTGGACTATGTTCGTTGGGCGGCGGAAAATGTAAAAATCCCGTGGTTCGCCATCGGCGGCATCCGGCTGGAAAATCTCGGCGACGTTCTGGCGGCGGGCGCAAAACGCGTATGCGTCGTCTCGGCCATTCTCAACGCGCCGGACGTGACGAAGGCGTGCGCGGAATTTCATCACCGATTGCAAACCGCGGACAATTCGGTCAAAATTAAAAAATGAAGACCCGCGCTTCCGGCATTTTAATTTCCCTTTGCCTTCTCTTTTCCGCTTTTGCATCACCGGAAGAAAAAACCGCTTTCAACGTTCGCAGTTTCGGCGCGGTCGGCGACGGGAAAACTTTGGACAGCCCGGCAATCAACGAGGCGATTCAAGCGGCGGCGCAGGCCGGCGGTGGAACGGTGTTTGTTCCGGCGGGAACCTATTTGAGCGGCAGCATTCATCTGACGAACAACATCAATCTGTATCTCGACGCCGGCGCGGTGATTCTCGGCGCACCGCAAAATACGAACACCTACGACCCGGCGGAACCTTTTGAAGGCCATGCTTATCAGGACGCCGGCCACACATATTTCCACAACAGCCTGATTTGGGGCGAGAACCTGACGAACATCTCCATCACCGGGCCCGGCACGATCAACGGCGGCGGGCTGGAGCGCGATTCAAAGGTCGCTCCGCCCGTCACGGCCAACAAAGCCATCGCGCTCAAACTGTGCCGCAACGTCCGGCTGCGCGACTTCACCATTTTTCACGGCGGCTGGTTTGGCGTGCTCGCCACCGGCTGCGACAACCTGACCGTGGGCAACGTGACGATGGACACCGACCGCGACGGCATTGACATCGATTGCTGCCGCAACGCGATCGTTTCCGATTGCCGCATCAATTCGCCGAACGACGACGGCATCTGCCCCAAAAGCACGTTCGCGCTGGGCCGGAACGTCATCACGGAAAACCTGACCATCGTGAACTGCCAGGTCTCCGGTTTTCAGGAAGGCACGCTGCTCGACGGAACCATGAAACCGGCGCGGGGCAACGGCCGCATCAAATTCGGCACCGAATCCAACGGCGGCTTCCGCAACGTCACCGTCGCCAACTGCACCTTTCGCGGCTGCAAAGGACTGGCGCTCGAGGAAGTGGACGGCGGCATCATGGAAAACATCACCATCAACAACCTCGCCATGATGGATGTGGTCGGCTATCCGGTTTACATCACCACTGGCAAACGCGATCGCGGCCCGGACGTGGCCGCACCCAGCCGCATCAGAAATATTTTTATTTCCAACGTCATCGCCACGGGCGTTGATCGCGCGAGCGGCATCCAGATCACCGGCCTGCCGGAACAACCCGTCGAAGGTGTTCGACTGGAAAACATCCGGCTCATTTTCAACGGCGGCGGAACGAAGAAAGATGCCGCGCGCAATCCGCCCGAACTCGGCACCGGTTATCCCGAACCGCGCGGCGTCATGCCCGCTTACGGACTTTTTGCGCGGCACGTCCGCGATCTGGAACTGGCGCACGTCAGCGTGGGCTTTGCGCAGGACGATTTCCGCCCCGCCATCGAATGCGCGGACGTGGACGGACTGGAGATTGACAACTTCAAGGCGCAACTGGCTCCGGGCGTGCCGGCGGCGGTTCTGGCCGACAATGTCCGCGGAATCACCATCCGCAACTCGCCGGTGCTGGGCGGGATCAGCGCGAAGTAGGCATTTTGGCGGCGGGGATGGATTGAACTATGCCGTCCGCAGGGACTCCGTTGATTGTCATGGACGCAGAAACCCCCGATTTTTTGAAAAATCACCCTAAAACCGTCGAAAACAGGGCTTTAGACCGCTAAAATCGCGTCTGAAAAGCCATAACCGACGTGCGAAATGCGATAACCAACGCGCCAAATGCGACAACTTGAATGCAAAATGGAACAAACAACACGCCAAATGGAACAACTTGCATTCAAAATGCGACAACTTGCACGCCAAATGGAACAACTTGCATTCAAAATGCGACAACTTGAATGCAAGATGGAACAAACGGCACGTCAAATGGAACAACTTGAATGCAAGATGCGACAACTTGCACGTCGTTTATGACATCCCACATCCGATTTATGCCGCCCCAAACGTCAGACAGCCCGGACGAGGCCATTCTCAACGCGCCGGACGTGACGAAGGCGTGCGCGGAATTTCAGCAGAGGTTGAAATGATTCTGTCGCACGTTTGTTGACGCGTGATCAACAATTTGATCTACTTCGCGTTGAATATGGATTTTATCACACATTCCCATCGTCATGCTCTGGCGATTGTCAAAGAACCTCAATTCAAGGCAGACTGGGAAAGTTTTTGCGACGCGCTCAAGTCCATCACGGATTCAGACATAACAAAATATTTTCAGACTCCTGACCAGCGGCAGGCGAAAAGCATTTCAGAGGCAATTAATAAACTCATTGACGAACGCCTGACCAAAGTTGGCTGGCATCGACAATCGCATATCTTCGGTGATGAGCGATTTCAAGATAAGCGTTGGACTTTGGATTTTGCGAAACAGGGAGACGCCTTTGGCAAAGGTGGTTTTTCGATTGAGGTTGCGTTCAACCATGGCGAAGGGACAGCTTGGAATCTAATCAAGCCGGTTCTCGCCAGCGAGTTGAACCATGTTAAAAAAGCAATTCAGACTGAAATTGGGATTGTTGTGATGGCAGAGTAATAATCCGATCTTGATCTAAACGGGTGAAATGATTGATCCTCTGGGTCAATGGCCAGAGCGCACTCATTTTTAATTACCCTTGCAAACAATAAAACCGAATCCGAAGGACTTGAAATAGTTCTAGCTGCTTCGCGCGACTTGTTTGTTCCAGATAAACACGGACGCAAGGAATTGCTCAAACTTTTAGATTTGGATAAAAAATTCCTCCGGGCTTTTGACCTTGTTCGTGTGGCTGGAGCAAATGCTGATAGCAACACGCTTCCAATTTCAGACCCGAAAGACATCACGCTTATCGAGTTGAAAACCACAAAAAAGCGACTGCCAAATAATCCGCATGGATTCTTTTTTGGAGCAACAGAAAATGAATTTAACTTGGCTCGACTGATGGGCGCTCGATTTAGCTTTGCGTTTGTCTGCCTGCATCCAGATTGCCCTTCGGTCAAATTTCTAACTTTTGATGAACTGCAACCACTCATTCAACAGCAGCGGACGCAATTCCAAGTTAGCATTCGGCGTCAGCGTCTAGTTTGATTTTTATTTTTGACCCTGCTATCCCAACAGGCATGAAAATGAAAAACAAAAGCCCTCGGGAAAAATCCAAAAAACAAATTAGCAAACGGCTTATTGCTGCTGCGCCTTATTTGCTCGGAGCTTGCGAATCAATTCTTGTAACGCTGGAAGACATGGAATTAAACGACATTGGAGCATTGCAAGACGTTCGCGATGCGATTCAGCGCGCCACTTGATGCGGATTCCGTTCCGTCGATGCAATTGCTCGTCGGCGGTTTTCCGTGTCAGGATTATTCTGTGGCTCGAACGCTGAACCAAGCCGCCGGACTTGTCGGAAGAAAAGGAGTGCTTTGGTGGGAAATCCATCGGCTGCTTCGCGACAAACATCCGCCGTTTGGAATGTTTGAAAATGTGGATCGGCTTTTGAAATCACCAGCGACGCAACGCGGCAGAGATTTCGCGGTCATGCTCGCTTCGCTTTCGGATTTAGGTTACGTCGCTGAATGGCGTGTCATCAACGCGGCAGAATACGGGATGCCGACAAAACGGCTTCGTGTTTTCATCATGGCATATCGCAATG
>CAZHXG010000041.1:0-17836 GCA_964536285.1 uncultured Bifidobacteriaceae bacterium
TGATCATCGTCGTGTGCGAATCCGTGCCGACGAGCGTGTCGGGATAAAAAATTCCATCCGCGTTGAGCACGCCCTTCGCGAGATATTCCAAATTAACTTGGTGAACAATTCCAATTCCCGGCGGCACGACCTTGAACGTGTCGAACGCCTGCATTCCCCATTTCAAAAATTGATAACGCTCGCGGTTGCGCGTGAATTCCAGATCAAGATTGCGCTGCATCGAGTCCGCCGCGCCCGCGAAATCCACCTGCACCGAGTGATCCACGACCAAATCCACCGGCACGAGCGGCTCGATGATTTTTGGATTTTTGCCGAGCTTTGCGACCGCGCTGCGCATCGCCGCCAAATCCACGAGCAACGGCACACCGGTGAAATCCTGCAACACGATGCGCGCGACGACGAACGGGATTTCCACCGTGCGCGTCTCGGTCGGCTTCCAGTTCACGAGTTCCTTGATGTTCGCCTCGGAAACTTTTTTACCGTCGCAATTGCGCAGCACCGATTCTAAAACGAGTCGAATTGAAACGGGCAGTTTGGAAATCGCGCCGACACCGGCTTTTTCGAGCGCGGGCAATGAATAAAAATCTCCTTGTTTCCCGTTGCCGAGATTAAATTTCTGGAGCGTGTTGAATAAATTGTGTGGTGCGCTCATGTCGTTCCTTCAATCACAATGAAAATGAAGGCTACGCGCAAATGTGTCAAGCGAAGCGCGAAAGACAGTTCAGGCTGGTGATGGAATTATTCCATCAACGAAGGTTCGTGAGGCAGCAACTCCACGATGCGCCGCTGAAATCGCTCCAAATCGAGTGGTTTGGTGAAGAAATCATCGGCTTGCATGGCGACAGTGCGTCGGGTCACGTCGCTTGAAAGCGCGCTCAAGAAGACGATGGGAATCTTTTTTGTAGACGCCTGACGTTTCAAAATTTCACAGACCGAGAGGCCGTCCAAGTCGGGCAACAAGATATCGAGCAGAATCAAATCCGGCTTAAACTGACGCGCCTGACTCAACGCCTGCACACCGTCGCCGGCCACAAGAAATTCGCAGCCCAGATCGGCGAGTTGAAATTTCACCAGTTCAATGAAGTCAGCTTCGTCATCTACAATCAAAATTCTTGGCACCATGTTGACCAAGCTAGCTGGTTTCGCGCCAACTACAATGACGGGACGGTGAAGGCTGCGTTACGAAATGGTGACAGCTCTGCCTTATGCCACTGTCCAAAATTCTTGTCCGTAAAAAACAATTGTGTTAAGGCTCACATGTAATGCCAACCCGCAAAGGCTCATTTCATTTGTTCCGTCTCTTCGGAATTGATGTATATCTCCACTGGGCGTGGTTTTTAGCTGTGGCGTATTTTGTCAGCCAGTCGAAAGGTTATTCTTCTCCGGTTTGGAGTGTATTGGAATGTCTTTCACTGTTCCTCATTGTGTTGATTCACGAGTTCGGTCACCAACTCGCCTGCCGGTCGGTTGGCGGAAAAACCAATCAGATCATCCTTTGGCCGCTCGGCGGTGTGGCGTATGTCTCGCCTCCGCAACGTCCCGGCGCACAACTTTGGAGCATTGCCGCCGGGCCGCTGGTCAATGTGATTCTTGTTCCGATTTTGGGCGCGCTGGTTTTTCTCAGCTTGCATTCGGGCTGGAACGAAACCGCGCCCGACTTGTCAAGATTTCTGAATAATCTCCAAATCATCAATCTTGCTTTGTTGATTTTCAACATGCTGCCGATTTATCCGCTCGACGGTGGACAAATTTTGCGTTCATTGCTGTGGTTTCTATTCGGTCGCGCCAACAGCCTGCTCGCCGCGAGCATCATCGGCTTCATTGGTGTCGCCGGTTTGATCGGACTTGCGATTTGGATAGGTGACAAGTGGCTCATAATCTTGTGCGTGTTCATCGTGCTGAATTGCTGGGGCGGTTTGATGCAGGCGCGCGCGCTGGCAAAAGTGGCGAATGCGCCACGACGCGAAGGTTATATTTGTCCTAATTGCAAAACCGCACCGCCGCGTGGCGGATTTTGGATGTGCGGCAAATGCCGAAAGTCGTTCGACACATTTGAAACGCAAGGTCTTTGCCCGCATTGCGGAACTCAATACGCCGCGATGGCCTGTCCGGAATGTGGAAGTTTGCGGCCAATCAGCGATTGGATTACTTCAACTTCGCCAGCACCGCCTTGACCGCCTCGAAGTTCGGCAAATCTTTCGGCGTCGGCGTCTGTTCGCTGTATTGCACCACGCCGCTTTTATCAATCACGAACGCCGCGCGCGCCGCCGTGTCGCCCACGCCCGCGAGCATCGGGAACACCACGTCGTATTGCTTGATGACCACCTTGTTCAGGTCGCTGGCGAGCGTGATGCCGATCTTTTCCTGCTTCGCCCACGCCGCCTGCGCGAACGGGCTGTCCACGCTGACGGCGATGACGTCCGCGCCGAGCGACGCGTAAGCGCCGAGCCCGGCGGTGAGGTCGCACATCTCCTTCGTGCAGACGCCGGTGAACGCGAGCGGGAAAAAGAGCAACACGGTGTTCTTCTTGCCGAAGTTGTTGCTCAACTTGACCTCCACATCGGCGGGCGATTTGGATTTGAGCGTGAAATCAGGGGCTTTGGAACCGATGGGAATGGGCATAAATGTTTTTGTTTTTCGTTTGATTAAAATTTGTCAGCGACGGATTTTCCGAATTCGCGAAGTGCGTGTCAAATGATGTTTTCCGTCAAAACCGATTCGGGCCACAACCGCCAAGGAGGCGGGACAGAGGATGTCCACTGAAGAAACGGTTGTGTGCCCGAATCAAATCTCGAATGAAGCCTTCCACGGCGCGGGTTCCGCGCCGAAGTGAAAGCCGCTTTCGTCTTGAAAGCCGACGGGAATTTGAAAATCGAAAGAACTCCGGAAGCGCGCGACAATTTCCTTCAGACCCGAAAAAAAATTAGTCGAGCCACGAATTTGTCCGTCTTTGTCGCTTGCGCCGGCATTCGCCGATATCTGGCCCATTGCAATCATGGCGTAACTATCGGGATTTGAACAAGCTCCCGCTACCCTGATTTTGTCATGTCTTCAACTATTCTTGCGCGCGCCGGTCGAGCGTCGAAGGAAGTGAACCGAAATCACAAAGCCGCGAGTACCTCGCGCGCGTGCTCGTCCGGCTTGACCTGAGGCCAAATCCTTTTGATGCGACCGTCCGGCCCGATGAGAAACGTCACGCGATGCGTGCCGAGATATTTCCGTCCCATGAAACTTTTCTCACCCCACACACCGTAAGCCTCGACAATCTTTTTGTCTTCGTCGGCCAAAAGCGTGAACGGCAGCTTGAATTTCTCCACAAATTTGTCGTGCGACTTGACCGGATCGGTGCTGACGCCGAGAACGATCGCGCCGCGCTTTTTGAATTCGGAAAAATTGTCGCGGAACGCGCAGGCCTCTTTCGTGCAACCCGGCGTGTCGTCCTTCGGATAAAAATACAGGATGACGTTCCGGCCTTTAAAATCGGCGATGGAAATTTTTCCGCCGCCGTTTGTCGCCGCCGAAAATTCCGGCGCGACATCGCCTTTCTTTAATTCAAGTTTTAGTTCTTTTGCCATGATCAATGTCTGGTTGCCGAACTCGCCGGATGCGAGCCAAGTTGTTTCACTCCGTCGAAAACGTAAAGCAAGCCCGACGCGCCCGTGAAAAACGCCGCGCCGAGCATCGCATATTTCAGCCAGATTGCGCCCTGCCCCGAGTCCCATTTCAGCAAAATCCAGACGACGACAGCCATTTGCAGCACGGTCGCGATTTTTCCGGTGAAACGCGGCCGCACGACAACTTTGCCGACGATGAAGCGGATGACGGCGATGCCGGTGAGTACCAGCAGGTCGCGTCCGATGATCGTGCCGATGAACCAGAGCGGAATCTGACCGAGAAAGTTTCCGCGATTGAAACTCAACGCGACGATGCCCGACACGAGCAGCAGTTTGTCCGCGAGAGGATCGAGAATCGCGCCGAGCTCGCTTTTTTGGTTGTAATGGCGCGCGATGTAGCCGTCCACGCCGTCCAAAATCGCCACGGTTGCAAATGAAAGAATCGCCAGCAGGCGGTGGATTTCGTTCCCGTTTCTGACGTAGTAAAGAACTTCGATGACGAAAAACGGAATCAGCAGAATGCGCGCAATCGTGACTTTGTTCGCGGTGGTCATGCGCCGAACATTTCCTTCACAATGATTCCGTCCGCGACTTTCGTCACCGGCCCCGTCATCCGGATCGCGAAATCGTCACCGATCTCGATTTCAATTTTTCCGCCCGGCATGTGAACGGAGATTTTTTTGTCGCAGAGACCCAGTTTGTGCGCGACCGCCGCCGCCGCGCTGCTGCTGCTGCCCGAAGCCAATGTGTAGCCCGCGCCGCGTTCCCAGATCTCGATCTGGATGTTTTTGCGGTCGAGCACGCGCATCAACTGCACGTTCGTGCGGTTCGGAAAACGCGCGTGCGTTTCCAGTTGCGGTCCGATTTGTTTCGCCAGCTCTGCGCTGATTCTTTTCAACGGAAGGACGCAATGCGGATTGCCGACCGTCGCCGCGCAAAAATTGAACCGCTCGCCGCGCAGATGAATCTGTTCGTTGATGACTTCGCGGCGCGGGCCGGCGACGGGAATCTCGTCGCTCCAGAAACTCACCCTGCCCATCTCGACGCGCACGATTTGTCCGCGCTCCAAAACCGTGGCGCGAACAATTCCGCCGGGCGTCTCAACGGTGAAATCTTCTTTGCCGACAAGTTTTTTGTCCCACAAATAACGCGAAAAAATTCGCAGGCCGTTTCCGCTTTTCTCCGCCTCGCTGCCGTCGGGATTGAAAATCCGCAGCGCGAAATCTGCTTTTTTCGACGGCAACGGTCCGAGCAGAATCCCGTCCGAGCCGACACCATAGTTGCGGTGGCAGATTGTTTTGATCTGCGTTGGCGTCAGCGGCGAACGCCAGTTTTTCGGATCGAAAACGATGTAATCATTTCCGAGCGCGTGATATTTGGCGAAATCAAATTGCATCGGCACAGGATAGCGCGCCGCGCACAAATCGCAAAACAGAAACAGTTATTTGCCCTTCTTCTCGAGTTCCTTGTCTTCCAGATGGAACTTATGCAGGGAGCGATGGACAACGGGCGCAAAAATAATTCCCAAGATGGCAATCAAGGCGAGGCCGCTGAAGATTGCGTAACAGCCGGCGAAAATTTTCCCGCCGTCGGTTTGCAGCGTGGCGACCGGCCCCATGCCCGAAAGGATCATCGCGGCGTTCACGAAAGAGTCAATCCACGGCAGATTTTCAAAAAAGTGATAGCCAATCATGCCGATACCGAGCGAACCGGCGATGATGATGAGTCCGAGCGCCGCATGGCGCGCAACGCGACGGTAATACTCCTTGCGCGGCAGCAAAGGCTTTGTGTGATGCTCGAACATAAAGTTCAATCAACCCGACCGACAGCTTCTTGCAAATTTTTCATTCCGCTTTTTTCCAATTTTTCACGCAGGCCGCCCGCCATTTTTTTCGCAATGTCCGGACCTTCATAAACGATGCCGGTGTAAATCTGCACGAGCGATGCGCCCGCCGCGAGTTTTTCCCACGCATCGTCCGCGTTGAAAATTCCGCCGACGCCGATGACGGGCAATTTTCCGTTCGTCTGTTTAAAAATGTGGCGGATGATTTCCGTGCTGCGGGCGCGCAACGGTTTTCCGCTCAAGCCGCCTTCTTCGGAATAGATTTTTTGCAGCGACGAACCGTTTGCTTTTGGGCGCGAAACCGTCGTGTTCGTCGCGACGATTCCAGAAATTTTTCGCGTCGAAGCCAGTTTTAAAATTTCGTCCAACGCTTCGAACGAAAGGTCGGGCGCGATTTTGACCAAAATGGGCTTTAGATTTTTATTTAGTTCTTGAACCGCCGCGAGAATTTCGTCGAGCGCGGCTTTGTCCTGAAGCTGGCGCAAGTTGGGCGTGTTGGGCGAGCTGACGTTGACGACAAAAAAATCCGCAAGGTCGCGCAGAACGCGGAACGAATTCGCGTAATCTTCGGCGGCTTTTTCCAGCGGCGTGATTTTGGATTTTCCCAGATTGATCCCGACGGGATGATCCGGCCAGCGGCCGGATTTTTTCCAATCAGCAAGCTTTTGAGCAAAGATTTCCGCACCGGGATTGTTGAAGCCCATGCGGTTCACGATTGCGCCGTCGGCAACGGCGCGGAAGATCCGCGGCGGTGGATTTCCCGGCTGCGCGTGCCACGTCACGCCGCCGAGTTCACAAAATCCAAAACCGAGTTTTTCCCAGATCGGAACGGCGTCGGCGAATTTGTCCATGCCTGCGGCAAGGCCGACTGGATTCGGAAATTTCAGGCCGAAAACTTCGACGGGTAATTCCGGCGCGGAGAAAAATTTTCCGAGCGCGGCGCAGGCGGATTTGCTGCGGCTCGCGCGGCCAAGGATTTTCAGCGTGAAATCGTGCGCGCGTTCCGCGTCCTGCGCGAAGAGCAGCGGGCGAACCAGTTTTCGATATGGCCAGCCCATGTGATTTTAACGAAAAGTTTTTTGCGCGGACATCGTTCCCGGTTTCAACCCGCCGTTCGATTCACCGTCCCGTTCGCAAATTTTTTTATAAGTCGCCAGCGCGAGCAGCGGCCATGCGTTGCGATACATGTCGTACTTCAGATAAAAAACCTTCGGAAAACCCGTGCCGGTCGCTTCGTCTTCCGTCCAAGAGCCGTCCGAATTTTGCGTGCGGATCAAATACTCGACGCCGCGTTTGAGAGCGGGATTTTCCGGGTCATCGAAAGCGCACAAACCCATGACGGCCCACGCGGTCTGCGACGCGGTGCTCGGTCCGCGGCCTTTGAAGACCGGGTCGTCGTAAGTGTTGCAACGTTCACCCCAGCCGCCGTCCTCGTGCTGGACGCTTTCAAGCCACGCGCGGCCGCGTTGCAACCAGTCTTCTTCCATGTTCCAATTCATCGCGCGCATTCCGCGCAGAACCTGCCACGTGCCGTAAATGTAATTCACGCCCCAGCGTCCATACCACGAGCCGTCGGCTTCCTGCTGCGAGCGGACGTATTCGAGCGCCTCTTGAATCTGGTGATGTTCCCTGCTCCAGTTTTCGTAGCCGAGCAGTTCCAAAATGCGCGCGGTGATGTCGGCGCATTCTGGGTCGAGCATCGCGTTATGGTCGGCGAACGGGACCTTGTCCAAGATATTTTTCGTGCAGTCCTTGTCGAACGCAGCCCAGCCGCCGTCCTTGCACTGGAATGTCATCATCCATTTCAGGCCGCGCCGGAAACATTCGTCGCGTTTCCGCGGATTGTCCGTCGGGATTTTCCGCAACGCGAGAAGCACCATTGCCGTGTCGTCCACGTCGGGGTTCCATTTGTTGTTGTATTCAAAAACCCAGCCGCTCGGCTCGACCTTCGCCGGATTTTTGTGATGCCAGTCGCCGCGAAAACGGATTTCCTTTTCCATCAGCCACACGGCGGCTTTCTTCATCATCGGATGATTTTCGGGAATTCCGGATTCGCTCAAGCAGATCAAAACGATGGCCGTGTCCCAGACCGGCGAAAAACAGGGTTCGATGCGGACGGAATCTTTTTCCTCGTGCTCCAGCTTTTTCAACTCGCGCGCGGCGCGGACGACTTGCGGATGGTCGTCGGGATAACCGAGCGCTTTCATTGCGATTAGCGAGTTGAGCATTCCCGGAAAAATCGCGGCCAGTCCGTCGGAGCCTTCAAAACGTTCCAGCATCCATCTCTCGGCTTTTTTGAGCGCGAGTTTGCGGAACGGATGGATTTTGTGCTCGGCGAACCACTCGGCGAATTTGTGCAGACGGTCGAGCCAGAGGAAAAAATTGCGCCACGAAATCTTTTCCGGGTCGGGCGCGAGCGCGAGGTCGCGCTCATTGATGCCTTGGGGATAAAGCTCGTCCAAATCCGCGTTCACCGGGCGCGTCGGTTTGAAATGATTGATGATGGACAGCGGCACGATCATGCCGCGCGACCAGTTGCTCATGTCCCAGAAATTCACATGAAACCATTTGCCGATCAGGATGATTTCCGCCGGAATTGTCGGCACGTATTCCCACGGGAAAAGCCCGAGCAGCGCCAGATACAATTTCGAGAACGTGTTCATGCGCGCCACACCGCCGAGATGCACGGCGATTTCCCGCGCGCGCAACATGCGCGGGTCGGTGACGGACACGCCCGCGAGCTTGAGCGCGAGATACGCCTTGATGGTCGCGTTCACCTCCGCCGGGCCGCCGTGATAGATGTTCCAGCCGCCGTCCGGCAATTGCATGGAGAAGATTTGATTGACCGCCTTGCGCTGCCATTCGCGGTCAACTTTCCCGTTCCAATGGTGATACGCGACCATGTCGGAGACGAGCGTGGAATCCACGATCAATTCGCCGACCCAGTAGCCCTCCGGTTTTTGTTCGCCGAGCAGGAATTCCTGCGACCGCAGGATGGCCGTTTCCAAACCCGGTAAAATTTGTTTTTGGACCCGGGCCTCCGCGGAAAGTTGAGCGGCTTGAAGCCTCGAACTGCTTTCAATCACGCAAACACTCTGCAAATTTGCGCGCGGACTGTAAATCTAAAATTTACTTCGTCGTGTAATACTTCTGCGTGTATTCCTTGACCATGCGGTCGGTGGTGAATTGCGGCACGAGCGTGACCATGGTTCGGCGGATGCGTTGAATCCATTTGCGCGGGATGCCCTGAACGTCGCGGTCGAAAAAGAGCGGGATGACCTGCTCGGTCAAAGTCTTGTAGAGGTTCGCGCTGTCAACGCGGTCCTGCTCTGCGACGTCGCTTGGATTCGAATCTTCGCCGATGGCAAAGCCGTTCGTGCCGTCGTAGCCTTCGCGCCACCAGCCGTCGAGGATGCTCAAGTTCATGCAGCCGTGACAGCTCGACTTCATACCGCTTGTGCCGCTGGCTTCGAGCGGGCGTCGCGGGTTGTTCAGCCAGATGTCGCAGCCGCTCACCATCTGCCGCGCGACGTGGATATCGTAGTTCTCGATGAAGACGAGATTGCCCATCAATTCCGAGTGCTGGCTCAAATGGATGATCTGCTGGATGAAGCGTTTGCCTTCGTCGTCGCGCGGGTGCGCCTTGCCGGCGAAAATGAACTGGATGGGACGCTGTGCGTCGTGCGCGAGTTTGACGATGTTGTCGAACTGCTGGAAAACCAGCGGCGCGCGCTTGTAGGTGGCGAAGCGGCGCGCGAATCCGATGGTGAGCGCGTCGGGATTCAGTAAGTGATCGAACCGGATGAAATCGCCCTGGCTCAATTTCTGGTTCTGAAGCAGCAAGCGACGGCGGGCGAATTCGATCAGCTCGCGGCGGAGTTTGTAACGCAGCGCCCAGAGTTCCTCGTCCGAGACGAACGCCGGGTCGGCCATCTTTTCCCAGAATTCGCACGAGTGGATCGCCGCAGACCAATCGTCCCCAAATTTTTCGTGCCACATCTTGACCGGGCCGTCGCCGTTACTCTTCAATTTTTTCCGCCAGAAATGGCGCACGGTCCCCTTCATCCAGCCGAGCAGATGTATTCCGTTCGTGATGTGGCCGATGGGAACTTTGTCCTCCGGCGTGCCGGGGTAAAGCGGTTGCCACATATGGCGGCTGATCTGGCCGTGCAATTCACTTACGCCGTTGGCCGCGCGCGAAATCTTCAGCGCGAGCACCGTCATGCAAAACGATTCCAGCGCGTCCTTTGGATCCACGCGACCAAGACCGAGAATGTCCGTCCATGGCACGGGCAGTTGCGAGCAGTAGCGCTGCATCGAGTAATTCATCAAATCGGGACTGAAGCGGTCGTGGCCGGCTTCAACCGGCGTGTGTGTGGTAAAAATGCAATGTGATTTTGTTTCGTTCAGCGCGTCAGTGAAATTTTTTCCGGCGGCCATCTTCTCGCGGATCAATTCCAGCGTGAGAAACGCCGCGTGCCCTTCGTTCATGTGGAAGACAGACGGCTCGACGCCGAGCGCGCGCAACAGACGCACGCCGCCGATGCCGAGCAAAATTTCCTGCATGATGCGCGTGGTGCTGTCGCCGCCGTAAACGCGCGCCGTCAAGTCGCGGAAATGCTGCTCGTTCTCCGGCAGGTTCGCGTCGAGCAGGTAGACCTGCACGCGTCCGACGTTCACGCGCCACGCCTGAAACGTGACGACATTCATCCCGATCTCGACACTGCACTTCAACCGCGCGCCTTCCGCGTTCAGGACGGGCTCGACCGGCACGCTCGCCGGATCAACCGCATTGTAAAATTCCGTCTGCCAGTTGTTCGTGTCAATGGACTGCTGAAAATAACCTTCGCGGTAAAACAAGCTGATACCGACGAATCCGAGTCCGAGGTCGCTCGCGGATTTCGCGTGGTCGCCCGCGAGAATGCCGAGGCCGCCCGCCGAAATCGGCAGCGATTCGTGGAATCCGAACTCCGCCGAAAAATAGGCGACGGGATTTTTGCGCAGTTGTGGCGCGTGATGCTGACACCATGTGTTTTGCTCCGTGATATATTTTTTGAAATCGCGCAGCACGCAGCGCGCGCGATTGGCAAAATCGGGATTCTGCAAACGCATGCGCAGTTCGTATTCGGAAACCTCGCGCAGCACGGCCACTGGATTGTGAAACATGTTCTGCCAGCCGCGCGGCGTCAGTTCGTAAAAGAAATCCTGAGCCTCCTGATCCCAGCACCACCAAAGATTGCGGGATAATTTGTTCAGGCCTGCGACCAAATCGTTCAACTCCGCGCCGGTGAGCGGTTTTTGTGTCATAGATTTCGGTTCCTTGATTTTGTGAAGGCCGTCAGATGGCCGTCACGGGAGCGACACTAACGCGTGGAAAAAATTTCGGCAAACAAATTTTGTCCTGTCGTTGTCTTTAAACGAGACAAGAGATCGTACATCGGTTTGGAACGATGCGTGATTCGTCGATTTTCATAAAACTTTTCATTGTTGGCGCGCTGGCTGCTTTTTTGGCGCGAGCCTGTCGTTCCTATGCGGTGTGGAGCTGCATAGTGGCTCATCAATAAATTAACTAAATTATATGAAATCTAGACAGCCAAGCTGCCTGGTAAAGCGATCGCCGGATATGTGTTTTATCTGTCCCGGCCTTGGCGGATTGCTCTTGCTTCGCCACCGCAGACCTTGAAAATTCAATTGAACGCCTGGCCGCATCGCAGGCATTTTCCAAATGCCAAAACATTTGCCATCAGCCTTCGTGAAACAGCCGGGCGAGACGCCTCAAAAAAAATCGCCGGTTGTGAGAACCAACCGCGACACCGGCGGTATTCATGAAGAAAACTCCGTGATATGGTTTCGCTGGGGCGGCAGTTTCGATGAACCCGTTCGCAAAGACACCCGCCCTTCCAGAACTTCCATTCGTAAATAAAAATCCCGGATAATTTTCTCCGGTCATTTTCCTGTCCGCTGTCTTCACGCTCGTCGCGCGGATATTTCCGCCGTCTTAAAATCTCTGTTCACAAACAAGAACAGCCGGAGCAGTTTCCTGCTCCGGCTGACTTTGCGCCGTCCCTAACGATTTTCCCTCCTTGAAAAGGTACTTCTCCCCACTAGGGACTGACCCTTATTCATCAGCAGTTACGTTGCCATCTGCCACGCAACAGGTTTAAATTTGATTGCAACGGATACGGAAACTCGCTTATTCGAATGGAATAATTTCGTTATATTGAGCTTCGTAGGGTTGCGAGACTCACACGAATGTCCAATTACCGGGTGGGATTCGGTCAGGCTTTGCGACGGTGGATGAAGTACGCGCCCAACAACCCGGACACGAGGAAGCTGACTATGGATGGCTCGGGTACGGCCTCAATCGCCATGCCCGCAGGAGTCAGATTCCAGCCAATTACGTCAAGCGCAATCAACTCATTCGATCCCAAGTTCGGCTGCGAGCCGGGTGAACCAAACGCATCCTGCACTTGCGCCGGCGTATTGCCTTGGCCTTGCCCCGGAATCACACCGTTGCCCCAGTCAGCGTAATCCGCACCAGCAACTTGGTTGAAATGCACCAAATCGTTATTTCCGCCGTTGATGGAAAAATAGGGCGCAATACCTGTGCCTTGGGCATAACTGCGGACACCCGGTGCGCTGTAACGGAACAAATCAAGCGGCCCGACTGGGCCGGTGGTGCCGCCTACCAACTCCGAGCCAGTTCCACCAATGCCGAGCGCTTCGTCAATTTCATGCATGGCCACCGCTTGCAGATCGTAGAAACCGGGATTCTGCGCGCCGATTCGGGAGAGATTCATGATCGAGGTGTTCAAACTAATGGTTGTGTCGAAGCTTCCCGGAGGATTTACGATGAAACCCAAGGCACGTAACAGAGGCCCGGTCGTGTAGATAATTGCATTGCCATTAACCGGGTTGTTTGCCTGATTAGGCAGGGAGGCAATGGCGGTATTATCATACGCCGAGAGAGTCTGGCTGGTATTGAGAGCGGTGTAGTATTGGGCGTAAGAAGGGGCGTAAAGATAGGTGCCGCTGCTTCCCAAACCGCTGCTGGTTTCCTGAAAGGTGAGGTTCACAGTGACGTTATTGGCGATGTAGCTGTCAACCGTCGAGATGTCCGAGTTGATCGAAGCCTCGATGGTCGCGGCGTTCGGATCGCTCGTGATTGAAGACAGGAAGGTGGGCACAATGTTAAGGTTCGCATTTGCCGGCACACAGCAGGCAGCCGAGAGTGACAAAATAGCGAAAGAACACTTCGCAACTTTTTTCATACTGTTTTAGGTGTATCCAAACTTGTAAATAGCGAATTGAAGCCGATTTTCTAATGCTCAAAAGCACCAGCTAAAGCCACCAATATCGCTCATACAACTACTTCTGATAATCTACTTCTGATTGTCTTATCGAAACGAAAATGATTGTCTTTTCGGATTACTACAAACAAAAATTATTCACAATTGTTAATACTTATTCACAAAAAAACGGTCTCGAACCATCGAGCCTGACTCTTGCCGAGATCAAATGCCATCGCTGAAAGGGCCAATCGCTCCTAAAATAGACAATGGTGTTGATGATGCTGGAATTGGTGTAAAGGGACTGAATCGTTTGCGTTGTCACGTCGAATGTCGGTTTAATTTGCGCGGCATCGGGCTAACTCGTCAAACTTGAATCTAAAAGCCCCGGTCAATGGAGCGGCCATCCATCGAAGAGCGGGGATTCATTTTCAAATTGAAACTCATCCCTGTTCACGCCACATTCATCGCATGACGAAATCTGTTTTCACCGGCCCCATTTACGTCGTGCGCGACAACATCGACACCGACCAGATCATTTCCGCGCAATACCTGAATCTTGTCCCAACGATCCCCGAGGAATACGAGAAGCTCGGCAGCTACGCCCTCGACGGCCTACCCAAATCGCTTTATCCCATCCGCTACGTCAAGGAAGGTCAGCTCGACAGCGACTATCCCATCGTCGTCGGCGGGAAAAATTTTGGTTGCGGCAGCTCGCGCGAACACGCACCCATCGCGATGGGTTCCGCCAATTGCCAGCTCGTGCTCGCGGAAAGTTTCGCGCGCATCTTCTTCCGCAACTGCGTCGCCACCGGCGAACTCTATCCGTGCGAAATCACCGAACGCCTCTGCGACACCCTGAAGACCGGCGACGTCGTGACCGTTGACCTCGACGCCGCCACCGTAACCGTCAAGGCGACCGGCAAAGTCATCCAGTTCAAACCGCTCGGCGACGTCCGCCCCGTCGTGGACGCCGGCGGCCTGTTCAATTACGCGCGCCAAAGCGGGATGATTGCGAAGTAATATTCCTACGCGTTTAGTGCGGTTTAGTGCTGGCTTGATTGGTCAAAGATGAATTACCAAGTCGCCAAACCATTTCGTTGATGCTTTTTTTCAATAAGGTTTCCGGCAACGCGCAGAGAGAGTTCGGATCAGCCTCGCCAAAATAGGCAGAGAAATTCGTGCTAATACAAATCGAATCGTGCCACAAACTCTGACCGTTCTTGTCCGCCAAGTTTAAATCAGTGAGCTTTACTGTGGACTCGATGTCCGACTTCATACCGGCTGTGGCGATTGCGCCAATACCTGCCCCGGCAAAACTTCCGAGGATGGATGCGGTAAATAAAATGCCTTCACCCGTGTGGTTTGGCAGGCCGCGCGCCTCAAAATCCGTCAATGTCCCCGACAAATAATAATCTGCATTCGCGTTGGTTCCCGACACCACTTTTGCGAAAAGACCGCTATACGCTAGATGTTTGACTATCACCGTCGTCACTGCGGCGGAGAAGTTGGTGTTGTCGTAACCCCGGCGGTAATTCTGCACCCAATTTTTTTTGTCAATTTGCACCTCGTTGTTTGACATCGTCACATTCGCATGGTCGGTGATGGGTTGCACGCAGACCACACCCGCAATCGCCGGACCGTTCCAGCGGTCGCTTGCCGCAAGGTTGTAGTCAATATGATGTTCGCAACCGCACAGCAATACAGGAAGGCTAAAACCCAGTAGAAATTTTTCTATAAGACGGACACATCTTACATGCTTGCCCATGACAAATTAGAAGCAAAATGGTGGATGAAGAACAACAAAAAACTTTGGACGTGCGCTAAATGAATTTTCGTGTTTAATCCATACTTAATTAAAGGCCGATGTCGAATCGTTCAACATTGAATCTGCTCCCCTGCCCTCGCTCGCTGAAAATTCTTCGCGGCACGTTCACGCTGCCGAGGCACAAACCGCTCGCCGCAATCAAAGTCGTCCGCACCCATTCCGCGCCGGATCATCCCGAAGGCTACGCGCTGGCGATCTCCAAAACTGGAATTGAAATTTCATTTCGCGAAACCGGCGGCCTGCGCGCGGCCACGGCGACGTTGCGGCAATTGCTGCGCGAATACGGTCGCCGCCTGCCCTGCCTGCGCATCCGCGACTGGCCGGATTTTCCGCGTCGCGGCGTGATGCTCGACATCTCGCGCGGCCGCGTGCCGAGACTGGAAACGTTGCTCGACTTGGCCGAAAAACTTTCCGACTTCAAGATCAACGAGCTGCAACTTTACACCGAGCACACGTTCGCCTACACGCAATACAAATCCGTCTGGCAAAGCTGGGGCGCGCTCACCGCAAAAGAAATTAAAATCCTCGACGCGCGCTGTCACGAACTGGGAATTGATTTGATCCCCAATCAAAATTCTTTCGGTCATTTGCGCGAATTTCTTGAAAATCCGAAATTGAAAAAACTCGCCGAAGTTTCCGAGCCTTATGAAGACGGCGACGCCGCCACTGGCAATCAAAAATTTGTCCGCCGTCCGGCCACGCTCGCGCCGAATCATCCCGGCACGATTCCGTTTTTGCGCGGTCTTTACGACGAATTGCTGCCGAATTTTTCCAGCCCATTTTTCAACGTCGGCTGCGACGAGACTTGGGATTTGGGTCGAGGCCAAAGCAAAAAGCTTTGCGAGCGGTTCAGCAAAGGAAAGGTTTATTTGGATTTCCTAAAAAAAATTGATCGAGAAGTTTTCACACGCGACAAACGTATGATGTTCTGGGGCGACATCATTTTGAAATATCCGAAACTCATCCGCGAATTGCCGAAAGACGTCATCGCTTTGAATTGGGGTTACGAAGCGAATCATCCGTTTGAAAAAGAGGCCGCGCAATTCGCAAAGGCAAAAATTCCTTTCTACGTCTGCCCCGGCACTTCGACATGGCAAACTTTGATTGGCCGACACGACAACGCGTTGGCCAACCTTCGCGCCGCTGCGAAGGTTGGAAAAAAATTCGGCGCAATCGGTTTTCTGAACACCGATTGGGGCGACGGCGGTCATCCAAATCCGCTCACGGTGAGCTGGCTGATGTTTGTCGCTGGCGCATCGCTGGCTTGGAACGCGCAAAATTTTGACGAAACGAAATTAACTTCAATTTTGAGCCGCAACGTTTTTGAAGATTCGACCGAAAAAATCGCCAATACTGCGTTCAAACTCGGCTTCGCTCATCAGAAACTCGGAGTGAAAGCGGTGAATGAAACTCCGCTCGGTACGGTCATCGCCGCGCCGAAGCCGGAAGATCGTGAACTGTTTTGCCGGAGCGGATTGAAATGGTTCGCCAAAGTATCCGCGAAGAAAATTCAAGCGGCTTTGAAGGAAATTGAGAAGCAGCGAAAAATTCTGGCGCACGCAAAACCAAAATCGGATTCCGGGAAAATTCTGGCGCGCGAACTGGATTTGGCGGCGCGCATGGCGGCGCAGTCGTGCAAATTCATGCTGTGGCAACAAACTGTTGCAGCGGGAAAAAAAACGCGGGCAAAAGGGCTGGCGCAATCCGGCATCCGCGAATTACGAAAACTGGAAAAAGATTTCAACGCTTGCTGGCCGAAGCGAAACAAGGCGACCCCGCGTCATTGCTCGGCTTTTCTTCAGTGGCGAATGGATGATTATCGCAGGGGAAAATTTTGATCAAACCCCGCCGAACCGCCGGTTCCGCCTGGCATAATCCTCCAGCGCGGCGAAAAATTGCGGCTTCCTGAAATCCGGCCAGAGCGTCGGCGTGATGACCAGTTCGGCGTAGGAAATTTGCCACAAAAGAAAATTACTCACGCGCATTTCGCCGCTCGTGCGAATCAGCAAATCTGGATCGGGAATTCCGCGCGTCCAAAGATTTTCCGAAATAATTTTTTCGGTGATGTCGGCGGATTCAAGTTTTCCCGATTTTACTTTCTCGGCGATCGCGCGCACGGCCTCGACGATTTCGATCCGGCTGCCGTAGCTCAACGCCATCACGAGCGTCAGGCCGTTGTTTTTGGAAAGCGTCGCGATGGATTTGCGCAGATGTTCCTGCACATTTTCCGGCAGGCGATAAATCTGGCCGATGACTTCGAGGCGCACGTTGCTTTTGTTCAACTCCGGCGTTTCGCTTTTGAGATAGTGGATGAGATATTTCATCAACGCGTCCACTTCGTCCTTGGGACGGTTCCAATTCTCCGCTGAAAAAGCGTAGAGCGTGAGATACTTGATGCCAAGTTCGCCCGCCGTGCGGATGATCGTGCGCGCCGATTCCGCGCCGACGCGATGACCCTCGACGCGCGGCAAACCGTGCTGCTTCGCCCAGCGGCCGTTGCCGTCCATGATGACGGCGACGTGCTGCGGCAACGACGCGCGGGCTTCGGCGCTCAAATGGGACGTGGCGGAACTCATTTCATTGTGATGCGAGATGCGGGATTCAGGATGCGCGATAAAACTTGTTTGCGCGATTTTATTTTGGGCTGCGATGGCCGACTTCGACAGAGTCAATGAAACGACTTATTTTCCGGCCGAGCAAATCCAGTTTTGCCGACAGTTCCTTGAACAAAGGCTCGTCAGTCAATGAACCCGTTTCAAAAAGCACTTCGAGATGATCCATTGTTTCATCGCAAGAAGCGTGGGCATAAACAAGGTGCTTTATGAAATCCTGCTTGTAATTCCGACGGCCATAACCTTCTACAATATTTGCGCGAATTGATTTGCTGGCCCGACGAATTTGCGAACCGACTTCATACATTTCAAATTTAGGCAGCTTCGTGAGCGTCATTTTATGAATCGCCACGCTCATGTCTCTCGCTTCTTGCCAGATTTGCAAATTGCGATAACTCATAATCGTTTCATCCCAAAGCTTGCGATTGTGGAATTTTATCTCGCATCCTGAATCCCGCATCCCGCATCACACAAATATCGTCTGCTCCCGCGCCGGCCCGATGGACGCGATGAACAATTTCGCATTCGTCAGTTCCGCGATCGCCTTCAGATACGCGCGCGCTTTCGGCGGCAGGTCGGCGAACTTGCGCGACTGGTCCGTCGGCGTGCGCCAGCCTTCAAATTCCACATAGACCGGTTCGCATTCGGCG
>CAZHXG010000042.1:0-17125 GCA_964536285.1 uncultured Bifidobacteriaceae bacterium
GCGTGACGAACGTGGGCTGAATCAGCGTCGGCTCGATCAATTTTTCAAACACCGCGCCGGTGACTTCAAAGTCGGCGTAATCTTTTGTGATTTCCGCGCCGAGATCGTGCGCGCGCTGGCGGCGAGCTTCTGGAGAAATTTCAAACCAATCTGCTCCGGCTTTTTCGCGAACTAAATCTTTGTATTTTACGCGACGCCAATTTGGCGCGAGGTCAATAATTTTTTCCTCTGATAATTTTTTAAGAGCGTCTTGAGCTACAGAAAAATCGTTAACCGCGTCCTGAACAATTCGTTTCAACTCGTCAAAGTTTTTTTCCTGAAGATTTTCTGCAAGGATTTCACGTTGAATAGCTCCTAAATCAATTAAGCCATTATTAACAAGGACAGCAGCATCGGACGCAATTGTATGTGCAGGTTTTTCATCAAGAGCTTTAATGCATTCATTGAGTTCTTGCACAAAACCTTTCGATGTTATTTCAAACCAACGTGAAGCACTTCCGTTTTTACTAGCACGAGCTATTTCAATAAAAACTCGTCCAGCTTCTCCTTCAATTTTTCGCAGCGCACGTCTAATTGCGGCTTCGATTTCAACTTTTGGATTATGACGAATTACTAAAGTTCCCAAAACTTTTTGCGCGACGTGTTTGACCATTGATTCGACGAGTTCCATCATGCTCTCGTAATCGCCGAATGCCTGATACGCTTCGAGCATCGTGAATTCAGGATTGTGTTTGCGCGAGAGGCCTTCGTTGCGGAAATTGCGGCCGATCTCGAACACTTTGTCCACGCCGCCGACGAGCAGGCGCTTGAGATACAGTTCCAGCGCGATGCGCAGATAAAAATCGCAGCCGAGCGCGTTGTGATGCGTCTTGAAGGGTTGCGCCGCCGCGCCGCCGGGAATCGCCTGCATCATCGGCGTCTCGACTTCCACAAAGCCGCGCGCGTGGAGAAAATTCCGGATCTCGCGGATGATCTCGCTGCGCTTGAGAAAAACGTCCTTCACTTCCGGGTTCGCCATCAGGTCGAGATAGCGCTGGCGATAGCGGATCTCGGTGTCTTCGAGTCCGTGCCATTTCGCGGGCGGCGGTCGCAGGGCTTTGGAAAGGATCGTGAACGATTCGATTTTGACGCTCGGCTCGTTTGTCTTCGTGCGAAAAAGCGTGCCGGTCGCGCCGATGAAATCTCCGAGGTCGAGGTGCGTGAAAATCTCCCAGCTTCCGGGCGATTTTTCTTCAAGCGCATTTTTTTGTGCGTAAATCTGGATGCGCCCGCTTTGGTCGCGCAAATCAATGAACATGGACTTGCCCATTTCACGATGCGCGGTGATCCGTCCGGCGATGGAAATCTTGGCGTGCTCGGCGAGTTCGCCCTTTTCAAATTTCGCGCGCGCCTCGCCGCAGCCGATGGCGGGCGTGAATTTGTTTTTGAACGGGTCAATGCCTTTCGCCTTCAACGCATCGAGTTTTTCGCGCCGTTGCTTAATCAATGAATTTTCGTCGTCCATCAGAGTCAGCGGAGTAAATCACAAAATCTTTTTCAGCGCACGCAAAAGGTGAGGCTCCGCGCGAAAGTTTTTGGCCGGAACAGTTGAGTTTTCAATCGCGTTGGTGAAAAATCCCGCCATCAGATTCACCGAATGAAAGACAGCTTCAAAAGCACCTGTGGTTTGTTTTTCATTTTTTTTATTCGCGGACTGGAGCGCGTGCTGCCGGTTCGTGGTCTTTACATGATTTTGAAACCGTATGCCTTCGCGCGCGCGTGGCTGAACACGGCGTTCAAGTCGCCGCCCGCCGTGCCGTTGCCGGATTTTTTAAGCGCGGTGAGGACGCGCCGGGCGGCGAGGCAGGTGCGCATGAACAGTTACCTGAACCGGCTGCTGGATTTTTTTCCGGAACGGCTGGCGACGGTCAAATGGAAAAATCACTGCCGCATCGAAGGGCTCGTTTATTGGGAACGGGCGAAGCAGAACGGTCGCCCCGTCGTACTGGCATTCTGCCATTGGAGCAGTTATTTCCTGCTGCGGGCATGGCTCCGCGCCGCCGGAATGCCGCTTGCGGCCATCGAGGGAGGCGAATCCAAAAATCGTTCCCGGTTCAAAAAATTTCGCGACCGGATGCGGCTGCTCCCCGGAATTCCGAACACCTTTCAACTGGATCAATTGCGGGAGGCAAGCGGATTTCTTGCCGCCGGAAATGCGTTGATGGTCGCGCTCGACCACGCGGCGGGCAAGCAGATGGCCGTGCCGTTCTGCGCCGGCTGGAATTTTCAGATGGCCGCCGGAGCGGTGCGGCTGGCCGCCCGGCATCAGGCCGAATTGATTCCCGCCTGCATCATTGACGAGGGTGGCTGGCGTTTTCGGATCGAACTCGGCCGTCCCGTGCCGGGGGAATTGTTGAATGCGGAGACCGATTGGATCCGGGCAGGAAAACTTCTGATGGAGGAGATGATTCCGCATTTTCAAAGCCATCCGGAACAATGTTCAAGTAAAATGCTTGAACGTCTTGAACGGAGTTCCGCCGCGTGATTTTTCACATGTGGAACCAGTTGTATTGGTTCTGAAAAACCGGCCAGTCAACGGTGATTTCGGAGAGAAGCATGAACAGAATCATTGCGGCCAGCACAAGGAATTTCGCCTTGTTGCCGATTTTTTTCAACGTTCGGTCAATTCCATAAACGAACAGCAGCAAAAACGGAATCAGCGCGCCGAGCATCAGCCGCCCGGATGTGAAATACGGATGTTCGCGCGAGGGATAAAAACAATCATGAAAATCGTAAATGATGGAAAGAAAACCGGAAAACGCGATGACGGCGATGAAACATGCGAAGCCGAACCAAAGCGCGTCGCGTTGAGGCGCGGTTGCGGATTTGGATTTTGGTGAAAGATTTTTCAACGCGATCACGGTGAAGATGAAAGTTGAAAGGACGTAGAACATGTCAACCGACGGCATCGCCAGCGGCTGGCGGTGCCACAGAATTTCGCCCTGCCAGAAGGTCGAAAGCAAATCGTGGATGAATGTCCAGAAGCCCAAAGGCGTGAAAATCGGATGATGCCACCATTCGCCAAACGGCTTGAGCGTCCAGCCGAGAAACTGGATTTTTGCCGCCGAGCCGGTGAAGTCGCCAAAATTATATTTTGTCCACGCGAGCCACCCGATCATCGGCAGTGTGGCGCAGTAAAACAAAGCCGCGAGCGCGGAAATGGATCGGAGAAATTTTCCATCGCGCGCCAGTTGAAATATTTTCAGCGCGATAAAAATCGCGGAGACGGCGAGCAGCGGCAGGTTGCTGATCTTGGTCAGGAACGTCGCGGCGAGTGCCAGACCTGCGATTGCTCCGAGGCGCGTGCCTGGAATTTCCGCTCGGAAAAACTTCACGAGCAAAACGAACGCCGCGCCGAAACAGAGCGGCGAGAGCACGTCGTTTTGGATGGAGTAAAACGCCGTCTGCGGGATGAATGCGAGCAACGCGGGAACAGCACGCCGCAAAAATAAATTTTCCGGGAAAAAGGTTCGTGCCGCGATGCCGCCGAGCCAGACGAGCGAGACTACGATTAAAATGTTCAGGAACCGCAGCCAGTAGAGCAGGTGTCCGCCGTCGAAGCCGAAAAAATCTCCGACTCGCCACCACGCGGCGGCGAGCGTGTAATAAAGCGGCGGCTGCGACGCTTCGGTGTTTTTGACGTTCGCTTTCCAGACGGTTTCCTTGTCCAGAAGAGTTTGATCGGCGGCACCGGCCGGCAGCGTCCATGGCGGCGGCGGGAATTTTTTCCCCGGCAGCATTTCGGCGGACCAGACGTACTCGCGCGTGCCGTAAATCGTGAGAAACGGCGCGGTGTGGGGAGAAACCATTTCCAGCGAGTGCGGGACATGCCCTTGCGAATATTTCACGACCAGATCGAGGTGCATTTGCTCGTCCACATTGTTGAAGAACGGGAACGCGGCGGAAAAAATGAAGGTGTGAATGGCCGCAAGAAGGCAAAACAGGAAAACCCACTTGCGCTCGTTCGATTCCGATTGTGCCATGCCGTCGAGTTTTTATCAAAAGGCGCGGCAGCGCAATTTGAATTGAACCCGCGCGATGTTTTTTCCATGCTGCCAAATTCATGGGCGCACAATGGAAACAAGCCGGGCGCGAAATCAACGCGCAGAAAAAAGGCCAGATGGTCGCCAAGCTCACGCGCGAGATCATGGTCGCCGCAAAACTTGGCGGTCCCGATTCCGACTACAATCCACGCCTATATGTCGCCGTCGAAAAGGCGAAGAAGGCGTCGGTCTACAAGGACACGATTGAGCGCGCGATAAAAAAAGGCGCAGGATTGACCGAGGAGAAAATCAGTTTCGAGACCGTGATTTACGAGGGCTTCGCGCCGCACAAAGTCCCCGTCGTCGTGGAATGCCTGACGGACAATCGCAACCGCACCGCGCCGGAAATCAGAAATCTTTTCAAAGCCGGTTCGATGGGACAGCCCGGCAGCGTTTCATTTTTTTTCAATCACCTCGGCGTTGTCGAGGCCACGCACTCGGATGCGAACCGTGACGCGGAGGCCGACGCCATTGAGGCAGGCGCGCAGGAGATCGAGCCGCTCGAAGCTGATGAAATTCCCGCCGGACAAAAGGGCGCGCGTTTTCTCACCGAAATCAAAGACCTTGACCACGTTTCCAAAGCGTTGAAGGCGGCGGGCTGGAACGTCATCGCGTCGGAGATGCGCTACGTCGCCAAGGAATTCCGCGAAGTGGATGCCGCCGCGCGCAAAGAGGTCGTGGATTTTCTCAACTTGCTTGACGACCACGACGACGTGCATCACGTCTATGCGGCGATGAAGTGAGATTTATTTGCCGGTGAATGTGACGACGGCGGCTTGCGTCGGGTCTTGACCGGCGATGATGGCCGCCGCCGGAGAAACTTCCACGCTGAACCGTCCGCTCCTGGCGTCGTAGGTTAAAGTTCCCGCCGAACCGCTTTGCGCCGCGATCACGGGAGCTTTTTTGGCATAACCGAAAAGGAACACAGATTTTTCGCCGGCGGCAAATGTGACCGTGACAGTCAAGCGGCCCGGCGCGTCCTCCAGCGCGGCGATGCGTTGGTGGCCATTGGAAACATATTTTCCCTCGTCACCAAAAAATGCCAGACCGGATTGCGCGACGGGCGTGACGAGATAATACGCCGTTTCTTCCGGATTCAACGTGAACGCAAAGCGCTTTCCGGCGGATTGAGTTTGCGCGACTCCCGAACTCATGTTGAGCACGCAGACTTTGCCGTTGAAACCCAGCGCCATTGGTGTGAAACCGGTTTCAGCATTTGTTTCCTGCCGGTTGTAAGCAAACAGATACGCCGTGCGCAGCGGACCGTGGTCGCTGTATGTCCATGCCACCATGGACGATTTGTGGCCGCTGGCTTCGGCAAGATAAACTTCATCCAAAGGCAGTAGAGATTTATCAGGTTTCACCAGCATGCCGTCGGGGCGCGCAACGCGCAGCAGGTTTTCCTTGTTCTCCGTGCCGATGGCATCGCCGACCCCGACCATGCCGGCGGATAAAGCGGCGATCAAAAGATTATTCGTTTCGGTGCTCATGAAAACGTCTGACCACGGCCAGATGCCCACCGCGCTGGCGAGTCTCGACGTGTAGAGAAAATCATCCCAACGGCTGCGTTGAAGGCGGTCGTCGCTTACGCGGATGGTCGTGAGGTTGTCGTAGCGCGCGCCCTGCAGAAAAAAACGCGGCAACGCCATGCAGTATTGCAAACTCAAGCCGCGCGCCCTGGCCGCCGCCGCCATGCCGCCGGTGAAAGCATCACCCGCGCCGATCGTGGCCGACAATTCGGGTGAATGGTTATAGATGATGTTGAGCCAGTCCTGCTCGTAACAAACCACGCCGCTGTCGGCGATGTAGTTCATGATTTTCTGCCACCACAACGGATCAACGCCCGCGAAACCGGAAATCGCGAATTGTCCGTGATAAGGACTGGCCGGGTCAATCCAACGGTTGTGCGTGATGAGCGGCAGGTTGATTTTTTTCTGAAACGCCGCGAGGCCTTCGGGAAACAATGCCGGATGCGCTTCGTATTTCATCAGGCCGCCGTAACGATTCCATTCGCCTTCCGGCAATTTGGAATTTTTTGACCGCCCGGTTTTGCCATCCGGATCCGTCAGCGTTTTGTAATACCACCAACTGTCGAGCTGCAGGTAGCGGATGGGAATTTCCCGCTCGCGATAGTGGCGAACCAATGTCTCCAGCGTGCCGATGTAACCCAACGCCGGATCGTAATGGTAATAATAAAACGCGCCGTTGTCCGTCCAGTAACCGAGATAACGCAGCCCGGCATCCACGTTGTTCGCCGGACGATTCCGGCCGACCAAGTCGGTGAACGCCGCGCCCCAGGCGTCCCAGGTTGAGTTGATGCCGTCGCCGAAAGCCAGCAGCGTGGCGTGTCGGAAATGCGCGGGCAAGTCGCGCACTTTCGCGTTCAGCCCGCTCGCGATTTCTTGCACGCCATCGCCGCTCATACTGGCGATCATAAAATTGTCCGCCGGTGAAATGATCGCCGCGTCGTCCTGGTCATCAAAAAAAAGCCATGGCGTGCCGTTCGGTTCCAGCTTGAAACTTGGTGGCGCAAACACTTCGTTCTTGAAACTGAAGTGATGCAATCCGGCGGGAGCGGAAGTGAATCGCGGAAACACCACCGGTAGTTTTTCGACGGGCTGGTCGCATTCCAACGTGAGCAGCGCCACGGGTCGCGCATCATAAATCCGGATGCCGCCGGCGAGCAAAACATTCGTCTGCCAGTTGAAACGAATCTCCTGATACGCACCGAGGCCGTCGCTGCCGTTGGCGACGACGACATTCCGCGCGGACTGGCCGAGATCACCGGCGAATTTCCAGTCTGGTCGGCGCGTCCTGATTTCATAGCGCCCGGAAACCTCGTCAAGTTGCGCCGTGATCCCGGTGGTGGATTTCACGCTGACAGATTTTGCAACCGCCGCCGGCGTCGGCAGCAGCAATCCCAAGCCAAGACCGAAAACAAAGAGCCGTGGAAAATTCATATGGGATTGGTTGGCAAAACAATTTAGGATTTGATTGAAACTGTCCAGAGGGAAAAACAAATTGCTGTGCGAGCGCCATTGACTTGCTTCGTTTTTTGGCGGAACAGGAAATGATTCCGGCATCCGGCTTAATTCTTCGTCGGCGCGTTCGTAGAAATTGTACCCGCCTTGATCAGGCCCGCTTTCACGAACGGTTCGAGATACTGGCCGTAACCCGCTTTTTCCATTTCTGCCACCGGAATGAATTTCAGCGACGCCGAGTTGATACAATAACGTAAACCGCCCTTGTCGCGCGGACCGTCGTCGAAAACGTGGCCGAGATGGGAATCGGCGTCCTTGGAGCGGACTTCGGTGCGCGTCATGCCATAGGAATTGTCGGTGTGCTCGACCACGTCCGTGGCGGCCAGCGGCTTGCTGAAACTCGGCCAGCCGCAGCCGGAATCAAACTTGTCCAGTGAGCTGAACAGCGGCTTGCCCGACACGATGTCCACATAAATGCCCGGCTGGTGATTGTCCCAAAACTCGTTGTGGAAGGCCGGTTCGGTCGCGGCTTCCTGCGTGACGGCAAATTGTTCGGCGGTCAGTTTCTTTTTCAATTCGTCCGCGCTGGGTTTTTTGAAATCGCTCATGTTGGTTGGTTGATAGGTTGAAATTTCCGTCTGTTGCGCGCGGCCTGCGTTGTGGACGACGGCGAAAATGCCGCCCGCCAGCAACACCACTGCCGCAATGCCCGCAATTTTTATCGGTTGCATGAAAGTTTGACGGCTTTATTTGAAATACGTTCAGTCATAGGTCGTCCAAGCCATTGAAACATTACACCACATCAAAGAAATTCCCAGCGGTCAAACATCGCCGCCTGTCCGCAAGGTTGATCTTTTTCCGTCAACAAATTCCAGACCGTTGCCTGTGAAATACGAAAACGTCTGCCGCTTTTTGAAATGCGGACGCCGGAGTAATCGTCAATGAAGCCGCGGCGCGTCACGGCTTCCAGCAGTTTCGCCCGTTCTTCACGATTCGGCGCTTCGGCGGTGAGACGTGATGGTGTTCGCGTCAGTTCTTCCCACGACATTTCCCAAAGTGAAAGTGCGGCGCTGTTGCCATAATTCAAAATCGGATCGGCTTCCGTGTCGTGCGAGACGAGGACAAACGGCGCTTCAAAAACTTTTTGCGCGAGTTCCGTCTCTGAAAAATTTCCCGGCAACAAATCGTGTCCGGTCCAATGTTTAAAACTGCGCGCGAGGCAAGTCGTGTGGCCGATTGCAAAATCCGTTTTCCAAATCAGATTCCTCGACATGGCTCACAGCATGTCCGCGGCGAGCACGCGGATGATTTCGTCCAGAGATGTCTGGCCGGTGAGCGCGCGTTGAAGCCCGTTTTGCCAGAGCGTGTGCATGCCTTGTTGGATCGCGATTTCTTCAAGCGCAGACGTCTGCATTTTTTTCAAAACTGCTTCGCGGAACGGTTCGTCCACCACGAGCAATTCGCTCACCGGCAAACGTCCTTGATAGCCGGTGTGATTGCATTGTTCGCAGCCCGCGCCTTTGCGAAATTCCGCTTTCGACACAAAATTTTCCGGCACGACTTTCAACTGGCTCGGCTCCGGCTCGTAGGGTTGCGTGCAGTTCGGACAATTGCGGCGCACCAATCGGAGTCCCATCACACCGAGAATGCTCGACGCGAGCATGAACGGTTCGATCTCCATGTTAATGAGCCGCGTGAACGCGCCGGCGGAAACGCCGGAGTGGATCGTGCTGATGACGAGGTGTCCGGTCAGCCCGGCTTGCACGGCGATGGCGGCGGTTTCCGCGTCGCGAATCTCGCCGACCATGATGACTTGAGGGTCCTGCCTCAAAATACTTCGCAGCGCCACGGCGTAGGTGAATTCCTGCGCCGGACGGATTTGCGTCTGGCTCACCATCGGCAGGTTGAATTCCACCGGGTCTTCCACCGTGCTGATGCTGATGGCCGCACCGTCGCGTTGCATGATGTAACACAACGCCGAATACATCGTGCTCGTCTTGCCCGAACCCGTCGGGCCGGTGAACAAAAGCAAGCCGCTCGTCCGTTTGAGAACACTCATCAACCCTTTCAACGTCGCGTCCTCAAAGCCGAGCGTGGCCAGATCAAACCGCCGGTCGCGCGGATCGAACAACCGTACGACGATTTTTTCGCCGCGCACCGTCGGGAAAATCGAAACGCGCAATTGCACTCCGTCGAGTTCCTTGCCGCCGACGGCGGTGCCGTCCTGCGGAATGTCGGCCTGATAAGTCACCAGATTGGCCATCACCTTGAAACGCGCGGAGATTTTTTCCATGAAATCAACCGGCAGATGCGCGACCTCGGTCAGCACGCCGTTGACGCGCGCGCGCACCGAGATGGATTTTTCCCACGGCTCGATGTGCAGATCGCTCGCGCCGAGATGGATTGCGTCCTGCACGAGGCAATTCACCAGCACGATGACCTCGACGCCCTGCGCCGCCACCGATTCGGACTGGAGATAATTTGCGGTGTAACTCATCGGCTTCCGGCTGCGACATTAACTCGCAACCGCCACCGGACACAATCTTGAATTGCGCGAAGAAAACTCAAATCACTTCAGCGCGGGAGGTCAGGCTGAATTTTCCCGAAGGCTTCGGCAACAAAACCTTCATCGCCTCGGTTTTGATTTCGGTGGAAATTTTCAGCAACGCTTCAAGTTGTGAAGTCACGCGGCGCAATTCTTCTTCCGTTGGCCCGACACCGTCCAGCACGAAACGCAAAACGCAATCGCCGCCTTCATTTTGTCGCAGTTCGTAATGCGCGATGCCATTTGTTTCATTGAAACATTGATCCACCTGCCACGTCGTCACGCGCCGGCCGTCACGCGCCATGAGCGTGTCGCGCGCGCGGCCGTGAACGGTGAAATGATTTCCGTAAGGCTGGACGTGTTGTTCGACAAGATCGCCGATGCGATAACGCAGCAAAGGCATGTAATCATTGGTCAAAGTCGTGACGACCAGTTCGCTCACGCCGCGTGCGTCTGTGTCCACGATTTCCAGAAATGCCGTATCGTAGCTCGGCTTCATTTCGCCGCGTTCGTTTTCCATGAGCAGATGGCCGGTTTCCGTCGAGCCGTAAAGGTTGAAGATCGGCACGCCAAAAACGCGCGAAAGAATTTTGCGATGCACGACGCTGACAAATTCATAGCTGCACAAAATGAATTTCAACGACGGAAATTTTATGCCGTGCTGCTCGCAGTAAAGCGCGAAGAGCGCGCCGTGAACCGGGTCAACGTCGAGAAATTGAGGCGACCAGTCGGAAATCTCCGCCGCCATGTGCAACAATTCCGCGTCGCCGATCAGAAACGGGATGCGTGCAAGATTTACAAACAAAGAATTTCCAAACGTGCGTTGCTCGCGCGACATCCAGACGGTCGGACAGGTCAAGCCGTTGCACGCAGGAGAGGTGATGGTGGCGCGGCGCGCGTTGGGAAATTCATCAAGGATTTTTGCGACGAAAGCGTTCAGCCGCAGCGCGCGTTCTTCCTGTGCGTTCCACCAGCCGCGCCCGAAAATCACCGGCAGCCGTTCCGACGAAGTGCCGGAGGTGTGTTCCAGTTCGATCAGATTTTTCTCAAGCAATGATTCGAGAGATTGCCCGTCGGAAAGAAAATTTTGCGGAAAATTATTCCGCATTTCCGGCTTCGCCATCAAGGGCAGCCGTCGGAAACAATCGAAGTCCGCGCCCCGGCAATCGGCCCGCACCAGCGAATCGCGGTAGAGCGGCACTTCGCGCCAACGCGGCAGGAGTTCCTCCAGTTGCGCGAGTTGACTCGTTTCGCGGATGATTTCCGGCGTCGCCAGCATGGATGCATTATACACGCAATCCGGGAAATGCAAATCAGAGACAAACGTGGCGGCTTTCGGCAGAAAGTCGGATTATTTATTATTCCAAACCGATGCGGCGGTCTGCAGACGCGCCGCTACAAATGCCGCGATAAAATTCGCCGACGCGCGTCATTGTGCGCGGAAGATTTTTGTCGTTGAAATTTACGGACAGCAGTCCGAATTTTTTAGAAAAGCCGAACTGCCATTCAAAATTGTCCAGCAGCGACCAGTAGAAAAATCCGCGCACGTCCACGCCGTGGTTGATCGCGGCGTGCAGTTCCAGCAAATGCGCCGTCAGGTCGCGGATGCGGAAATCTTCGTCGCTCGACGCCGCGCCATGTTCGGTGATGTAAATCGGCAGGCCGTAGCGCTGGTGAAATTTTTTCAGGATTTTTCCAAAACCGGTCGGATGCCGCTCGAACATGTCGTCGCAAACCACGCCGAGCTCTTTCAATCTTTCCGGCGAAACATTGTTTGTTGGCACGAGCGCCTGGAAATGGTTCAGCCGCGCGCGGCCATAATAATTCACGCCGAGAAACGTGGAATCCTCGTGCCGTTGCCCGCCCAAAAATTCATCCAGCACAAAACGGTTGAAGGCGTGATGGGAAACTTCCGCGAGCAGATGATCCCACAATGCGAATTTCTGGAATGCACCGAACGAGGTCCAGTTCTTCGCGATGCCGATTTCCGGCGCGCGGAAAAATTTATTCTTCCGAATCGCGCGGCTTGCCTGTGCGTGCGCCTCGGCCATGTGCTTGATGACTTTGCGATACGAAAGAAATTTCCATTTGTGGAACGGTGGAAATCCGCCGAGCAAATAAGTGAGCGACGCGTAAGTGTCCGGCTCGTTGAACGTGTTCCACAAGTAAACACGTTCCTTCAAGGCCGCCGACAATTTCGCCGCGTAATCCACGAACGCCGGAATCGCCGCCGGATTCAGCCAGCCGCCCGCCGCCGAAATCCACGGCGGATTTGAAAAGTGATGCAGCACGATCATCGGCGTGATGTTCGCCGCCTTGAGGCAATCGAGCAGATGGACGTAGCGCGCGAGTTCCTTCTGGTTCAGCGGCGCGAACGGCGCGGATTGCAGGCGCGACCATTCGATGCCCATGCGGTAGGCGTTCACGCCGAGCCGGGACATCCAGCCCACGTCCTCCTCGTAGCGGTGATAATGGTCGCACGCCACGCGGCAATGCCCGCCGTCCGCCGCGACATAATCCGTCCACTCGTTGACGACGTGGCCTTCCACCTGCGTCGGCGACGTGGCCGTGCCCCAGAGAAAACTTTCAGGAAATTTCAAAACGTCCGCCATGATTCAGCGATGATTGACCAAAATTGAAAAACGGCCAATCAACAAATAAACGCAACGAGTCGTGGACTTTCCCGCCGCCATGCACGACAATGACCTTGCTCCCGCCTTACAAGCCGGATCAAGGAACAGTTTTCGACCCAATTTTTTATGACCAAAAGACCAGCAGCCGTCAGGCCGGTGCCTGAACAGATTTCTGAAACCGAACAGCAGCGGTTTGACCGCATCCTGTCGCGCGGCGAATTCAAACCGTTGAAAGATGTGTTCGACAATCTCGCCGTCGAGGTTCCGTTGATACAGGCCGCGATCATCACCACGAATTCCTACCAGATGTTTCTGGGCAAGCTCGGTTATCGCGTCGTCGTGGTGAAGCACATCCACGAGCAGGATTGCTACGCCCGTCTCGGACCCAAGGGCGGCATCCGCGCCGTGCTGCCGCTTCACGACACGGCCACCTACAGCACGCTCGTCACGCTCGTGAACTTCGATTCCACGCTCACCACCACGCCCAAATCCGTTGACTACTACGACGAACAATTGGCCGAGTTCAAAGTCCAGTTGATGAACCATCGCGCCGGAAACGGCGGGTGACGGTGGGAAAGGTTGGGCGCGGACCTCAAAAACAGTCAGGTATTTTGTTTACCTTAACGCCGAAAACTGCTTATAATCAACCGCAATGATTTTGGCGCAAAAATAATTCTTCCTGAACCGTGGAGCATATAAAACAAATTTCTATCAGTACAAGTGGATCAATTGCTCTCCATCCTAGACCGGTGCGTTGCCTCGGTTACTAACGGCATCATCGCGCTCTCAATCGGTTTCATCCTCTTTTTCTTGATGGAAAGACTGTTCTCGTTCAGTCCCGCCAAAAAGCCATTGCGCGCCACTCTGCTCGACCTGCAATACGCGTTTCTCTCGATGCTGTATCCTCCGTTCATTTATTTCATCCTCTCCGCCATTTTTGGTTTGATGGCCCTGCACTTCAAAGACAATCCCCACAATCCGCACATTTCTTCACTTTTCTTTGCGGCACAACTGTTGATTGTTCTTTTTGTGCGTGACTGCCTCATTTATCTCCGCCACCGCATCTTTCACCTGCGACCGGTTTGGAAGTTCCACTCCATTCACCACAGCTCTGAAGAGGTGAACTGGCTCTCGGCCGCGCGCTTTCATCCGGCGGAAAACACGATTGAAGCAACCGGGGAAATCCTGCTCTTTCTCATCTGCTCGATCATCGGCTTTGATCCGTTGGTGCTTTCTGTAGGTGCTTTGGTCATCGGCTTTTATAATTTCTTCATCCACTCCAACCTGCGCTGGACCTTCGGCCCGCTGCGCTACGTCATCGTCAGCCCTGTGTTTCACCGCTGGCATCATTCAGACACAAAGGAGGCGCAGGACAAAAATTTTGCTGCCATGTTTTCGTGCATCGATCTGGCGCTTGGGACTTTCTACATGCCGAAGGATTTAATGCCGCAAACGACGGGACTTTCGGCGCAGGAAAAACCCGTCCATCCGCGCACACTCGCGGGGCAACTGCTTTATCCTTTCAGGAAGCGCTAAACGCAGGCGACAGCGCGGGAAAACTGACGAACAATCTCCGTGTGTTGAAATACAACCGCCGTTTGTCTGCGAACAATCACGCGGTGATGTTTAACAAACGATGAAACTTAGCAAGCAAACGTCGTTTGTTTGCAGGCAATCGCCGGCTGATGAACAACAACTGACGAAAATTAGTCAACAAACACCGTCTGCTGTTAAACAATCTCCGCTTGTTGTCTAACGAACACCGTTTGATGACAAACAATTGCCGTCTGTTTGCAAACAAACGCTCTTTGTGATGTAATAATCATCGTTTGTCACATGACAGTCTCCGTTTGTAAGAGAAAAACTGGATAAAACTGGCTGAAATCGTGAAAAAATCGAAAACAGCCCATTTGGAAAATCCGTTCTTTTGCGCTAAATTCCGGCATGAAATTAAAACTTGCCGCCAAAAAAACCGAATCGCCCGGCGTCGAATCATTCATCTTTAAGCCGGAAAAACCACTCGTCTGGAAAGCCGGGCAATTTCTCCATTACGTCCTCAACCATTCCAGCACCGACGATCGCGGTTCGGACCGCTGGTTCACCATCGCCTCCGCTCCTTGCGAAAAACACGTGATGATCACCACGCGATTCGATTCAAAGCGCAGCAGCACATTCAAGAAAACTCTCAAAGCGCTCAAACGCGGCGACACCATTGAAATCTCCGATTTGGACGGCGACTTCATCGTGAGCGACGCGCGGAGAGAATACGTCTTCATCGCCGGCGGCATCGGCATCACGCCGTTTCGCGCGATTCTCAAGCAGGCCGCGCACGAGGGAAAACTTCTGCGCGTCACGCTGCTTTACGCGAACCGCAAATCGGTGGCCGCTTACAAAAAAGAATTCGACGCGATGGCAAAACAGAATCCAAATCTCACGATCCATTATCTTTTCAGTCCGCAACGCATTGACAAGGAAACGGTCAAAGCATTCGTGCCGGATGTGAAAAAACCGCTCTTCTACGTCTCCGGCCCTGAACCGATGGTGGAAAGCATCGGGAAAATGCTGCAAGAAATCGGCATTCCCAAAAAGCGGATTAAACAGGATTGGTTTCCGGGTTATCCGGCGGAGTGAACGAAGCGCGCCGAAACAGGTGACGGCGGGAAAGGATTTCTTGCAAATTCATTCGTCGTAATCACAATCCATCCTTGATGAAAGCAATTCCAGTCGTCCTTTTATTATTGTTTTGTTGCATCATGGCTGGCGCTCAGCCGAGTAACAACGCCGCGAAAACATCTTCATCATCAATGCAACCATCAACCACGGAGGTTGATCTGCTCAAACAGGAGGTCGTATTGTTAAAAAGCTTCCAAGACAATATCCTGAAAGTTGTTATCTATACCCTTATCTTACACTTCGAAATGAAACTACGAGCACTATGCAAACATTTCGATCGGAACTCGACGCACAACTCCGTGGTTTTATTAAAACGACTACAAGTGATTTAGACGCCCGATTGTCTGGACTCATCAATGAATCAGTCAAACAGTTGAATACAAAAATCAACGATTTGGAACGCAATCTCTTGTATCAGGAAGAAAGTTTGAATACCCGGATTGGGAACGATCAAGAAAAAGCAGGGCACTGGAGTTCTGCATACACAAGTTATTTCAATGCACTAAAGCCAGCGGTTAAGGTCAATTGGGAATATGGAATTGACAGAGCGCTGGACAGCTTAATTCGGACTCTCAAAAATGAGGCTAAACTGCTAGAAAGTGAAAAGAAATCGATTTTAGCTTTGGTGAGCAAAATGCCAGACAAATATAAAGAGAAGACAGACATTCTTCTTGAATTGGCTAACAAAGCGCCGCTGTGGGTATCCAGTTAAGTTTTTTTATTCGTTCGTATCCAAATTTTTCAATCTCAAAATATCTACCTCAAAGCGGACGACGTGCATTGACTCACGTTTAAAAATTCAATTCTTCGCCCCCGCCAGTTCTTCCTCGAAATCCACGATCTCTTTGATTTGCACCAGAAACCAGCGGTCGATTTTCGTGAGGTTGAAAATCTCCTCGATGGTGAAGCCGGCGCGCAGGGCGTGGCGGATGAAGAAGATGCGTTCGGCGTTGGGCACGCTCAGTTTGCGGCTGATGACGTCGCGCGGCAGGATGTCGCGGTCGCCATAGACTTCCGTGCCGATGCGCCAGGGTTTGCCGTCGCCGCCGAGGCCGCTGCGGCCGATCTCCAGCGAGCGCAGGCATTTCTGCAAACTTTCCTTGAACGTGCGGCCGATGGCCATGGCTTCGCCCACGCTTTTCATCTGCGTGGTGAGCGTGGGATCGGCCTGCGGGAATTTCTCGAAGGCAAACCGCGGAATCTTGGTGACGACGTAATCAATGCTCGGTTCGAAGCTCGCCGGGGTTTCGCGCGTGATGTCGTTCTTGAGTTCGTCGAGCAGGTAGCCGACGGCGAGTTTGGCGGCGATCTTCGCGATGGGAAAGCCGGTGGCCTTGGACGCGAGCGCGGAGCTGCGGCTGACGCGCGGGTTCATCTCGATGATGACCATGCGGCCGTTCTCCGGGCTGACGCCGAACTGGATGTTCGAGCCGCCGGTCTCGACGCCCACGGCGCGGATGACGGCGAAGCTCTGGTCGCGCATGATCTGAAATTCCTTGTCGGTCAGCGTCTGGATGGGCGCGACGGTGATGCTGTCGCCGGTGTGGACGCCCATCGGATCGAAGTTTTCGATGGAGCAGATGATGACGCAGTTGTCGGCCTTGTCGCGCATGACTTCCATCTCGTATTCTTTCCAGCCGAGGAGGGATTCTTCGATGAGAATTTCATTCACGGGCGAAAGTTCGATGCCCCCTTTGGCGATGGCTTCAAACTCCTCCTGATTGTAACCGATGCCGCCGCCCGTGCCGCCGAGCGTGAACGCCGGACGGATGATAAGCGGGAAACGTCCGATCTTTTTCGCGACGTCACGGGCTTCGTCGAGATTGTGCGCGACGCCGGAAATCGGAACGTCGAGGCCGATCTGCAACATCAATTCCTTGAACGCGAGGCGGTCTTCGCCACGATGAATGGCGTCGGGTTTTGCGCCGATCATTTCCACGTCGTGGCGTTCGAGCGCGCCGTTTTTGTGGAGAGACATTGCAGTATTTAGCGCCGTCTGGCCGCCGAGCGTGGGGAGCAAAACGAGTTTGCCTTTCGCACCGAGGCGTTTCATTTCCTCTTTCTCGCGGATGAGAATTTTCTCCACGCATTCCGGCGTGATGGGTTCGATGTAGGTGCGGTCGGCGAACTCCGGGTCGGTCATGATGGTGGCCGGGTTGGAGTTGATGAGGACGACGCGGTAGCCTTCTTCCTTGAGGGCTTTGCAGGCCT
>CAZHXG010000043.1:0-16537 GCA_964536285.1 uncultured Bifidobacteriaceae bacterium
CCGCTGCCCAGAAATGTGAATTCAAACGCCATGCGATTTTGAGGTTAGCAGAACCGCGAAATTCGGCGAATGAAAAGCGATTGGGGGGAAATGTGAATGCAGAAACGCGGAGAATGAAACCTAAAAGATGGGAACTGACTTGTCGCGCCATAGCGAAGCAACGGCGGACTGCTTGCGATTCATCGGAGTTGGCTCCGGCGACTTGTTAGGCATCATGGCTCTCATTTGTGTGTCTTCAAATAATTGCCACTCCATTCTTTCGACAGCCTGTCGCCCTCTCGAATCTGCTCTGGAGTCATGTGCTGCTTCAAATCATCCAACACGCCACGAATCCTCCACTTCGTCCTCATGTTGGAGTTGAACTGCGTGAGCCAACGGGCACAGTCGAGCCACATATATGCTTGGGTCAAATCGCGCTCAACGCCCTCTCCCGTCATGTAGCTAACACCCAAATTCAACATCGCCTCTGGATAGCCCTGGTCTGCGGCACGCCGATACCATGAATCCGCCTCAACCTTGTCCTTTGGAAGCCCAAGTCCATAATCATACATATATCCCAAATTGCTTTGCGCCGCCGTGAAACCTTGCTCTGCTGACTGCTTGTAAAGTGCGACGGCTTGGCTGTAATTGGTGGTGACGCCGAGACCATACTGGTAAAAACTTCCGAGATTGTTTTGGGCTTTCGCGTCTCCATGCTCCGCAGCAATCTGATACCATTTGGCCGCCTCGGTATAACTCTGCTGAACACCCCGTCCGAAATCATAATCCTCGCCAAGCAAACGCTGGGCAACGATGTCTCCGCTCTCCGCCCGCTGGCGCAGATCGGACGCGCTAGGTGCTTGGCTGGAAACACTCGCACAACCCGCGAGCACAATCAGAGACCAGCAGTAACCTAACTCACATAAACGACGCATGATGTTCATGGTTGGCGGAATGATGCCTAACGAAAAAAGCTGAGCCACCGCCGACTCGTGACGTGAACCGCGATAGCGGAACTGAGAGCGCCATCCCGCGTTGCCTGCAGCGATTTGTTAGCCCATTTTCTCATTCAATGGAGGAGATAAAGCGGTTCCAAGCCGCTCTCCCTGTCGCCAGATCATTCGTCGGCGGTCGATATACAATATAGAGCGCGTTCGACTCGATAAGCATCGCGATATACATGGAGTAAATGACTTTCCCATCTTTCTGGCGGACAATGAGGCTCCAGACGGGATACCCATTCACCTCGAAGCGCTTTTGCTCCACTAAAGTCATACCAGCTTTGGCAAGCTGGCCTTCAAATGCATCCTCATCTGAGAATTTGCCCTTGCGTTGATCGAAGCCCACGTTCATCGACACTTTGCCATAGAGATATCCAGTCTTCACAGGAAGGTTGTCCGACCGCACCACACCCGCCACCTCGTTTGACTGCATCCAATAGGAATAGGCAACCGGCTCTTTAAGCCTGGTCGCGTGGACATACTGAGCGGGAATCTCAAAAGACAATGGAATCGACACAATCTGACCAGCAAAGAACTCATCCAACGATACTCTCTTGTATTCTTGAACGCTTACTGGTTCAGGCGTGGCGCAACCCACGAGAATTGCCAACAAAGCGGGAATGCTTAAATGGATCAATCTTTTCATTTGAGGGCTAACGACCAAAGCTGAGCCACCGCCGACTCGCGGCGTGGATTGCAACCGCAGCGCCAACGGCGGTTGGCTCCGGCGACTGGTTAGGCCTCTGCGTCATCATGGAATCAATGTGTGTTCAGGCAATGACGTGCAACGCCCCATTGATTTCTGACCATTTTGTGGGTCAATAACATACCACTTCGTTGGCTCACTATTGGTGCGCTCTACATAAAGCCCGCCATCAAGCATATAAGTCAGAATGTCATGGCCAATAACCTTGGCGGGGGCTTGGTAATAATAACCACCGTCATCCTCATAAAGTGGATGATACTCTCCGGCTGGAAATGTAACCGTGTATAAAAAGCCGGGGAATTTGGCTGGCGATTTCAGAACAATCGCTGATTCCGGTGGTTTAGATGAAAGTGGACGCAAATTGGCGCAACCTGTGATGAGCAGGCTGACCAGACCGAGTGTAATAATAGTGATACGCATAAAATAAAAGAGGCCTAACATGTTATTCGACCGCACAGTGCGGTACGATTTTTTTCATGATTTCGACCTTATTTCTGGCCTTCCCCATTGTCCAGAAGATTTTATGCGTTACAAAAGGCAAAATATGGAATCGGCAAATACCGCAGGGATGCCTGAAATGTTCGTTTTCCCACATCGCCACGTCCAAAACAGGCGGTTTTCATCATTTTCGGCCTGTTTTTGAGGAAAAACGGTGTGTCGGAATGATTTTTCCGTGTGCCCCGATGGTCGGGGCAAACGTCCCGATGGTTCGGGCAAATGCCCCGATGGTTGGGACACGCGTCCCGATGGTTGGGGCATGCGTCCCGACGGTTGGGACACGCGTCCCGATGGTTGGGACACGCGTCCCGATGGTTGGGGCATGCGTCCCGACGGTTGGGGCATGCGTCCCGATGGTTGGGGCATGCGTCCGGATGATTCTACCGTGCGTAAAAATCATTCTTACACACCGAATAATCGTCGGAGCGCGCCGGAAAATGGTTCCACCGTCTGGCGGAATGCTTTGCCGGCCTGATGGAATGCCAACGGCGCAGGCCGCCGTCTTTTAACGGGCAATGATTTTCCGCGCGGCAACCGCCATCGCCAGAATCACGCAGCCCCATCCGAACCAGTCGCCGTGACGGAGTTGACTGTCACGCCTGCCGATGGTATTGAGCTATATGAATGCCGCGAAAAATTCGCCAGCTGGTTTCGGACTTGGAACGAACTGGTTTTGTTTTGTCTCCGGGCAAAGGTTCACACCGCAAGTTCCGGCATCCGCAATATGCCGGCGCGGTGATTTTGAGCGGCCGGGACGGCGATGACGCGCATCATTATCAGGAAAAACAAGTCCGCAACGCGATTCGCGAAGTGACAAAATGAAAATCGAAGACCGTTATCTGAAATTTGTGCTCTGGAGCGACGAGGACAAACACTACGTCGGCTATTGCCCGGATTTGTTTCCGTGGGGCGGCGTCTGCCACGGCAAGACTGAAGAGGAAACTTACGCGCAACTTTGCGCGCTTGTCCGTGAAGAGGTTGAAGAGTTGCGCAAAGCCGGAAAAGAAATCCCCGCGCCCGCCACGCGCGCCATGCGCGAGGCCGTGACTGTTTAATTTTTTTTCCGCCTCGTGATCCGTCCGGTAAAAACCAGAAAACCGATTCCGACGCAGCTCCACCCGAACCAATCACCGTGGCGGTTGTAAAACGTTCGTTCGTGCTTTTGCAGTGGCAGTTCAATCGTCATCGCGCCGGGGCCGTAAACGCCGCCGGCTTTGTCCCTGAAAATTTCGCGCACGCGGCCGTTCGCATCAATCCAGCAGGTCACGCCGTTGTTGCAACAGCGCACGAGCGGCACGCCGTTTTCCACGGCGCGGAAAACCGCATTGGCCATGTGCTGCCACTGCTCCGCGCTGTCGCCGAACCAGCCGTCGTTCGTCAGGTTCACCAGAAAATCGGTGTCGCCTTGAACCGACTTGCGCGCGAGTTGCGGAAACGTGTCTTCAAAGCAAATCAGCGGCGAAGTCCTTGCGGACGGCCACCCGCTGTCTCCGCGATTGATCTCAAATTGAACCGGCTCGTTTCCGCTCGCATAACCGCTCTGGATCGGCGTGAACCATTTCAGGAACGGCATCCAGCGCACGAGCGGAATGTATTCGCCGAAGACGACGAGATTTTGCTTGTGATAGATCGCGGCGCACCTGCCGTCGGGGTCGAACAAAAACGCGGCGTTGTAATCCGGAGAGTTGGCGGCGGGCAGATCGTCGGCGTTGAAAATCATCCAAACATGGTGTGCGCGGATGAGGTTCGTGATGGCGATGTAGCTTGCTTCGTCAAATTCCGGCAACGCGGCTTCCGGCCAGACGAGCAGGTCGGTCTGGTTCGTGAGCGCGCTTTCGGAAAGCGCGAGCAATTGTTGGAAGCGGTTTGAGTTCGCGCCAGAATCCCAAATCATGGTTTGGGGAACGCTCGGTTGGATCAGCGTGACGCGCAGGGTCGAAGCGGGCGGAATTTCCTTGCGCACTTTCATTTCGCCGACGGCAAAGAGTCCGGCGACGGCGAACAATGGAAGAAAAATTTCCGGCTGCCACGCGAAACGCGAATCTGGTTTTGAGAAAATCATCCGCACGCCGGAAAAAAGCGACAGCGAAGCCCAGACGACGAGAAAGGAAATTCCGTAGACGCCGGTGACGGACGCGATCTGGATGAGCGGCGTCATCTGGAATTGCGACACGCCGATGAAGCTCCACGGAAAGCCGCTGAAAATCCGCGCGCGGATCATTTCGAGCGCGACCCACACCGCCGCGCCGAGCAGCGACCAGAGGGTTCTTTGCACCCAATTTCCTTCGCCGATTTTTCCGGCGAGCAGCCAGACCCAGACGGCAAAAAATAACGCAAGGAACGCGCCCAACGCGATCCAGCCGAGAATCGGAAAGCCGGTGACCGGAATCAGCAGCAGCCAATAAAGCGACGCGAGCCAGAATGAAAGTCCGGCGACGTAACCGATCCAAAAACTTTCGCGACCGGTTTTTTTATGCGCGCACGCGAGCATGAGCGCGGGCGCGACCCACGCGAAACCGGCGATGCCGGCTTTCGGGAACGCCGCCGCGAGCAGGAGTCCCGCGCCGATGGCGGCGAGATGCCGGCTGGCGGCTTTTTCAAAAAGAATTTTCAACGCGGCGGTGCGGGGGATTGTGCATCGTTCAGTTGCCGGGAAGATTTCTCCGGCGGAAAAGCTGCCAGCAGTCGTTTTCGGCCACAGGCTCGAAATTCGATTCCAGATAAGGCTTGTAGCAGTAGATCAATAATTGCACGCCCCAAGAGTTGATGGGTTGTTTTGGGACGAGAATGACGTCGGTTCCCGCGAAGACTGTTTCGGCGGGGAGATGGTTTTGCTGGTTGTAGGTGCCTCCGGCGTGCATCCAGACGGGTTGGCCGGTGGGATAGGGTGTTCCGAGCATCATCGGGAAAGGATTGATTTGATCCAGGACAAAAACCCGTTTGTCGGCCAGATTATTTGTCCGCAGCAGCGACAGTCCCTGATTGATTTCGCCCGCGTAAGAAATGCCGGGTTTGTCTCCGTCACGGGCTGCGGTCATGTAAAGCCCTTCCCATCCTTTTGCCTGGATGGTTTCATTCGGGTTGAAGCCGGGGCTTGATCCGGAGTTCGCAAACCCGTCGGGGTCTTTGATGTTGTAGGCAAACGCCGCTGCGTGTCCGATGGCCAGATTTGCGATGTAGCAGCCAACGGCCACGACAACCACTTTGTAAACCAACCCGCGCACAACCCGCGCTGTTTCTTCTGCGGCAAGCAACCCGCGTTCGAGCACGCAGAGCAGGAACAACCACATGAACGGAATCATCGGCAGACTTTGCCCGTAAGTGTTGAACAGGTTTTGCAACAAATCCAAACCGAGCACGGCCAGCAACAACGCGCCATAGACGGCCACGCGCTTCATCGGCGTCCGGCTCAATACCGCCACCGCGCCCACGCCGCCCAGCAGCGTTCCCAGCACCAACAGGAGTTCCGCCTGATGCAACATGAGGACTTTCAGGGCGCGCACGTAGAGCGACGCGACGCCGCGGCTGGAAGTACCGGCGAAGTCAGATTCCGATGCCAGTGTCAGCATATAGTTCGAGCGCGCCTCGCCAGCCATGTGGAAATCGCGAAACATCGCGCCGATGTCAATGTGGAAGCAAAGCACGAATGCCGCAGCCATCAAAATGAAAGCCCCGGCAAGCACGCCGCAAAATCGCCATGACTGCGTCCCCAACGTGAGACGGGAAGCAATGACTGCCATGAGGATGAGCACGGCGTTCATCGGCAGGTAATTTAATTTTACAAAACTTATCCAGACCAAACCTGCGGCCAGCAGCAATGCGTCCTGGATTTCCAGCCGTTTTTTCAGCCCACCCTCCGCCAGCGGTGGAAACGCCACCGCCAGCAGACAAAGATAACCCAGCGCGATCCCGATGCGGTTGTAGCCGACGCCTTCGTAAATGACAAACGGTGAATCACTGAAGAAACAGGGGCTGGTCGCCAGCAGGCTGATGAGACTGACTCCCAGGGCGGTTACCGTCCAACTGTAACGCGGCGGTTTGAGCAACAGGAAGGCCATGATGGAAATGACCACAAAGATGCCGCTCTCGGCGTAATGCACCACTGCATGCGTGTTCCCAAAAATTTTCAGCGCCCAGTAATACGGCAAGTAATAGGCCAGGCCAAGCGGTGAGCTGAAGTCGGTGTGGATATGCAGTCCGGAAGCCAGCGCCCAGGCTCCGGAGACAGGTATCAAAAAGTCTGCACGCGAAGATACCTGCGTCAGCACCGTGCGTGATGGCGCGGAGCGCAGCGCCACTCCCGCAACGCACCAAACGACCAGACACAACATCGGAAAATGCCGCCACTTCAACCAAGCTGCAAAAATGAACCCTGCGGAACCTTGCCTGTCGGCTTGCTTTTTGAGAGGGGCATTCCTGTGATTCGACATATGATTTATGTGCCGTTAGTTTTGCTGATTTTACGCGCGCCGCACTCATTGGCACTGCGTCGAAGTTGACAAAACGCTTACTGTGGGCGCAACTCAATTCTTCAACGCGACTGAATCATGAGAATTTTTTCAGCAACGCCAGCAGGCGTTGTTTGACCTCGTTGCGGTGCGGCGACGCCGCTGCTTCCTGGACAAGCCTCCCCTTATGCTCGCGGAACCAGTCGAAACTTTCGCGGAACATTTCATCATTGGAATAGCGCGGCTTCCATCCCATTTGCAACAAAGGTTGCACATCAAAATAAAACGCCTTGTGATAAGTCAAATAATGCCATGGCGCGAGCGGACTCAAGCGCAGCCAGTCGAGCGTGCGCAGTGTGTTGATGGTCAGGCTCGCGGGCAGGCTTGTGACTTTTGAAGTCGAGCCGGCGTAGGCGATGAGCTTTTCCAAACCCTCGCGCAAAGTGCCGAAACGCTCCGCCCCGACGTTGTAAGCGCCGGGACGATTCGCGTCCATCGCCAGCATATAAGCGTCCATCAAATCATGCGCGTGGACGAACTGGAACAGTTGATTGCCGTCGCCGATGACGTAAATGCGCCGTTGCTCCTGAATCCACTGAAATAAAATTTGGAAAATGCCAAGCCGTCCTTCGCCAAGGATTGTGCGCGGGCGTATGACAACCAAAGGCAATTGCGCCGCGCCGCAAATTTCCTTCACCGCGAGTTCGCCGGCGAGTTTGGCGCGTCCATAAATTTCCACCGGCGCAGTCGGAGTATTTTCCGTGATGGGACATTTGGGCAGGCCAAAGATGGCGCTGGAACTCATGTGGATGAAAGTTTTCACTTTGGCGGCTGCGGCTTCCTGCGCGGCGATGCGCGAACCCTCGACGTTCACGCCCCAAAAATCTTTTCCGGCCTTGGTCAGTGGCACGAGCGCGACGTTGTGATGCACCACGTCCACGCCGCGCATCGCCTTTGCGACAGCGGCGCGGTCGCGGATGTCACATTGAATAAATTCGATTTCCTTCGGGCGCGATGAATCTTCCCAAATATCGAGAATTTTCACGCGCTCGCCGCGCGCGTGCAAGCGCCGCGCAATCAAGTTGCCCAGAAATCCCGAACCGCCGGTGATCAAATGTGTCATAACTTAAAATTTTATTCCCTGTTCAATGCACCATTGCAACGAGCGGCGCATCCCTTCTTCAAGCTCAACGGTTGGTTTATAACCCAGTTCGCGTTCCGCATTGGTGACGGAGCAGGCGATGGTCTTGTTCATTTCCGAAAGCACATGGATTTTTTGATGGTAAACGCCGAGCGATTGCAGCGTCGCGTCGGCCAGATAAGCCATTGAACTCGCAAAATTCGGGAGCCGCAATCTTTTGTGCGCGCATTTCTGGCCGAACTCGGTTTCGAGCAATCGTTCGACGGTGTCCACGATTTCGTTCATCGAATAAGGCCGCTTGTCGGCAACCCAATACGTTTGCCCGTTTGCGCGTTCGACTTGCGCGGCAAGCAAAAGTCCCTGACACAAATTGTCAACGTAAGCCATTGAGCGCAGATTTTCGCCGCTGCCGACGATGGGCATTTTCCCGTCGCGGATCATCTTGAAAAAAAGCGTCTGGCGCGGCGGCTGGTTGGGGCCGTAAAACCACGGCGCGCGGATGATGACGGTTTCGATTTTGCCGGAACGCCGTTTCACCGCGAGTTCCATTTCCATTTTAGAACGACCGTAGTTGAAATAAGGATGATATGGTGAAAGCTCGTCGAAAAGATGGTCGGGATGCGGATTGCAGCCGCAGGGTGAATTGGATGAAACGACGACCGCACGTTTGATTCCGGCGCGAATCGCGGCATCGAGCAAATTTGTCGTGCCGTCGCGATTGATTTCGTAGAACTCGCGGACGCGGCGCGGATGGATCATTCCGGCGGTGTGAAAGAGAACCGCTTTTTGGGCGTCGGAGCAAAAACGTTCGCAGTCGGCGGGATTGCGGATGTCGCCGCTGATGATTTCCATTCCCGGTGCGATTGATTTCAGGAAGGAAGTGTCTTGACCGGGCAGTGTGAGACAGCGAATTGGAGCAGTTGATGCCGCAAAACTCTTTTGCGTCAGCCGGGATCCCAGCCAACCGAGTGAACCGGTGATGAGGATTTTTGAGTAGGCCATTTGCGACAGAAAGTTTATTGGAAAGGTTGTGAATGATCGTCCGCAATCTTTCGATAGACAGCAAGATGATATGCGAAATAAACCGATTTTATCCGGGGGGATTGCAAGTATTTTACCAGAAATGCAGGCAGCGAAGATTGTCCGGTGTCGTCTTTGAGTTCGGCTGTCAGCCGCCAGTTTCCTGTGAAGCTGTTGGTGACGTACAAATGTCCAGGGTCAACGACGAGAACGGTGACGGATTTTTTTTCTTCCGGTGTCATGGCGTTTTCCATGTAGCGTTGGAAGAAAACTTTTTTGGCCTTGTGCATCGCAGGATAGAAAGCTGCGTAATCGATGTAAGCATTATCAGACGCCTTCAATTGCGTGGATGCAAACTGTTCCACTGCGGCGTAGGATGTTTCATTGGTACGCAAGGCGGCAACCAGCAAGCGCGATGGCAGACCAATGGCAATGGCTCCGGACAGTAGCAAAATTGCGGATACCTTCATCCACAGTGGATTCAAAGGCCGTCGGCTCATGACGTCGCAAAGCACGATTGTAGTTGGCAGAGCCGACATCCATCCGTAGTAAATCGGAAAAATTCCACCGAAATGCATGCCAAGAGGGATGCAAATGCCTAAACCGAGCGCGAACAAAACGATTTTTTTTGCCACTGCGTCGCGTGCCTGCCAGGTTTGGATCAACAATAACATTCCGAGAGCCAGCAAAAAAGGAGCGCTGTGGTCGCGAATGAAAACATCAGGGATGGCGGAAATCCGGCCATGACCGTAAGCCGCCGATGCCGATCCTGTCGTGTGCCTCGTGACAGAAGCCACAAAATCATGCCACACATGATGGCTTTGATAAAAAAAATAGAGCATCAATAATCCGATGCCTGCGCCCAACCCGATGGAGACGCCATTCAATGCCGCGCGAATACCCCAAAACACCAACACCAGAACAGTCGCGATTGCCAAAAATGGAAGCAATTGCAAACCCGCCCACGGAAATAAAATTCCGATACTGAACAGGCACAGATGCCGAACGGAATTTTTTTGAACAACTGTCATGAAAAGTGCAAGCGTCACCAGGAAAAAGCCGATCATGTCCGGCCGGCCACTGCGATAACTGAAGCTGACGGCTGAACCTGTCGCAAGAAGGACAATCAACAAAAGGCGCAATGCAGTTTTTTCCACATACCGGAAGTGAACGCAAAAGCGCCACACTAAAAATGCTCCCAATACTAACCAAATATAATTGATCGCGCGGACCGACAATGGTGAAAAACCAAAGAACTTTATCCATCCGCTCAAGATGAGTTCATGCAAAGGCGTGTTGCCCGCCCAAAACCGGTCGCTGGTCTGGTCATACCATGCCGTGGAAGTGAAACCGTTTCCCATGACGAGATTGGCGGCGGGGTCGGTATACATGGCTTCATCCATCCAGACGGCGGGGTAACGCAGAGCCGTTGCCAGATTCACAAGCAGAACGATTAGAAGCAGGCCGAGAACAAGGATTGTTTCCCGGCGATTTTTTGGCTCGAACATAATCAGCTTGTTTGACCATCAAGATAATGAAGGATATTTCTCCGCGCCAGCGCCATGATTGAACCCTGCGGATTCACTCCCGGCGCGGTGCAAAGCAGACTCGCGTCGTTCACGAATAGATTTTTGAAACCGTGAACGCGCCCGAACGAATCGGTTGCGCATTTGCTTTGGTCTTCACCCATCGGGCAACTTGAAAACAAGTGGATCGTCATCAAGTTCGCCAGGCCGTCCGGCAAAATCCCCGGCAACTTGCCGATGTCGTCGCGCGAAAACATTTTTTTCCCGCGCGTCAGACTTGGATACAACGAACTCGCGCCCGATTCGAAAAGAATTTGCGCCAGTTTTTGCAAGCCGTCCGCGAGGTTGCGCCGGTCGTTTTCAGTCAATCGATAACGGACGAGCGGGTCACGAAAACCGGGCAATGCGCGGATTGTTCCGCAACCTTCGCTCGTGATCATCGCGTAATAAATCGCCATGCGCGTCCATTCTTGAGTTACGTCGCGGACAGCTTGTGGATGATCAAGCAAACCGAGGGCAAGATGAGCCGGCGAACTAACGGAACAACCGAAGCTCAATCGCGGCGCGAACTCCTTGACCTGATGCACCGGCACTCCCATTTCAGCCGCATTCACCGCTTCGGGAAACCGCGCGACGATTTTTACCGTCGGATGAACTTGCAGCGAATTGCCGATGTTGTGTGTGATGCCGCTGCGCCGGAGCAAGGCCGGAGTTTGCACCGCGCCCGCGCAAAGAAAAATTGTCCCGGCCGAAATGCGGATTGTGTTCTGTGAATGATGTTGCGCTTCCAAAATCCACTTTGCGCCGTCCTGATGAAATTTGTGAACGCGCGCGTTCGGCAAAATTTTTCCGCCTGCCCTTAAAAATCGCGGCACGAAAGTTTCCGTCATGGATTGCCGCGTGCCTTCGGGTGAGTTGGAATTTCCGGCGTAGCGGAACCACCGCGGCACTTCGAACGACTTCCAGCCAAGCCGTGTCGCGCCTTCGTGCAATTTCAGCGATGCCAGTGGGGCAGGGCACGGCAGCGGCGAAACATTCACGTCGCGCTCGCAACTTTCAAAATGCGGCTGCATTTCCGGTTCGGACAATCCTTCCACTCGAAATTCCTTTCGCCAGCGCTCGAGGATTTCCGGCGGCGTGCGGTGATAAAGAGCGCTGTTGACTTCGCTGCCGCCGCCGACGCACCGGCCTTCGACATAGCTGATTTTATTTTTTCCCATCGCCACGGTCTGGCCGCCGTTGCGGTATTTCTGGAGCATTTCATTTTTTGAAAACGGGTCGCAGGAATTTTGCGGATAAAACGAACCTTCCTCGATCAACAACACGTCACGCCCGGCTTCCGCCAGAAGACACGCGGTGATAGCGCCGCCCGGGCCCGAGCCGACGACGACGATTTCCGGATGCAATTCAGCGGCGGGATTTTCAATTATATTTTTTTCAGAAATTTCCGCTTTCGCGAAAATAGGCTCCGCGCCGTCGCGGCTGTAAAGTGCGAACAGAGTCAGACTTTCAAAGTAACGGATCAAATCGCGCTTGAAGCCGGTATTTGAATTTTTCCACGCGGCGATTTGCGATTGACGCGATTTTGGAGGCTGTCGGTGAAATCTTTTCCCATGGTTCAAAAAACCGACTGAATCAAAACCGAGCGTCGCGGCGAGCATCGGCATGCGCAGGTAATCGGGCATTTGCGCATGTTGTTGGAGAATGAATCGGGTGATGTCGTTAAATGGCGGTTGAAGCGCGGGAGTTTTTGCATCTGATTGAACGAGGGAATAGACCAGCGCCGAAACCGTGTCGTGAAAACAAAAATTTTTCGGCGGATGCATACCGATGAATTAATGTCCGGCGGACAGCCACAAGACGGCCAGTGCCAGAATGCCGATGATGTAGCTTGTGGGATCCTTTACAGCAAAAAGCACGGGATCGTCGTGCATCTGACCGCGATGTGCGAGCAGCCACACGCGACTGATCCAGTAAAGCAACAGTGGACAGACGAGCAGCAGAAGATTGGGATGCGCGTAAAGGATGATGACTTGCTGGCTGTAGACGTAAAGCGCAAGCACCAGCGCGGCGAGATAGCCGCTGCCCGTTCCCAGCGAGGCGACGATTTCCAAATCGCCAGCCACATAGCCGCGACCGAAGGTTGCAGGTTTATTCAACTCGTTTTGTTTTGCGCCATTGAGTTCGACATATCTTTTTACCAGCGCAAGGCTCAAGAAAATGAACATTGAAAAAATGAGCAGCCATGCCGAATAAACAATGCCCGTCGCCGCGTGGCCGGCGACCAGACGTATCGTATAAAGTCCGGCCAAAAAAAACACGTCGAGCAGAACAATCCGCTTGATCCACCACGAATAAGCCATCGTCACGACCAAATACAGAGCTGTTACGCCTGCAAAAGCATCTGACAGTTGAAAAGCTGTAAACAAACCCGCGACCAATAGCAGCGGGCCGACAACCAGTCCAATTTGAAGCGGCAAATCGCCGGAAGCGAACGGGCGGTTCTTTTTAGTCAGGTGTTGCCGGTCTGCATCCAAATCCATCAAGTCGTTGACGATATACACGCTGGAAGCGCAAAGACAGAAAACCACGAACGCCCAAACGTCGTGTAGGAGTAACGATGACTCGGCCAGTTTATGCGCGGCGACCGCAGGCACAAAAACGATCAGGTTCTTGACCCATTGATGCGGGCGCAAACTGCGGAGGAATGCATGAAAGGGAGACGCATCCGGTTCAAAAATCTGGCCGATTTTCGCCCAGACTGCGGCTTTTTTAACCAGCGATGGCGGGGCGTTGACAACAATGGCCTCTCTCGCTCCACGCCAGACCGCGAGGTCGGCGGACGAATTTCCGGCGTAATCAAATCCGCGTTCGCCGAATTTTTCAACGAGCGCTTTCAATTTGTTTTCGCTGCGCAGATTCGTTTTGCCGTCGCTGGCCAGAACTTCGTCAAAAATCCCGACGTGATTGGCGACTGGCAACGCCATTTTCAAATCGGAGGCCGTCGCCAGAATTATTTTTCTCCCGTTCGATTTTTGTTCGCGCAGAAAAGTGAGAAATTTTTCATTGTAGGGCAGAGTGGAGGGATCAATCGTCACTTGCGCGGCGAGTTGCTGTTTTAGAAATGCCCGGCCTCGCATCCACCAGAGCAATGTCGCAAACAGCCAGAGCGGATTTTTTTTGAGCAGCCGGACGAAAAATTCCCAGAGCAGATCGGTTTTGATGAGCGTGCCGTCGAGGTCCACGACGAGAGGAACTTGTGTTTTGTGCGGCGCGTCTGGCATTGGCGGCATAAGATTGATTAACCGTTGAGTGCGCGTTGCAGCAAGACTTTTTCGCGGTCGCCATAATTTAATTTCAACGCCTCGGCGCGGGCGGCTTCGGTCATCTTGCCCCAACTTTTTTGGAGTGCGTTGACGGTTTTGTCCTCGGCGGTCTTGGCGGCGAGGTCGGCAAGTTGAAATTCAAGAAAGACGAGGCAAAGCGCGTCTTCGAGAACGCGGGTTTCGGAATCGTCCGGAAAATCTTTTTTCAAATTCAAATCTTGAACCCGGCGGATGATGTTTTCATCATAACCAACCTCGTGCAAAATTTCCCCGGCCTTTTGCGCGTGGAATTTTTTCAGGTCTGCGCGCCATTTCAGATAACCGGCGCGGTTCATCGGATAAGAGGCGCGCGGAATTTTCCAGCGGCAAATATGCTGGCAGCGCGCGGCAAGGCGAAGTTCCTCGCTCGCGCTTGGACGCATTCGCAAAACCCAATCCGTCAGCCGTTGTGAGTAAAGCAATTCGCGCGGCTGCGAATTTTCAAGGTTAGGATCGAGGCAATTTTCCTCGTCGAAACGGCGCAGCGCCGTCTCGAATTTTTTCGCGTCGCGCGGTTGAAAGTTTTCAGGCACACGATGCGCGGTTTGAACCCGGAATTCCGGATTAGTGATGACAGCCGCAGCCTTCGCCGCAGGAACCTTCCCCCAAATCCGCTTCGGTCGGGACGCGCCCAAGTTCGAGCGTTTTGGAAACGTATTTCTGGATCGAGTGCTGGATTTCGTGAAGCTCCTCGCGCGCATCGAGAAACCCGCGCGCGACGGGATTTTGCAGCAGCACTTCGCGGCTCTTTTCAAAATCGGAAATCTCCGCGCTTTCCAGCGACTGGCCGCGATGCTGTTTCTCGTGGAGCGCGTGGCCTTTGGTCGTGACGGTTTCGTATTGTCCCTGTGCGCCGGCGTCGGAAAAAAACGTGTCAATGCGCTTGCGGATGGAAATCATTTCAGGCTGGTCAACGATTGCCTGGCAAAGCTCCTTCGTCTTCTCGTCGATTTTTGTGGGCATAAATTTATATTTTGTCGGCGCAATAAATCATAACCGGCGATGAAAAGCAATCCAATCGCGGCGGAAGGTGCGTTAATTTAAAAAGTTTAATCGCCCATACACGTCCCGACATGCCGGGCGGCCACGACCCATGGATGGTCGGGCGGGACTGTTTTGCGTTTTCCGGCGACGCGTTCCAGCGGCACGGGCTCGGTGCGATCGCCGCGCGAACCGACCATCACGCCGAAAACGCCTTCATGGATCAAATCGCCGCACGCGCTGCCGAGCCGTGTGGCGAGCAGACGGTCGGCCGGTGACGGAATCCCGCCGCGCTGGACATAACCAAGAATCGTCACGCGTGATTCAAGCCGCGTCAGGTCCTCTAGTTGTTTTGCAAGACGCATGGTGTTCCCCGTGTGCTTGGCTTCCAGCGTGGCAAGTTCAACTTTGGATTCGTGCTTTTCGCGCTGGTTGCGCGCCTTTTCGCGTCGTGCTTCGGCGGCGTTGTAAGCGCGCGCGTCTTCCTTGGCCATCGCGCCTTCAGCGACGGCGACGATGCTGAAATTTGTTCCCGATTTGCTGCGCCGCCGGATCGCGTCGGCGATTTTATGCACGTCATACGGAATTTCAGGAATCAAAATAACGTCCGCGCCGCCCGCGACGCCCGCGCCCAGCGTGAGCCAGCCCGCGCGATGCCCCATGATTTCCGCGACGATGATCCGATGATGGCTGTGCGCCGTGCTGTGCAAACGGTCAATCGCCTCGGTCGCGATGTCGAGCGCCGTGGCGAAACCAAAGGTGTAATCCGTCATCGGCACGTCGTTATCAATCGTCTTAGGCAGCGTGATGATATTTAACCCGGCTTCGTGAAGTCGCAGGGCGCTTTTTTGAGTGCCACCGCCGCCGAGACAGACGAGCGCGTCGAGGCCGTAGCGCCCGTAATTTTTGACGATGACGCTGGTCATGTCGTGGATGCGCCCGTCAATTGTCATGCGGTGCGGCTTGTCGCGGCTCGTGCCTAGAATCGTTCCGCCGACAGTGAGAATTCCGGCGAGCGCGGCCTTGTCGAGTTTCAACCGCCGGTCTTCGACGAGTCCTCGAAAGCCATCGCGAAAACCGATGATCTCCATTCCGTAAAAAGTCAACGCGGTTTTGCCGACGCCGCGGATGGCCGCGTTCAAGCCGGGGCTGTCGCCGCCCGCCGTCAAAATGCCGATGCGTTTTACGTTTGCCATTGCCGTGCCTTATTTGAATTCAGAAAATTTTTTTGTCGAGAACAAGTTTCAAATTTTTTCGGTGGCAGAAACAGACAGAGCAAACTGCCGAGCAATGCGACAATTGAGATCACCGCGCCGATTTCGAACGCACGGTCTTTGTAGGTGATGTGAATCTGATGTTTGCCCGCGGAAACTTGAACGGCTTGAAATGCGTGATTCGCCCGCAGCAACGGCACCGGCTGACCGTCCACTATTGCGCACCAGTTGTGATAATAAGTTTGAGCCACAACGACGAGCGACGGTTCTTGCGCCTCAACTTCAATGTCCACGGTTTGATTCCCGAATTTTGAATCCAAAATTTTGGCGGAGGTTTGATTCGAGACGGTCACGGACGATTTTATTTCCGGCGGCAGGAAGACAATTTTGCCTCCGTCAAAATCGTTTTGAGTCAATGCCTGCAATGTTTTTTCGCCGTCGAGGAAAACTGGTTTTTGTCCGGCGGTCACGAGCGGTAGAAAGTTGGTACGCGATTGCCATTTGAACACTTCGCCGGGCGCGGTGATTTGCGAGACGCCCATGAAATCTTCCAGCCGCGGAAAGCTGGCATCGGTCGTCCGGTAAAAGTAGGAGAGGACGTCGTCGCTTTCGCGCGGCGTGAGCGAGAAGAAGCCGTCCACTTTCGGCACGCCGTCGA
>CAZHXG010000044.1:0-15012 GCA_964536285.1 uncultured Bifidobacteriaceae bacterium
TACAATTTGAAGAAAAGGAAATTTGAAGAGATCTCGTTAATCAGCTTGTTTTCTCACCGACTCTACGAGTTGTTGCAACTGGGAATTATTTGGGTCAAGTCGAAGGCTTGTTTTGGCAATCAGAAAGGCATCATCAGGCCTATTAAACTCGATCAAAAAATTGGTATAACGAAAAATAGCTTCAGGCGAGTAAGGGCAAAGTGCATACGCTTGCCTGAAGGCCATGTCTGCGGCTTTTTGCATCTGCCTTCTTTCATCTGCATCTTGCGCGTGTTGCGCTCGCCACACGTACATTCATGAAATTGGTCGTAGGTTCCAATCATTTCGCTGATTGAAGGCCAGATAAGCGTGTTTAATGCCGGAGAAATTGATTCATTCGTTGTCGAATATGCATAGCGCCCACTCGCTTGCTGGATGTGGTTGGCAAGATTTGTTGCGGTTTCCCAATCGTCAACCCGCACTGCGTCAAAGAAACTCCACACGATGGACGGGACTCTGTTTGTGATCTTCTGCGCGTCTTCCCTGATTTGATTTTGTTTGGCTGTAGCAAAGCGCGCTAAATCCAAGTCAACCGCTCGCGTTTCTCCAGACAAAATGAAAGTCAGAGCACAAATGAAAGCTGTTTGCCGGATTTTCAACTTCACCTTTCCATTTTGTTTAAAAATATTTGGCTAGACCAGCTAAATCGAAAGTGATTGAAGAAAAGGAAATTTGCCGGATGATTCAATTATGGCACTGAACGGATGCGCCAGAAATTATTCGTGGCTGGGGCCGGAGTGTTGGTGAAAACGAGCGGATTTGTTTTTCCGCGAAAAGGTCAAGCGTGGTTAATTGCAGAAAGGTCTCAGGGGTGAACACCCCATGGCAGCCGCAAGTTTTCCCGCTTAGCTTGTCGGATGACCGGTAACAACAAGGAGCCAGCCAACGCGTCGCTTCAACGCAAAACGAATCCACCCCAACGGATCCTTGTGGCGGAGGACGATGTCGTCACGCTGCGGATTAACACCAATATGTTGACCAAGTCCGGCTACGAGGTGGATGGGGCCGTGGACGGGGCGGCGGCCTGGGACGCGCTTCAACTGAACGGTTACGATCTTCTGGTGACGGACAATGAGATGCCGAATGTGTCGGGCGTTGACCTGCTCAACAAACTTTATGCCGCGCAGATGACGTTGCCGGTCATCATGGTGTCGGGAAAGATGCCGACGGCGGAGTTGAACCGGCAACCGTGGCTTCAGATTGATGCCGTGCTGCCCAAGCCCTGTGTGGTTTCGGAGTTGCTGACCACGGTGAGAAATGTTCTGCTCGCAAACGACGGTGCCCGCGCGGAAATTGTGTCGCGGCCAAACTGATCCGGTAGTTTTTTATTTTGCCGGAATTCCGGCCCGTAAAATAACCAAGAAGAAACAAGTCACTGATACAGCAGAAGCCCGGCGGAGAGCTAGCGTTTGATCATCAACAAGCCCAAAAGAAACATACTTATAATCAATGTCGTCGTCACAGCAGTGACGATAATCCGAAAATCCGCGTCGTGCCATGGGGTGTTCTCCCCATTGGCTTCAGGGCTGAAGAAATCCCGCTGCGTTCAAGCCAGGACGGCTTTGTTCGCCTTCAAATATTTCTCGATGGTCTTTATCGCGTTGCAGGAATTGGGGACGCGGATGGCGTTTGGCTTGCCGAGTTTGTAATGGACGAGCAGTTTGCCGACCATTCCCACCTGAAGATTTGCCTCGGCCATGCGCCAGAGCTGGCCGTCTTCCAATGGCTTTTGGCGAATGCGTGGAGCGGGCTTAATTTTTGTCATGGTCAATCTTGCGCTTTAACTTTTGATTAAACCAGCTAAATCGCAATGTGATTGAAGAGGGAGATTCGGACTAGGACTTGACGAGGACGGCCTTGTTCTTTTTCAGAAATTTTTCGATGGTCGTCTTGCCACCGACGGAGTTGGGGCTTCTGACGGCGTTGGGCTTGGCGAGTTTGTAATGCACGAGAAATTTGCCGACCATTCCCACCTGAAGATTCGCCTCCGCCATGCGCCAGACCTGGCCGGCTTCCAACGGTTTCATGCGGGGACGGCGGACGGTCTTGATTTTCATCACGGCTAATCCTGCGCCGAAACATTGAATTAAACCAGCTAAATCGCATTGCGTATAAACAGCTTTCCTTCGAGGTTTTCTCAAGTGTTTTGTCACGAAAACGGGACAATTTTCTGACACTTTGAGACGGCAGAAAAAGTTTGAAGTGGTTTTTACTACACCAAGAAAGTGAAGGCAAAAAAATTAATAATTTCAAAAAGCCAAGCCTTTAATCGGGTTTCGCGCAAGTTGTCGCCGCTTGTCCGACTCATTTGCTTCTAATGGCATTTCGCCTGCTAAACCGGCGCGAACAGGAAAGCTTTGAGCCGAAATAATTTTTGTAGTTCGAAGCGCTGCAAGCCGGAAAAGATTATGATTAAAATTGAAATGACGATGTTTGGAGATTCATGGTTGAATCTGTTTTTGGGACGACCTTTTGATTTGATCGCCAGACAACCCATCAAAGCATTTTTGTGTGCGATGGCCGGACTGATCTTGTCCGCTTCGATTTCTTTCGCCCAAGAGGCGTATGCGGTGGAATTCAATCAGGGCGACAATCTTTTTGGACAGGTGAACTTGTTGAATGGCAGCTTCACGCAGTTGGGCAGCGAAGGCTCGACCCTTTTCAACGACATCGCCGATGCACCCAATGGCACATTATACGGAATCGTCAGTTCAACTTCACTCGTGACTTTGAACACAGCCGACGGTTCGATATTGAGCACGGTTGCATTCAGTGTCGGCGGCATCGAGTCCCTGGCCATTTCTCCGGACGGAACCCTCTACGGCGCGACGCAAGGTTCCCTTTACACGATCAATGCCGCGAACGGACAGGCAACTCTTGTTGGCAATTTCAACAACAGCCTGCTCGGCAATTCGGGACAGAACATTCGTTTTGCTTCCGACGGCAATCTTTACGACACCGACGGCGGAGTGAACGCGCAAAACACGGATTTATTCCAGATAAGCACTTTCAATGGAATGGCGACGACAATGGGCGTGGTGACAAACTTTCCGGGATTGTGTCTCGAAAACTCCGGCCAGCAAATGTATGGCGTTGGAATCACACTTGGCGCGGCATCCACGCTGGTGCAAGACCTTGTTGGAATTGATTTGAGTTCGCTCACGCCCGGCGGAACAAACGCGGATGGATCGACAGTGGACATCACCTACAATTTATTGACCAGCGATTTTCCGAACAACTATAACTTCTCCGCCTCCGACTTGTTCGTCGTTCCGGTTCCAGAACCAAATGCGATTATACTTTCTTTTTTAGGTGGAATGATACTTTTGGGAGCCAACACAAAACGAAAAACCAGCTGATGGAACGGCTTTCGGTTTAATCAAACTTCAAAATTCAGCGCCGGATCAAAGGATTTGTTGCCAAGAATGTTTTGAATGGCGTCCACCACGTCGCGTGTCTTAAGTGGCTTTTGCAAAAACGTCGACACTCCGGCAGCAAGGCAGCGGTCTTTGTATTGTATGGGGTCAGCCGAGGAAATGATGATGGTGGGAATGTGTCTGCCTTCGTCCATACGATGAACCATTCAATCATACGAAATCCGTCCCACCCCATGCCACCTTGCGTTACCACATCCGGTGGAAAGAAAATATCAAGGATGATCAAATCCGGCTTTTCCACATGCACTGCAGCAATGGCTTCTGAAGCACCAGCGGCCGTGATCATTTCATAACCTCTGGCTCCCAGTCCCAATGATAATGTTTTCAGAACTATCGGATTGTCGTCCACCACCAGGATTTTTTTGCCGCGGGAAGGTGCTTTTACGGCACTGTCGGGGTTCAATTGTTCAGCAAACGCCGGCCTCATAAATCCAATTTGAGTATAAAACCTGAAAATGCCGGTGGTCTCACCGTATTTTAACAATTGTTTTACAGAAATTATGGTTCGTCATTTTGGATTTTTTGCGCTCGAGATTCAGTTTCTCTACGTTTAGATGTTTGAAACTGAAAGCTTCTCGACCCGTAAATGGCAGTTAAACTCCAATCAACGCCGCTCCGATGACTCCTGCAGAATCGCCAAGTTTGTTTTTGACGATTGGAGTTTCAAGACCGTCGGTGAAAACACAATCAGCAACCTCGGCAACACCTTTGGTGTACAACGCGTCAAACTTCGACACACCGCCACCGACGACAACGATGTCCGGATCAAGCACGTCAATGAGGTTCGCCATCGCGCGGCCGAAGTTGCGGAAGAAAATTTTCATGAACTTTGCAGCCTTCGGTTCGCCTGCAAGGTAATCCTTTTCGATTTCCTTGAACGAATGTTTCACTCCGAATTGTTCGGCGTAACGAGCTTCGACCCCGCCGCCGCTAATATAAGTTTCAACACAACCGCGCTGTCCGCAGTAGCACAGCGGGCCGTCGGGATCGATGGATGTGTGACCCCATTCGCCCGCGATGCCCTGCGGTCCGGTGATGACTTCGCCTTTGTAGACAATTCCACCGCCACAGCCCGTGCCCATAATGACGCCGAAGACGAGTTTCCTGCCCTTGCCAGCGCCGTGAAGCGCCTCCGCCAGAGCAAAACAGTTCGCGTCGTTCTGGACTTCGATTTTCCGGCCAAGAAGTTTTTCCAAATCCGTTTGCAACGGCTGTCCGATGAGGCAGATCGTGTTGGAATTTTTCATCAGGCCCGTGCGTGGAGAAATGATTCCCGGCACTCCGATGCCGAACGTGTGCGGTTGATTGGAGATATTCGCGGCGAGTTCGTCGTGAAGCGATTTGATGCGGTTCAGGATGTGGGCGTAGCCGAGTTCCCGCTGGGTTTCGATGCGCTTACGAAAAAGTTCCCTGAACTCTCCGTCCAAAGCCACGCCTTCGATTTTTGTGCCGCCTAAATCTATGCCGATGCGAAACATGTTCTAATAATTCAAACATGAAAACATGCTGCACGGCAATTTTAAAACCTTTCGCGAGGCGGGAATTTTCAGATGCCGGCTGCAACGAACTTCTTCCAATCGGGATGGCGGCAAAAATGGCCGTACCCAAAGTGGATCACATAAGGACAATTCACCGGCGCGGGCGTCAGACATTCAGCGAACCAGTTGATGTCTCCAATCTGCCTTGTCCGACACAAAGAGAAGTCACGCAAAGCGCCCGACTTGGCGCTCCCGAACCGGTTGTTGGATTCATTCCATTCCATTTGTCAGATTCGTTTCGCTACCGATTACAGCATAGCACCGTCTGCCTATTCGAGCAAACAAGTCTCGCCCTATTGAAAAAGATTGGCAAGCGACTTCAATCCAGCATTATTTACATCCAACGAGTTGCAAAAATGCTTATGAACGAGGTAAAACTTTCTTCTCCGACTCCAGGCAGGAGCCGCCGTTGGTTGAGAATTCTTGTTTGGACTTTCAGTGTTCTGATTTTTTTTCTGGTGGTCGGTTGGTTCGTCGTCACCAGCCCGGCCTTTCTTAAAGGTATAATTCTCCCGCAAGTGAGTAAGGCCATGAACGCCACCGTGACCGTTGATGATGCGAGCATCAGTCCGTTGAGCCACATCGTGCTGCAAAACTTGAAAGTACAGACAACCGGCAGCGAACCGCTCGTTGCCGTAAAAGAAATTCGTTTGAGTTATCACGCCTTTGACATTGTCCGCGGCAACATCAACGTGGATGAAGTCACGATAGATTCGCCGACAATCAATCTTGTTCAAAATGCCGACGGCACGAGCAATCTTGATCCGCTACTCAAATCTTCTTCATCGCAAAAAAAGGAGGAAAAGAATGTTAGGACCACCAAAATAGAAAGCTCGAAGCCTTTGCAGGTCTTTCTGAAAAGATTTGCGTTGATTGATGCGACTGTTCGCCAAACCAAAAATTTCAGCGACGGCAGACAAAGCGTAACTGAAGCTTCCAACGTGAACGTCACGTTGGAAAACGTGAAAAATGGCGGCACTGGAAAACTTCAGTTGAGCGCCGACGTTAAAACTGACAATCAACCGCCTGCGCCCGCCGCGAGTGGAAGTTTGCAGGCAAAAATCACGGGAGTCTTTGATTTCACGCTCGCCGCCGATTTAAAAACAGCTTCCGTCAAGGGCAACACGCAGTTCGATGTGACACAGGCCGGCGGTGCGCTCAAAGATTTGTCCGGGTTCGGTGCAAATTTTGATTGCGATGTCACTCCGACGGACATTGCGCAAATCGCGCTGCGCTTTCAAAAGTCCGGCGCGCAACTTGGTGAACTGCGGGTGAGCGGGCCGTTCGACATGCAGAAAGCCGAAGGCCGGTTGAGTGTGGAAGTCCTTTCTCTCGACAAGCAGGTGCTGAACATTTTTGGTGCGGCGAGCGGAATTGATTTTGGCGGCACGACCGTCAACTCGACAAATCAGATCGAATTGACGAAATCGGGCTCGCTCATCGCCGCCAGCGGCCAACTTGGTATTGCCAATTTGCAATTGACTCGCGCCGGACAGACCACGCCGACGCTCGACGCGTACGCTGATTACAATGTAACCGTGGACAGTTCGTCGCAGAGCGCGCAGTTGAGCACTCTGACTTTTACCGCCACGCAAAATCATCAGCCGCTTGCGCACGCCGAACTTTCCAGTCCGATGAATCTGTCCTGGAGCACAAATGGAGAGGCTGTCGGCGACTCGACGCTGGAGATCGGTGTCACGGGCTTGAACCTCGCCGATTGGAAACCGTTTTTGGGCGAGGCCGTTTCAAAAGGTGAATTTATTTTGAATGCGAAACTGTCGTCGCATTCAGGTGGCAAACAACTGGCGTTTAATCTCGATTCGCAAATCACAAATATCACCGCCAATTTCAACGGCAACCAGATCGCACAAGCTGGAATTGATTTGCGGGTGAAAGGAGAGGCTGCGGATTTCAAACAATTCAAACTGGATGAGTTCCATGTTGGATTGGCGCAGCAGGATCATCCGCTGTTCACCGTCACGGGTTCCGGCATGTGCGAACCTGCCGCGCAAACTGCCGACATCCAATTTCAGCTTCAGGCCATGCTGCCAGGCCTGGCAAAATTCGCGCCGCAAGCGAATGCCAACCTTTCTTCCGGCACGATTGATTTGACCGGTCATGTCACGCAAAAAGAAAAAGTGCAAACTGTGAGCGGAAAATTATCAGTCGCCGCGTTGACAGGTCAGGTGGGAAAAAATACTTTTCAAAATTACGGTGTCGGCGCAGACCTCGACGTGAGTAAAAGCGACGATCAAATTCAGATCAACCGCGCGGCGGGCACTTTGACCGCCGATGGAAATGCCGGCGGAAGTTTTGAAATTTCCGGCAATTACGATTCGGAAAAAAAAACAGGTCAAGTGACGGCGAAGCTTGCCGGCCTCGATCAGAATGGATTGCGTCCGTTTCTTGAACCGCTGCTGGCGGATAAAAAATTGGATTCAATCGCTATTAATGCCGACACTTCCGCGCAATTGGGTCCGGAAAATGATGCCGCCATAAAAATGAATTTGCAGTTGACGAATCTCGTCGTCAGCGACCCGACCGGACAATTTCCCGCGACACCGCTCGAAACAAAGTTGCAGCTCGATGCCTCCGTGAGCAAGCAGGTCGCCAACCTGCGCGCGTTGCAAATCACACTCACGCCGACGGATCGGGCGAAGAATGAATTGCAAATCACGGGCAAGGTAGATTTTTCCAAGACCAACGCCATTGCCGGCAATCTTAAATTCACCGCCGACACGATGGACATGACCCGTTATTACGATTTGTTCAGCGGCAAATCGAAGCCTGTTGCAACAACATCTCAATCTACAAATGCCGCACCGGCTCCTGTTTCGAACAAGGAACCCGATGCCATGAATTTGCCGGTGGGCGATTTTATTTTTGACGCGACCGTGAACCGGTTTTATTTACGCGAAGTAGACGTCGCCAATTTTCAGATGACGACGAAAATTAATGGCAGTCACGTCGCGCTCAAGCCATGTCAGTTCACGTTGAACGGCGCGCCGGTAAACGTGGATGTTGATTTGAATCTCGGCGTCCCCGGTTACGAATACAACGTCAACTTCAATGCGAGCAACGTGCCGATTGCGCCGCTGGCGAATTCATTTTCGCCCACCTACAAAGACAAAGCCAAAGGTGATTTGGCGGCTAATGCCCAGATCAAAGGTGCCGGCATCACCGGCACGAGCCTGCAAAAAAGTCTCGTGGGCAACGTCAGCATTGTGCTGACCAATGCGGATGTTCAATTGGTGGGCCCTAAAGTCAGGAAATTCATTCTGGCGGTCGCAAGCATTGCGACCATCGCCCACATATCGGGTCTTGACCAGTTGGCGAACTCATCTCTGAACCAGTTGGATGCACACGTTAAAATGGGCGACGGGAAAATCGTCCTCACGCAATTCAACGCTCTGCTCGATGCGATTGGGGCCAATACCTCCGGTCAAATTGACATAGCACCCGTCCTCAACAATTCGCCTATCAATGATTGGCCGATTCATTTTTTAATTGGCCGTAGCTCGCTCCCGAGCTTTATCGAGCTTGCCGGCACATTGGGTAGTCCGTCGCCCAAGCTTGCAATCACAGGAGTGGATTCCACAAAAATCATTGATGCCGGGAAAAGTTTTTTTGAGAAGATGAAAAATAAATTGCAAAACGGACATTAGTCCTCCGCCGCAAACCGCCAACAAGCCTAATCAACCGGTAATTGTATCAGACAAGCTCCGGCTGGATTTTTTCGGGATCAACGCCCAAATCTTTGATGGCCTTCGCCACGACTTCGCGCCCGATAAGATTTTTCTCCGCCAGCGCGTAAAGTGTGCCGATAACGGTGGACTCCGCGTCTACTGCAAAAAATCTCCGCAGCCGCGCGCGCGTGTCGCTGCGACCGAAGCCGTCCGTGCCGAGCGTGAACAATCCACCCGGAACCCACGGCGCAACCTGGTCGGGCACGGTGCGGATGTTGTCGGAAACGGCGACGAACGCCCCCTGCTCTTTCGCTAAAAGATTTTCGACGTAGGATTTTTTCGGCGGTTCGGTCGGGTGCATCATGTTCCAGCGCTGGCAACGGATTGCGTCAGTCCGCAAAAGTTTGTAACTCGTCGCGCTCCAGACATCGGCGCTCACGTCGTACTTTTCCGCCAGAATTTCCTGTGCCTTCAATGCCGAGTTGATGATCGGCCCGCTGCCGAAGATGTGTGCTTTGACTTTTTTGCCTTCCGCGCCGGATTTGAATTTATACAAGCCTTTCAGAATCCCGTCCTCGACGCCCGCTGGCATCGGCGGCATGACGTGATTTTCGTTGTAAAGCGAGAGATAATAAAAAATATCCTCGTTCTCGACATACATCCGGCGCAATCCGTCGGCGACAATCACGGCTAGTTCAAAACCGAACGCCGGATCGTAAGGCAGGCAGGTTGGAATCGTGCTCGCGTGGAGCAGGCTGTGGCCGTCCTGATGTTGTAAGCCTTCGCCGTTGAGCGTCGTGCGACCCGCCGTCGCGCCGAGCAAAAACCCTTTTGCGCGGATGTCGCCCGCGAGCCAGAACAGATCGCCGGTGCGCTGCGGTCCGAACATCGAATAGTAAATGTAAAATGGAATCGTCGGCACGCCGTGCGTCGCGTAACTCGTACCCGCCGCGATGAACGACGCCATCGAACCGGTTTCGGTGATGCCTTCTTCGAGAATCTGTCCATCCTTTGCCTCGTGATAATACAGCAGCGAACTGCTATCCACCGGATCGTAAAGCTGGCCTTTGGAGGAATAAATTCCGACTTCGCGGAACAGCGCGTCGAGACCGAACGTACGCGCCTCGTCGGGAATGATCGGCACGATGTTTTTACTGACGCCTTTGTGCCGCAGCAAAACGCTCATCAAACGGACGAAAGCCATCGTCGTCGAGGCTTCCATGGCCGAGCCTTTGAAAAATTCGGCGAAGGAATCAAGCTTCGGCACATCGAGCGTCACTGGTTTGACGATTCGCGCGGGCAAAAATCCGCCGAGCGCCTTGCGCCGTTCGAGCAGGTATTTTATTTCCACGCTGTCGGCTGGCGGGCGATAGAACGGCGTCTCCGCGATCACGTCGTCCGTGATGGGAATCTCGAAGCGTTCGCGGAATTCGCGCAGCTCCTTCTCGTTCATTTTTTTCTGCTGGTGCGAAATGTTTTTTCCCTCGCCCGCTTCGCCGAGCCCGTAGCCTTTGACCGTCTTTGCGAGAATCACCGTAGGCTGGCTTTTGTGCTCCGTTGCGGCCTTGTAAGCGGCATAAACTTTCTTCGTGTCGTGGCCGCCGCGCAGCAACTTGCGGATCTGCTCGTCGGAAAGATGGTTCACGATTTCAAGCAGCTCGGGATATTTGCCGAAAAAATGTTTGCGCGTGTAACTGCCCGGCTCGACGCAATACTTCTGGAAATCGCCGTCCACGCACTCGTCCATGCGCTTGAGCAAAAGACCGCGTTTGTCTCGCGCGAACAAATCGTCCCACTCGCTGCCCCAGATGACCTTGATGACGTTCCAGCCTGCGCCGCGAAAAAGCCCTTCCAGTTCCTGGATGATTTTTCCATTGCCGCGAACCGGCCCGTCGAGGCGTTGCAAGTTGCAGTTGATGACCCAGATCAGGTTGTCGAGATTTTCGCGCGCGCCAAGCGTGATCGCGCCGAGCGTTTCGGGTTCGTCCGATTCGCCATCGCCGACATAACACCAGACCTTCGGCTCTTCCGTCCAATTTACCAGACCGCGGGCCTTCAGGTAACGGTTGAACCGCGCCTGATACAGCGACATGATCGGGCCGAGCCCCATCGAGACCGTCGGGAACTGCCAGAAATCCGGCATCAGATACGGATGCGGATACGACGACAGCCCGCCGCCTTCGGCCAGTTCCTGCCGGAAATTTTGCAGATGCTTTTCGCTCAACCGGCCTTCCAAAAATGCGCGCGCATACATTCCCGGCGAAGCGTGACCTTGAAAATAAACGATGTCGCCCGGAAAATTTTTCGTCGCTCCGCGAAAGAAATGATTGAACCCGATCTCGTAAAGCGTCGCCGCCGAGGCGTAAGTCGAGATATGGCCGCCGACGTTCGTGGTCGAATTCGCCTTCACCACCATCGCCATCGCATTCCAGCGCATCAGGCTCTTGATACGACGCTCCACGCGCCAGTCGCCAGGATACTTTGGCTGCGCTTCGACGGGAATCGTGTTGGCGTATGGCGTGGTCTGGCCGCCAGACGGGCGCGGCGTGGAACGCAACTGGCTCACCAATTTTTCCAGCAACTGCGCCGTGCGCTCCGGCCCATGGCTTTCCAGCGCCAGTTCAAAAACCGATTGCAGCGATTCGCCTGCCTTGTCGCCGTTGCCATTTCCGGCTGGAGAAGCGGCGGGGCGCGAACTGTAAATTTCTTTCGTCTCAACTTTCACTGTGTTACTCACTTGATTTCTGCACGCAAAAGCGCGCAGTTAATAAAACCCAACTTGACCGCCGACGCCAGAGAAATCCGATGAAACATCTCGAACTCACACTCCCCTCGCCTGCCGAAAATCTCGCGGGCGACGAGGCGTTACTCGATTGGTGCGAGGAAAATGCCGGCGAAGAAGTCCTGCGCTTTTGGGAATCGCCGGAAACTTTCGTCGTCGTCGGCTACGCGAACAAAATTGTGACGGAAGTGAATGTCGCTGCGTGCAAGGCAAAGGAAATTCCAATTTTCCGCCGTTGCTCCGGCGGCGGAACGGTTTTGCAAGGCGCGGGCTGTTTGAATTACGCGCTCGTCTTGAAAATTTCCGAAAATGCCAAACTCCGCACCATCACCGCCGCCAACCGATTTATCATGGAACGAAACCGCGCGGTGATTGAAACAGAAGTCAGAAGCCGGAAGCCGGAAGTCGAAATTTCAGTTTGTGGACATACTGATCTGGTACTCGTCACTCGTCACTCGTCACTCGTCACTTCAATGAAATTCAGCGGCAATTCGCAGCGTCGTCGGAAAAATTTTCTGCTCTTTCATGGAACATTTCTTTTGGGCTTCGACCTTGCGCTCGTCGGACAATTCTTGCGGATGCCATCCAAGGAACCCGATTACCGCCACAGCCGCAGCCACGATAAATTCCTGACGAACCTTAATCTTCCCGCCGCCGAAGTAAAAAACGCGCTCAAAAAAGCCTGGAACGCAATGAAGGAACTCTGTGATTTTCCGAAACCAGAAATTCAAAAACTAGCCGACGAAAAGTATTCGACCGACGAGTGGAATTTGAAATTTTGAAATTTTATTCGCAAAAGCGTCGCAGAACCGCGTTCACAAATCCGAAATGAGAAATGAAAACCGCTTTATCAAGTTCCTTTTGCTCTTCCACGTCAATTTTTTGAAGAACTGAATCATATTTGTTCGCGTCCTGACCGAGATCGGCTTTCCAACCATCAACAACCTCTTCAATTTTCGTCAGTTCATCTTTGTCCATCCAAATGCCCCCGCACTCGGTGCATTTGTGCAAAATAATTCCACTTGTATCGCCGTAATTGAAATGTTCCATTTGCACATCGCCGCATGCGGGACAATTCAATTCATCCTTGTCATCTTTTTCGGCGGTAAAAATTTCCTTGTTTACTGTGTCCAGGGAAGCAATTTCTTCCGGCGTGAAAACTTCGTCGTGATGCTCGACAATTTTTTGCAGTTCGCCCGCGAAAAGCCATTCGCCTTTGCAGCCGGAACAAACGTCAACTTTCTGGCCGTCATATTCAACTGTTTGAAGAACGGCATTACATCGGGGGCAGTTCATAATTTGTTTCCAAATTATGCCTTCGCCACCAACTGCCGCAATACAAAAGGCAAAATGCCGCCGTGCTGGTAGTAATCAATTTCGATCGGCGTATCTATCCGGCAGCGGACGGAAACGTTTTCAATCTTTCCATCCTTGCGCGTGATCTTCAGCGTGAGGTCTTGCTGCGGCTTGATGTTCGCGTCGAGGCCGACGATGTCGTAGGTCTCCGTGCCGTCGAGCTTGAGCGTCTGCGCGGTCGTGCCTTCCTTGAATTGCAACGGCAGCACGCCCATGCCGACGAGGTTGCTGCGATGGATGCGCTCGAAGCTTTGCGCGACGACGGCTTTGACGCCGAGCAGGTTTGTGCCTTTCGCCGCCCAATCTCGCGACGAGCCGGTGCCATATTCCTGTCCGGCAAGGATGACGAGCGGAATTTTCGCCGCCTGATATTTTATCGCCGCGTCGTAAATGCTCAACTGCTCGCCGTCCGGCTGAAATTTCGTCACGCCGCCTTCGACGCCGGGCACCATCAGGTTTTTGATGCGCACGTTCGCGAACGTTCCGCGCGTCATCACGCGGTCGTTGCCGCGACGCGAGCCGTAGCTGTTGAAATCCTCCGCCGTCACGCCGTTCTCGATGAGATATTTTCCGGCGGGCGAAGTTTTCTTGATCGAACCGGCGGGCGAAATGTGGTCGGTCGTCACGCTGTCGCCGAAAATCGCGAGCGCGCGGGCGTTCTTGATCTCCGCGATGCTGCCGGGCTGCAGCGAAAAGCTCGTGAAGAACGGCGGCTCCTGGATGTAAGTGGATTTGCGATCCCATTCATACACGTTGCCGGTGCTGGACGGGATTTCGTTCCACTTCGGATTTTGTCCGGCGAAATCCTTGTAAAGTTTGCGGAAAACTTCCGGCTGCAACGCGGCCTGCATCAGGTCGCGGACTTCGCGCAACGTCGGCCACAAATCTTTCAGGAAAACGTCCGCGCCGGATTTGTCTTTGCCGATCGGATCGTGGTTCATGTCAATGTCCACGCGCCCCGCGAGCGCGAACGCGACGACGAGCGGCGGCGACATGAGAAAATTAGCCTTGATGTTCTGGTGAACACGCGCTTCAAAATTTCGATTGCCGGACAAAACGGACGCGGCGACCAGATTATTTTTCACAATCGCGTCTTCAATCGCCGGATGCAGCGGGCCGGAATTGCCGATGCACGTCGTGCAACCGTAACCGACGGTTTGAAAACCGAGTTTGTCGAGATACGGCGCGAGGCCGGTCTTGTTCAGATAATCCGTGACGACGCGACTGCCGGGCGCGAGTGAAGATTTCACCGTGCTGTTGACGGTGAGTCCGCGCTCGACGGCTTTTTTCGCGAGCAAACCGGCGGCGAGCATCACGTTTGGATTGCTCGTGTTCGTGCAACTCGTGATGGCCGCGATGAGCACGGAACCGTTGCGAACGTCGCCGTCAAGTTGCGGCGCTTTGCCGTGAACCGGATCAGCCGTCGGATGTTCATTGAGCATTTCGCGCTCGCTGCGCCGGACATTTCCATTTTCTTGATCGCCGCCGCTGGGATGAATTTCGCCGCCCGCAGAAACGTGAACCGTGCGCGACAATTCTTCGACCTTCATGCCGAAGCCGCTTTCGGTGACGGGTTTTGAAAATGCGGAAATGAAATCACGTTTCATGTTCGGCAATTCGATTTTATCCTGCGGACGTTTCGGCCCGGCAACGCTCGGCACAACGGAATTCAAATCCAGTTCGAGTTCCTGCGAATATTGGATGTCGCCTTTTTTCGGGATGCCCCAAAGCTCCTGCGCCTTGTAATAATTTTCGTAGGTCTTGACCCCTTCGTCGCTGCGGCCGGTCGCGCGGAGATAATTCACGCACTCGGCGTCAATCGGGAAAAATCCCATCGTCGCGCCATATTCGGGCGCCATGTTCGCGATCGTCGCGCGATCCACGACCGGCAACGCCGTAGCGCCGGGGCCGAAAAATTCCACAAATTTTCCGACGACCTTCGCCTTGCGCAACATTTGCGTGACCGTGAGCGCAAGGTCCGTCGCCGTGACGCCTTCGCGCAACGCGCCGGTGAGATGCACGCCGACGACATCGGGCGTCAGAAAATAAACCGGCTGGCCAAGCATTCCCGCCTCGGCCTCGATGCCGCCGACGCCCCAGCCGACGATGCCGATGCCGTTGATCATCGTCGTGTGCGAATCCGTGCCGACGAGCGTGTCGGGATAAAAAATTCC
>CAZHXG010000045.1:0-14532 GCA_964536285.1 uncultured Bifidobacteriaceae bacterium
GGGAAGAAAGTTTTGACCGTTTGGACGAATATCTGAAACAACTACAAACCAAGGAGAAAAAATGAGCACAGCAACCATCAAAGAAAATAACATCAAACTTCAACTCACCCGCGTTTTCGACGCGCCGCGCGAACTGGTCTTCAAGGCGTGGACGGACGCGAAACAATTCCAACAGTGGTTCGGCGCGGCGGCGTGCGACGGTGGCGCGTTGCAATCCGTGAAAGTGGACGCGCGCGTCGGCGGCAAATATCGCCTGCAAGTGCGAAAAGACGACGGCGAATTTTTCACGACCGTCGGGACTTATCGCGAAGTGAAAGCGCCGGAACGTCTGGTCTTCACCTGGGCGTTTGAAAAGGACGGCAGCGGCGATGAATTCGGCGAAGTCGAGCCGCCCGAAATGCTCGTGACGATTGAATTTCGTGCGCACGGCAAACAAACTGAATTGATTTTGACGCACGAGAAATTTGCGTCCGTCGAAAGCCGCGACCGTCACAACGAAGGCTGGAATCGCTGTCTTGACTCGCTTGGAAAATTCGTCGGAAAATAAAATTATGACCGCGCAAACTGAAAGCAAAAATCTGGTCGGACAGGAATTTGTCATCACGTGCGGGATGTTGCGCTGCGGGTCTTTGCAGACGACCACCAGCGCGCCGATTGTGCGCTGAAGTCGGACTCTTCTGCGATCAGATATTCAGCTGGAAAATTGTCATGGTTGAGGGAAACATGTGGCTACATGGCTGAAACCAAAACCTTGAATCGTCCGGCTCCGGCCTCCGGCGGCCGCCTGATGATTCTCAACATCGGACGTCTCGGCGACACCATCCTGCGCAATTCGATTCTCGACTCGGCGTGGCGGACGTTCGCCACGGTGGATTACATCTGCGGCCGGCATAATGCGGAACTAATCCACCACACTCCGGGCTTGAACCGGGTGATAGTGCTCGACAACTCGCCGGCCGGGTTTGCAAATCTGTTGAAAGCGTTACTCGGTCGGCGCTACGATGCGATCATTGATCTGAAAGGTCATCCCAGTTCGACCAGCCTCATCATGGCCAGACTGTTCCGTGGTCGCGTCAAGACGGGTTGTAATCGCGGGCTGTTCCGGCCATTTCATCGGGATGTGAGCAAGGTGGTCGTCCCCGGCTTGCACGTGGTGGAGTTGACGAAGAGGATCGGCCAGATGGCGGGTCTGGTGCAGGGAGAATACAAACCATATCTGTTCCTGCCGCCGGACTCGATCGAATGGTTCCAGAAAAATTATGCAACGCTCGCCCGTCCGTTTATTTTTCTCAACATCTCCGGGCACTACGACCGATCCTGGCCGGTGAAAAATTGGGTGCGATATGTGCGCGGCTGCGGTCTGGCCGACAAACCCATTTTGATCAACGGACTGCCAAAGGACAGTGAGCAGGTTCAGCAACTCTGCCGGGAATTGCCGGGAAGCACGGCGTTTCAACCCAGAGGTTTCATGGACGTGGTGGCGGCCATCAACGACGCGCGGTTGGTGCTGACGGTTGAAACCGGGGTCGTCCATGTCTGCAGCGTGTTCGATAAACCGATTGTCGCGTTCTATAACATGAGCAAGCATCTGATCGGTTTCAAACCACTTTCGACCTGGCAACTGGTGATCCATCCGCAATCCGGCTTCGTGCCGGACATCAATCCCGATGAGGCGATTGAAAAAACCCGGAGCCACGGCCTGCCGCCGCCGTTTTGAAGGCCGCACTTGAGATTGCCACGAACCCACGTTAGCTTCTCCGGCATTAGAACGAATTCACGTTCCGGCCATTGAAAGGAAATTTATTTTATGAAACGCAAAGCATCGGCAGTCTGGCACGGCGGTTTGAAGGACGGCAAGGGCGCGATCTCCACCGAAAGCGGTGTACTCAAGCAAACGCAGTATTCTTTCAGCACGCGATTCGAGAACGGCATCGGCACGAATCCAGAAGAATTGATCGCCGCCGCCCACGCGGGCTGTTTCTCGATGGCGTTCTCGGCGGAACTCGGCAGGGCGGGCATCACGCCCGAATCCATCTTCACCACTGCGACGGTCACGTTGGACAAGACCGACGCGGGCTTCACCGTCACGGAATCGCATCTGGACATGACGGCGAAAGTCCCCGGCATTGATGAGGAAAAATTCACCGCCATCGCGAACGGCGCGAAGGCGGGTTGCCCGATTTCCCGTTTACTGAACGCAAAAGTGACGATGGATGCGAAATTGGAGAAGTGAATGAATTTTTAGTTTGCCTTGTGAAGGATTCTTCAACATTTTTGTTGAAGTCCAAACCGCAAAAAAATTATGAAAACTACAAATAGCTTGATTCAATCATCCACCGGCCTTTTTGTCGCAGCGTTGGCCGTCTTTTTGTTCACCGGCTGCAAATCAGAACAGCCTTCCAGCGACGCGACTTCCAGCACGCCGGTCGTAGCGCCTGCACCTGCCGCGCCCGCCGCGCCTGTCGCAACCATTGCCGCGCCGGTGGCGCCGCCGGTTCGCATCAAGGCCGGACTGACGACTCCGTGGAAAGATTCCGAGGGCAACACATGGCTTCCCGATCAAGGTTTCGCTGACGGAGACACGGCGGATCGTCCCGACGACCTGAAGATTGACAACACGACGGACGCGGCGTTGTATCACACGGAACATTACGGCATGACTGCATTTTCGTATCCGGTTCCAAACGGCAAATACATCGTCAAGCTTCATTTCGCCGAAACGTACGAAGGCATCACCGGGCCGGGCCAGCGCGTTTTCTCTTTCAGCGTTGGGGGACAGGAGTTCAAGGATTTTGATGTCTGGGTCAAGGCCGGCGGTCCGGCGAAGGCTTACATTGAAACTGTTCCGGTGGAAGTCACCAACGGCAAGCTCGACATCACGTTCACGCCCAACGTGGAGAATCCAGAAATCAACGGCATCGAAATCCTTCCGAATCCGTGATTGGAATTCATGACCGCAAAACAACTTGTTCTCGCAATCATTGTCGCGCTTGCGGGAGCTTGGGTTCTCAACGCCGAAGAGCCGACAGTCATCCCGCTCTGGCCGAATGGCGCGCCCGGTTTTGAAAACCGGCGCAACGAGCCGGAACTCGCAAAAGATTATTGGATCCGCAACATCAACAATCCGTCGCTCACGGTGTTTCTTCCACCCAAGGAAAAGGCGACCGGCGCGGCTGTGGTGATTGTTCCGGGCGGCGGCCATCGTGAACTTGTTTTCAACGCCGAGGGCGTCGAACCGGCCCGTTATTTCAACAGTCTTGGCGTGGCCGCATTCGCGCTGAAGTATCGGCTCGCGCGTGAAACGAATTCGATTTACACGATCCAGAACGCCCGCGAGGATGCACAGCGCGCGATGCGGCTGGTGCGCAGCCATGCGAAGGAATGGAACCTTGACCCGAACCGCATCGGCATCATTGGTTTTTCCGCAGGCGGAGAACTTGTCTCGATGGTCACGTTTGGCGCGACGGACGGGAACACGAATGCGGCGGACGCGGTTGACCACGTCAGTTGCCGTCCGGATTTTCTGATTGAAATTTATCCGGGCCCGCTGGGAGTTCCGGAGACGGTTCCCACCAATGCGCCTCCGGCATTTTTTCTGGCGGCCAACGATGACAAGGAGCCGGCTGGTGTGATCACTACTATGTTGGAGAAATACCGCAAAGTTGGGGTTCCTGCCGAAGTGCATCTTTTCGCCAAAGGGAGCCACGCGTTCAACATGGGCGATCGCTCGAAGCTGGCGACGATCAAAAACTGGCCGCAGCGAATGGCGGATTGGCTGGCCGATAACAATGTTTTGGATCCTTCGGTGCCGGCACCGGGCGTCAAGTGATCCGTGAAGCACAACTGATTGCTTTATCGTGTGCGCGACATTGAATTTTCCGGCGGCTTCGGAAAGACAGTTGCTCAATTCACGTTCCTGCGGCAAGTTTGCGCGGCGTGGGCGGAACTGTGAAAACATTTGATTCGTTGCGGCTCAACCGTTTTGAGATGGATCGGTTGACGCTGGCGCTGTTGTTCTCGCTGGCGTTGCATCTCATCGGGTGGGGCGGTTACGAGGTGAACAAAAAATTCGACCTGCTTCAACGGTTGTATCCGCACGCAAAAGCCAAAGCGATGCCGGTGCAGCCGGTGGTCCAAAATACCGAGCCGGAAATTTTCATGGACGTGGACCGGTCCTCGTCCGAAGCGCCGCAGACCGCGAAATATTATTCGGACAAAAATTCGCGCGCGGCCAGCAAGGAATCCGGCGATTCAAATGTTCCCAAACTCAACGGCACGCAAACCGATTTCATGAAACTGGAGAACTCCCTGCGTCCGCAAGTTTCCAAGGCGCAATCGCCTTCCGAAGAACAACTCGCCAAAAACGAGACGCAGCCGCAATCGGTTCAACCGGGCGATTGGTCGCTTGCGAAGCCGCAGGATTCGCCGGAGCAGAAAAATAATTCCAAGCCGTCGCATCCTCTCAAGCTCCAACAGGTGCACGCGCAACAATCGGGACTTAAGCCCGGTCCGCAATCACAGACGGAAGGCGGCACGCGGCGGATCAGCAACGATTCGAGTTTTGATGTGAAGGCGACACCGTTTGGCGATTATGATAGAAGAATAATCACAGCAGTGCAGCAACGTTGGGATGATTTGCTGGACAGTCAGCGATTTGCCTCGGACAGGACGGGCAAGGTGACGGTGCGATTTAACCTCAATTACGACGGCAGCATCTCCGATGTCGAGATTTTACAGAACACCGTCGGTGAACTGCTCGGCTATGTCTGCCAGCAGGCGATTGCCGAGCCCGCGCCTTACGAAAAATGGCCGTCCGATATGCGGCGGATGGTTGGTGCGAATTTTCGGGAAATTACATTCACATTTTATTACTATTGAAATCGAACCGCGCGTTGCGGTTGAAAATTTATGGCCATACTGATTTATATTTTACTCGGGCTGACCTCAGTGGTCGGCCTTGCATTCATCGTGGAACGCGGTCTTGCGTTGAGCTGGTCGAAAGTCGTGCCGCCCGAAATCACCAGATTGCTTTCTGCGTGCGAAACTTCGGATGACGTGGACAAGTTGCGCCGCTTGTGCCACCAAAAATCGTCGCCGCTCGGACGCCTGCTGCTGCTCGCGTCGGAACATCTCGACTGGCCAAAGCAGGACAACGTGGACGCGTTGCAGACCGCCGCGCGCCATGAAATCGTCCGGCTCGAGCGCGGACTCGTCGTGTTGGAAATCATCGTCGGCATCGCGCCGTTGCTCGGCCTCGTCGGAACCATCGCCGGCATGATGACGCTTTTCGGCAACCTCGGCCAGACCGGTCTGAATGACGCAACACGGCTGGCCAGTGGCATCGCGCTCATCTTGAACTCAACGCTCTTCGGCCTGCTCATCGCCATCCCGTCGCTCATCGCGTGGAGTTATTTCAGCAAAAAAGTCGAGGTGCTCGCCGTGGAAATGGAAGCGCTCTGCGACGAATTCATCCGGCGCCAATACGCGGAGAAAAAATAAATCATTCGAGCGGATATTTTTTGAAGCCGCAAAGCTGGCCGAAAATTTTCAACGCGAACAGCGGATTGTTTTTCAGATAACGCTTCGCCAGCCGTCGCGGTTCCTGGCACAAACGATAAAACCATTCCAGGCCGCTCCGTTGCATCCAATGTGGCGCCTGCTTCACGCGCCCGCTGTGGAAATCGAACGCCGCGCCGACGCCGATCATCAACGTCACATCCAGTTTAGGCAGAAATTCCGCCATGAACTTTTCCTGTTTCGGCGTGCTCAAGCCGACCCACATGATGTCCGGCTTCGCGGCGCGGACCATTTCTTGAAATTGCCTTTCTTCTTCCATATTCAGCGGACGAAATGGCGGCGTGAAAGTTCCGACAATTTCCAATTTCGGAAAACGCGCCTTCAATTTTTTTGCGAGCAATTCCGCCACGCCGGGCGCGCCGCCAAAAAAAAAGTGGCGGCAGGGATTTGTCTCGCTCCACGCGCAGACTTCCAGCATCAGGTCCGGCCCGTAAACACGGCGCATTTCCGAATGACCGCGGATTTTTCCCATCCAGACCATCGGCATCCCGTCCGGCGTGCAGAGAAACGCGCCGTTCAAAATTTTCCGGAACGGCTCGTCGTTCTGCGCTTCCATCACGCCATGCACTCCGGTCACGCAGATGTAACCTTTGCGGCGTGCACGCACGGCTTCGGCGATGGCGTCGCGCGCCGTTTGCAGATTCAGCGCGCCAAGGCCGACACCGAGGACGTTGACCCGTTCGATTGACATGAAAACCAAAATGCCAGCCGGACTTCATTTTGCCACGCGCAAAAAATCTTTATTCCATCCGGATTTTCGGACATTTTGCCGGTGCCAGTCCGGTTGTATTTATGAAGTTGCTCGTTTTCGCGCACACGCCGCCGCCGCATCATGGACAGAGTTACATGGTCAAGCTCATGCTTGACGGCTTCGGAGGCGACTGCCGGCGGCGGAATTCTCCGGCCCCGCTCGGCATCGACTGCTACCACGTCAACACGCGCTACTCCAAGACGCTCGAAGACATCGGCGAATTTCAGGGCACAAAAATTTTTCTGGTTTTGTTTTATTGCCTGCAGGCGCTCTGGTGTCGCTTCCGTTACGGCGTGCAAAATTTCTATTATGTGCCCGCGCCCGGAAAACCCGTCGCGCTCTACCGCGACTGGCTCGTGATGCTGGTTTGCCGTCCGTTCTTCAAAAAAATCATTTTGCACTGGCACGCCGCCGGTCTTGCCAAATGGCTCGAAACCTCCCGCCAAATCCGCACGCGCGCCATCACCTACCGGCTGTTCAAGCCCGTGGATTTCAGCATCGTCCTTTCGCGCTACAATTTTGCGGACGCGGAAAAACTTTTGTCACGGCACATCACCGTCGTCAACGTCGGCGTGCCCGATCCTTGCCCGGATTTTGAGGAAAATATTTTACCGCGCCGCCGGGCGCGGATCGAGGCGAGGAAAAAACTTCTCGCCGGCGAAATTTCGGCGACGAATGAATCTGCAAAAACCGTCAACGTGCTTTATGTCGCCCTTGTCAGCCGCGAAAAAGGCGCGTTCGACACGATTGAAGGCGTCGCATTGGCCAACAAAAAACTTGCTGATGAAAAATCCCCGCTGCGCTTCCGGCTCACACTCGTCGGCGCATTTTCCTCCAAGGACGAGGAAGTGGGATTGCGCGAGCTTGTCCGCAAACTTGAATTTCAGGACTCCATTGAAATACTCGGCTTTGTTTCCACTGCGCGAAAGGTGCGGGCCTTTGCCGAGGCCGACTTGTTTTGTTTTCCGACCTATTACCTCGCCGAAAACCAGCCGGGCAATCTGATTGAAGCGCTGGCGTTTGGTTTGCCGACAGTCACGACACGCTGGCGTTCCATTCCTGAAATGCTGCCGCCGGATTATCCCGGACTCGTTGACCCGAAATCGCCGGGACAAATCGCAGAGGCGCTGCGACTTATGGTCGCAAATGATTTTTCCGAACAATTGCGCGCAATTTTTCTCCAGCGTTTCACGCTCGAACAACATCTCGCCAACATGGCCGAGACGATTCGCAGCATGGAATCCGCGCCGTAAAGCGTTGCGGAACCGCGCGCCCCGATTATCTTGTCTTCGTTGAAAATCGGCATTCTCCAACTCAACTCGACCGTCGGCGATTTCACGGCCAACCGGCAAAAACTTCTGGCCGGTTATGAAAAAGCCTGCGCACTTGGCGCGGAATTTATCCTCGCGCCGGAACTTTTTTTGTGCGGATACCCGCCGCGCGACCTGCTTTTGCGCGACGATTTCATCGAAACCAATCTCACCGTGCTGAACGAAACGGCCGGACAAATCGGAGCGGTTCCGTTGTGCGTTGGTTTCGTTGATAAAAATTCCGAACGACCCGGACGCGCGCTGTGCAATTCCGCCGCCGTTTTGCAAAACGGAAAAATCATCTGGCGCACGCACAAATGTCTGCTGCCGACTTACGATGTCTTCGACGAGGACCGCTATTTCGAGCCGATGAAAATCGTGGCGCCGTTTGAATTCAAAGGGCGCAAGCTCGGCATCACGATCTGCGAAGACATCTGGAACGATGAAGATTTCTGGCCGGAACGGATTTATCGCCGCGACCCGGTCAAGGAACTGATTTCGCAGGGTGCGGAAGCCATCATCAACATCTCCGCGTCGCCGTGGCATGACGGAAAAGAAAAGATGCGGCTGGAGATGCTCCGGCGCGTCGCGCGTGACGAGCGCGTGCCGCTCGCGTATGTGAATCTTGCCGGCGCGAATGACGAGTTGATTTTTGACGGCAACAGCGCCGTGTTGAACCGCAAGGGCGAGCCGCTCGCGGTTGGAAAACCCTTTGCCGAGGAAATTTTTGTCGCGGACTTGGACGCGGACGCGCCCGTCAAAAAAATCGAATGGCCTGCGCGCGAACAACAACTGTTCGCCGCGTTGTCACTGGGCGTTCGCGATTACGTCCACAAATGCGGTTTCAAATCCGCCATCGTCGGACTGTCCGGCGGCATTGATTCGGCGCTGGTCGCCGTCCTTGCCGCGGACGCGCTCGGCGCGGACAAGGTTCTCGGCGTTTCGATGCCCGCGCGTTATTCGAGCGAAGGCAGTTTGAGCGATGCCGAGGCGCTCGCTAAAAATCTCGGCATCCGTTACGAGGTTTTGCCGATCGAGTCCGCTTTCAATTCGGTTGAAAAACAACTGGAAAAAGTTTTTGCCGGAACGAAGCCGAACGAAGCCGAGGAAAACATCCAATCGCGTTTGCGCGGCGTGACGTTGATGGCGCTGTCGAACAAATCCGGCGCGCTCGTGCTGACGACCGGAAACAAATCGGAGATGGCCGTCGGTTATTGCACGCTTTACGGCGACATGTGCGGCGCGCTGGCGGTCATCGCGGACGTCTTCAAGACGGACGTTTACAAGATTGCGCGCTGGGTTAACCGTGAACGTGAAATCATCCCCGACGCATCAATTTTGAAACCACCGAGCGCCGAACTGCGTCCTAATCAAAAAGATCAGGATTCATTGCCCGAATATGAAACGCTCGACGCGATTCTCGAGCTTTACGTCGTGAAAAATCTGGGCAAGGAAGAGATCGTTAAAAAAGGTTTCGCCGCGGCGGTCGTGAACGACGTGCTGAACAAGATCAATTTCAGCGAATACAAGCGGCGTCAGGCCGCGCCGGGCTTGAAGGTTTCGCCGCGCGCATTTGGCATGGGACGGCGTGTTCCGATCGCCCAGCGATTCAGGATTTGATGAAGAAAATTGACAACGTGGAAATGACGGCCTAAAACACTTATTTATCGTCAGAAAAAATAAATATTATGCTTGCGTATGTTGATCCGGGTTTGGGCCAATTGATATGGCTGTCAATCGTTTCGGCGTTCACCGGCAGCGTCTTTTACATCAAAAAGACGCGCGTTTGGATTGTGCGGACTTTTTTAAGGATTTTCCGACGCGAGCAAAAAATTTCGATGGAAATTGCAAAAACCCCCGTGGCAAAAAAGGTGGAAATCGAACCTGATGTCCGGTGATGTCCCAGCCCGCGCCATCATTTCGCGATCCGGCGGGCTGCTGTTTTGTTTTCAACCGGAAGGTGCTGCGTTTCGTGGCTACAGAAGCCGTTCCCGAGTTTGAAAAATTCCTGCAAACGGATTTTGCGCAAAGGTTCATCGCCGAAAAAAAACTGGTCGCGACGCGCAAGCTGGATGAAAGTGAAATCACGTTGTTGCGCGGATCGCCTGAATTAAAATCCATTTTCGCAGCGCAAAACCCGGGCGCGGTTTTCGAGCACGAAAAAATTTCGTTTCCGAGTTTTCCTCATGAATGGCCGCCGGAAATGCTTTGGGACGCGGGACGGCTGACGCTGGAACTAGCGCAGGCTGCGCTCGCCGACGGATTTTGTTTGAAGGACGCGACACCGGGCAATATTTTATTTCGCGGCAACGAGCCGGTGTTAATCGATGCGCTGTCGTTCGAGCGGCGCGACCCGCATGATTCGATCTGGAAACCTTACGCGCAGTTCGTCCGCACTTTTCTTCTGCCGCTGCTGGCGAACCGCCGCTGGGACTTGAGTCTCGCGGAAATTTTCACAACGCGCCGCGACGGGATCGAACCTGACGAAATATACCGCTTGTGCGGCCCGCTGGAAAAATTCGCGCCGCGAATGCTTTCACTTGTTTCGATTCCGACCTGGCTTTCACGCAAAGCGAACCCGGACGACCAGAAGATTTATCAGCCGCGACTGCTTGCAAACACGGAAAAGGCCCGGTTCATCCTTGAATCAAATTTTCAGCGGCTGGAACGGGCGTTGCTGTCACTGAAACCCGTGGCGCAGAAGGAATCCGCGTGGTCGGATTACATGGTCACGCACAGTTACGATGACCCGGCATTCGCGGCGAAGGAAAAATTCGTGGCGGAAGCGTTGCGCGAGTTCAGGCCTGTGTGTGTGCTGGATGCGGGCGCGAACACGGGACATTTCAGCGCGCTGGCGGCACAGGCCGGTGCGGAAGTCGTGGCGGTTGATCTGGATGCGGCGTGTGTCGGCGCAATCTGGCGGCATGCACGAAAAGAAAAATTAAACATTCTGCCGCTGACGGTGAATCTGGCGCGTCCGAGTCCCGCGCTCGGCTGGAAGAACAGCGAATGTGCGTCGTTTCTCGATCGCGCATCAGGGAAATTCGACGGCGTGCTGATGCTGGCGCTGATTCATCATTTGCTGGTGACGGAGCGGATTCCGCTTGAAGAAATTCTGCGATTCGCGTCAGAATTAACCACACGGTTACTTGTGATTGAATTCATTGAACCACAGGATGCGATGTTCCGCCGACTCACTCGTGGGCGTGAGCAATTGCATGCGAATCTGAACGCGAAATTTTTTGAACAAGCCTGCTCCGCGCATTTCGAGATTGTCCGTTCGCTCGCATTGCCGGGTGCGAAGCGGCAGCTGTATTGCTTGAAAAAGAAGGGTGGTGCCATTTGAGGAAAGACTCGAGCACGATTCCCTTGCCGAACGAAGTCAAGCAGAGCATCGAGGATGCGTTAGTGGCGTTGTCGCTGGCAAACCTGATTTTCTTAAAGGTGTCTTTTGACCTGCTTTCGGACAGTGACCGTTTTTTCAACCGGTTGCCTGCGACGACGCCGATGTTTCTGGCGTTGATCGTCAATATGCTTGCCGTGGGATTGGTTGTATGGCTGCTCATCGGTTTCACACGGCGCATAAAATCCCATTGGTTGCAATTGCCGTTTCATCTACTGTTCATGGCCGCAGTCTTCTGGCCGCTGGATTTCATTCGCATCAAGTTTTTCAATATCACTGACGCGGGGATTTACAATTTTATGAGACAGCCGGCGGTGATGTTGGCGTTGGTATGCGTGTTTTCTTTTGTGGTATGGAAACACGGGCAGGCGGCGAAGCTGGCTGGCATCTTATACGGAATACTTTCACCTCTTGCGATTTTCAACCTCGTCAAGGTCGGTTGTTTCGCGGTTGGCGTCCTGCATTTGAAGCAGTGTGATTTTGAGCCTACTGCACCTTCATTACATCCGTTTGATGCCGCTAAACCACGTGTGGTGTGGGTCATTTTCGATGAGACCGATTACCGATTGGCTTATGAACAGCGACCGCCCAATGTCAAGCTGCCGGAATTTGATCGTTTCCGGGCGGAGGCGTTGAGTTCCACCGCCGCCTATTCACCCGGCGATGGCACGGGCTTGTCCATGCCTTCACTCATTATCGGAGAACAAATAATCTGGATGACAGGCGACGACAGCTGTGATGCCACCGTGACGTTTGCGTCATCCGGGAAGACCGCAAATTGGTCCGGGCTGCCTTCGGTGTTTTCGCAGGCACAGGCGTTGGGTTTCAACACCGCCCTTGTTGGTTGGTACATTCCTTATGAACGGATTCTGGGCGGCTCGCTGAATTATTGTTCATGGTATAGTTATCCGGTATTCGAGCCGGTTCGCTCCACAAATTTCACCGACGAAGTGGAAATGCAGCTCGCCTCGTTGGGTGAAACTTTTTATATGCGGCAGGAATTTGTCAAAATGCACCGGCACAGTTTGCAAGACGCCTTGTCGGTGGCGGCGAACCCGGACTACGGCCTGACTTTATTGCATCTGCCCGCGCCGCACCGACCCGGAGTCTATCTGCCCGATCAACATCGTTTGACCATGATGCCGATGAACAAAGTTGTCGGTTATATGAATAACGTTGCTTTTGCCGATTATGAGTTCGGAGAAATCCGCAAGATGATGGAAAAATCCGGACTTTGGGACAAAACGTGGGTCATCTTGAGTTCCGACCATTCCTGGCGCGAATCACGGCTTTACGACAAAGTCCGCGACCTGCGCGTCCCGTTTCTCGTCAAACCGCCGGGAACAAATGCGCCCGCGGTCTATGACAAACAATTCAACACTGTGCTGACGCATGATTTAATTTTAAGCATACTTGAATCACAAGTGACCAACCAGCAGAACATCATTGATTGGCTTGACGCCCACAGTCCTGCACAACATTTCATCCCGACTCCGTCGGCAGTGTTTTAATTTCCCCATGTTTGCTTCTACAGCCGGCAACTGCTAAAAATTTCGGTGTGAAATTTTCCATCATCACGCCGAGTTTCCGCAATTCAAAGTGGTTAAAACTTTGCGTTGCATCCGTGGCCGACCAGCAAGGCGCCGAATTTGAACACATCGTGCAGGATTCCTGTTCTGACGACGGCACGCAGGAATGGCTGCCAAACGACAAACGCGTCACCGCCATCATCGAAAAGGACAAGGGAATGTATGACGCGGTGAACCGAGGCTATCGGCGTGCGACCGGTGACATCCTGGCATATTTGAATTGCGACGAACAATACCTGCCCGGCGCGCTTGAAAGCGTCCGCGAATTTTTTGAAGCAAATCCGAAGGTTGAAATCGCGCTTGCCGGAACGATTGTCACTGACGGCGAAGGGAAATATATTTGCCATCGGCATCAAATGGTTCCGGATCCGCGGCAGGTCTGGTTTCGGTTTCCAATTCTGACCAGTTCGATTTTCATCCGTCGCAAGATCATCCATGAACGCGGCATTTTCTTCGACACGCGCTGGCGCGACCTTGGCGATTTCCACTGGGTGCTCGCGTTGATGAAAAACAAAGTGCCGATGGCCGTTTGTGATTCTTTCACGTCCGTCTTCACCGACACGGGTGAAAACATGAATCTGAAGCCGAATGCCATCCGTGAAAAGGCGGAGACCAGCGCGATGATGCCAAAATGGGTTCGCATATTCAAACCCGCGTGGATTGTCCAACATCGGCTGCGCCGCCTCGCCGCCGGGCATTTTAATTTGAAGCCGATGAATTATTCAATCTACACGCTGCAAAGTCCCGAAAAGCGCGTAAAATTCGACGTTGCCAAACCGACGGCCGTTTGGTGGAACCGGTTGTGAAGTTTGTGTGACATCTGAAAATTGGATTGCCTCATCGCAGTGTGTCGAGCAATTTATGCGCTCCCATGGCAAACAAAATTTTAGTCGCAGGCGCGGGCGGTTTCATCGGCGGCCATCTCGTGGCCGAATTGCTCCGCAAAGGCCAAAAAGATATTCGTGCCGTTGACATCAAGCCGTTTGACGAATGGTATCAACGTTTTCCGCAGGTTGAAAATTTGCAACTGGATTTGCAGCTCAAGGACGCCTGCGAACGTTCGGTGAAGAACGTCGAGACGGTCTACAATCTTGCCGCGGACATGGGCGGCATGGGCTTCATCGAGCTGAACCGCGGGTTGTGCATGTTGAGCGTGCTCATCAACACGCATCTGATCATGGCCGGACACGCGGCGGACGTGAAGCGTTTTTTTTACGCGTCGTCGGCATGTGTTTACGCGGCGGACAAACAGACGGATCCGAATGTGACGGGTTTGCGCGAGGCCGACGCGTATCCCGCGATGCCCGAAGACGGCTACGGCTGGGAAAAACTTTTCAGCGAGCGGATGTGCCGGCACTTCATGGAAGATTTCAAATTGACGACACGTGTCGCGCGTTTTCACAATGTCTATGGCCCGCAAGGCACTTACGACGGCGGACGCGAGAAAGCTCCCGCCGCGATTTGCCGCAAAGTGATTTCGGCGAAACTTTCCGGCAAGCACGAAATCGAAATCTGGGGCGACGGCCACCAGACGCGCAGCTTCATGTACATTGACGATTGCATCAAGGGCATCGAACTCATCATGCACAGCGACAATGTCACGTTTCCCATCAATCTTGGCAGCGCGGAAAAAGTTTCCATCAACCAGCTAGTGGACATGGTCGAGGGCATCGCCGGCATCAAACTCAAGCGCAGTTACAAACTGGACGCGCCAAAGGGAGTCAATGGCCGCAACAGCGACAACACGGTCATCAAACAATCTCTTGGTTGGGAACCGGATACTTCGTTGCGCAAGGGCATGGAAAAAACTTACGCGTGGATTTATGAGGAGATGACCAAGCGTAAGTGACTGTAGCTTTAGAAAATTTTTACGGTCGGTTGTGGAACTCTGCTGTCAAAAAT
>CAZHXG010000046.1:0-14075 GCA_964536285.1 uncultured Bifidobacteriaceae bacterium
TGCGCGAACTGCCAACGATTAAATCCGCCGCCAAGGTACCTTCCGCCAAAATCCATAAACTGTGGGAAGGACTCGGCTATTACACTCGCGTCCGCAATCTGCAAAAGACCGCGCACGTCATCATGGAAAAACATGGCGGAAAATTTCCGGATAATTTCGATGACGTTCTCGCCTTGCCGGGGATCGGACGTTACACCGCCGGCGCGATTTGCAGCATCGCCTTCAATCAACCGAAACCGATTCTCGATGGAAATGTCATCCGCGTTCTCACCAGAATTTTTGGCATCGCCGAAAATCCCAAAGAGAAACAAACGAACGCGCGGCTTTGGCAACTGGCGGAAGATTTGGTAATTGAAGCGCATTCAAACCGGTGGGGCGAGCGTCCCCGCGAGCCGGATTTCGGACTCAAAAAACACGCGACGGCTCGCGAGGACGCTCGCCCCAACAAAACAAACTCTTGCTCGCACCTGAACCAATCCTTGATGGAACTTGGCGCGCTGATTTGCACTCCGCGAAATCCGCAGTGCCTGATTTGCCCGGTGAAAAAACTTTGCGTCGCATTCAAAGAAAATCGTGTTGAAGAATTGCCAAATCTTGGCAAGCGCGACGCGGCCACGGCGAGACATTTTTTTGCCTTTGTCATTGAGCACGGTGGAAAATTCCTTGTTCAACAACGTCCAGTTGGAATTGTGAACGCGCATTTGTGGGAGTTTCCGAATTTTGAAACCAATCACGAAAAAAAGGACGCGCAGGAAATTTTCAATTCAGCTTTTGATTTCAAGGCGGCAAAATTTCAGCCGCTTGTCGCCATCAAACATTCCATCACGCGCTATCGCATGACGCTCGAAGCGTTTCATGTTCGTTTGAAACATTCGCCAAAAAAATCGTCGGGCGTTTGGTTGTCGCCGGAGGAATTTGATTCGCTCGCCTTTTCCAGCGCGCACAAAAAACTCGCCAGTTTTGCGAAGAATTGTATCTTGTCCGACCGATGATTTATTTCGATCACAACGCCACCGCACCGGTGATGCGTGAAGCGCGCGAGGCATGGCTCGACGCGACCGAAAATATTTCGGGCAATCCGTCCAGCCCGCACGGCATCGGTACGCGCGCAAGTGTCGCGCTCCGGCGCGCGCGCGAAAAGCTCGCGCACTTTCTCGGCTGCCACGCGAACGACATTGTCTGGACGAGCGGCGCGACCGAGGCGAACAACACGGTCATGCATCACTTCTCCGAAAAACTCGGCGCGACAGGCGAAGTTTGGGTTTCCGCCATCGAGCATCCGTGCGTTGACGAATCCTCAAAACTTTATTTCGGCAAGCGCGCAAAAAAAATTCCCGTCACGCACGACGGCGTGATTGATCTGGACTGGCTCACGATGGAACTTGCCGACAAGCGACCCGGACTCATCGGCGTCATGGCCGCGAACAACGAGACCGGTGTCATCCAGCCGTGGCGCGAGATTCTTTCCATCTGCCAAAGCTACGAAGTTCCGTTCTTCACCGACGCGGTGCAATGGCTCGGCAAAATGCCCGCGCATGGCTTGGGCGATTGTGATTTCGTCACCGGCGCAGCACACAAGTTCGGTGGCCCGCGCGGAATTGGTTTCCTGAAAATCTCGAATAAGAGCAAAATCACGCCGCTGCTCGTCGGCGGAAAACAGGAGCAAGGCTATCGCGCGGGAACGGAAAATGTCGCCACAATTCTTTCGATGCTCGCGGCGCTGGAAATTCGAGAAAAGCAAATCGCGAACGGCCAGCACATTCTGCGCGCAGTGTGGCGCGAGAATTTTGAGAAACAACTTTTGAAGGAATTGCCGGGCGCAACCATTGTTGGCGCAAAGTCGCCGCGATTGTGGAACACCGTTTCCGCGCTGATGCCTGACGGCGTGCAATCGCGCTGGCTTTCAAAACTCGACAAAGCCGGCTTCGCTGTTTCGACCGGTTCGGCTTGCACGACTGGAAAAGAAGAACCTTCGCACGTGCTGGCCGCGATGCATTTCAAACCGGCGGAAGCGCATCGCGTGCTGCGTTTCAGCAGCGGATGGGAAACGACCGAAGCGGATTGGGACGCGCTGGCGAAAGCTTTGCTAAAGGTTCACGGTGAAGTGCAGCACGCAAAAGCGTGAACGATTGCACGTCATCGTCTGTCGAAGTTGAAGTTCTCAAATCCGAGAACCAAAAACGAGGAACCGATTATGATGACCCGACGCCAAGCCATTAAAACCACCGCACTCGCCAGCGCCGCATTAGCGACTCTGCCCGGCGCAATCGCCCAGACTAATTCCACCGCGCCAGTTGTTCCACCGGGCTATTATCCGTTCACGCTGCCGCCGCTGCCTTACGCCTACGATGCGCTGGAACCTTTCATTGACGCGGCGACGATGCACATTCATCACGACAAACATCACGCGGCTTATGTCACGAATTTGAACAAAGCTGTCTCACAAGTTCAGTGGGGCGCAGAAATTACGATTGAATATCTGCTGCAACACTTGAGTTCCTTTCCTAAAAATGTCCGCACTGCTTTTCGCAATAACGGCGGCGGGCATTTCAACCATTCGCTCTTCTGGCAGATGATGAAAAAAGACGGCGGCGGCGAACCGACGGGCGATTTGGCCAAAGCGATTGACACGGCGTTCGGAAGCTTTTCCACGTTCAAAGAAAATTTTTCCAAGGCCGCGCTCGGACAATTCGGCAGCGGCTGGGCGTGGTTGGTTTTGGACGGCGGCGCGCTGAAGATTGAGCCCACGCCGAATCAAGACACGCCGTTGAGCGCGGGCAAAACGCCGCTGCTTGGCCTCGACGTTTGGGAACACGCCTACTATTTGAAATACCAGAACAAGCGCGTGGATTACATCGCTGCGTGGTTCAACGTCGTGAACTGGGATTTCGTGGCCGAGCGTTACGAAAAATCAACGGCGTGATTTTATTGGCCGTTCAGTAATCGCACTTCGCGTTGCGGGAATGGAATTTCAATCTTGTTCGCTCGGAATTGATTCAAAACTGCTTCGTAAATTTCAATCTGCGCCGGAACGTAATCTGCCACTGGCGTCCACGGCTTAATCATGATCTGGATGGACGAATCACCCAAAGCGGCGATGCCGACGACGGGAGCCGGGTCTTTGAGCACGCGCGGATTGGCGGCAAAAATTTCACGGACGATTTTCAGCGCGCTGTCCATGTTCGTTCCGTAACCGACGCCGACGCCCAGATCAAGCTGCCGGATCTGGCCGTAATTATGCAGGATTTCGCCGACGAGCTTGCGGTTGGGAACCATGACGCGCGACATGTCGGAATGCAGCAGCATCGTCGAAAACAATTCGATCTGCTTCACCTGACCGCTTACGCCGGCGATCTCGATATATTCGCCCACACGAAATGGCTTGGTGAAAATAATCGTCATCCCCGCGACCAGATTTCCGAGCACGCCTTGCAGCGCCAGCCCCACGCCCACACCGGCAACGCCGATTCCCGCGATCAACGCCGTGACGTCCATTCCCGCCGTGCCCAACGCGACCACCAGCGTCAGCGCGACGACCAGCAATCGGACGATGCGCGTCAACAGCATCCGCACCGGCGGTTCCATTGCCTTGCGGCTCAACCAGCGTTCGAAAAATTTTCCTATCCAACCCGCCGCGATGAAACCAATGATCACGATGACCGCCGCCGAAACCAGTGCGCCGGCGTGGCTGATGACGTATTCGATGAGTTTGTCCTTCCAGGCGAGCGCGCCGCCCGGATTTGCCGGGGCAGTTGTCGGATTATCCATAGGTCGTCTTAAATGAGACGCCATTCGATAAACCAAACAGGCGATGCCCGTCAACATCCTTTCATCATCGGCACGCGAAAAATGTTTGACGCCCGCGCGATATGCACCACTCTGCCATAAGCATGACCACCAAAGCGCGCAACTGGCTCGGCGTTCTTTTCATTCTGGCGTTTCCATTTGTTTTATTCTTCGGCTTCCTGATTTCCGAATTGGCCAAATCGTTGCCGCCGGTTCCGCCGCTGCCGAATCCGAATGGTTATGATGATTTTGTTAAAGCCGGAGAAATGGTTTCAACGAACAGTTGGTATTATGATTCGACAAATCTTGAGCAACTACGCGAAACGACCGCAGCGAACACCGAAGCTCTGGCGCTCGCACGCGCTGGTTTGAGCAACGAATGTCGTGTGCCTCTTCAATTTTCCAAAACCTATGCTGAAAATCACATTTCCGATTTGGTTAGCGTTAGAAGGGTGTCACAGGCTTTTATTGCTCAAGGCCGTCTCGCTGAAATGCAAAATCGTTCCAGTGGCGCAGCGAAGTCTTATCTGGATGCGATTCATCTTGGAAACGAATCAGGACGCGGTGGAATTCTGATTGACGCAATGATAGGCGTGGCTTGTGAATCGCTGGGCGTACAGCAATTGCAAAAAATCACTGGCGAACTCGACGCAAAATCCTGCCGCGAAACCGCCGCAACATTGGAAGCCCTCCGTGCACAAAGACAAACTTGGGGTGAAATCATGCAGCAAGAGAGTGACTGGTCGCGCCGGACTTTTGGGTTGCGCGGACAATTTCTAAAATTGTTTTATCATTCAAGAATAAAGCACAACCTCCAGCGTGCGATTGACAAAATGAAATCCAGCCAGAAAATTGAAGGTCAACTTCTGATTGTCCTCGCCGCACGCGCTTACGAATTGGACAAAGGCCATTCGCCTGCGAGCCTCGCCGATTTGGTGCCGGATTATCTCGAAGCCGTTCCGCAAGACCCGTTCACCGGCACGAACATGGTTTATTCTCCGCGATAAACCGCGCGTGCCGTGCAGGTTTCGGCCACGACGACTTCCACGAGCAACGGCAATTTCGGTTTCAGCTTTTTCCAAATCCAAATCGCAACAATCTCGCTCGTCGGATTTTCGAGGCCGGGAATTTTGTTCAGATAATTGTGATCCAGTTTTTCCCAGATCGGCTTGAACGCTGCCGAGATGTCCGCGTAATCCATCAGCCAGCCGAGTTTTTTATCGCACTCACCCGCCACGACAATTTCCACCTTGAAACTGTGGCCGTGCAGCCGCCGGCATTTATGCGCCTTCGGCAAATGCGGCAATAAATGCGCCGCCTCGAACTGAAACGATTTTCTTAATTCCATTTTCATAATTCCAAATCCGTCCAAGTGATTAAATCGCCGAGCGCCGGACGGCCATCATGCCGCAATGTCAGCGGCGGATTTTGCATCTGGCCGAGCGGGCAAATCCGCGTCGCGCCCCAGCGCGCCAGTTGCGTCGCGATTTCATTTATTTTTTCTTCCGGCGCAGCGATTCCGACCGTCGAAACTTTTCCACGAATGTCGTCGGCGTTTTCCAAAGCTGTTTTCAAATCCGCAACGCCCTTCACATAAATAAATCTGTTCAAACATGACATTTGAAAGCGTGCGTCGGCTTCGTAAATCACTGTCCACGCTGTCGAATCCTTGCTGCACCAATGTTGCGTCGTCTCCGGCGAATGTGCCGCGCGCACTTCGTAAATTCCACGGCGCGACGCAATCGCCGCCGCGTGTTCCGCCGGCAATTCGCCGCGCGGTTCGGTTTGTTCGCGTCGTTCTAATTCCTCTGCGAGTAACTGCGCGAAATGTTCCGGTGAAATTTCGCCGCCGAGTTGGACATAAATCACGTGCGGTGAAAGACAACCAAGCTGGTTCCAAGCGACCACATCGTCCGCCGCCGACGCGACGATTTTTTTTGCGCGCGAGCCATACAAAACTTCATGCGCCACAAAACCAAAACTGACGCGATGACCGTGGCCGAGAAAACGGGTCTTAAGCGAAAGTCGTTTGCGGATTTTGTCGAGCGTTTCGTCATCGCCTGTCGCCGTAACGCAATCGGCCTCGGCGAACAAAACATTTTCCAAATCCGCATTGCCGCCACGCCACTCGGCGATTTCCAGACACGCGCCGAGTTTTGCGTCCGCGTCGTAAATCGAATGCGCGAACAGTCGCAGCAAAAAAGCCGAGCCGCTGGCGCATTTCACAAATTGCGCCGAGCGCGTGAGGAAACCAAAGACGATGCTGGCCAGCGCCGGATTCGGAAGGTTGCCCGCCGTGATGTGGACTTGAAATTCCGGCGCATTGGCAATCGCCGCGCGGTTTTGTTTCTGCTCGGCGGCTGTTGCCGTCATGAGGTCGAGTCGTTTCGCATCGCCGAATTCCTGAATGAGCAACGCGTGAAAATTTTCGCGCGTGAGTTGTTTGAAGAAATTGTCCAGCCCACGTTCCAAAGTTACCCGCGAAAAACCGGTTTGCGCCGGGCCAAGTTCCAGCGCGTGTCTCCGAAATGGGTTTTCCGCCTGCAACCAGCCGTCCGCCATGTCGCTCAAAATTTTTATCAGACCTTCCGTCGAGCGATTCAGCAAATAACGCTCGCGGTTGCGCTTCAACGTCTGGCACGCCTCTGCAATCATCGTCGGCGACAGCACTGCTTCCGGCGGCAAATCGGCGAGAAAATAATTCGGCAGATTCATGCGGTCATCAAAGAACAGCCACGCGCTTCGGCCAATTGCGCGCGACCAATCAATTCAAATCCGTCGCCACGACGAATCCCCAAATCTTCCGTCTGAATTGCCGCGACGAAAAAAACGTTCGCCAGATCGAAAACACGGATCAAACCCGTTTCACCTTCGCGAACTTCGTGTCCGGTTTCCGGTGAAACGATTTGCGCTCGCGCCCACGGAGGAAATTCAAATTTTTGATTTGCCGTCGCGTAAGCTTGCGAACTCAACTCGCTCATGCCGTATTCGCAAATGATATTTTTTGCCGGAACGCCGAGAAATCTTGTGATGAGCGAATGCAGTTCCGCTTTCGGCAGACCGCGCGAACGATTTTTGTAGCCGCCGGTTTCCATCACGCGCGAATTTTCCGGCAATTGGAACTTCAAATTTTTCTCCGCCAGAAAATCCAGCAAATGCACAAAAGAAAATGCCGTGCCCAAAAAAAGTGGTGCGTGACGAGTGGCGAGTGACGAGTTCAGCGCGGCAAACACAGCTTCAAAATCCAAAATCCACGAGCCGTCCGCCGCAACTTTTCCTAAAAATTCAGTCCGGCTCGCGGGGATGCTCGCCCCACCAAGTTTTTGCCGCACAGTTTCAAACATGTGGACGAGGGAGGAATGCGGCGCTTGCGCGGGCGGTGGCGTCAAAATTAATAATTGTGAATCGTGAATCGTGAATCGTGAATCACCCAAAACGTTTTTACAAAACTGCGGCCACAACGACGCTTCATAAACCGCCAGCGATTCACCATTGTGAAAATGGCGGCTGGGCTTTTGTTCCGTCGTCCCGCTGGAATGAAAAACCGACGCGCGTTCGTTTGCCGCGAGTGAAGTTAGTTCCAATTCCTTGAATGCGCTTGTCGGAACAAAAGAAATTTGCGTCCAATGTTCGACTGCTTTCGGCGTTCGTCCGCGCGCTTCACAGATTTTCCAGTAACCTGAATTATGTTTGAACTGCAACACAAACAGTTCGAGTGCGAGCGCGTCAAAGTTTTTATTTTGAAAACCGGAAGCAATGGACTCGCGCAAGCGCGCCGCGAAATCTAAAAGTTCTTTGTTCATGCGGTGTTTGTTCATGGCTGGTTTTCCGCGACAGCCGAAAGCCATGATAACACGAAACATCTGCGCTGCAAGCGTGATTGCCTTTGTTTCATTTGTGCGCCAAACTGCTCATTCGACAATGAGCAAACGGTTTTACATCACTACCGCGATTGATTACGTCAACGGCCAGCCGCATCTCGGCCACGCTTACGAAAAAATCGTCGCGGATGTCATCGCGCGCGCACATCGCAGTCTCGGCCAGGAGGTTTTTTTCCTGACCGGCCTCGATGAACACGGCCAGAAAGTCCAGCAGGCCGCGCAAGCCGAGAGAAAAAATCCGCAGGAATACTGCGATGCACTCGCGGCGGACTGGAAAAATTTTGCAAAAAAACTGGAACTGACGAACGATGATTTTGTCCGCACGACCGAGCCGCGACACAAGGAATTTGTGCAGGCGACGTTGTCGAAGCTCAACGCCGCCGGACATTTTTACAAGGCGACCTACACAGGTTTTTATTCGGCGAAGGAAGAGACTTTTCTCACGGAAAAAGATCGTCTGCCCGATGGAAAATTTGACGCGAGTTACGGCGAAGTGGTCGAGTTGAAGGAGGATAATTACTATTTCAAGCTCGGCGCGCAGCAGCAATGGCTGATTGATTACATCGAGGCGAATCCTGATTTCATCGCGCCGACATATCGCCGCAACGAAGTCCTCGGCTTTCTTAAGAACAACACGCTTGAAGATTTGTGCATCTCGCGTCCGGCGTCGCGTTTGAACTGGGGAATTCCGATTCCATTCGACACGAACTTTGTCACTTACGTCTGGTTCGATGCGCTGGTGAGTTACATTTCGATTCCCGCCGCGCATTCATCCCTTGAACTTTGGCCTGCGGATGTCCACGTCATCGGCAAGGACATTTTAAAATTTCACGCGGTCTATTGGCCGATCATGCTCAAGGCGATGGGAATGCCGCTGCCAAAACAAATTCTGGTTCACGGCTGGTGGCAGAAGGACGGCGCGAAAATCAGCAAGAGCACCGGCAACATCGTTGACCCGATTGCGGTGATCGACGAATGGGGCTTGGACGCGTTTCGCTTTTACGTTTTGCGCGAACTCGACATCGGCCCCGATGGAAACTGGACGGACGCCGGATTTAAATCACGTTATTCCGCCGAACTCGCAAACGGTCTTGGCAATCTGGTGAACCGCTCGCTCTTGATGCTCAAGCGTTATCGAAATGGAATTGTTCCGGCGCAATCAGACGAACTTGCCGCGTTCGCCGCGAAAGCCGCGGACGAGACACGCGCGTTGCTGAAACAAAATCAATTGCAGGCCGCGCTGCAAAGCATCTGGTCGCTCGTCACGCGCGCGAATCAATATGTTGACCAGACCGCGCCGTTCAAACTCGCCAAAGATCCGGCGCAAGCAAAACGGCTCGACGAAGTCTTGTATAATTTGTCCGAGACGTGCCGCGTTCTCGCGGTTTTGCTGTGTCCGTTTTTGCCCGGCACGTCGGCAAAAATTTACGCGCAACTTGGTTTGAGCGGAACGCCGGATAAATTTTCCGAAGCAGTATGGGGAAAATTGAAATCCGGCCACGCAATCACCGATCCCACGCCGTTGTTTCCGCGCAAGGAAGTGTGATTTGCACTCCGGCAGAGATTTGCTAGATTGCGTCCATGAAAACAAAACTCGCCGCGAATTTTTCTCTGTTTGTCATTTTGTTTCTGGCAGTCACATTCGTCGCCGGTTGCAAGACGGCTCCGCCGATTGATTGGAACAGTCGCGTTGGCACTTACACATTTGACCAGGCCGTGACCGATTTCGGTCCGCCGGACAAGCAGGCCAAGTTGAGCGACGGCAAAACGGTCGCCGAATGGATCACGCATCGCAGTGGCGGCACGGGATTGAGCGTCGGAACCGGATTTTATACCGGCGGTGTCGGAGTCGGAGTCGGCCAAAGCGTCGGCTCGGGTTATAGCGACAAAGTTCTGACCCTCACTTTCGGCACAAACAGCGTGCTCGCCGCGTGGTCGAAGAATTATTGAACGCCGTCAATTCAAGACAACGCCGCGCCTGTAGTAAGTTGGGATGTCGAGGTCTTCGCCCTTGTGGATCGTCGGCTCGCTCTTGTCGAACCGCCCTTTGGAGATGATGGCCAGCGGCAATTGCGTCTGCCGCATTTTTGAAGCGGCCTTCCGTCCGCGGCCGGACGCGTGCTGCTTCAACAATTGTTCGCGCTGTTCGAGAGCGGCGGTTTGCGGTTGGGAAACGCATCGTGCCGGCCGGGCGATTGAGTTGCGGGAAACTTGTTCAGTTGAATCACCTGAAACATTCATTGGTTCCGCATTTGAATTTTGTTTCGCCGCAATCACCGTCACGGACAATTTATTTTTCATCGCCACGTCCACCGCCGCGCCCATGATGATCTGCGCGTGTTCGCAGTGACGACCAATCTGTTCCATCACGCGGTTCACTTCGGCCATCGTCAAATCTTTTCCGCCCATCAAACTCACCAACACCGCGTCGGATTCCGCCAGCGCGCGGCCTTCATCCAAAAGCGGATGCGCGATCAACTTTTCCACAATCTCGCGCGAACGTCCCGCGCCGCTCGCCTCGACAAATGCAAACGCGCTTTCGGAATGACGATCACGCACGAGCGCGCACAAATCGTTGAAATGGATTTGAATCAAACCCGGACGCGTGAGCAATTGCCAGACGCCGCGCACGCCTTCGACGAGCAATCCACCGGTGATGCGGAACGTGTCGAGCACGCTCGTGTTTTCGTCAATCAACTTGAACGCCTTCTGGCTCGGCAGGCAAATCACGCCGTCGGCGACGGATTTTAATTGCTCCAGACTTTGCTGCGCCTGTTGTTGACGCCGGTTGCCCTCGCACAAAAACGGCAGCGTCACGAACGCCAGCACAAGCGCACCTGTTTCTTTCGCCGCGCGGGCGAGAACGGGACTGATGCCGCTGCCAGCGCCGCCGCCGAGACCGGCGACAATCAAAATCACATCCGCGCCTTCGCACGCAGTTTTGAGAATGGCAAATTGTTCCTCGGCAATCGCGCGACCGCGTTCGGGATCGCCACCGGTGCCAAGACCTCGTAGTAATTTCGTTTCGAGATGAATCTTTACCGTCGCGGACGACGCGGCCAGCGACGGCGCGTCCGTGTTGACCGCCACAAAAGCCGCGCCCGCAAAATCCTCGCCGTTCAGCGCTTCAAGCAGGCTTACGCCCGCGCCGCCGACACCGAAAATCTTGATTGTCCGTGTCTGCGTCGTTTCCAGCGGAGTCGCTGGAATTTCAGTTTTCGTTTTCATGGCGATTTGGATTTACGAGCGTTGCAACAATTTTCCGAACACGCCTTTGATTCCCTGCGCGAGCGACGGTTTGCCCTCGCGCTTGCGCGTTTTGAGCGAGCCGAACTTTGCCAGGCCAATCGCTGTGACAAATTCCGGCTGGTCGAGTGCGGATTTAAGGCCGCTGACGGAATTCGTCTGCCCCAGCGAAACGGGCATCTGCAAAATCGGTTCGGCAAGTTTTGCGATCTGCGGAGCGCGCGCGCAACCGCCGCAGAGAAAAACGCCCGCGCGCAGATAATCCGCCAGTCCGGCCTGTTCCAAATCCTGCGCGACAATCTGGAAAATTTCCTCGAGTCGCAGCGACATGATGCGTTGCAGATGCTCGACGTTGATCGTCTTGAGCGGCATGCCGAGTTCGTTCGTGATCGTAAGCGTCCGACCTTTCATCGCCTCGTCCACGAGCGCGGAGCCGTGCTCGAGTTTCAATTTTTCCGCCCGGCTCAACGGCACTTTCAGGCCGTGGCCCAAATCGTTTGATACATGATCGCCTCCGAGCGCGAGCGCGCCGGTGTATTTGATGACGCCGTCGGCATACACGACGTAATCCGTCGTGCCACCGCCGATGTCAATCACGAGCGCGCCGAGTTCCTTCTGTTCGTTCGTCAGCAGCGCGAGCGACGATGCGAGGCCGTTGAAAACAATTTCATCCACTTCAAGCTGCAAACCTTTCACGAGGCGGACGGCGTTCTGCAAACGGTTCGTGATGCCGTGAACAACATGGACGTCCACTTCGAGACGCGCGCCGAGCATGCCGACCGGATTCGTAATGCCGTCCTGACCGTCCACAAAAAAATGCTGGCGGACAGCGTGAACCACGGTGTTTTCAGCGGGCAGATTGATCGCCTTCGCATTTTTGATGACGTCCTGAACGTCGTCCTCGGAAATTTCGCGGTCGGCGGAAACGACCGGATGTACGCCGCGATTATTGAACCCCCGGATGTGTCCGCCGGTCACACCAAGATAAACATTACGGATCTCCACGTCGGCCATCTGCTCGGCCTCGACGATGGCGTTGCGCACGCACTCCTCGGCCTGCGCCGCGTCCACAATCTCGCCTTTGCGCACGCCGCGCGCGGGCGACTGGCCGACGCCGACGATGTTCAACCCGCCTTCGGCGTTCTGCTCGCCGACGACAACGCAGACTTTCGACGTGCCGATTTCCAGACCAACGATGATGTTCGAATCGTCAAACATTTTTCCTCCGTGAATTTTGGGGTGTTGAATTTTTCGGCGCAACGAACGGGGCAAAAGTGATCTCCGCCCAGCGGACCGGGACATTGTTCGCCACCGCCAGGTCGAGCGCCGCGATCATTTTATTTTTGCTCATTCCCAAATCGTAGATCTCGCGCCAGCGTCGCAATTGCTGCTCCAGATTGTCGAGCGCAAAAGTAATCTCGCCGCCCTGCCCCGTCGTCGCGACGATGACGCCCGGCGACGAGACATCAATGCGCCGCAAATCCACCAGTCCCGCCATCGGCGAACGTTTGAACGCGCCGATCAATTGCAACGCCGCCTGCGCCTGCGGCAGCTCGACACGATGACCCGCCTGCAATTGATAAACATTCAATCCCGTGACCACCGGCAACTGATTGTTCATCTGCGACAACGGAATCACGCCGAGGCGCGGGTCGAGCGGCTGCATCACAAAACCGTCCGCGTCCAATTGAACAACCGAAATGGCGATTCCATTTTTGCCGTCGGCTCGTGGCACGTTCACCTGCGCGACCGGCTCGCGCTCCGTCACGCGAATTTTCAGCGTGCGCGGCAGAACACGTTCGACGGAAACCGAATCAATCGTCGAAACCAGTTCCAGATTCCGCTTCACCGAAGCCAGATCGAGCGCGATTAAGTTTACGCCAAGTTTCACACCCGACCAGCGGCGCAATTGATCCGGCAAAATCACGCCGTCGGTCTGCACGTCCACGCGCTGGATCGCGAACTCGGAATTTTCATAGACAAATTTGTCCAGCGCCCACTCGCCCGTGCGCCAAAGCAGATAAAGCCCGAACACCGTGCCGAACATGACAGCGGACGCGATCGCCGCCAGCCGCGTGCGCGTCGCGCGCACCTGATCCGAGCGCAGCTTCACGTCGAGCAAATGCCCGCGACGCAGCCGCCGGTTTTTTTGTTCGCGTCTAAACCACATAGTCATCAACACAATCTGGCAACACAAACTTTTGCGGCGAATGCCGTGTTGTCGCCCATTTTTTCAACCATCTTCCCCATCGTCCTCTTCAAAGCCAGATCAATCATGCGCTGGCACAATTCTTCGTAGCTCAATCCCGCAGCGGCAGCAGCCTTTGGCAACAAACTCGTCTCCGTCATTCCCGGCAACGTATTCACTTCCAACACGACCGGCTCGCCGTTCGCGCGCACCATTACGTCCACGCGGGCATAATCGCATCCGCCGATTGCGCGAAACGCGCCGAGCGCGGCGGCTTGAATTTTTTTGGTTGTCGTCGCATCAAATTCTGCCGGACAAAAATATTCGGTTGCGCCCGACGTATATTTATTTTTGTAATCGTAACTACCAACCTTCGGTCGGACTTCAACGACCGGCAGCGCCTCGCCGTCCAAAATCCCCACCGTCGTTTCGCGCCCGGCGATTTTTTCCTCGACCAAAACTTCCGAATCAAATTTCAACGCCTCCGCCAGCGCATTTTGCCAGTCTTCCGCGCGCTCGACAAATTGCAAGCCGACGCTCGAACCTTGCCGCACCGGTTTCACGACCAGCGGCAATCGCAAATCTTTCGGCAGCGGAGCTTTTTCCGAATTGACGACCACAAATTTCGCCGTCGGCACGCCGGCCGCGATGCACCTTTGCTTCGTCAAAACCTTGTCGAACGCGATTCGGCTCGCTTCCGAATCGCAGCCCGTGTAAAGCACGCCGAGTTGCGCCAGTTGCCGCTGCACCGTGCCGTCCTCACCGTAAGTGCCGTGCAACGGCGCGAGGCAGACGACCTCCGTGTCCGGCGGCAAAATCCAGTCCGGCGTTTTGGGATCCAGCTCGACCACCGAGTGACCGAGCGACCGCAACGCCTTCACCACGCCCGCGCCCGACCGCAACGACACCTCGCGCTCGGCGCTTGGGCCGCCGAGCATCACCACAATTTTTAATCGTTGAACCATTTTTCAGAC
>CAZHXG010000047.1:0-13333 GCA_964536285.1 uncultured Bifidobacteriaceae bacterium
AGCACCAATTCGGTCGTGATGGTCTCGATGTCGCGGATGGGATCAATGTTGCCCGCGACGTGATGAATGTCCGCGTCTTCAAAGCAGCGCACGACCTGCACGATGGCATCCACTTCGCGGATGTGCGTGAGAAATTTGTTGCCGAGACCTTCGCCTTGCGACGCGCCTTTCACGAGGCCGGCGATGTCCACAAATTCGACCGCAGCAGGAATGATGACACTCGTTTTGGCAATTTTTGAAAGCGGTTCGAGCCGCGCGTCCGGCACGATGACGATGCCGACATTCGGGTCAATGGTGCAGAACGGATAGTTCGCGGCCTCGGCCTTGCGCGAACGCGTGAGGGCGTTGAACAAAGTTGATTTGCCCACGTTGGGCAGTCCGACGATTCCGGCTTTCAACATAATTTAATTTTCACCACAGAGACACATAGAATTACCACGAAGGCGCGAAGTCAGAAAGATTTTGTTCTCAAATTTTGTGCCGGGCCAGTTGCCACACGATGTGACCGCCGTCCAAAAGCCCGACGGCAATCAGCAGGATGCCGGAAACGTGCTGGAAGCGCAGCAGCGTGCGTTCGCTGAACCGTCCGCGACCGCGCGACACGCCGAAGCTCAACAGACCAAACCATGCGTTCGTGCCGAGCGCGACGCCAAAGATGCACGCGACCTTGGCGGCGAATTCGTCGGCGACCCAGTCGTGCGCCATGAAATTGGCCGCGAGCACAATCCACGTCAGCAGCACGCCGAGATTGCCCATCACGCGCACGAATCCGGTCATGAACGCAGACTGCGGATGCAGTTTCTCGTCGAGTCGCGCCTCGATTTTTTCCGATGCGACGCCGAGTTTGGTCGGCACGTTCACGGTCTGCGCCGTCAAAAATTTTGTGCCGAGAAACAAAAGAAAAACGAACGTGAAAACCTCCATCGAGGCTTTGACGGTGCGAATCCCAAAAAAAGAGGAAAAACCCGTGAACGCGATCGAGCAGTAAATGACTTCCATCGCCGCCGCGCCGAGGCCGATGAGTATCGCCCACTTGAAACCGCGCCGCGCGCCTTCATTGAGGATGGTGAGATTGATCGGGCCGACGGGAATGGATGAAAAGACCAGCGCGAACCAGAAACCGGTGAACGCCGCGCGAAGGATTGAAGACCAGTCGGACATGATCAATTCGCCTCGTCCGGCTCGTCGTCCTCTTCTTCAATCTCACGCCGCCACGCGCGAGAAAGGCTTGGACGCACAAAACCGTAAATTAAATACGCGGTGAAAAATATCGGCAGGACGTAATAAAGAATTTTTTCGCGCAGGATCAAAATGCAGCCGACGAACAGCGCGCCGGTGATTATCTTCAAAAAAGTCGTGGTCGAGCGCAGCCCAAGCGATTTGAAACTCGGATAGCGCACGGTGCTGACCATCATCGCGGACAAAAAGACGAGGACGACCGCGATCAAATAATTCCAATTGCCGAGGCTTTTTTCCTTTTCGTTGAAATGGATGATGAGCAGCGTGAGCGACGCGACGAGTCCGGCGGCGGACGGAATCGGGAAACCGAGAAAATCCTTGCTTGCGCTGCTGTTGGGCATCGCGGCGAGGCAATTGAACCGCGCCAACCGGAACGCGCCGCACAACAGGTAAATCGAGGCGATGAGCCAGCTGATCTGCCGGTATTCGCCAAAAACATCGGCCAGCACGACGCGCTGGACGAGAAACGCGGGCGCGACGCCGAACGAAATCAAATCGGCGAGCGAATCAAATTCGCGCCCGAACGGACTTTCGATGCCGCCCATCCGCGCGACACGACCGTCGAACAAATCAAAAATGCACGCGAGCAAGATGAACGCGAGCGAGAGTTCGATTTGCGCGAAATAATTGTCCGTTCCGGGAACGGCATCGACAATTTTTGTGAGCGCGACGAAACCGCAGAAGAGATTGCCCGCCGTCAACAGGTTCGGCAGAAAATAAATCTTCAGCTTCGCGTCCGAATCGTCCGGCGCGGGCTTTTGAGAAATCGGTTCGCTCATTTTAGTCGAAGGAAGCAATCACGGTTTCGCCACCGATCACTTTGTCGCCGAGTTTTACCTTCACTTTCGCATGCTTCGAAAGATAAACGTCCACGCGCGAGCCGAATTGGATGAGGCTGATGCGCTCGCCGCGCTGGACGGCGTCATTTTCACTTATCCACGGAACGATGCGCCGCGCAATCAGACCGGCGATAAGCCGCACGCCGATTTTTTCGCCACGCGGCTCGACGGAATCAATCCCGACAAGGACGTTTTCGTTGAACTGCGCGCAGTCGGTCCGCATGGCGTTGAGATATTCGCCGGACGTGTGTTTGAAAAATGAAATCCTGCCGGTGACGGGCGCGTTTTGCACGTGAACGTCGAACACCGAAAGGAAAATCGAGATGCGCTGGCATTCGCCGCCGATGAAATCGTTTTCGATCGCGGTGTCAATCACGTCCACCTTGCCGTGACCGGGAGCGATGACGAGATTTTTTCCCACCGGGGTCGTCGGGTCGGGATCGCGGAAAAAATAAAATGTGAACAGCGCAAAGACAATCCACAGCCCGAACAGCACACTGGAAATTGCCAGCACGAACGCTGCGAGGTATTCGCCCAGCCACGCGACGCCCAGCAGCACGAGCACCGCCGCGAGCGCGAAACCGGTGAGCTTGATCCCGGCGAGCGAGGCTTTCCCAGAGTGTTTCACGCAGGCATAGTAAAAATTTTACGCGACACTTGCAATTCGGCATTTTCGATGCAAGTTGAACGCTGTCGTGAAATTGAAATGCGACAATTAAATTCAAAACAAAACTGTAAGAATAATTATGCCACTAAATACTCCTGATCTGACAAAGTTCCCGCCGCGCAGTCCGCGCGTGCGGCTCGGCGGCTATGTCGTTTTGCCGCGAATGCTGGACAAGGGCCGCGCGACGCTTGCCGGCAAAAACGGCGAGTATCATTATGCGTGTCCGCTGGACCAGCGATTTCTGGAATTTGTCGGCATCAACCCGGAAGTCCTGAAAAAAGAACTGGGCAAAAGCGACGGCGAAATCCTCGAATGGATTGAAAAGAATACGGAGCACAAACGCTCGCCGGTGGAAATCGCCGCGTGGTCGGAACTTGCCGAACAGCGCGTGCCGACGGACGTGGAATCGCGCGAGTTTTTCAATGGCATCCACAAGCAGGCCGGGCCAAAGCGCGAGGATATCGCGACATGGTTTGACCTGCTCGACATGGACGATTTCGTGACGTTCGGCGGCAACGCGTAATTTTTTTAACCACCAAGAAACAAAGGCGCGAAGAAAAAATCTTCGCGCCTTTTAATTTTGTAAAAAATCAAGCTGTCACCACGACAGGAACCGCTTCGATTTTTTCGATGCGATGGCGGCGTTTCTGGCCGTGCAGTTCAAACTCCACTTCATCGCCGACCTTGTGATTGAGCAACGATTGGCCAACGGGCGTGAGATAGCTGATGATGCCCTTGTCGGGATCGGAATCCCACGCGCCAAGAATCGTAAACGACTCCGACTGGTTCGCTTCGAGATTTATGGCTTGAACCACCGTGCCGATGTTGACGGCGTCTGTTTTCGCATTTGAAAAATCAGTTCCACGGGCGCGCGTGAGTTGCGTTTCGAGTTCGTCCTTGCGGCGCATGAGGACTTTTTGCATCTCCTTCGCAGCCTTGTATTCGTGATTTTCGCGCAAATCGCCGTAGCTGCGCGCGATGGCGATTTCCTTCGAGTTCGCCGGAATTTTTTTCTGCACGAGTTCCTGATACTCGCCACGGCGGCGTTCGAGACTTTCCCATGAGACGAGCAGCGTGCTTTCCTGCCGGGTTTGCTCGCCGCTGATGAGCGACTGGATGGCGGGATGCGCCTTGACGAGCCGTGCGAGCAGCGAACGCTTGTCCATGTCGTCGAACACTGGCGAAAGCTGCAACGCTCGGGTCAAATCCTTGACGACTTCGATGTCGGCGGACGCGGTCAACTCGCCGATCAATTCCTGGTCTTCCAAAATGAAATCGCGCAGGCGGTTCGAACGTTTTTCGTTGAACTGGTCGCGCTCCATCGCGGTGAGCATCGCGCGGAAAACCTCGGGGCCGAGGATGTCCACGAAGTCCTCGTTGCGCTCGCGCCCGAACCACAAGAGCAATTCGCTGCTGGCAGTGTGCTGGTTGACGAGACGCGCAAGCGTTTCCTTGAGCAAATCCAGTTTGCCTTCGTGGATGAGCAGGCTCGCGAATTCTTTGGCGAGTTTCGCGGAAACCAGATTCAACGCGCCGCGCAAAATGTCATGCCAGCGGTCGGGGTTCGCCTGCCGGAACGATTCGAGCGCGCGATGATGTTTCGCGGCGGGAATCGCCTCGAGCAGCGGCCCGAACTTGATGCCGTCCTGCGACCAGATTTGCACGTCGGTAACTTCGCCGGCCGCCGGTTGAAGCCCGGCGATGTGGCGCAGTTCGTCACGCGCGAAAATCGCCTCGAGCGCGACCGCGGGTTGGGTGCGCTGATGCGACACGATGTCCGCGTTCAGCGCGGAAATGATTTCATTTGCAGCGGCGGTTTTGTCTTTCAGATCCGACGAAACCTTGATGACTTCGGCGACAATCGCCACGCGCGCCTTCAAACCTTTCGCCGCGCGAAAATCCGCGAGCACGCGATCTTGCAGCGAAGTTTCCTGCGCCTGAAAGACGACCGACTCCGTTTTTTTTGCCGGCACGATGAAGTGCCCGTCCTTTTTCATCTCGCGTTTGGTGGTTTCCCACCATTTTTTCCAGTCGTCGCGAATCACGTCCGGCACGAGCGCCGCTTGAATTTGATCCGCCGTGGCTCTTCCGCCGAAACTGTTCAGGACAAGTTTGATCAAATCGAGATGATGCGCGGCCATTTGCCGGACACCTTCAATGTCGGCGGCCTTTCGCGCGAGAATGTGATCCTTTGGAATCGGCTTGAGCGATTCGGCGGCGAACGCCAGATCCATCGTGTGTCCCGTCTTGCCCGGAAAATCGATCGTGAAACGCGCGAAGACCGTGTCCACCGTCTTGATGCGCCCGAAACCCCAACTGCGGTGCGAGCAGCAACCGCCTTCCGCCAGCAATGTGAGCGGCTCGACGTGGCGACCTTCAATCTTCCCAGCAGCGGCTAATTTTTCAAATTCTTCTCTCATAATAAAATCGTATTCTTCCCGTCACGGATTCACAATGACTTAATTAAACGTGGTGAACGGACAAAATCCAAGACAAATTGCGATGCGAGTTTTAGGGCAACGCAAAGCCGGCGGCGAGTTCGTTGAAGACCTGTTGGAGATCGCGCTGGCCGGCGCGCAGCTTTCATCCGCCGACCGCGGGCTTTGCCAGGAAATTGTCTATGGCGTCGTCCGCTGGCAAGCCTCGCTCGACTGGCTCATCGCGCGGAAAACCAGTGGACGCGAACAAAAACTGCAATTGCAAAATTTGTTGCGGCTCGGACTCTACCAAATCTTCTGGCTCGACCGCATTCCCGATCACGCCGCCGTCCACGAAACCGTCGAACTCGCCAAGCAAAACGACTTCGGCCCGCAAGCCGGATTCGTGAACGCCATCTTGCGCGGCTATTTGCGCGAAGCCGACGAAACCAAAAAACTTCTGGCCGAATTAAAAATTTCGCAGCCTGCGATTGGCTGGTCGCATCCTGAATGGCTCGTTGAAAAATGGCAGAGAAGATTCGGCGCGGAAAAAACGGCCCAACTACTCGAATGGAACAATACGCCGCCAAAAACTTACGCGCGCGTCAACACCTTGAAAACCGACGTAGGAAAACTCATCGAAAAATGGCGCGATGAAAATGTCGAATACGATTTTGTGCGGCGCGATTGGCTTGAAGAAAATCTCGTCTTCGAGTTAAAATCGCATCCGCCGCTGAATTCGCTGGCCAGTTTTCGTGATGGCTGGTTTTACATCCAAGACCCGAGCACGCTGCTCGCGGGTTACAAACTTGGCGCGCAACCCGGCGAAACAATTCTGGATTTATGCGCCGCGCCCGGTGGCAAAACCACCTTCATCGCGCAGTTGATGAACAACGAAGGTAAAATCGTTGCCTGCGACATTTCCGAAGAGCGATTGAAATTGGTTCAGGAAAATTGCCAGCGGCTTGGCGTGACTTGCGTTGAAATCGTTTTGTCTTTAGCCCTCGACCTTCGACCTTCGACCTTCGACAGAATTCTAGTGGACGCTCCCTGCTCCAACACCGGCGTCATGCGCCGACGCGTGGATTTGCGCTGGCGAATTTCACCAGAGGAAATTCTACGACTGCAAAAAGCGCAACTCGATTTGCTCAAGCTCGCCGCGACAAAATTAAAGCCCGGCGGCGTTCTGGTTTACAGCACTTGTAGTTTGGAGCCGGAAGAAAATTCCGAAGTCGTGAAAGAATTTTTGCGCGAACACGAAAATTTCAAATTGGAAAGCGAACGTGAATTATTACCGTTTGTGGATAATGTCGACGGTGCGTTCGTAGCCGCGCTTGTCAAAGCGCGGTGATCCGCGTTTTCACAAACGCGGCTACATCCCCATGATCTGATAACCGGAATCAACGTAAATGACTTGTCCAGTGATCGCCGCCGCACCGTCGCTGGCGAGAAACGCTCCCGTTGCGCCAAGTTCTTCGGGCAGAACATTTCGCTTCAACGGCGCATGTTCTTCGTAATGCTTCAGCATTTGCTGAAAACCGGAAATGCCGCGCGCGGCGAGCGTGTTGACCGGGCCGGCGCTGATGCAGTTGACGCGGATTTTTTTCGGGCCGAGATCGTAGGCGAGATAGCGCGTGCTGGCTTCGAGCGCGGCCTTGGCCACGCCCATGACGTTGTAATGCGGCACGACTTTTTCCGCGCCGTAATAACTCATCGCCACGATGCTGCCGCCGTCGGTCATCAACGGCGCGGCGGCGCGCGCGAGCGCCACGAGCGAATACGCGCTCACGTCGTGCGCGACGCGAAATGCTTCGCGGGTCGTGTTCACAAACTCACCTTCGAGCGCGTCTTTCGGCGCGTAGGCGACGGAGTGCAGAAGCAGATTCAGTTTCCCGAATTTTTCGCCGACGGTTTTGAAGACGTTGGCGATCTCGTCGTCCTTCGTCACGTCGCACGGCAAAATCAAAGTGTCCGCGCCGAAAGTTCCGGCGAGTTCGGCGACATTTTCCTTCACACGCTCGCCTTGAAACGTGAACGCGAGTTTCGCGCCTTCTTTGTGCCACGCCTGCGCGATGGCCCACGCGATGGAGCGTTTGTTGGCGACGCCGAAGACGATCCCGGTTTTTCCGTCAAGCATTGGCATAAATGAATTCGTTGAATGGTTGAATTTTTAAATCGCGGAAAGGTTAAAACATTTTCGCGGCGCGCAAAGAAAATTCACAGCCTCGACTCGCGGCGGCGGATAAATTAAATTGGCATGAAATGGATTCACATATTGCTGACGGGTTGATTTTTTATCTTGGACTGGTCGTGCTGCTGACGTTCCACGAATTCGCCCACGCGTGGGTCGCATGGAAATGCGGCGACGACACGGCGCGGCTGCAAGGTCGCCTGTCAATAAATCCGATTGTCCACATTGATCCGATTGGCACGGTGCTTTTGCCGCTCTTCATGATTTTTGGCCCGTCAAATGTCACGCGATTTGCCATCGGCTATGCAAAACCTGTTCCGTTCAATCCGCACAATCTCCGCAACCGCTGGCGTGATGAAATGCTCATCGCGATGGCCGGCCCGGCGATGAACATCGTTCTGGCCATCGCGCTCGTGGCGTTCGCACGCGTCGCGGTGATGTTCGGCTCTGACGAAATGATGGAATTATTTTTCCAAATGGCCGGATTAAGTCTGCTGCTCTGTTTTTTCAATCTGATTCCGATTCCGCCACTGGATGGCTCTCACGTCATGCGAAATTTGAGCGGTATGAGTTACGAAACCTATTTTAATTTATGCCGCTTCGGTTTCGTCGGAATCATTCTCGTGCTGCAAATTCCGTTCGTCCGCGAGGCGCTTGGCGTCGCCACTTACGGCACGCTCAACGCGCTGATGTTCTGCTTCGGTTTTCCGTCGCAGTAGAGTTTATTTTTTGAAGTAAAGCTCCTCGGCGTTCCACGTTACGCGGAAATAGTTCAGCGGCGTCGGGCGCAAGTTGCCGATGTTCGTGCGCGCGGCACCATAATATCTTGGGATGACGGTGAAAATTTCCGGCTGCTGTTCGGCGAGAATCATCTGCACTTCATCGAAATCTTTTTTGCGCTCGGCAAAATCCAGTGTCTTGAGTTCCGCGTCCATCAGATAATCCAGGCGCGCTTCCCAGTCGGTCGAGGGCGTTTTCTGGCGTGGAAACCATTCGTGCGAGTAGCCGCTGGACTTGATCAGGTTCATTAGGAACGCCGGGTCCGTGCTTTCAGGACCGCTGCCCATTAATATGCAGTCGAAATCGTAAGTGGTTTCCATTTTATCCATCAACGTGTTGAAATCAACCGACTGGAAAACGACTTTGAATCCGAGTTTCTCCAGATCGGATTTGATGAGCAGAGAGGATTTTTCGCGCAGCCCGTTACCGGTGTTCGTGTTCAAGACGAACTCAATTTTATTTCCGTCGGCGTCGGTCAAAAAGTCGTCGCCATTTCGTTTTTCAATTCCGATTTCTTTTAACAGCGCGAGCGCCTTGTCCGCGTCATGCGGATATTGCGGAATGTTTGGGTTGAACCACTTTTTGTTGCCGACCGTCAAAAGGCCGTAATTCGGCGCGGAACGTCCCGAATAAATCGACTTGATGATGGCGTCGCGGTCAATCGCATACGCGCATGCCTGCCGGAATTTTGTGTTGCGGAACCATTTCAATTTCTTCGGGTCAACCAGCGGCTGGCTGGTCTTGGGATTCACATTCGTATTTTCGTTGAAGAGGATGTAGAGGGTTTCCAATCCGATGCCCGGTTCGATCAATTTGATTTTGCCGTCCGCTTCCGCGGCCTTGAACGTGTCGTATTCGTCCGGTTTGATGAAATCGTCCGCGTCACTTTCGCCGTGAAGCATCCGCAGCGATTGCCCGTTCCAGTCCGGTACGACTGTATAAATGATGTTGTCGAGATACGGCAGGCGCTGGCCATTGCTGTCCACCTCGAAAAAATACGGGTTGCGCGCGAGCAGCGTGTATTGCGCGGGCTTGTATTCCTTGATGATAAACGGCCCGCTGCCGACGATGTCCTCGGGTTTCCAATTCGCGCCGTAAGTCGAGGTGAAAGTTCCGTCAGCGACGAATTTTTCCAAAATGTGTTTGGGAATGATCGGCACGCCCGCGCCAAAACCTTCCAAAAACGGCGCGTAAATTTCCGGTGTCACGACTTGAACCGTCAAATCATCCAATTTTGTCACCACGAAATTTTTCCCGTCAACGCGCAACGCGTCCGCAATGACCGGATTGATGTTCGTGCTATAAATCACGTCATTCATCGTGAACACCACGTCATCCGCCGTGATCGGCTGGCCATCGCTCCAGCGCAATCCTTTCCGCAGCTTGAACGTCCACGTCTTGTTGTCCGGCGCGACGCTCCACGATTCCGCCAGCCCCGGCTCGACTTCCTGCTTCACCGCGTCAAAGCCAAGCAATGTAGCGAAGAGAAACCGATAAATCTCCTCCGACCCGCTGTCGCTGGCCGTGATGGGATTGAACGTCTTCGGATCGGCGAATGTGGACGCCACCAGCCGACCGCCCGGAATGCCCGGATTGCAATCCGCCACCAGCGGCGGATCAGGTAACGGATAATTTGTCGCGGAATTTTTTGTTTCGGATTTTTTCCAGCAGCCGCAAAAACAAAAAATTGTTACCGCGAAAACCGCAAAAGCTCGAACTAAATTTTTCATGCGCGCCACATTAACATTTTCTCTCCCGCGCCGAAAGCGTCCTTTTCACTCGCAAGCGCGCGGAATTTTTGCCACGTTTCCAACGCTATTGCGATGTGGCGATTTATTTTCAAACGGCTGCTGCACATGATTCCGCTGTTGATCGGCGTCTCGCTGCTCACGTTTCTGCTCATGTCGCTCGCGCCCGGCGATTATTTCACCGCGCTCCAGCAAAATCCGCAAATCTCGCCGGACACGATCGCAAAACTCAAGGCTCAGTTCCATCTCGATAAACCTTGGTATGTCCAATACTTCTACTGGCTCAAAAATATTTTGCACGGCGACTTCGGTTACTCGATGGCCTACAAAATTCCCGCCACCTCGCTCATTTTTCAACGGTTATGGAATACATTTTTGCTTTCATTCTTCGCGATGATTTTTGCGTGGGGCGTCGCCATCCCGCTGGGCATTTGGGCGGCTGTGAAAAAAGATTCGTGGGTTGACCGCGCCTGCTCATTGATTTCATTTGTCGGATTGTCCGTGTCCGACATTTTGCTGTCACTACTCGCGCTGTGGTTCGCGGCGGCAACCGGCTGGTTTCCCGTCGGCGGCGCGCAAAGCCCCATTCACGACTTGATGTCGCCGCTGCAACAATTCTGGGATTTCGCGCACCATCTGATTTTGCCCGCGCTCGTCCTCGCTGCGTCCGATCTGGCCGGCATCATGCGCCAGATGCGTTCCAACCTGCTCGACACGCTTCGCGCCGAATACGTCACTGCCGCACGCGCGCGCGGCCTCGGCGAAGGCTGGGTGATTTACAAACACGCGCTGCGCAACGCCATCAATCCGCTGCTCACGATTTTCGGCTACTCGCTCGCCGCGCTGTTGAGCGGCGCGTTCATCGTAGAAAACATCATGGCGTGGCCCGGCCTTGGACGGCTGACGATGGAAGCTTTTTTCGCGAAGGATTCCTATCTCGTCGTGGATTGCGTCGTCATGGCGACGGCGCTTCTAGTGATCGGAAATTTCATCGCCGACATTTTGCTCGCGTGGAGCGACCCAAGAATTCGTTTGAAATAAAAAAATGGAAACCGACGCGCCAACTCAAAATGCCGAAGCGCAAATCGCGCTGTCGCCGTGGCAGATTTTCTGGCGGCGATTGAAACGCCGTCGCATCGCGATGATTGGCGGCGCGATTTTGATCGTGCTTTATCTCGTCGCACTGTTCGCCGGTTTTGTTGCGCCCTACCATTACGAACGCATGGATCGCGACCGTTATTTTCATCCGCCGATCTGGCCGAAGATTTCAGGCGTCCGTCTCGTCGTTCCGCGCTACGAACAATTGCCCGGTGATTTCGTTTATCGCGAAGTCCCGGACGACACGCAGCCAATCCATTTTTTTGTTCGCGGCGACAAATATCAATTGTTCGGCTTCATTCCGGCTTCAATTCATCTGTTCGGCAGCGACGATAATCATCCGGTTTATCTTTTCGGCACCGACCAATTCGGGCGCGACATTTTTTCGCGGCTGCTTTACGGCTCGCAGATTTCACTTTCCATCGGCGTCGTGGGAATTTTCCTATCGTTCACCTTCGGTCTCATCATCGGTGGAATTTCCGGTTATTTTGCCGGCGCGACCGACACCGTCATCATGCGATTCTGCGAACTCATAATGTCCATTCCCGCGCTGTATCTGATCATTTCGCTGCGCGCGACGTTTCCGCCGGGCATGAGTTCGTCGCAGGTTTATGCGATGATCATAATTATTTTGAGCTGCATTGGCTGGGCGGGCATGGCGCGCGTGATTCGCGGAATGACGCTCTCGCTGCGCGAACAGCAATTCGTCCTCGCCGCGCGCTCGCTTGGGCAATCGAATTTCAAAATCATCGTGCGCCACATTTTGCCGAACACGCTGTCGTATGTCATCGTCGCGGCGACGTTGAGCGTGCCATATTATATTCTTGGCGAAGTCGTGTTGAGTTTTCTCGGCGTCGGCATCCAGGAACCGCAGGCGAGCTGGGGAAATATGCTCACGGCGGCGGAAGACGTTCAGTATTTGCAAAATTATCCGTGGCTGCTCGCGCCGAGCGCGGCGATTTTCATCACCGTTCTGGCTTTCAACTTTCTCGGCGATGGATTAAGAGACGCGGCGGACACGAAGTCGTTATGAACCTGCTCGAAATTAAAAATCTAAAAATGGACTTCGGCAAAAACGCCGAGGCCTTGCGCGCGATTGACGACGTGTCATTCAATATCGGTGCGGGCGAAACCGTTTGTCTCGTCGGCGAAAGCGGCTGCGGCAAAACTGTGACCGCGCTTTCCATCGCGCGGCTCGTGGCGACGCCGCCGGCCAATTACGTCGGCGGGGAAATTTTGTTGAATGGCCGCGACACGTTGAAAATGTCCGCGCGCGAATTGCAACAAATTCGCGGCGGCGTGGCCAGTTACGTTTTTCAAGATCCGGGCGCGTCGTTGAATCCCGTTTTCCGCATCGGCAACCAGATCAAAGAATCGCTCAAGCTGCACAAGCCGGAAAAAGCGAACGACACCGAAGTCATCCGCCTGCTGAAACTCGTCGGCATTCCCGCGCCGGAATCGCGCATCAAAAATTATCCGTTCGAGATGTCCGGCGGCATGCAGCAGCGCGTGATGATCGCGATGGCGCTGGCGAGCGAACCGAAATTGCTCGTCGCCGACGAACCGACCACGGCGCTCGACGTGACGATCCAGGCGCAGATTCTGGATTTGTTGAGCGAGCTCAAGCAGCGGCTCGGCATGGCGATTCTGCTCATCACGCACAACCTCGGCATCGTCGGCGACATGGCCGACCGCGTGGCCGTGATGTATGCCGGGCAGATCGTCGAGCTGTCGCCCGCGCGCGAACTCCTGCGCCGCCCGCTGCATCCCTACACCCGCGCGCTGATGAATTCCGTGCCGAAACTGCGCGGCGACGCCGACCGTCTCTCGGCCATTCCCGGCAATGTTCCGCGCATCGGCAATTTCCCGCCCGGCTGCCGTTTCGCCCCACGCTGCCCGATTGCGAAGCCGGAATGTTCCGAAAAAATCCCCGAACTGCTCGAAGTCGAACCCGGACGTTTTGTGCGCTGTCCGTTTTGGAAAAATGTTTAACCGCAGAGGCGCAGAAAAATGAATACATACCTTCTGGCTTGGAATCCTAATCGCTGGAAATGGGTTGAACTTTCTCAAGAAGCCGACCAAACAGCCGCTGGGAAAATCGTTACCGGAAGATGGAGTTGTGGTAACACAAAGAAAATTCAAAAAGTGCCCGGATGCAATTTTGACTTTGAAACAATTTATGGAGAACTTGGAAAAGATTTTGCTCACGTCCATCATTTGAAACCGCTCGCCGACCGAGAATCGCCTTCCGAAACATCGCTTGATGATTTGGCTGTCGTCTGCACCAATTGCCATTCAATGATTCATCGTGGCGGAAAATGTCGTTCGTTGGGCGAATTAATTCCATGAATTCT
>CAZHXG010000048.1:0-12376 GCA_964536285.1 uncultured Bifidobacteriaceae bacterium
CCGAACACGGCCGTCAAACACAGCCTTGCCGATGGTAGTGGTTGTATAGCTTCCGCGAGAGTAGGTTGCCGCCATTCTTTCAAAATAAAACCCGGAGAATTTTCTCCGGGTTTTTATTTTAAGGTTGGTGTAATTTTATTTCAATTCCCAGGCACAACTGTCAGTCAAATTTGTTCCGCCGATTTCAGCCCGCGCCTCGACTTTGTTTTCACCAGACTTCAACGCAACGTTCTGCCAAATAAAAACACAATTTGTGCTGTCACTGTTCCTGCCTTGAGAAATTCCATTGAGCGACAGTTCCACTTTCTTTGCGTTAGAATAAATTTTCACGTCAGTCACCGCATTCGTGCGTTCGTTGAAACGGCGGCTGGTGATGTAAAGCACCGGCTCATCCGACCAGTTCGCCTTGTAAAAATAAAACGCGTCTTTCTTGATTTTACGGTCATATGTCACCAATCCCTTGTCGTTGCGACCGGCAACGCCGCCTTCGTGTCGCGTGCTGACGGCGAAGTCGAACATATTCCAAACAAACGTGCCCCAGACAAACGGACGCTCCTTCATTGCCGCCCACGCCGTTTCATGCACGAGTGATTGCCATTCTTCAGGGTGCCATTGGCCGTCGGTTTTCGGTTGTTTCGGATTTTGTTCGTGTTGTGTCACGTTCGCGCCAGCGCCGTATTCGCTCACACAAAATCCGCCGTGCCGGCTGTCCGCGCGTCGTTGGTCGAGTGACGCGCTAAAATCGTCTTTTGTTCCCCAGCCTGAATACCAACCCGGATAAATATTCCAGCCGAGCAGATCAGGAATCTTGTTCATTTGTGGCATGGCATTGTTGCTCGTTGCGGCGATGGTCGGGCGCGTCGGATCTTCGCCGTTCGCGACGATTTTCAAATCCTGCAACTCACGCTGCGGATCAGTCCGGCCGGGCCACAATTCGTTGAACATGCTCCAGACGAAAATCGAGGGGTGATTGATGTTCTGGCGGATGAGATCGAGCAACTGGTTGCGCGACGTTTCCTCGAATTGTTCCGATGGATTGATTTCATTCACCTGCGGAATTTCCGCCCAGACCAGAATCCCGGCCTTGTCGCACAGGTTGTAAAAATAATCGCTGTGCTGGTAATGCGCGCAGCGGACGACCGTGCAACCCATTTCCTTGATGAGCGAGATATCCTCGTCCAGATCCGCTTCGGAAACCGCCCAGCCTTTGTCGAAGCGATCCTGATGTTTGTCCACGCCGTGCAAATGATACGGCTGACCGTTCAGAAAAAATCCTTTGTCCGGATCAATCGAATAATAACGCAAGCCAATTTCCTGCCCGACCGAATCAACCACTTCGTTTGTCGAGCGCAACTCGACGACGGCCTTGTAAAGATACGGGTCTTTGCGCCCGTTCCACAAATGCGGATGTGGCACGACGACGCGCAGCCAATACGGTGCCGTTACGTCGGGCGCGAGTGTGATTGATTCTTCGTTGCTGACGATGAGATTCCCCTGCGCGTCGAACACGCTGGCGACCATTGTCAGTGGTTGTTTTTGTTTTGCTCCATTGGATATTTGCACCGTCACGTCCAACGCCGCCTGTTTTTTAGTGACGCTCGTTTGCAACCACGCGACACCCGGCGAGCCGTGATCCGTCGGCGTGAAATTTTCTTCGTCAGTAACGATCAGATGCACCGGACGATACAATCCACCATAGACGGAAAAATCGCCGCTCAACGGCGCGATGTCTGGTTCCCATGCATTGTTGACGCGCACGGCAAGCAGATTCGTTCCGCTCGCGGACAAGTTGGTCGTGATTTCAAAACAAAATGCGCCGAAACCGCCGCGATGTTCCCCCAGCAATTTTCCATTCAGATAGACATCCGCCACCAGGCTCGCCGCCTCGAACCGCAGAAAATATCGTTTGCCGGTTTCCGGCGTGATGTCCAGCTCGCGCCGATACCAGCTTGGCCCGCGATAAAAATCTTTTCCCTGCTGCGCATTTTCCCAGCCCCAGTTATGCGGAATCGAAATCGTCTGCCAGCCGGCGTCATTGAAATCCCCTGTCTCCGCGTTTGTGGTTTCGCCGGATTGGAATTTCCAATCCGAATCCAGCAGCGTGTTTTCACGGGCAAACAAGTTGAAGGGAAAAACCAGTGAGAGAATTAGAATGGGAATTTTGCGCATGAACCGAATCATGCCAAAAATCATTCCGGCGGCAAACGCAAAGTCGAATCCAGCGGCTGGATGTCCGCCAGTTCTTTTCCCGAAACTGCGCCGCCGAGTTCCTTCAATTTTTCCCCGGCGGGACGGACGCGCGACTGATAACTCGAAGAGGCCTTGTTGAACGCGTCATTCGCCTTCGCCAGGCCTTCGCCAATTTTTTCAAAATGTTCCGTGAAAACGAAGACGCGCTCAAAAAGCGTCTGCGCCGCCTCGGCGATTTTCTGTGCGTTCTCCGTCTGCGCGTGCTGCTGCCAGCTCACGCTCACCGAACGCAGCAACGCGATCAACGAGGCTGGCGTCGCCAGCAAAATCCGTTTACCTGCCGCCCACACAATGAGGTCGTGGTCGCCTTCCAGTGCCGCGCTGAAAAGAGATTCTGCCGGCACGAACAACACGACGTAATCCAACGCGTTCGGAAACTGACTCGGATAATCGCGTTCGGCGAGCGCCTTGATCGTCGCTTTCAATTTTGCAGCGTGAATTGAGAGCGCTTCCGCGCGTTTCGTTTCGTCCGCCGATTCGAGCGCGTTGAGAAAATCAAAATCAGGAACTTTCGCGTCCACGATGATGAAGCGGTCGCCCGGCAAACGCACAATCAAGTCCGGCTTCGCGTCGCCCGCCTGCGTCTGCTCGCTGAAATCGCAGTGCGCGCTCATTCCCGCCGCTTCAACGACTCGCCGCAACGTTTCTTCGCCCCAACGCCCGCGCGCTTGATTCGATTTTAAAACCATTCGGAATTGCTGTGTCTCCGCCGCAAGTGACAAGTTGGATTGCGCGAGCGTCTCCAGATGTTTTTTTACTTCGCCGAGCGCGCTCGACTGCGCGCTTTCACTTTGCTGCAACCGTTTTTGATAAGTCTCCAACTGCTGTTTCAGTGGCTCGACCAAGGTTTTGATCGCTTCGTGCCGCTGCGCCAGATCGCCTTTCGCGGATTCTTGAAAAACAGCGAACGTCTGCCTAGCGCGTTCAAGAAATTCCGGTTGAAGTTGCTTCAACGCATCCGCGCTCAACGCCTTGAACGCCTCTCGCAAATCAATCAACGCCTTGTCCTGCAACGCGCGTTGTTCAACGAGCATTTTTTCGGAAGATGCGAATTTTGCTTCCGCCGCCGCGCGCGCGCTTCCAATTTCCGCCAATTGCAAACGCAATTGTGCCAACTCCGTTTCACGTTGCAAAATTTGCTGGCGCAATTCATTTTCCAACCGCAAATCAGAACGCTTGCCGGCCCATTTCAACCAGCCAAAAAGAATTCCAAGCGCTCCGCCAACGAGCAATGCAATCAACAATTGGATTCCGACAGGCATGATTAAAAATGCGCGATGACTTCGATTTCCACGTTTGCACCTTTCGGCAGCGCGGCTACTTGAATCGTCGAGCGCGCCGGAAAATTTTCCGTGAAATATTTTGCGTAAACCTCATTCATGCCAGCGAAGTCCGCAAGGTTCGTCAAGAACACTGTGGATTTCACGACGTTCGCGAATGTGAGTTTCTGGTCGTCGAGGATTGCCTTCACATTTTGCAGAACGCGTTCGGTTTGAACTTTAATGTCGCCGGAAATCAGATTGCCGTCTTTCGGGTCAATCGGAATTTGTCCGGCGCAGAAAAGTAAATCTCCAACGTGCACGGCGTGATTGTAGGGGCCGACGGCGGCGGGTGATTTCGCGGGTTTGATGATGATTTTGGTTGGCATAGATGGTTCAGTTGATTCAGAAATGCAAAGCGAGTTTGTCGCTTTTGTGTGCCAGCGTCAAGGTGCGGTGGGTTGCACAATCTTTTCAAAACAATACGAGCGGTATGAAAGTTCACCGTTGTTGAGCGCATTGTGAACGCGCGAGCCTTTGATGCCCGCAAAGTCTGCGCCGAGCGAATGCATGAATCTCGGCAGATGCCGCACGACCAAATCCTGCGAACGCGCAGAGTTGTAATTCATTCCGCGTTGGACTTCGGCGTTGATGTTACGCGTGCGCAGAAGTTTGAGTGGCGCGGCGGCGATGGCCTTTTCCCATTCGGCTTGACGGTCGGTAAACCGGAAGTCGGCATAGAGAAAATTTCCGCCCGATCGCAGCACGCGTGCGACTTCCGCCAGGAATTTTGGAAAGTTCGGATAGCAATGTGACGCCTCGACGTTGATGACCGCATCAAAAGTGCTTGATGCGAACGGCAGATTTTCCGCGTCGCCCTGCACGAAATTTAATCCGTGAACGCGATGACGTTGTTTGCAAAAATTTATTCCGGCGGGATTCAGATCCAGCGCTGTGTAATTTTTCGGTTGGAGTGTACGCGTGAGGTAACTTGCGCCGCCGCCGTGACCGCAGCTTACTTCCAGAACATTTTTCCCGCGCAGATCAACTTGTGTGGCGACATGATGATAAAGTTGGATGCAAGCGCGATTCGGTTCGTCTGCTGGCGCAAGTACAATGCCCATCGGCGGCTCTTCTTCGTAAGCGTAATTGAGAAATAAAACTTCCTCGCCATGCAGCCGACGCGTGAGCAGTGGATACCAAATCTTCCAGATGGCCTTGCGGATCCAACCGACAGAAAAAAGATGATCAATGACCGGCACGCGAAATTGTTACGCGAAACGGCCGGGGATGCCAACTTTGTTCGGCTATTCGCGCTCCTATTCCACGCCCATGATTTTTGCCGCGCGGGTTTCTCCGCCGAGTTTCAATTGCAGTTTGTCGCCGGATTTCTTTCCGAGTAGTTGTTCGCCCAAGGGCGATTGCGGGGTGATTACGAGAATTTCGTTTTTGTCGTGTAAAATTTCTGTGCCGCCGGCGCGCGGGCCGATGAAGTAAAACAGATTTTCGCCGCCATGTTCCAGTTCTACCAGCGCGCCGATGTCGATGTCGTCGGCCGCCGCAAATTTTTTCGCGCCGAGCTTCTCAAACTCGGCAATAGATGATTCGATTTCCGCCGCCTGCTTGGACTGGCCGCGCGCGAGGTAGGAGGCTTCGAGGCCGCGAGTGTCGTATTTGCTCTCGGGCTTGCTGGATTCGTGCGTGGCCTCGGCGCGTGAGAATTGTGCGGCACGGAAGTAAACCTGCAATTCCTCCGTGAGCCGAGCGACGATTTTTTTGACAATCGTGCGTTTGTTCACAGATATTTTGCCAGGATCGGTTTCAATTCGGCCACGGTTTTCTTTGGCCAGAATTTTTTGTCGGTCAGAAATGAATTTTTCAGCGCGGAATGGCACGGCCAATCCGGCTCGGCGGGAATTTTTGAGATCGCGGCGGAAACAATTTTTTTTGCCGCATCCGCATTTCTTTGCAGGTTGGCGATGATCATCTCCAGCGTGACGTGTTCGTCCTCCTTCCAGCAATCGTAGTCGGTGGACATCGCCAGTGTCGCGTAGGCGATCTCCGCCTCGCGCGCGCATTTGGCCTCGCCAAGGTTCGTCATGCCGATGACGTCGTAGCCGAGTTTGTGGTTTGTCAACGATTCCGCTCGCGTGCTGAACGCCGGGCCTTCCATGTTGACGTAAGTGCCACCGTCGTGAACCTGCGTTTTGGTTTCGCGCGCGGTTTTCAAAATGATCTGCCGCAATTCTTCGCAAATCGGTTTTGCGAACGAAATGTGCGCGACAATTCCGCGTCCGAAGAACGTGTGGTTTGCCGATTGCTTGGTGCGGTCGAAAAACTGGTCGATCAGCACGATGTCGCACGGCCGATATTTTTCCTGCAACGAGCCGACGGCACTGACGCTGATGATCCACGCGACGCCGAGTTTTTTCATCGCCCAGATGTTGGCGCGATGATTCAACTCGCTCGGCAAAATTCTGTGGCCTCGTCCATGTCGCGGCAGAAAAACCACGTCGCGCCCGGCGATTTTCCCGGTGAGCAAATCATCGGACGTTTTTCCAAACGGCGTTTTGACTTTCACCCATTTCTGGCCGGTGAAACCTTCGATGTTGTAAAGTCCCGTGCCGCCGATGATTCCGATTCGATGTTTCGACATGGGAAATTTTTAACCGCGAAAGACGCGAAAGACACGAAAAAAAGCTGGATTAGGCAAAGCATTTTCTCGGCTGGCGTTTGCGGAATATATTGCTACTTTTCGGGAATGGAACTCTTTCAGAAAATCCTCAAGACTGCTGTCGAGGGCGGCGCGTCGGACATACATCTAAAAATCGGAACACCGGTGATTTTCCGCATCAACCGCGAACTGGTCGCCATTGAGTGTCCATTTCCCACGGAAGATTGGATGAACCGGATAGTCGCGACCATCACGCCGATGCATTTGAAAAAACGGCTAGAAGAGGATCGGGAAATTGATTTTTCCTATTTCATCCCGGAAATCGGGCGCTTTCGGACAAATCTTTTTCAACAGCGCGGCCAATGGTGTCTCGCAATGCGCTTTGTCAAAACAATCGTCCCAAGTTTTCAAGAGCTTGGCCTGTTGGAACAGATAAAAAAAGTTGCGGAATCTCCGCGCGGCATCGTGTTGCTGGCGGGTTCGACCGGCTGCGGCAAATCCACAACGCTCGCGGCGATGATCGAACACATCAACAACAATTTCAAAAAACACATCATCACGCTCGAAGATCCGATTGAATACGTCTTTGAGGACAATCAGTCCGTGATTGAGCAGCGCGAAGTCGGTCTCGACACGTTGTCATTTCATCAGGCGCTAGTGCATGTTTTGCGGCAGGACCCGGACATCATCATGATCGGCGAAATGCGCGACGACATCAGCTTTTCGGCTGCCATGAGCGCGGCGGACACGGGACATTTGGTTTTGTCCACGCTGCACAGCACCAGCGCGTCACAATCGGTCACGCGCATTTTGGATTTTTTTAAGGCCGACGAACGCGAGCAAATCCGCCGTCAACTTTCCGGCACGCTACGCGGAGTCATTTGCCAGCGAATGATTGGCACGGTGGACAACAAAGTGACTCCTGCATTGGAAATCATGCTCAACACGCCGCTTGTGAAAAAACTCATCGAGGAAAACCGGCTCGATAAACTTGCGGGGGCGATTGAAACGGGGAACGATGACGGGATGATCAGTTTCAACCAGTCATTGTTCAATCTTGTCAAAGCTGGCCGCGTGACGGAAAAAGAAGCCATGTCCAAAGCGACCAATCCGCAGGCGCTTGAGATGAATTTTAAAGGCATTTTCCTTGATGAAGGCCGGCGGATCATCAGTTAAATTCTTTTAGGAACGAAGGAGGTTTGTTAATCGTTATTGACTTAAACCTGACTGAAGATATCGTATATTCATAGTGCGAGTTTCAAAGAAAACAGATTACGCTTTGCGCGCTTTGTTCACGTTAGTGGATCATTTTGGCGGCGCGCCAATCCCGATCCGCGAACTTGCCCGGCGTAACGACGTTCCCAAGCGCTTTCTTGAACAGATCATGCTTCAGCTTAAGGCGCAAGGCTGGGTGAACAGCCTGGCGGGAATTCGCGGTGGTTATGTGCTGGCGAAGAGCCCGGCCAAAATCACAATGGGCGAAGTGGTGCGTCATTTCGACGGCATTTTAGCGCCAATTGACTGTGTTTCGGTCACGGCTTACATGCGCTGTTCGCAGGAGCCAGTCTGCAAATTCAGGCGTGTTTTTCTGGACGCGCGCAATTATGTGGCCGGAGTGATGGACGAGGCAACGCTGGCCGACATTGCAAAACATTCGCCGGTTACAAAACGCGAGGTTTCCGCAGGTTTTATCGGCGGAGAAGGCATTTAAAAGATTTTTTTAAAAAGCAGTTGACAGTTTTTGTAATCTGTGGAAAATAACGACTAAATAAGTCGTCATTAAAATAATTTGAGATGAGCGCGGCACAGACCAAAGTGAGCGGTGAATCCGACGGAAAACCGGACTGGCTGGAGATTGTCCGGCAGCAAGTCGGCTCGCTGCGCTACGGCGTGGTGGAGATCGTCGTGCATGATTCGCAGGTAACGCAGATTGAAAAGACGGAGCGCGTGCGGCTCGACAAACCGCGTCCATGAAAATTTAACGCCAATCGGAACACCGGAGGCGCAAAACAAAAAAATGAAGTTGTCGCTAACCGGACAATCGGAAGCGGCGTGAAACGAAACGAAAGAACATGAAAATAAATCAGTTGTTGATCGCAATATTTGTTGGAGCGCAATTCGCCGTCGCTGCACTTGCAGACGATGCGCCGACCAATTCCACGGAGGCTGCGGAGATTGCAGCCTTGAAACAGGAAATCCAAAAACTCGACCAAAAAGTTTCGGATCTGGAAAATCAGCGTCAGACCGAGCAGGCGACTGCCGTCAATCCTGACAAAGATCAGATTCAGGACCTTGACCAGAAAGTCCGCATTCTTGAACGCGAGCGCGAACTGGATCAGGATGCGGCGGCCACGACCGCCAAGACACAGCCGAAAATCGTCCTCGGCCCGAATGGCTTTGGTTTCAGTTCGGCAGACTCAAATTTTGTTGCCACCTTGCACGGCTTGATTCAGTCAGACAGCCGGACATTTATTGACGATGGCGGCGGCACTCTCGGCAAAAACACATTTCTCATACGTCGTGCGCGGCCGATTTTCACCGGCACGGTATTTCATGATTTTGATTTTAATTTCACACCGGATTTTGGCAACACCACGGTTCAAATCTTTGACGCGTATTTGAACTATCATTACAACCCGGAATTACAATTGGAGGCGGGCAAATTCAAGTCACCGGTCGGCTTGGAGGCGCTGCAAGCAGACACCTGGACTTTGTTTAATGAACGCTCAATCGTGACGGATTTGGCACCTAATCGAGACATTGGCGTAGAACTGCACGGCGATTTATTTAGCGGGGCGGTCAGTTATGCCGCCGGAATTTTTAATGGCGCACCGGACTTTAACGGCACGACGGTGAACCAGGATGTTAATGATAATCGGGCATTTGCCGGGCGGTTTTTCTTTCAGCCATGGAAGACGTCGTCCGTGGTTGCTTTGCAAGGTTTGGGTTTTGGTGTGGGCGGCAGCTATGAAGTGGATCACGGCACGAATACCGATTTGACACCGGGTTACAGAACCGATGGCCAGCAGAATTTTTTCACTTATAGTTCCGGCGTGTTTGCCGATGGCACACATTGGCGGATTTCACCACAGGCATATTATTACTACGGACCTTTGAGCTTGTCGGCAGAATATCTGATTTCCGACCAGCGTGTCACCAAAGGAGGAATATCTGCTGATTTGCAGAATACGGCTTGGGAAATTTCGGGTGGCTGGGTGGTGACGGGGGAAAATGCCTCTTACAACGGCATAACACCCAAGCATCCGTTCGATATAAAAAAGAATCAATGGGGCGCATGGCAGGTGGTCGCCCGTTATGCGGATTTGAATATTGACAATGCCGCGTTTCCGATATTTGCGACCACTGGCTCTGCTTCGGAGGCAAAAGCATGGTCAGTCGGCCTCAATTGGTATTTGAATCGTGATATTCGCGTGAACGCGAGTTTTTCACGCACCACCTTTACGGGCGGTGGCGGCACGACTGGGCTGGGACCAATAACAAGCCAGCCGGAGAACGTTGTGTTCACACGCATACAACTCGCGTTTTAAGCAAACCGGAAAGCTATAAATTTACGACACATGAAAACTATTCTAAAAATTCTTTTGATTCTTTCGCTCGCCGTTTCGGCGGACGCTAGGGAGGTGAAGTTGCTGAATGTCTCCTACGACCCGACGCGCGAGCTTTACACCGAATACAACGCCGCGTTCACAAAATATTGGAAGGCGAAAACCGGCGACGACATTGTCGTCTCGCAATCGCACGGCGGTTCGGGCAAGCAGGCGCAGTCCGTCATCGCCGGGCTTGAAGCCGACGTGGTGACTCTCGCGCTCTCCTATGACATTGACGCGATTTCGCAGCAGGCGAAATTATTGCCCGCGAATTGGCAGACTCGTTTACCGAACAACAGCACGCCTTATACTTCGACGATTGTGTTCCTCGTGCGCAAAGGAAATCCGAAGGGCATCAAGGATTGGGATGATCTTGTTAAAAAAGGCGTGACCGTTGTCGTGCCGAATCCGAAAACTTCTGGCGGTGCGCGCTGGGCATATCTCGCGGCCTACGCCTACGCGCTGGAAAGTTACGGTCACGACGACGCGAAGGCGAAAGACTTCATCACGAAGCTCTACAAAAACGTCCCGATTCTTGACTCCGGCGCGCGCGGCTCGACCATCACGTTCTCACAACGCGGCATCGGCGACGTTTTGCTCGCGTGGGAAAACGAGGCGCATCTGACATTGAAGGAATTCGGCGCGGACAAATTTGAGATTGTCACGCCGCCCTTGAGCATTCTGGCGGAGCCGCCCGTTGCTGTGGTTGACAAAAATGCGAAGCATCACGGCACGACGGAAGTTGCGACGGCATATTTGAATTATCTTTATTCGGATGAAGGCCAGGAAATCGCGGCGAAAAATTTTTATCGTCCGCGTAATGAAGCCATCGCCGCAAAATACGCCGCCAATTTCACCCAGTTGAAACTGGTCACGATTGACCAGGAATTCGACGGCTGGACAAAGGCGCAGCAAACCCATTTCGCCGACGGCGGCGTTTTCGACCAGATCTTCCAACCGCAAAACTAGTTCGTGGTTCCTCCGAAGAGGGCGGCGGCTTGAGTCCATTAGGCCGCCACCGCTCGTAAAGGAAATGCGAAACAAAACTTAAACTAAAAATGACAATCGCCGACTCTTCGATCAAAACCACGACGCAAACGCCGCGCACACAACGCCGCTCCATCGGCGAACTGCTCGCGCCTCTGGACAAAATCGCCGCGACTTCGCCGAACCTCGTCGCGAATTACGAGGCGCATTTTGAATCAGGCGGCGAGCGCTACGAATTGCCGCGCTATTTGTTCGTCGGGCCGAAGGGCGGCGACACGCCGATCCGCATCGGAATTTTCGCCGGAATCCACGGTGACGAACCCGAAGGCGTTCACGCGATTATCCAGTTCATCAAACTGCTCGAAGCCAAGCCCGAACTCGCCGCCGGATATTATCTGTCGTTTTATCCGATCTGCAATCCGACCGGTTTCGAAGACGCAACGCGGTTTTCGCGCAGCGGAAAGGATTTGAACCGTGAATTCTGGAAAAATTCCAGAGAGCCGGAAGTCCGTCTGCTTCAGGCTGAACTGATTTCACGATCGTTTCAGGGAATTATTTCGCTGCACACCGACGACACGAGCGACGGCTTTTACGGTTTTGTCAACGGCGCGACGCTGAAAAAAAATTTGATTAAACCCGCATTGCAGGCCGCAGAAAAATTCCTGCCGCGCGACGGACGCCCCCTCATTGACGGTTTTTCGGCGCAGAACGGGATCATCCGCGACAATTACGAAGGCATTTTGTCCGCGCCGCCGAAAGTTCGCCCGCGCCCGTTTGAAATCATTTTGGAAACGCCCGCCACGCCGCCGGAATATCTGAAGGAACTCGCGTTCGTGGCCGCGTTGCAGACAATTTTGCTCGAATACAACAAGTTCATCGCCTACGCTCCGAACCTCTAATTTTAAGACTCAAACTTTGTGGCGACCAGACGACTCGGAGCAAAAAAGTTGCGAGTGTTGCCGGGCTTCAGACTGACGCTCGGCTTCACGCTGTTTTATCTTGGCCTCATCGTGCTGATTCCGCTGTCGGCGGTCTTCGTGAAAAGCAGCGAGCTTTCGTGGGCGCAATTTTCGCACACCGTTTTTTCGCCGCAGGCGCTCGCCGCCTATCGTTTGAGTTTCGGCGCGTCATTTTTCGCGGCGGTTGTGAATGCGATTTTCGGATTGATCGTCGCGTGGGTTTTGGTGCGCTACAATTTTCTCGGAAAAAAACTCGTGGACGCGCTCGTGGATCTGCCGTTCGCGTTGCCGACCGCCGTTGCGGGCATCACTTTAGCTACGCTTTACGCGCCGAACGGCTGGATTGGTCAATTGTTCGCGCCGCTCGGAATCAAAATCGCCTACACGCAACTCGGAATTTTCGTCGCGCTCACGTTCATCGGTTTGCCGTTCATCGTCCGCACCGTCCAGCCCGTGCTGGAGGATTTCGATCCCGAACTTGAAGACGCCGCCGCAAGCCTCGGCGCGAACCGCTGGCAGATTTTCTGGCGCGTTATTTTCCCGACGCTGACGCCCGCGTTGCTCACCGGCTTTGCGCTCGCGTTCGCCCGCGCGCTCGGCGAATACGGCTCGGTCGTTTTCATCTCCAGCAACATCCCG
>CAZHXG010000049.1:0-12133 GCA_964536285.1 uncultured Bifidobacteriaceae bacterium
TCGCTCCAACGCCGGGCTGAATGACGTAGCCCCGTTGGGGCAAAACCGGACGATGGACGCAAAAGTCATACCTTGGGACATCCGTCCAAAATCATTTCCAAGCCCAACCCCGATAAACGGCATCGGGGGCAGGCGGGGTTGCATCCCCGTTCCCTCGCGCATGGATTACAAGGTCTTGACCACAAATTCGGGATGAAAAGCCCATTTTCCGGCTCAAAACGCCGATTTTTCGACTGTTTCGGCCGTTTTTCCTGTTGAGTTAGCCTTTTTTCCTATTGGAAAAATGATTTTACCGACCGGAGAAATGGTTTTTCCAACCGTCTTAAAGCCTAATCCAACTTGAAAAAAGGTTTTTCCGACCGTCTTAAAGACTTTTCCAATCGTCTTTGCCTCCAAGCAAGTCTGCAAAGCGTCTTTGCAGGTTTGCAAAATGATTTTGCAGGTCTGCAAAGAGGTTCTGCAGGTTTGTTTTAAGGCTTTGCAGGTCTGCAAAGAGGCTCTGCAGGTTTGTTTTAAGGCTCTGCAGGGTTCGCGCCAACGCCGGGCTGATTTGATGTCGCCTCGTTGGGGCCAGCCCGCTCCAGAAGATTTTCTTTCATCCGCCGCCCGCTTCTGGTTGTCTGTCCGCGTCCCATTCAACCAAACCTATCTATGAAAAACTTCACCAAAATATTCGCGCTGGCGGCGTTCGCGCTGGCGGTTGCCGGAGTTGCCCGTGCGGAAGACGGCGTGGCCGGGAAATGGAAGGGCGAGTTCGATTCCCAGATCGGCCTGCAAAAATATACGTTCGACCTCAAGGTGGACGGCACTAATGTCACCGGCAAGGCCGTCGGCGAACGGGACATGGGAACGAACGAGGTGGCGATCACCGAAGGCACGATCAGCACGAATGGAATCTTTTTTGTCGAAATGCTCAAGTTCGACGATAACGATCTGCGCATCGAATACACGGGCAAAATTTCCGGCGACGAAATCAAGTTTCACCGCAAGGTGGGCGATGTGGCCGAGGAGGATTTTGTTGCCAAACGGGTCAAGGAGACCGACGCGAAGCCTGCGGCCACTGCGGAAACCAATTCACTGTCGGCCAAGCCGTAATCAGGCCGTCGCGCACGCGATGTATCGCTCCATTTGTGGCGGATTCAAAAAGCAAAAAATGAAAACCATTCATACAAAAATCCCGGTCAGCATTTTGTTGATCGCCCTGCTCGCCATCTCGAATGGTTGCATAACCTATAACACGGTGGAACATGCCCAAGGAACCGCGAGCGGCTCCTTCTTTCTTCCCACGGAATCTGTGGACGCGGACGGACAGCCGTTTCAAACGGATAAACCGCATCCCTCTTATTATGCTTTGCTGCCACTGACCATTCCGGCGGATATTGTGACTTTGCCCATTCAGGGCGTTATTATGTTATGCTTCGTTGCGAGTGGCGGGAAGGTCACCAACAAGACATCAGTCAATAATTCAAATTAAGGAACTTCCGCACCGCCAACTGACTTGCATAACGGACAAAATTGGACTAAATTGAGTGAGAATGAGGCTTCAAAATCAAAACCCGCAAGGGATCGCTCTAAAAGTGTCGAAATTCATTTTGGCAGTCTTTCTGGCAGCGCCGGCGTTGTCCATGGCGCAGATGACGATCTATACCGATTCGCTGGTCAACGGCTGGGAAGATTGGGGCTACGCCACCGAGAATTACGCCAATACTTCACCGGTTCATTCCGGCAGCGATTCCATCAGTGTGACGATTTCCAGCGGCTACCAGGGGATTCAAATCATTCATTCTACCGACCTCACGAACACATCGTACGCCAGCATCAGTTTCTGGCTCAACGGCGGCGCGAGCGGCGGTCAACATCTCCAGATGTATGGCACGCTGGACACGGGCGGCGCGTATAACGCGGCGCAGAACGCCCGCTATTATTTAAGCACACCGGCTGCCAGTACATGGCAGCAATACACGGTTCCATTGTCGTCACTCGGCGTGGCAAACACGACGAACTTCACCGGTTTCGTCATCCAGGATTCCGCCAACTCGGCTGAACCCACTTTCTATCTCGATGACATCCAATTGAACCCAGTCGTGCCACCGCCGACGACGGTACATGTGACGGTGAATGCCGGACAGTCCATCCGGACGGCGGACACGCGCTTCTTCGGCATCAATGCGACGATTTGGGACAATAATTTTGACATGCCGCAGACGCTGACGATATTGACCAACATGGGTGTTAAGGCGATACGTTTTCCGGGCGGTTCCGATTCAGACGATTATCACTGGGTTTATAACCGGCAAGACGCCAACGATTGGTCGTGGACAACGAGCCCGGCCAGTTTCATTCATGTGATCACCAATATAAACGGGACGGCGATGACCACATTGAACTATGGCACAGGCTCCACGAATGAAGCGGCGGCGTGGGTGGCGTATGTGAATGCCACAACGTCGAATATGCAGTCGTTGGGCGTGGATGCAGCAGGCACCAATTGGCACACGGCGGCATATTGGGCTGCATTGCGGTCGGCTGTTCCGCTTGGAACGGATGATGGCAAAAATTTTCTCCGCATCTCGCGGTCGGCACCGCTGGGTTTCAAGTATTGGGAAATCGGCAACGAGGAATACGGCTCGTGGGAAACAGACAGCAATAGCGTGCCGCATGATCCTTACACATATGCGTTGCGCGCACGGGATTACATCTCGTTGATAAAAGCGGTTGATCCGACGGTCAAAATCGGAGTCGTTGTGACGCCCGGCGAGGACAGTTATGTCAACAACACCAGTCATCCGGCTTACAACGCGCGCGAAGGCACATATCACAACGGTTGGACCGCGGTGTTGCTGGCGACGTTGAAGAGCCTGGGCGTCACGCCGGATTTCGCCATCTACCATAATTATCCGCAAAATCCGGGCAGCGAAAGCGACGCTGGATTGCTCGACCCCACGAATGCCTGGGCGCTGGCTGCGTCGGATTTGCGGCAACAAATCACCGATTATGTCGGCACGAGCGGCATGAACATCGAATTGGTCTGCACGGAAAACAATTCCGTTTCGTCCCAGCCCGGCAAACAATCTACCAGTCTTGTCAACGGCCTTTACAAGGCGGATAGTCTTGCCCAACTCATGCAAACGGAATTCAACGGACTTTTCTGGTGGGCTCTGCGCAACGGTCAGGAAACCGACGGCAACATGAGTTCCTCGCTTTATGGCTGGCGCACGTATGGCGATTACGGAATCGTGGACAGCGGATACTCGAACCTTTACCCGACTTATTACACGGCTAAACTCATGCAGCACTTCGTGCAAACGGGCGATACGGTGATCACAGCCACCAACGATTATTCAATGCTTTCGACCTATGCTGTCCGACGGCTGGACGGCAGTTTGACGATTCTGGCCATCAATAAAGATCCCGCCAACACATTCACCGGACAGGTGAAGGTGGCGAGCTTTACCCCGGCTACAGGCGTGACAGTCTATTCCTACGGGATTCCACAGGACACCGCCGCGCAAACCAGCATCGGCTCGCCGGATGTTGCCCAAACAAATTTTTCCGTCGCCGGAACAAACTTCAGCTATGTGTTTCCGCCTTACTCGGCCACCGTGCTGGAGCTCTCACCTGCACCGGCAAAATTACTGTCCATTCCGCTTCCGCCGGCCGCAAACCAGTTCGCCTTTCAACTTCAGGGTCAAGCTGGCGTTCCTTATGTCATCCAACGCTCGACGAATCTGATTACGTGGACTTCCATCAGCACCAACACGCCTCTTGCCAGCACGTTGAACATCACCAACTCCATAACTCCATCAATGCCGGTGCAGTTTTGGCGAGCGATATGGCTGCCTTAGCCTCTGCCAAAGCTGGCAGCCCTTTTGCCTGACCGTCAACTGTTCCATTTTCGCATTTTTAGCCCAACACCGTGGCATGGAAAGTGCGGTAAATCAGGGCGTGGACATCACTGTTAACAAAATAAATGAATGGGTTCGGATTGACCGGCAACGCAAAATCCGCGCGGATCGTCGCAGCCGGTTTTTTGGCCGCGCCCGCGGGGTTTTCGTCTATCTTTTCGCCGCGACAATTTTAGTGTTTGTTTTCAACCATCGCATGGAGATTCAGACAATCGCTTACGCAAAGGTTGGCAGTGCGATGAAACATTCCGCCACTTCAGACAAGCTCCGGCAAGATGCCGTCGATTACGAAAAGCAAGTGGACGACATAACGAAATAAGTTTTCCGGCGTTTCACGCGGTCGCGCCGCCCGCGATGTATTGTTCCATCTGCTCGATCGCGGCGTTCTGCGCCGAGATGATCCAGTTCACAAGGTCGCCGATGGAGATGATGCCGACAACGCTTCTACTTTCCAACACGGGCAGATGCCGCACGCGTTTTTCGGTCATCAGCTTCATGCAATCCTCGACGGAATCGTCCGGTGTCACCGAAATGATTTCCTTGGGCATGATTTCCCAGACCTGTGTTTTTTTGGAAGTTTTCCCCTCAAGCGCGACCTTGCGCGTGTAATCGCGCTCGGTGAACACGCCGGTGAGCTTGCCGCCGGACATCACTAGCAGCGCGCCGATATTTTTCTCGGCCATGAGCTTGATGGCGTCGAAGACAGTCGTTTGCGGCGCGACCGACCAGAGCGCCGATGATTTCTGATGAAGAATGGAGCTGATAGAATAATTCGTTTTCATAGCTTTATAAACCTATCGGCCTGCTTCGTGAATCTTGCAAGTAAAAGTTTCTCGTTCTTGCCGCGATCACCTTCGGATTTGCTTTCTTTCAAACCCTATTTTTGTTTTGATGCAGGCTCGCGCAGGATTGTCCGGCGCAAACTGTTTACAAACTATGGAATCGTTACCGACTGTTTTGCTAAAACCGGGCGAAGCCGACCGCATCGTGGCTGGTCATCCGTGGATTTATGCCGGCGAAATTTCCCGGCTCACCTCGCCCGTCGCCGACGGCGAACTCGTCCAGGTAAAAGACCATCGCCAGCGATTGCTCGGCACCGGCTTCTTCAATTCAAAATCAAAAATCCACGTCCGTATTCTCGCGCCGGAACGGGTCGAAGTGGACGAAATTTTTTTTGAGGGACGCATCCGTGCCGCTCTCGCCGTCCGTCAAAAACATTTGTCGAAAGCGACTTCATTCCGCGTCGTGAATGCCGAGAGCGATTTTTTGAGCGGCCTCATCGTGGACAAATACGAGGACGTTCTCGTTATGCAAATTTCTTCGCTTGGCATGGATAAACGAGAAACGCAAATTGTCACCGCGCTGCAAAAAATCTTTTCGCCTCGCGCAATTGTCGAACGCAGCGACATCGGCTCACGAAAATTCGAAGGCCTGGCCGAAGTGAATGGAATTTTATCGGGCGAATTGAGCGGACCGGTTCCTGTGAATTTGAACGGCCTGAAGTTTGAAACTGATTTGCTCGGCGGCCACAAAACCGGAATGTATCTCGACCAGCAGGCGAACTATCAGGCCGTTTCGCAGTTTGCCAAAGGCGCGCAGGTTTTGGATTGCTTCAGTTTTCTCGGCGGATTCGGATTGCACGCGGCGCGCGCGGGCGCGGCGCACGTCCATCTGCTCGACCAGAGTGCGGATGCGATTGAAGCGTCAAAGAGAAATGCCGCGACAAATAGTCTCGCGGAAAAATGTTCATTCGAGGTCGTGAATGTTTTCGACTGGCTCAAGGCGAATACTGCCGTCAAGCCGCACGAACGAGTCATCCCGCGGTTTGATCTGATCGTTCTCGACCCGCCGTCGTTCACGCGCAATCGCGCGTCCGTGCCAGATGCGTTACGCGGCTACAAGGAAATCCATCTGCGCGCGCTGAAGCTGTTGAAGGTCGGCGGCACGCTGGCGACGTTCTGCTGTTCGCACCACGTCAACGCGGAATTGTTTCAGGACACGCTTCTTTCTGCCGCTTTTGACACACGGAGAATTTTGCGACGTATCGCGACTTACGCGCAGTCGCTGGATCATCCCATCATTCCAATGATTCCTGAAACGGAATATTTGAAGGGCTTCGCGTTTGAAGCGGTGAGATGAAATGGCTTGCCAACAGCGTGTTTTTTGTTATTGCAGCCAGAGGCTGCTAGAGCAGCAAACAAATCAATACGGGGAAAAAATTATGAATACGACTAAAAAAGTTTTATGTGTGGCGGCGGCGGGGTTTCTTGCAGCCGTCTTCTTGTCAGGTTGTGCAACCCCCGCCAAACAATCATCACCGAATGTTTCCATAAAATCGGCGGGGGCTGAAACACCGGCAGCCGTTGAACATGCGGAATTGACCGTCGCCAATCAAGGCAAGTCACTTGTGGACCAAAATGGCGTTGAAAAATTCAGGGCCACAGGCGATGCGGTCTTCGGGACCGACGGAGAAAAGCTTCAAGGATGCATGCGTTGCAGGAATGAATGTATTCGTTACGATTCAAACGGGAATTGCATCCAAACCATCCGCTCTTGCACGTGGGATTTCGATTGCGGTTCAACCGCTCTGAAAGGATCAGCGCCAAGCATGGCGAAACAATCCGCAGATATTGAAAAAGTGGAATTGACCGTTGCCGACCACGGCAAATCGCTCATGGACCAGAATGGCGTTGAAAAATTCAGGGCCACAGGCGATGCGGTCTTCGGAACCGACGGAGAAAAGCTTCAGGGATGCATGCGTTGCACGAACGAATGCATTCGTTTCGATTCAAACGGGAAATGCATTCAAACCATCCGCTCTTGTACGTGGGATTTTGACTGTAAATAATTATTTCAGCAGTTCGCGCTGCCAGTGCATGAGTTCGGGCGCGCGCTTGTCCCAATCGTCGGCGAGTTCGCCGAGAGTCGCCCTGCTCGCGATGAGCGTCGGGTCAATGTCCAACCTGTGCGCCTGCGCGTCGCGGCGTCTCTCGATCTCGCGGTAACGGCGAAACTCTGCTTCGTCCGGCCTCTGGAATCTGTGCCGGATGATTTCGGGCTGTTGCGACGAGCGCACCGCGAGTCCGGCTTTGACGGCGGCAAGCACGCTATCGCGTCGTCGCGGCGACATGCGCGGCGGCAAAAGATTTTCAACCGGACGGTGCGTTGCTGCGACGGCGGCGATATCCACGAGCGTTTCGTGTGACAGGATAAAATATGGCGGACGATTCGCGGCAATGGCCTCGGTCTCGCGCCATTTCCAAAGTTCGCGCAGGATGGCGAGCGCGGGACGATCCAGTCTGCTGCTGCCCTTGATGCGCCAGACCAAATCGGAGTTCACGAGCGGCGGCAGGGAACATTCGGCGACGAGCCGCGCGCAACATTCCTGATGCCACGCGAGGCGGCTTTTTTCTTCAAGCACGGATCTCAATCTGTCGGCCAGCGGTTTGAGATGATGCGTGTCGTTGCGGGCGTAGGCTTCCATCCGTTCGGTGAGCGGACGTTTCGCCCAGTCGGCTTTCTGCGAACCTTTGTCGAGTTTCACTCCGAGGAATTTTTCCACGAGATTGCTCAAGCCGAATTGCAGTTCGCCCAAAAGGCGCGCGGCGAGCATGGTGTCGAAAATCGCGGAAGGCGTGAATTGATGGTGTTTCTCCAACAGGCGCAAATCATAGTCGGCGGCGTGAAAAATAAGTTCGCGCGCGTTGAACGCGTCGAATAGCGGGTGGAGATTGATCCCGGCGAGCGGGTCGATCAATTCGTCGCCGTCGGCGGTGCTGATCTGGATGAGGCAGACTTTTTCGGGATAGGCGTGCAGGCTGTCGGCTTCGGTGTCTATGGCGATCCATTTGGCGGCGCGAAGTTTGGGAAGCCACGCCGTGAGTTTTTCGTCGGTGTCAATCACGTCAGAGAATTTTTACCATAAAAACATCAAGGCACAAAGTTCAGAAATTGCTTTGTGTCCCGGTGTCCTGGTGGTTTAAATTTTCTCCATGAATCTTGCCGTTGCTTTTTCAGATTGCGCGGAAAAACACGCGAAGAAAACCGCCATTTTTTACGACGAACGGGAGATTTCCTACGCCGAACTTCTCGCTCAATCGCAAAAAGTTGCCGCGCACTTGCAAAGCAAGTTCGGCGTTAAGCCGGGCGACCGCGTTGCGATTTGGCTGAAGAATTGTCCGGAGTTTGTCCTGTGCGTCTTCGGAATTTTGCAGGCTGGCGCGGTGGTCGTCCCCATCAACAATTTTCTCAAGCCCGCAGAGGTTATTTACATCCTGAACGACGGCGGCATTGACGTGGTGATCACGGACGCGGAATTGGGCGCATACTCTGCGGAACTCAAAACGGCGCGACCGTCGCTCAATTTTTTCCAAATCGAAGAAATCGCTGGGCTCGCGCCGCCCGATTCACGATTCACGATTCACGATTTACGCACCGAAAAAGACTTGGCCGTCATCATCTACACGTCCGGCACGACGGGCAAACCGAAGGGCGCGATGCTGTCGCATGGCAACCTGCTGCATAACGTCGAGAGCTGCCAGCTCGTGTTGTCGGCGGTGCCGGACGACTGTCTCGCGGTGCTGCTGCCGCTGTTTCACACTTACATGATGACGGTTGGGATTTTTCTGCCGTTCATCCTCGGTGGCTCGATTGTGCTGGTGAAATCGCTGCATCCGCCGCGCGCGATGTTGCAGGAAATTTTTTCACGTCGCGCGACGATTCTGCCCGCCGTGCCGTCGTTTTATCGGATGATACTCGGCGCACAACTGCCCACGCCGCTGCCGATCCGCATTTTCATCAGCGGCAGCGCGCCGTTGCCGATGCAGACGTTGAAGGAGTTCGAGGAAAAATTCAAAGTGCCACTCATCGAAGGCTACGGCTTGAGCGAGGCCAGTCCGGTCGTCTCCAAAAATCCGCTGCGCGGCGAGCATAAGCCAGGCTCGATCGGCATTCCGATTCCGAACGTCGAGATGAGCGTGCAGAACAATGACGGAAAAATTCTTGGCGCGAACGAGACCGGCGAGATTTGCGTACGCGGCGGCAACGTGATGCAAGGTTATTGGAATCAGCCCGAGGAAACCAAAAAAGTTTTTCGCGGCGATTGGCTGCTGACCGGCGACGTGGGTTATCGCGACGCCGACGGCTATTATTACATCACCGACCGCAAGAAAGACATGCTGCTCGTCAACGGCATCAACGTTTATCCACGCGAGATTGAGGAAGTGATTTATCATTTTCCCGGCGTGAAGGAAGCGGCGGTCATCGGCGTGCCGGACATCCGTCGCGGCGAACAGCCCGTGGCGTTCGTCGCGGCGGCGGAAGGGCAGACGCTCGACGAAAAAGCCCTGATGCAATTCATCCGCAGCAAACTGGCCGACTACAAAGTGCCGAAACAAATCATTTTTCTGCCCGCACTGCCAAAAAATGCGACAGGAAAGATATTGAAGACCGAATTGCGGAAACAGGCTGTTAATTGATTAACATACAACTACTTAAATTGATTCCGTTTCCGAGTTGCGCTCTTAATTTGGCTCGGTTAACTTATTTTGCCGTTCGGGCATGAAGCGCGGACGGTAAAAGTTTTTATGGCTGAAGGTTACTGCGTCAAATGCAAGGCCAAGCGAGAGATCGCCGATGGCGTTGAGGAAACGATGAAAAACGGGCGCAAGGCCATCAAAGGCAAGTGCCCGACCTGCGGCACGGTGATGTTCAAGATTTTGGGCGGCAAAGCCGCTCCGGCTGCAACTCCCAATCCGCCGGCCACGAGCTAATATGTCTGAACAGCTCGCTTACGTCATCGTCACTCCTTATTCGCTCTACAAATCGCGCACCGGCGGCATCTTGAGCCGGCTCATCTCGCGCACAAGCCTTGATCTGGCCGCGATGCGGATGTTCGCGCCGAGCGCCGAGCTGGCAAGGCAATACGCCGAGACGATTGTTTCCGCCCAAGACCCGCAGGACAGGAAAATTCAGGAGTTGCTCCGCGATTATGTTCTCAAAAACCTTTCGCCCGATCCCAAAACGGGCCGCCGCCGTCGCGTGATGATGATGGTGTTTCGAGGTGACGATGCAGTGCGCAAGGTGCGCGCGGTCGTCGGCAATTTGAGTCCCGACCGTCGCGGCGGCGAAACCATTCGCGATACTTACAGCGATTTGATCATGGACGAAGACGACGGCCATGTCCGTTACTTCGAGCCGGCCGTTCTTGCCGCGCCGAATGAGAAGGAAGCCGAGGCGAAAGTAAAATTGTGGGCGCGCTTTTCCGAAAATGACGGCGGCGTTCTGGAAAATGTGATTTCTTATCATCCGGGCGAAACAGGCGAGCGCACGCTGGTGCTGATCAAGCCGGACAATTTCAAGTTTGCTACTGGACGCCCCGGCAATGTGATCGATTTCTTTTCGCGCACGGGACTTTACATTGTCGGCGTCAAGGTGCTGCACATGAGCGTGGCGCAGGCGATGGAATTTTACGGCCCGGTTCGCGAAGTGTTGCGCACGAAGTTGAAGGACGCCGTCAGTGAACGCGCGAAGGGCGTGTTGGAAAAAGAATTCAATTTCAAAATTCCCGCCGCCGAACAAACAGCCCTCGGCGACATTCTAGGTCCGCTGCACGGCGACAATCAGTTTGAGAACATCATCCGCTTCATGTCAGGTTACACGCCGTCCGAGAGGAAAACGAAAGAGGAGAGAAGCAAACCGGGCACGCAAAAATGCATCGCGCTGGTTTACGAAGGTGTGAATGCCGTGCGTAAGATCCGCGACGTGCTCGGCCCGACCGATCCTTCAAAAGCGCCGCCCGGCTCGATCCGGCGTGAATTCGGCTCGAACATCACGGTCAATGCCGCGCACGCGAGCGATTCCGTGGACAACGCCAGACGCGAATTTGCCATCGTGAATCCCGGCGAAAACAATCTCAAGCAGGTCGTCGAAGAGACTTACGGAAAATTGTAAGCGCGTAGTTTTTTCAGCAAACGCGCGTCTGCCGCCGGAAATTCGTGATTCTCCAATTCCGACTTTTCAATCCACTTGAACGCCGCGCAGCCGAGCGATTGCGGTTCGGCACGGGTAAATTTGCAGAAGAAAAATTTCAAGCGGACGATTTTCTCCGGGTAAGCATGCGTGACATCTTCAAACAGTTCGCCGACGGAAATTTCGATTCCGAGTTCCTCACTGATTTCGCGGACTAGACACCGCTCGAAGGTTTCGTTCGGCTCGCGCTTGCCTCCCGGAAATTCCCAAAGACCGCCGAGATGATCGCTGGCGTACCGTTGTGTGATGAGCAATTTGCCGTCGCGAAAAATCAACGCGGCTGAAACATCAATTTGTTTCTTATCGCCCGACACTTTTATAAATCCAGCCGAGTTTTTCCATTTCGGCAGGGTCGAAAAGATTTCGCCCGTCAAACATGATTGGATGCGTGAGCAGTTTTTTAGCGCGATCAAGATCGAGTTTTTTGAATTCGTCCCACTCCGTCGCGACGACCAGCGCGTCACAACCTTCGGCGACATCGTTCATGTCATCAACGTAAGTCGCATTTTTCAGGATGGCTTTCGCTTTTTCTATCGCCTTCGGATCGTGGACGCGCAGCGCGGCGCCTTCTCTTTGCAAACGCTGGCAAAGGTCAATCGCGGGCGACGAGCGCACGTCGTCGGTGTTTTGCTTGAAAGCGAGTCCCAGCACGCCAATTTTTTTGTCTTTGAGCACCCAGAGCGTGTCGGTGATTTTTTTGACGAAGCGCTCCATCTGACCGGCATTGATGTTCTGGATTTCCTTGAGCAATTTGAAATCGTAGCCGACCTGTTCGGAAATTTTGATGAATGCGCTCAAGTCCTTCGGAAAACAGCTTCCGCCGAAACCGATGCCGGCATTCAAAAACCGGCGTCCGATGCGCTCGTCCAAGCCGATGCCTTGGGCGACTTCCTGCACGTTCGCGCCGGCCGCTTCGCAGACGGTGGCGATGGCGTTGATGTAGGAAATCTTCAGCGCGAGAAACGAATTGGCCGCGTGCTTGATGAGTTCGGCGGAATTGATGTCGGTGACGATGATCGGCGCGTTGAATGGTTTGTAAATTTCCTTCATCGCCGCCACCGGCTTTTTCGAACGGACGCCGATGACGACGCGATCGGGCTTCATCAAATCGCCGACAGCAAAACCTTCACGAAGGAATTCGGGATTGCTGACGACATCGAAGTCCACTTGCGCCTTGCAATAGCGTTTGATGGTCTCGG
>CAZHXG010000050.1:0-11915 GCA_964536285.1 uncultured Bifidobacteriaceae bacterium
TTTCTTCGACGAGCTGGAGCAATTTGCGTTTGCTCAAGAGCGTGTAACTCAAATTCAGCCGCGCAAATTCATATTGCTTCGGCAACGCGCGCGGCAGGCCGAGCGATTCGAGAATCCAATCGTAAAGCGGGCGGTGCACTTCGAACTCCAGCGTGCAGATGCTGTGCGTGATGCCTTCGATGTAATCGCTCAAGCCGTGCGCGAAATCATACATCGGATAAATGCACCATTTGTTTCCAGTCTGGTGATGCTCTGCGCGCTTGATGCGATAGAGCAATGGGTCGCGCAGCCAGATGTTCGGCGAATCCACGATGATCTTCGCACGCAACACGCGCGCGCCGTCGGGAAATTCGCCCGCTTTCATGCGAGTGAATAAATCCAGATTTTCCTCCACACTGCGGTCGCGGAACGGCGAGGCTTTGCCGAGACGACGATACTCGTCGGTTTGGTCAGGCGTCAAATCGCAGACGAAGGCTTTGCCTTTTTTAATCAGCGCAATTGCGAATTCATAAATCTGATCGAAGTAATCGCTCGCGTAAAACGGCTTGGTCTTGCTCAGTCCAAGATTTTTATCCGCCCAGCCGGAAATGAGCCAATTCACATCCTCGGTAATCGAATCCACATACTCGATGTCTTCCTTCGCGGGATTCGTGTCGTCCATGCGCAGATTGCAGACGCCGCCGAACTCGCGCGCGATACCGAAATTCAGGCAGATTGATTTCGCGTGGCCGATGTGAAGGTAGCCGTTGGGTTCCGGCGGAAAACGCGTGTGGATTTTCGGATATTTCTTTTCCGCTACGTGCTTGGCGACTATATCGCGGATGAAATCAGACGGAGGCAAGTTGCCTCTCCCATCAGCGGGTTCTTTGTTTTCAAGACTCATAAATTCCGCAGAAATTAACAAATGAAAATGCGATTGTCCAAACGAAGCGTAGCAGTGAACGTGAGTTCGCTCTGATTTAATGACGAAAAGAAATTTGAGCCGACTGACGTCGGCTACTACAAATTATTCCTGCACGAGCGGCTGGAATTGCAACAACTCCGGGTCGTAGGCGAACAGTTCCGCCGTCGCGATTTCGAAAAACCAGCCGTGCAATCGCAGCGAGCCGTCCATCAACCGTTCCTGCACGCAATGGTAGCTGTGCAGATTTTCCAGCCCGAACAAAACATTTTCCACGGCGGCGGCGGTCGAGCGCTCGGTGGCGGTCTTGAGATGCGCGTATTCCTTTTTCATCGTGCCCAGAACCGGCTCGGCGAGATGCAGCCAGTCGCGCAAGTGCGGCGTGGATTTGCCGACGGATGTTTCGCCGAGTAGCGCGGAAATCGCGCCGCATTGTGAATGGCCGCAGATGACGATGTCGCTGACGCGCAGATTTTCCACGGCGAACTCGATGGCGGCGGCGGTGGAATTGGTGTCGCCTTTCGCGCTCGCAGGCGGGACGATGTTGCCGACGTTTTTGACGACGAACAGATCGCCGGGCTTGCTCTGCGTGATGAGTTCCGCCAGCACGCGCGAATCGGAACAGGTGATGAACAGCGTGTGCGGGTTCTGGCCTTCCTGCGACAGCTTGCGGAAAAGCTTCCGGTAATTGCCGAACTGGTCGCTGCGGAATTTGTGAACGCCTTCGATGAGCCGTTCCATGATAAATTTTATTGCGCGAGGTTTTTATTTTTCGCTCGTGATTCTTCAGTGAGCTTCACTTTGAATTTTTTCAATTCTTCCTGCAACTGCGCGTCGCCCGTGGCGATGATTTGCGCCGCGAGAATTCCGGCGTTGCGCGCGCCGTTGATGGCGACCGTCGCGACCGGCACGCCCGGCGGCATCTGAACCATCGAGAGCAGTGAATCCAATCCGTCCGTGGATTTACCCAGAATCGGCACGCCGATGACCGGCAGCGTCGTGAACGCCGCCGTGACGCCCGCCAGATGCGCCGCGCCGCCCGCGCCGCAAATAAACGCCTTGATGCCGCGCGCCGGTGCGCCGGAAACATATTCTTCCAGCCCGCGCGGATCGCGATGCGCGGAAATCACTTTGGCTTCGCTGGCGACACCGAATTCTTTCAGCGCATCGGCGGCGAGTTTCATGGTCGGCCAGTCGGAGTCGCTGCCCATTAAAATCCCTACGAGCGGTTTGTCAGTTGAGTTTTTCATTTGTCGGGCAAAATTGAGCGAAGAAATCGGGCGCTTGGCAAGAAGCAAAAATCATTGCATTGGATTACCTGCCAAATCTGAAACGTTTTCCCAGCCGGTCATGCCTTCGCTCCAGTATCGGGCGTCACGGCTGATTTCGCCGCGCCGCAGCTTCACCTGCACCTGCGACAGCGTGAACGGTCCGGTCTGTTCGCCGCTGTCGTACAGGAAAATGGTCGGCGTCTCGCCCGACGTCATTTCACGCGCGTCGCTGGCTGAGGCAATCGCCGCCGCCGGATTGATGATGAGAACGGGTTCTTCCTCTTCGTTTTTGTGCGGCAGCACGAGCCGTTTGTACATTCCGATCAACGCAAGTCCACCGAGAAGCCCGCCGACATGCGCGCCGAATGCCACGTCACTGACCCGCTGATGGGAAAGATAGCTAAAAACCATCCAGAAAATGTCGCTCAAAAACCAGAATGAAATCGCCATCCACGCGGGAATTTCAAATTCACCGGCGCGAAGATAAATAAAAAATATCCATAAAAAATATTTGAACTCGATGTCTGCATTCGCCCGCAGCAGCAGATACATTCCCATGCACGCGCTGATGGCACCCGACGCGCCACCCATCGGAACCGTGGACATGAAATGTGCCGGCGACACGGCGATATAAGTCATTTCCGCGATGAATCCGCCGACGAGATAATAAATCAAAAACCGCCCGCGCCCGACCATGTCTTCCACGCAGGAGCCGAATAGAAAAAGGAAAATCATGTTGCCGAACAGATGCAAAAAGCCGGCGTGGACGAACATCGATGTGAGATAGGTGTAAAGAAACGATTGACTCGGGATCAGCCACAGATGTTGCATTATCCAAAGGTCCGATTCGCCGTCCGTCCTGAAAAAGAAAAACAGCGAGACCAGATAAACCAGTGTGTTGATGCCGATGAGGGAAAACGTGATGACGGGAAGCCTTTCGGTCCGGTAATTCATTCCGACTGGCAAAGCGATGAACATGGGAAGGTCGTTCCCGTGAGTTCAATTCAAAACGGTTTCCGAGTCAAGCCAACCCGGTTTCCAGTTCATTTCGCCGGCTGCAATTTTCCACGCAGGACGTGGATGAGCGCCTTGACCGTGAGTTCGATGAAGAGAAACGGCTTGGCGATGAAGTCGTTGCCGCCGGCCATCATGGAACTGGTGCGGTTGTCGAAATCGCTCAAGCTGGTCACGAACACGACGGGCGTCTTCTTGTTGTTCGGCATGGCGCGCAACTTGGTGCAAAGCTCAAAGCCGGTCATGCCCGGCATGTCCACGTCGAGAAAGACGAGGTCGAATTGATTTTCGGTGAGCAGTTTCAAAGCGGCGTTCGGGTCTTCGACGTTCACGGATTGCAGGTGCGCTTTTTCGAGCGCGTAGATGACGGCGCGGCGCGAGATGGCTTCGTCATCCACGACAAGGATGTTCGCGGCGGGAACTTCCTGTCTTTCGGGCGACGTGCCGCGTTCGAACAGAAAGCCGAGGAAATCCACGGAGGCGGCGACGGTGCGGAGCGTGGACGCATTGACGTTTTTCGGTTTCTCGTAAATTTCCTTGAGCAGCGCCTCGAGCGCGGCGGACATGTGAGCGATCTGGACGAGTCCGGCGATACCCGCGTTGCCGTTGAGCGCGTGGGTGCGGCGGTAGAGTTCGTAAATTTCCTTGAGGCGCGTCATTTCGCTGTCGGCCTTGACGAGCGCCTGCAATGTGGAGCGCAATCCGTTGAGCGTGGCTGGCAGGCTGTCGATGAATGTCTTGCGGAGGTCGGCTTGGAATTCGGAATCGGCCTCGCTGGCGAGCATCGGCGACTTTTCCCTTTTTGGCTGCGAAGTGCCGATGCTGGGCAACATTTGCGGAACCGCGCCGCTGTCGCCGATGGTGTGATGCACCATGTCCAGGACTTCCTTGGGCGAAACGTTCGACTTGGAAAGACATTTGGTCGCCCCCGCTTTCCACGCGTCCTGAATCAGATTGGTCAGGTAAGTGTTCGAAAAAATGATGATTGGCGTCTTGGTGAATTCCTCCTCGCTGCGGATTTGTTTGATGACTTCCACGCCGGACATTTTCGGCAGCATGAGGTCGAGAATGATGAGGTCGGGCTTGAACGTCCGCATCGTTTTAAGCCCGGTCTCGCCGTCGAGCGCAAGTTCGGCCTGGTAACCGTCCACGGCGAATTTGTTCCGGTAAACATTTGCGACGATCGGGTCGTCTTCGATGATGAGAACTTTTTTCATTTTTCAGAAACTGCCGCCGCCGACAAACCCGGTTGCGCGGCCAGAAAATCTTTTATCGCCGTGTACTCGCGCGCCGCATCTTCGCAAAGTCGGGTGGCATCCGTCAACTTGCCCGATACGCCTTCTTTTTCCAGCGCGCGCATCATCTGTGCGAACCGCATCATGCCGAGCGTCGCGCTCGCGCCCGCGCAACTATGCGCGACGCGCCGGACATCTTCAGCCTTGTTCGCGCGCACGGCGGCCTCGATCTGCGCGAGCTGCTGCGTGGTCTGCTTGTAATACATTTCCACCAACTCGCGCAAACTGTCCGCGTTGCCGTCGGTCAGATCGTTGAGCCGGTCCATTTCAACGGGCGGCTCGGCGGAGGCGGGCGCTTCAATTTTCACGGCGGGCATGGATTTGATTCCTTCATTCATAATCGGTTGTCCCCACTTCTCGATGATGCCGCGAATGTCCGCGGGACGGATGGGCTTGGACAAATAATCATCCATGCCGGAGGCGAGGCATTTCTCGCGGTCACTCTGCATCGCGTGCGCGGTCATGGCCACGACGACGATGCGCGATGAAAAAGTCGGATGATCTTCGGGATCCTTCTGGCGCTCGCGAATGGCGCGCGTGGCTTCGAAACCGTCCATTTCCGGCATCATCACGTCCATGAAAACAAGATCGTAAATTTTTTTATCAAGAGCGGCGAGTGCTTCGAGACCGTTGCCCGCAAGATCGGGATGATAACCGATCTGATGCAAAATGCGTGCGGCGACCTTTTGATTGATGGCGTTGTCGTCCACCAAAAGAATCCGCAACGGCAGACGCTCCGAGACGAGCGGGTTGGTTTTCGCCGGCACAATTGGACTGGCGGCTTTTTTGGGACTGAACAGTGCGCGTTCAAGTGCGGCGGAAAGCTGCGCGGGCCGCACGGGTTTGGCGATGCAATTAGCGAACCCGATATGCGCGGCGGCCGGTGCATCGGTGCTGACTCCAAGCGGAGTCAGCACGACAAAGGGCATCATGGCCGCGCCGGGCAATTTGCGGATTTCCGCCGCGAGAGCGATGCCATCCATGCCCGGCAACTGCAGGTCGAGCACGGCCACGTCAAATTGGTCTTTCCGGACAAGGTCGAGGGCTTGTTGCGGCGTTTCGGCGGTTTCAGGAATCATGCCCCATCGTGCGGCCTGCTCCGCGAGCACGGCGCGGCTGGAGGCGTTGTCATCCACGATCAAAATTTTCAGATCGGTGAGTTTCGGCTGGCGGATTTCGCGCGCCGCCTGCGGTTCGGCGTGAAAATTCGCGGTGAAATGGAAAGTTGAGCCTTTGCCGCGCTCGCTCTCCGCCCACATTTTTCCGCCCATCATCTCGACGAGTTTCTTGCTGATGGTCAGTCCCAATCCCGTGCCGCCGTAATGCCGCGCCGTCGAAACATCCGCCTGCATGAACGGCTTGAACAACCGCGACAACTTGTCCGGCGTGATGCCGATACCGGTGTCTTGAATGGAAAAATGAACCTGGATTGTGTTCGGATTTTTTTTGTCCGCACCCGGCGCGACAAGCAGCTCGACGCGGATGAAAACATCGCCGTGCTCCGTGAATTTCAGCGCATTGCTCAAAAGATTCGCCAGCACCTGACGCAGACGCATCGGGTCTCCCTCGATTTTCGCCGGAATCGCATCATCCATCTGATAGACGAGGTCGAGATTTTTTTCGACGGCCTTGGCGGACATCAAGTCGAGTGCTTCCTCAAGGCTCGTGCGCAAATCGAACGGGCGCAGGTCCAATTCCATTTTGCCCGCCTCGATTTTGGAGAAGTCGAGGATGTCATTGATGATCGCCAGCAACGATTCGCTGCTCGTGTGGATGGTCTCCAGATAACCGCGCTGCTCGGCGGTCATCGGCGTTTCGAGCAGCAACCCGACCATCGCGATGACGCCGTTCATCGGCGTGCGGATTTCATGGCTCATCGCCGCGAGAAATTCCGACTTCGCGCGCGCCGAGGACTCGGCGGCCATGCGCGCGTTGATCAACTCGCGCTGCTCTTGAATCAATTCTTCAAATTGACTTTTCTTTCGCAGTGAGGCGCATATGCGCGCATGAAAAATCGCCGGTTCGATCGGCTTGTCGATGCAATCCAGCGCGCCCAGTTCATAGGCCTGCAGTTTGCCCGCCGAATCGCTGGCAGGAGCAAGCCCGATGACAAGCGGCCGCCCCAATGGCGGATGTTCCTTGATGTACCGCAACAATTCAAAAGACTGGGCCTTCGCCGATTCCAAATCCACCAGAATAAAATCGGGAGGGTGCTCGTTGAGAATTTTCATCGCCTCACCGGCATCGCGCGCAAATTCAAGGATGACGATTTCAGCCGACAGCGCATCGGACACCGCCGCCGACAATTTTTTATCATTGCCGACCAGCAAAATCTGGAATGTCCGCTGGCTCATGATTTCAATTTTGCGTCCATTGTGATTGCTTGATTCAGGGACTCCATTGAACACAAATTTCCTCATCTGGCCAACCTGATTTTTGTTGTCAAAAATTCTCGTCCGGAAAGAAACATTGCTGGCGTGCGCTTCCGGCGATAAAATCTCGCCATGCTGCAATCGGTGCTAGACGCCCAATCGGCGGGTGAAGCCACGACTGCGCGCGACACAACGCTCGCCGCGTATCGCTTCATGCTGCTCGCGCGGCTGCTCGACGACAAGTTCGCCGCGTTATATCGCGCCGGGAAAATCCACGGCGGAGTTTTTCTCGGACGCGGGCAGGAAGCGTTGAGCGCATCCATCGGCGTTTCCCTGAAAAAAACCGACGTCTTCGCACCGCTTATCCGCGACGCGGCGGGACGGCTCGCGTTTGGCGAAACAGTTTTGGATGCCGTGCGAACTTACATGGGTTCGCCGCTCGGCCCGATGCGTGCCCGCGACGGCAACGTCCATCGCGGCAGGCCGCAGGAAGGTTATCTCCCGATGATTTCACATTTGGGCGCGATGATTTCCGTCGTCAACGGAGTTTTGTTCGCGCGCCGCTTCAAAAAAATTTCCGGCACAGTCGGCGCGGCTTGTGTCGGCGACGGCGCGACTTCCACCGGCGCATTTCACGAAGCGTTGAATCAAGCCGCCGTCGAAAAACTGCCGCTTGTCCTGGTTGTCGCCGACAATCAATACGCTTACTCGACGCCGACTTCATTTCAATTCGCTTGCGATGACTTGGCGAGCAAAGCCGTCGGCTACGGCGTCGAATCATATTCCGTGGACGGCACGGATTTGTCCGCGTGTTTGAAAATTGTCGGTGAAGCCGTTGCGCGCGCGCGCGCTGAAAATGGTCCGCAGCTCGTCGTCGCAAAATTATTGCGGCTTTGCGGTCACGGCGAACACGACGATTCCAGTTATGTTGACCCGAAATTAAAAAATTCTTCGCTCGGAAGCGACTGTCTGAAAATCGCCGAAGAATTTCTGTTGCAAAATAAATTGACCGATGCCGCGCAAATCGTCGTCTGGCGCAGCGAGGCCATCCGTGAAATTGAAGAAGCCGTCGCGCAAGTCCAGCGCGAGCCCGCGCCCGACCCATTCGCGGAAAACTGGTCCGCGATTTCATCTGAACACTTGAGCGAGACGCACGAAGAAGATGGGAACTGAAATCACCTACATTGACGCCATTCGCGAAGCGCAGGCCCACGCCTTGCGCGACGATCCTCGCGTGTTCATTTACGGGCAGGATGTCGGCGCGTTCGGCGGCGCGTTCAAGGCCACGAAAAATCTGGCGAAGGAATTTCCCGGACGTGTTTTGGATTCGCCGATTTCCGAAGACGCGATGGTCGGCCTTGCCGTCGGCGCGGCGATTGAAGGCTTGCGCCCGATCATCGAGATGCAGTTCGCGGATTTTTCCACCGTTGGCTTCAACCAGATCGTCAATCAGGCCGCGACACTTTTCTGGCGCACGAATGTTCCGTGTCCCATCACCGTGCGTCTGCCGTTCGGCGGCACTTCCGGCGGTGGGCCGTTTCACAGCCAGTGTATCGAAACGATTTACGCGCATTATCCCGGCCTCATCGTGCTCACGCCCGCGACGGTTGAAGATGCTTATTCAATGTTGCTCGAAGCTGTCGCGCTCGACGACCCGGTGATTTTTTGTGAACACAAATTTCTTTACCGCCATCTCAAAGCCGAAAAGTTGCCGAGCGAAGCGCTGCCCATTGGGAAGGCGCGAATTGCCCGCGAAGGACGCGATCTGACAATTGTGACTTACAGCGCCATGGTTCACGAAGCGCTCGAAGCCGCGACCGAACTGGCTCCCGAAGGCTGGGAAATTGAAATCGTGGATTTGCGTTCCGTCAAACCGCTCGACACGGACACGGTCATGGCCAGCGTTGCGCGAACGGGAAAACTGCTCTGCGTCGGCGAAGCGTGGCCTTGGGGCGGCGTCACCGCCGAAATCATTGCGCGTGTCGCGAGCGAAGGCTACGGATTGCTCGACGCGCCGCCGCAACGTCTCAACGCCAAAGACACGCCCGTGCCGTATCATCCAAATTTGTGGACGGCGCACCGTCCGACCGCGCGCGCCGTCGCTGTTGCCGCTCGAAAATTATTACGATCATGAAAATTCCCATCATCATGCCGCAGCTTGGCGAATCTATAGCCGAGGCCAGAATCGTCAACTTCGTCGTCAAGCCCGGCGACAATGTCGAGGCCGATCAGGATTTGATCGAAGTCGAGACGGACAAGGCCACGATGACCGTCGCGTCGCCATGTAAAGGTAAGATTGAAAAATTTACCGCGCAGTTGAACGAAAGTTATGCCGTCGGCGCGACACTCGGACAGATTGAAGCGACGAAAGAAGAAGCCGCGCGTTTGGGACTCGATGTTGCTCCGGCAAAAACTTCCGAAACAGAACAGCTTTCAAAATCAGATTCAAACCGTAGAAGCGGACGCGTGCAGCCGACCGTGCGCGGATTGCCCGTGCCGGCGAACGCGGCGGGCGCGAGTTATATGTCGCCGCGCATGAAGGCACGCATGGTTGAACTCGGCCTGCAAGCCGCCGACCTCGCGGGCGTCGCGGGCAGCGGCGCGGCTGGTCGCGTGACGATCGAGGATTTTGAAAAATTTCTCGCCAGTCTTGAAAAGCAAAAACTGACGCCCGCGTCATCCATGCGCGTGGCTGTCGCCGATGCGATGCGCCGCAGTTGGACGCGCCCACTCGCGACGGTTGGTCTGCCCGTGACGCTCGATGCCGTTCTCGCGCACCGGAAAAATTCAAATCCAAAACCCGGCCCGGCGCTTTACGCGTTGCGCGCGCTGGCGATCGCTCTTGCGGAAAATTCCGCGCCCGCCGGACGGCTTGTCGGAAATAAAATTGTTCATCCGAGTTCCATTGACGTGGGCTTCGCGGTTGAGGCCGAAGATGGCGTGCTCGTTCCGGTTTTGCGCGGCGCGGACAAAAAATCCTTGTCGGAACTCGTCGTGCATTACAACGAACTCGTCGAACTCGCGCGGCAAAGAAAACTGCCGGCGGACGCGACGGGCGGCTCGATCGCGACGGTGACGAATTACGGCACGTTCGGGCTGATCTGGGCGACGCCGATTCCGCTGCCGGAACAGACGCTCGTGCTCGGCATGGGCGCGGCGCGGCACGCGCCGCATTGGGATTCCGTCAAAGGCCAGTTCGTGCCGGTGATGGAGGCGAACCTGACGTTGAGCTTCGACCATCGCGTGCTGGACGGCGGCGCGGCGGGACGCTTGCTCCAGCGCGTTGCGGAATTGATGGGAAAGCCGGAGCAGTTGTAACATTTTTCATCCGCAAATTTCGCGAATCAACGGGAATTTAGAAAATCAATTCGTGAACATTCGCGCAATTCGCGGATTTAATTTTTTCCTTCACTGAATTTGGCGACGATTGGCCGGTGGTCGGAACCTTTGCCCCAGTTTGGAATTGTCGGAATAAAAGTTTCTTCCGCCAGCCAGGCTCGTTTCATTGCGGGACTCAACAAGATGTAATCTATGCGAGAATACGTGTCGTCCGCGCCATAGAAATACGTCCACGCCACATTGCGCGGTTCGTGATAAAAGTTGTCGGCGGAAGCATCATCGCCGTTGCGCTCGGCGGGACGTGTGTCGGTGAGCTTGAATTTTCCGCGCCCGATGATTTCTTTGATCGCGTCGGAATTTTTCTCGTCGTTGAAATCGCCAAGAACAATGAGTTTTGCGTTCGGGTTCGCTTTGAAATGTTCGTCAATAATGCCTCGTAATACTTTTGCTTCTGCGAGCCGTTCTTCGGCTTCGTCGGCATTGGGCGTGGCGAGCTTCGATTTCAAATGTCCGGCAAGGAGCGTGAAGGTGAAATTTGTCGCGGCCTGGATTTCCACTTCGGCAAATCCGCGGCTGACGCGGAAACGTTTTCCGTCCAGAAGAAATTCGTCGTTCGTGTGCGGATGCCGCGCGATGATGGGAAATTTGCTCAACACGGCGACATGGATATTCGTGTCCGTGCCGCTGACGTGCTCCCAAAACGGAAAATCAAGTCCGTCCGCTTTGAGCGACGTGCGTAATTCCAAAAGCGCATTGGGCGTTCCCATTTCTTCGAGCGCGAGCACGTCGGGATTTATGGCTTTGATGCTTTCGCGGACTTTGGCTTTCGCTTCGGCGGATTTAGCGAAGTGACGTGATTCAGTTGGTTGGTCCAGATAATTTTCCACGTTGTAAGTAGCGACGCGGAAAGTTTCGGCGGCGAAGGAAGTGGAACAAAGCAGCGCAAAAAATAGAATGGCAAAGCGGCTTTGAAATTTCATGCGGCTATAAAAATTGTCAGACGGCATTTGGTTTTCAAGCGAGAAACGCTTTTGCCATTTAACCTGAACCTGCTATTCTCATTTCATGCCTCGGACGAGCCGAAAAAATTCCGCCGCGCATCTGCACGACAAGCAGAGCGAACGCGACACGCGCGAACTGCGCATTGACAAGGTCGGCGTGCGCGGGCTGCGTTTTCCCATTCAGGTCAAGGACAAGGCGCGCAAATTTCAAAATACGATTGCGACCATCGGCATGTTCGTGGATCTGCCGAAGGAGTTCAAAGGCACGCACATGAGCCGCTTCGTCGAGGTGCTCAACGCGCATGGCAGCGTCGTCCACGTCGAGAACATCGCGGAGATTTTGCGTTCGTTGCAGAAAAAGCTGAACGCGGCCACGTCGCATCTGGAGATCGAGTTTCCGTATTTCATGTCCAAGAAATCGCCGGTGTCGCGGCTGGAAAGTTTGATGGATTACGTTGCGCGCTTCGACGCGACGGCGTGCGGCGCGGAAATTGATTTTGTCCTGACGGTGAAGGCGAATGTGACGACGCTGTGCCCGTGCTCAAAGGCGATTGCCAAACACGGCGCGCACAACCAGCGCGGCGAGGTGACGGTGGCGCTGCGTTCGACGCGCGTGGTCTGGATTGAGGACGTAGTGGCGATGATCGAGGGCGCGGCGAGTTCGGAGCTTTACGCGCTGCTCAAGCGGCAGGACGAAAAGGCGGTGACGGAGCGCGCGTATG
>CAZHXG010000051.1:0-11508 GCA_964536285.1 uncultured Bifidobacteriaceae bacterium
TTCGTCGTCATCTTTCGCGGACAAGGTTTGGAAGGGCCGTTGACCGATGCCGATCCGAACCGCGAAGGTTTTCCGATTCCGACGGTTCATCCGCGCGACGAGAACAACGCTGGTCAGAAAAAAATGGCCGCGCTCATCGCGGATTTTTACAAGGCCGCGCTGCCGATCATCGCGAAGGAACATCCGGCGAACGGTTTTCTCATGCGCGGCATCGCGCATCAGCCGCACATCCCGCTGTTCGAGGAGCGTTACAAATTAAAGCCCGCGTGCCTCGCGGTTTATCCGATGTATAAAGGTCTGGCGCAACTTGTCGGCATGAAAAAGCTCGAGGTGCAGACGATTCAGGATCAATTCAACCGCTACTTGAAGGAATACGACAACTACGATTTCTTTTTCATCCATTACAAATACACAGATAAATACGGCGAAGACGGAAATTTTGCCGCGAAGAAAAAGGCGATCGAGGATTTCGACGCCGCGCTGCCGATTCTGCTGAAGAAAAAGCCGGACGTATTGGTGGTGACCGGCGACCACTCGACGCCAGTTTCAATGAAAGGCCATTCGTGGCATCCGCAGCCGATACTTCTGCACTCGGCGGTGAGCGGCTCGGATAAATTGGAACGTTTCACCGAGACGGGCGCCAACTCCGGTTCGCTTGGAGTGTTCAAATCGAAATTCTTGATCCGTCTCATGCAGGCCAACGCGAGGATGTTTGATAAATTTGGCGCATGAAATTTTCGGCGACATGAACCTGCCGAACAAACTGACTGCCTCGCGTTTCGTTCTGACGGCGCTTTTTCTTTGGGCGCTGTTCTCGCCGTTCCGTTACAACGACACGCTTGCGCTGGTTCTTTTCAATGTCGCCGGTTTCACGGATTTTCTCGACGGACGCATCGCGCGCAGCCGCGGCCTCATCACCAATTTCGGAATCTTGATGGACCCGCTCGCGGACAAAATCCTCATCTGCTCGGCGTTCATCGCGTTCGTCGAAAGCACGCACCTGAACGCGAACGCACCGGTGAATGTCGCCGCGTGGATGGTCATCGTCATCGTCGCGCGCGAACTGGCGATCACCGGATTGCGATTGCTGGCGGCGTCGAAAAATATCGTTCTCGCGGCGGAAAAATTCGGCAAGCACAAGACTATTTCGCAAATCGTCGCGCTCAATGCACTGCTGGTCGTGGATGCCTGCAACGAATGGCCGGCATGGTTGCAAAGATATTTTCAGCCGTGGGTGCCGTCATTCGCGGAAATCGCCTTGTGGCTGGCCGTCGCGTTGACCGCCGCGTCCGGTGCGATTTATCTGTGGCGCAACCGCCAGCTTTACTTGAGCGACATTTGAAAATTTACTTCTTCGGCAGCGGCAACGTGTCGCCGGAATTTGCGGGCTGATAAACCGCTGGTGGTAGGCCGGCGAGCGGATCTTTACTGTTGCTGTGCTTCACGACGGCGCTGACGATCCAGATGAGAATGATAATTCCCAGAACTCCGCCGGCGACCAGCGCGGCTTTCATGTTCAACTTCGACAATAGATAAAGCACGCGGTCGAGCGGCTTGTTGGCTTCCTCGACGAGCGGCGGCGGTTCGCTGAATTTTTCCGTTCCCTTCAACTCCGCGTCCAGATCGGCCAGAATTTTCGGCACGTCTAGCTTGAGCAGCGCGGCGTAATTTTTCACCGAGCCGCGGATGTAAATCGGCGCGGAGAAGACGCTGAAATTTCCCTCTTCCAGCGCGCGGATGTGGTCGGTGCGTATTTTGGTTTTGTCCGCGACATGATTGACCGTCAGTTTTCGCGCTTCACGCGCGGCTCGTAGTTGTTCAGCGACCGTTGGCATTTCAATCTATTTAGCGCGATTGACGTGCGCTTGGCAATCTTGGAAAATCATCTCGCATGAACGTGAAATTCAAAACCATCTTTTTTTGGGTGATTATCGTACTGCTTTCCTTGGGTGTGTTAGCTTCACTTTTTTACGCCGAAGAAGACTGGCGTGGCAAACGAGCATGGGAAAATTGCAAACGCGAACTCGAAACCAAAGGCGAGGTGCTGGATTGGAATGCCTATGTTCCACCGCCGATGGTGCGGGACGACCAGAATTTTTTTAAGGCACCAAAAATGGCGGAATGGTTTGTAAAAAATAGTCAATCACTCACAAATGAATTGGCGGAGCGGCTTCGCAATGCGGATACGACTGCTACAATCACAAACGAAATCGCAGCGACAAAATACCTTATTTGGAGCGACCAGTTTCAGCCTGATTTTAAATTAATTCGTGATGCCCTCAAACGTCCTTATATGCGGATGGATGGTGACTATTCGCAAACATTCACAATGCCGATTCCCAACTTTGTAACTGTTAGAGCAGTTTCGCAAACACTCGCGCAACGGGCGAAATGTTACTTGCTGCTTGACCAACCGGAAAAGGCATTGAACGAGTTGACGCTGCTTAACGATTCTCGCCGCTTACTGGAAGCCGCGCCGACAGGCAAGCCGATGACTTTGGTGGCGGCGATGATTAATGTGGCTGTCACTGGCCTTTATACTGAAACCATCGCTAACGGTCTTCAGAAGCGGGCTTGGCAAGAGCCGCAGCTTGCCGTGATAGAAAAACAACTTGAGCAAATCAATTTAATTCCATTTGTAATCGAAGCAATTCGTGAAGAACGCGCAGGTCATTGCCACTTTATTGAAACTGATGCTATTGCAAAAATAAAAGATGTAAAACATCCGAACATGATACGTGGGTGGTTCTATCAAAACCTAGTCACCATTGCGCGGCTTAACCAAGAAGCGATTGATAGCGTTGATTTCACAAATAACCTCATTCTGCCGGAAAGAGCGAACGATGTTCAACGAGAACAAAACGCGATTGAAAAGCCAGGATTTTTTAGACCTTACACCTTTTTTGCCGCGATTGCAGTTCCGAGTTTCACCAAAGCATTTCAAACACTCGCGAGAAATCAAACGATGGTGAACGAAGCGCAAATCGCCTGCGCACTGGAGCGTTATCATCTCGCGCATGGCGAATATCCTGACACGCTCGACATGCTTGTGCCACAGTTCATCGAAAAATTACCACACGACATCATCGGCGGCGATTCGCTCATTTATCATTCCACAGTCGATGGAAAATTTTTACTCTACTCTGTCGGCTGGAACGAGAAAGACGACGGTGGCATTGAATCGCCGCAAAATAAAAATGGTGGAACGGATTACACCAGGGGTGATTGGGTCTGGAAAAACTAAACCGCGCTTTGCCCCGCGCCATCCGCGCCCGTGCCGTCGAGATCAATCAGAATGTCGCGCGGCTCCGCGCCTTTGCCCGGGCCGACGATGCCGCGATTTTCCAATTCGTCCATGATGCGCGCCGCGCGCGTGTAGCCGAGGCGCAATCGTCGTTGCAAAAGTGAGACGCTCGCCTTCTGTTCGCTGCGGATGACTTCGATGCATTGCTGGATCAAACCTTCGTCCTCGTCAATGCCGCTCGGAATGTCCGCCGCAACCGGTTTGGAAAGTTGCTGATGGATTTCCATTTCGTAACTCGGTTTGGCTTGTTTGGCGATGAACTCGACGATGCTGTTGATTTCCTGATCGGTGATGAGCGCGCCCTGTGCACGGATTAATTTCGCCGAGCCGGGCGGCAGATAAAGCATGTCGCCCTTGCCGAGCAATTTGTCTGCGCCCATCGCGTCGAGAATCGTCCGCGAATCCACCTTGGCCGCGACTTGAAACGCGATGCGCGCCGGGATGTTCGCCTTGATGACGCCGGTGATGACGTCGACGCTCGGTCGTTGCGTCGCGACGATGCAATGGATTCCCGCCGCGCGCGCCATTTGCGTGATGCGCGCGATTGCCATTTCCACATCGGCTGGCGCGACGAGCATCAAGTCGGCAAGCTCGTCGATGATGACGACGATGTAGGAAAGCTTTTCGGGAATGACGATGTCTTCCTCGCGTGGCACGACGATCTGCTCGTCCACCTCGACGGCGAAACCTTCCGCACCCGGTTCGAGTTTTTCCTTTTTGACCGTAAGCGGCAGTTCGGGTTCCTGCGGAATCAATTTTTTATTCGGGCGCGAATTGAACGATCCGATGTTGCGGACGCCGACGCGCGCGAAAATTTGATAGCGCTTTTCCATCTCGTTCACGACCCAGCGCAATGCGAGGATGACTTTTTTCGGATCAGTCACGACCGGTACGACGAGATGCGGCAACGAGTTGTAGTGCTGAAGCTCGACGACTTTTGGATCAATCATCACGAAGCGAAGTTCGTCGGGCGAAAAACGATAGAGCAGAGATGTGATGATGGCGTTGATGCAGACGGATTTGCCGGAGCCGGTGCTGCCGGCAATGAGCAGGTGCGGCATTTCCGAAAGGTCGGCGACAATCGGATGACCGTAAACGTCCTTGCCGAGTGCGATGGGAATTTTCGCCTTTGAATTGCGCCATTCATCGGACTCGAACAGATCGCGGACGATGACTTTTGTTTTGACCGGATTCGGCACCTCGATGCCGACGGAACTTTTCCCGGGCACGGGCGCGAGAATGTGGATGCGCTCGGCCTTGAGCGCGGCGGCAAGATTATTCGAGAGCGCCTGGATTTTTTCCAGTTTCACGCCGGGCGCGGGATGCAATTCATAGCGCGTGATGGTCGGGCCTTTCGTGATGTCGCCGAGTTCGACGGGGATCTCGAACTGCGCGAGCGTCTGCTGCATGAGCCGCGCGTTGGCGAGCAACTCCTCCTTCGACTCGGTCGGCTTGACGTTCGGATCGGGATGCTGGAGAAAATCCAGCGTGGGCAAATGGTAATTGCCGATCATCGGCGTCGAGGCGACGGTCAAAGGCTTTTTCCTCGGCGCGGCTTTTTGTCTGGCAGGAACGGGCGGGAGCGTCACAACCGGCTCTTTTTTTTCTTCCGCCGGTTTTTCCGAATCAGTTTTTTCTAAAACTGGCGCTTCGGTTTTCGTTTCGTCGGATTTTTTGCCGAGAATTTCTTCGGTCGTCGCCGCGGAAATTTCTTTTGGAGAAATCACCACGCTTTCATCCGGTGGTTCGGGTTCTTTCGTCGAAGTCGGCAAAGTTGTTTTCCTGAAACGGCCTTGTTTGGTTTGCGGAACGCTCAAATCGCGGACGGTCGGTTCGGGAACAGGCTGTCCGTCCGCGCCCAAACCGGCATGTGCGACTTCGTCCTGCAGTTTCCTCGCCTGTTTTGCCAACTCTTCCGCGCGTCGTTCGAGCGCGAGTTCTTCAAGCGTTTTGGATTTTGTTTCGCCCGGTTCCTTGTCAATCAAGCTGCGAATCCATTCGCCGAGCCGGAAATTGGTCAGGAACAGCAGACTGATGAGGCACAATGCCGCGTAAACAATCGTCGCGCCGATGTTGCCGAGCATGGAAAAACCGTAACTGTAATGCTGTGTCTGCCCGTAACTCACGAAACCGAGCCAGCCGCCCGCGCTTTGCGAGCCGATGCTTTCGCGGAGTTTTCCGAGCCAGCCCGCGCCGTCCATCATGTGAAGCAGGCCGGTGAGAGAGACGAGCAGCATCACCGACCAGAGCAGCGACCATCGCAAACGCTGGCGCAAGTAACCCAGAAAATTCAGCAGATACGCGACGCCGAACGCGCCGAGAACGAACGGCAAAATGTAAGCGGTGATTCCAAGGAACAAAAACGAAGCCCACGCCAGATACGCGCCCGGCATCTTGATCCAGTTGTGAGTGGAATGGTTGACCCGCGTTGTGAGGAACGAAATGTCGTTGCGGTCGAACGACAGTTGCGCCACGAGCAGGAGCAGCGCCGCAGCCAGCAGCGCGACGCCGATCACATCACCAAAAGTATTGTGCGAATCCGATGACGTCTTGCGTGACATGGGTGCAACGTAACAATTCGGCGCGGCGACTTCAAAGTTGAAATTGGGTTTCCGCCTCCCGGCGCCTCAATTCGGACTTGCCAATTTGTGATTGGATTGACACGCTGAGAACCCGCTTGGAGTGCGCGGTTAGCTCAGTGGTAGAGCACTACATTGACACTGTAGGGGTCACAGGTTCGAACCCTGTATCGCGCACCATTCCACCAGTTAGAGATTTTTAGCCGATCAACAGCGGCTTCATGTGCCGCTCGAACAGATTTTCAGTGACGTTTTTGGCGATGACGACTTCATATCGGTTCAACGCGTCGAGATACCGGTCGCCCATCTTCGCGGCGATTTTGAAACCGACATGAAGCAGTTGCCGGAGGTTGGGGTTGAAATCCTTGCAATGGGGATCATGACGAAGAGCCGAAACAAACTGCTCCGAACTCCAGCCATTGACCGTGGTGGGCGATGGCAATTTTGATTTGTCGATGTCGATGACCGTTGCATACGGGGCGCAAAGTTCGTCGGCATGTTCAAATGCCCCGGCATAAATTTCCTTTGCCAGCGCGAGGCCGTCGCCGCCGACTTCAGCGAGGCCGATGACTTCTTCAAGCCATGTCGTTCCAGCGGTCTTGATATGCAGGCCGGCGTCAAATTTTTTCAGCGCACGACGAATCGGCGCGTAAATGGAAAACTTGTCACTGCCGGAATGGACGCTCAATTTAAGTGAAGGCGGCAATGCGTATTTCCTGACGGCGAAGTTGACGACCGCGATGTCGTCATTGAATTCCATCTCGAACTGTTTGACATCGCCGGCGTAATCCACGCCTTTATTGAAACGTCCGGTGAACTTCGGCGCGATGGTCTGAAGCGGAACTTTTTCGTCGGCGAGCGCGGCAAGAATGACAAGTAATTCCAACGGCTTCTGCGGGTTGTCCGTTTCGTCCATCGAAACTTCAGTGATGAAAGGCACCTCACCTTTGGCTTGAGCAATATGCCGGTAAATTTTTCCGGCTTCCCTCACGGCCGTGTGATATTTGCCGATGACGCGCTCGACTTCGTCGCGGGCGATTTCAAATGGCCGGTCGATTTTGGTAATCAAAATTTTCCCGATGAGTTCAGGGTGGCGATCAACAAATTTTTTTACGTCTTTGATCTCCGCCGGTTTGCCGATGGAATCGGCCACGTCAATCGTGAAAAAATCCGACGACGGAATAAATTTATCCACGGTTTCAAGCCGGATGTGGTCGGCATCCACATGATATTCGTTCTTCCAGCCCAGTTCCGTGGTTGCCGCATTCGCCGCCGCCCGTACGGTGCCCGGCTCGGAACCGATGATGATGTGTTCGCGGTTGGACTTGTTCCAAACCGGAACAACTTCGACGCCACATTGCGCCGCCATCATGCAGGCACGAAGCTGTGCCTTTGCCTGATGTGCAAACCGATCGCCCAGGCCAAACGAAAATTTACCCAATGGCAGAAATCGGTTCATCATTTCGTTTATTTTTTTGTCTGCCCGAGTCATCAGCTTTCACATTTTCCCGGATGATGAATAAAATTCTAAAAAATAAAACGAAAATTGAAGGCGTGATTTTGGTGTCATGCAAGGACGCAGTCACTTTACTCCGGGAAACGCCATGTAATTTTTCGCGTTCGCGTAGCAGATGTTGCGAACCATTTCGCCGGCGAGTTTTTCGTCATCAGGCAACAAGCCGTTTTCCACGTCGCGGCCAATCAAGTTGCAGAGCGTGCGCCGGAAATACTCGTGCCGCGGATAGGACATGAACGAGCGCGAGTCCGTCACCATGCCGATGAACCGCGAGAGCAGGCCGAGATTCGACAGCGCATTCATCTGCCATTCCATGCCTTCCTTCTGGTCGAGAAACCACCAGCCGGAGCCGTATTGGATTTTTCCGGGAATCGTTCCGTCCTGAAAATTTCCGATCATCGTCGCGAACGCGTAATTGTCCGCCGGATTCAAATTGTAAATGATCGTCTTGGGCAGTGAATTTTCCGAATCCAGTTTGTCCAGATAAGCCGCGAGCGTTTGCATCTGCGGAAAATCGCCGATGGAATCGAAGCCCGCGTCTGCACCGAGTTGTTTCATCAGGCGCGTGTTGTTGTTGCGTATCGCGCCGATGTGAAGCTGTTTCGCCCAGCCGCGTTTTGCGTCGAGCTGGCCGAACATAACCATCATGAACGAAGCGAATTGTCCGTGTTCCTGCGGCGAGACTTTTTCGCCGTTCCGCGCCTTGTCAAAAATTCCGGCGGCGATTTTCTCGGAACAAAAATCGGCAAAGCAATAATTCAAGCCGTGATCCGACAGACGACAGCCTTGCGAATGGAAAAAGTCATGGCGCTTTTTCAACGCGGTCGTGAATGCGCCGAAACTGTTGACGTCAATGTTCGCGGCGGCGGCCAACTGCTCGACCCAGCGGTTGAAGGCGGCGGGTTGATTCACTGTCAGCGCCCTGTCGGGGCGGAACGCGGGCAGCATTTTCGTCGGATGACCCGATTTCGCAAACGTGCGATGGTTTTCAAGGCTGTCCACCGGATCGTCCGTGGTGCAGACGACCTTGACGTTGAATTTTTTCAGGATGCCGTGCGTTGTCAGCGCGGGCGTGGCGAGTTTTTCATTCGCCTTGTTCCAGATTTTTTCAGCAGAATTTCCGTCGAGTAAATCAGTGACGCCGAAATAGCGTTTCAATTCCAAGTGAGTCCAATGATAAAGCGGATTGCGCAGCGTGTGAGGAACGGTCGCCGCCCAGGCCTTGAATTTCTCAAACGGTTCGGCGCTGCCGGTGCAGAATTTTTCGGCGCTGCCGTTCGCGCGCATCGCGCGCCATTTGTAGTGGTCGCCTTCAAGCCAGATTTCGGAAAGATTTTTGAACTGCCGGTTGGTCGCGATGTCGCGCGGAGAGAGATGGCAATGATAATCGAAAATCGGCTCCTGCCCGGCAAACTTGTGATAAAGTTTCCGCGCGGCCTTCGTCTCCAGCAAAAAATCTTCGTGGATGAATGGCATCGGTTATGGCCAGGTATTACCGCTTTTGCATGGCGTTAAAAAAGATCTTTCGTCGCATTATTGGCGATGACAGCCTCGTATTCTTCAGCGCATTAAAATAACGATTGCTTCTTTTTGCAAGCGCGTGAAGGCGTTTTTCGTCAATTCACTTCAACCGCTTTTTTTAACCGGATGCCGGCGGAAGAATCGCCAACCCTGATTTGGATTTTGTCCGGCTCAATTTCAAAAGCATGCTTGTCCGAATCCCAATATGCCAATGATTTTGCCGGCAACGGTATTTCAACTGTTTTCTGCTCGCCGGGTTGCAACGTGACGCGCTTGAATCCTTTCAGTTCTTCGACCGGCCTCGGCACGGCGGAGTTCAAATGCTTCACATACAATTGCACCACTTCATCGCCCGCGCGCCCGCCGGTGTTTTTCACGTCAACACTTACAGTCACCAAACCGTTTTGATCCAAAGTTGAAGAACTGGTTTTCAGTTTTGAATATGCAAACGTTGTGTAGCTCAATCCGTAACCGAAGGGATAAAGCGGCTTGTCTTTGAAATACATGTAAGTCCGCCCGTCGCGGATGTTGTAGTCCATCATCGGCGGCAACTGGTCGAGCGATTTCGGCCACGTTTCGACAAGACGGCCCGCCGGATTGTAGTCGCCGAACAAAACATCGGCCAGCGCGCTGCCCAGCTCTTCGCTGGAGTGAGTGATGTGGACAATTGCGGGAACGTGCTTCTGCGTCCAATTGATCGCGTAGGGGAAGCTGGAAACGAGAACGACCACGGTTTTGTGATTGGCCGCGTAGACTTGTTTGATCAATGCTTCGTCTTCAAGCGTGATGGATTGGCGGTCAACCGCTTCGCGACCGTAACTCGGCAACGCGACCTTCGCCCAGTTGGTGACATCGCCGTTGGGATGGTTGCCGACGCAAACGATCACCACGTCGGATGCCGCTGCGAATTTCACCGCTTCGCCATCGTCGTTGTTCGTGGCAAAATTGACCGTGACGTCCGCGCCGACTTTGTTTTTGATTCCTTCCAGCGGTGTGACAGCGTAAGGCGGCTGGCCGCTGTACCAATCCAGCAAAACTTCGTTCGCGCGCGGGCCGATGACGGCGATGGATTTGATTTTGTTTTTGTCCAGCGGCAGGAAATTTTTGGAATTTTTCAAAAGAACGATGGATTCCTGCGTGACGCGCCGCGCGAGCGCTTTGTGTTCCTCCGACAACCACGGTTCGGGTTCGGATGCCTGGCCGATTTTGACGTAGGGATTGTCGTCCGGCGGATCGAGCAAACCTAATTTTATCATCACGCGCAAATTGCCTTTGACGGATTCGTCAATGTCCGATTCGGAAACCAGATTTTCCCTGACCGCGTTACTCAACGCGTCCTGATAACGATCCAAAAATTTCGTGACGCCGGCTTTTATGACCGCGGCGGCGGCCACATCGTAATTCGTGGAAAAATTGTGCGCCGTGACCAAGAGCGTGAACGCTTTGCCGTCGGTGCAGATGATTCCGTTTTGCCCCCATTCCTTGACGGCGACATTTTTCAGCACGGGATTCACGATCATCGGGATTCCGTTCCACGAATTGTAGGCCGTCATGAAAGCGCGCGCGCCGCCGTCTACGATGCCCATGCGAAATGGAACGGAGTAGTATTCGCGAAAAAGCTGCTCGTCGAAATCGGATGAAGAACTATCACGCCCATCTTCATTGCTGTTGGCTAGGAAATGTTTCAGCAGCGAGGCCGTCCTCCAATAACGCGGATTGTCGCCTTGCAAACCCTTGACGAACGCGACGACCATCGTGCCGTTGAAAAACGGGTCTTCGCCGTAACATTCCTCCGTCCGGCCCCAGCGCGGGTCGCGTCCCAAATCCGCGTTCGGCGCAAAGATGACAAGGCCGCCCTTTTGATATTTTTCGCTCTGCGCGATATAGCGCGCTTCGTAACTTTCGACCGTCGCGGCTTGTTGCAAAATTTCCGGATCCCAGGTTTCGCCCAAGCCGATTGCCTGCGGAAAAATCGTCGTCGGAATCGGCGGCTTCGGCGTCCAGTTGGCCACGCCGCCCATCGCCTCGCCGTGAAGTCCTTCGGCGGAACCCAGCGCCGGAATCCCGAGTCTCGAAACACCCGCACGAAAATGCAGAAAATTTATTTTTTCGTTGAGCGTCATCAGCGAGACAGCGTTGCTGACGCGATCTTCAACCGGCAGGTTCGGATTCTGGAATGGATATTGATTGGTTTGCGCCGAAACGATTTCAAAAGTGCATCCGAACGCAGACAGCCAGACTAGCGAAATGATTTTTTTCATGTTGTCGGGGATCGTGTTCGACAGAGTTTCCGATTGATTCAGGCCAAAGGTCAAACAATTTAATTACCACGCAGAAAAATGAAAAATTGTGAAATGCCGGACAATCCCGCATCACGCGCCGTGCGGATTTTTCGGGCGCAGTTTTTTCCAAAGCCAGCCGAGCGGATCGTAAAATTTATCCACCACGCGTTCCTTGAGCGGAATGATGGCGTTGTCGGTGATGGTGATGTTTTCCGGGCAAACCTTCGTGCAACACTTGGTGATGTTGCAGAAACCGATGCCGTGCGCCTGCTTCAATTCCGGCAGGCGGTCTTCCGTGTCGAGCGG
>CAZHXG010000052.1:0-10671 GCA_964536285.1 uncultured Bifidobacteriaceae bacterium
ATCGCGTTGGAAACGGAATTGCGCGACGGCGAAATTTTTTCGTAATGGCCGCTGGTGAGAAATTTTGGAAACGCGTCGTTGTCGTTGACCGACGCGATGAGCTTTCTGATTGGCAAACCCATCTGCCGCGCGACGATCGCGCCCATCATGTCGCCGAAATTTCCACTCGGCACGGAAAAGACAATCGGTTCGCCCGGTTTCGCCAGTCGCGACGCGGCGTAGAAATAATAAATGCTCTGCGGCAGTAAACGTCCGATGTTGATGGAGTTTGCAGAAGACAATGGAAAATGTTTCAGTGCCGGATCGGCGAAGGCTTGCTTCACCATCGCCTGACAGTCGTCGAACTTGCCGTCAATCGCCACGGTGCGGACGTTGCCGGTCAGCGTGGTCATCAGCTTGCGCTGGCTCAAGCTGACTTCATCAATCGGAAAAAGAACGATGACGCGGATGCCGGGCACATTATGAAACGCGTGCGCGACCGCCGCACCGGTGTCGCCGCTGGTGGCGGTGAGAATCGTTAAGTGTTTTCCATCTTCGCGAAGAAATTGCCCCATGAGTTGCGCCATCATTTGTGCGGCAAAATCTTTGAACGATGCTGTCGGGCCTTGATCCAGCCGTATCACATGAACACGGTCGTAAACTTTCTCAAGCGGGATGTCGAAGTTGTAGGCGTCGCGGCAAATCGCGGCAAGCACATCGGATGGGATGATGCCGTCGGTATATTTCGACAAGACGCGGAAAGCAATCTCGTGATATGGCAATTTCGCGAACGTAGCGATTTCATCCGGCGCGAGCTGCGGAAATTTTTCGGGAAAATAAAGTCCGCGATCCGGCGCCTGACCGGCGAGCATCGCCTCGCGTAAACTGACTGCGGGCGATTGACCGTTGGTGCTGCTAAAGAAGAGTGGCATTTTTGTTTTGATAGAGACTCGTCACCTCGTCTCCTACGATTATTCACTCAAAATTTTCCACCCGAATCATCACCGGCTTGCTTTTGATGACGGGAAGCTTACCGATTTTTTTCAATGCGCCGTTCACCGCGCCGTTGGTCGCGTAGTGCAGCATGAAAATCAGCGGGACGCCTTCGCCTTCGTGACCTTCGGGCTGGATGACGGACGAGATGCCGATTTTTGCCGCGCCGAAAATTGCCGCGATTTTTGCGAGTGTGCCGGGGCGGTCAATGACATTGAGGCGCACGAAATACTGCGAAACGACGTCTTCAATCGGCACAACCGCACCGGAACATTCGTGCGGCACGAACGGCGGCAGGCGATGTTTGTTGGAAAATTTCAAATCAAGCGCGGCATCGGCCAGATCGCTCAAAACCGCGCTGGCCGTGGCGTCCTTGCCCGCACCGCGCCCATAAAAAAGAGAATCGCCGACAACGTCGCCGCGAACAAAGACGGCGTTGAAAACGTGATTTACACTGGCCAGAACGTGTGCGTTCGGAATCAAAGTCGGATAGACTGAAACCTGCACGTGACAAGCGCCTTCGATTTTTTTGACGATGCCGAGCAGTTTGATGGTGTAGCCGAGTTCGCCGGCGAACTTGATGTCGAGCGCGCTGACGTGGCGAATTCCTTCAACGTAAATTTTTTTTGGATTGACCCAAAAGCCGTGCGCGAGCGACGCGAGAATTCCAATCTTGTGCGCGGCGTCGTGGCCGTCAATGTCCAAATCCGGCGGTGTCTCGGCGTAACCGAGTTTTTGCGCGTCGGCGAGGACTTCGGCGAAGTCCGCGCCTTCGAGTTTCATCCGGGTCAAAATGTAATTGCAAGTGCCGTTGACGATGCCGTAAAGCGCATTGATGCGGTTGCCGACAAATCCTTCGCGCAACGATTTGATGATGGGAATGCCGCCGCAAACGCTCGCTTCGTAATAAAGATTCGTACCGTATTTTTTTGCCGCCGCAAAAAGCTCTTCACCATGCGCGGACAGCAGCGCCTTGTTCGCCGTGATGACGGGTTTGCCGAGTTTGAGCGCGGCCAGAATCATTGTCCGGGCGATGGTGGTGCCGCCGACGAGTTCGACGACGATGTGAACATCGGGATCGTTGACCACGCTCTGCCAATCGGCCGTCATCACCGAAGGCGAGATGGGGTACGGTCGCGGTTCGTCAAACGATTTGACCGCGACTTTGCGGATGGCGACCTTGACGCCGATGCGCGAAGCCATGAGGCCGCCGTTGAGTTGAAGGGCGTGAAACACGCCGCTGCCCACGGTACCGCCGCCAATCATTCCAATGTTCACTTGTTGCATTGAGTGCACAGCTTGCCGCGAAACGGAGCAGGGGACAATTCAATTTTGAATCGGTGCCGCGCGATTGTCGGCTATTCCTTCTCGTGCTGCCGCGCAAAAATAAAAACCGGCAGCGCGGCGAGTTGCAGCACGACGGAGAAAATAATCATCGCGGGAATGGATTTGTCGTAAAGCAAACCCATTGTCGCGCTGCCCGCAAACCATGCGACGCCGAACGCGGTGTCGAACACGCCGAAAGCCGTGCTGCGTTTATCTCTCGGAATGACGCCGGCGAGCACCGCCTTGAGCAGCGCATCCTGCGCGCCCATGCCGATGCCCCACAAAATCATTCCGGCCAGCGCGAAACCGAATCCGCCAAGAAAAACACACGGCGCGAACAACGCGCCGAGAAAAAATGCCAGCACGACGACCGGCATTCCGATTTTGTCCAGCAGCTTTCCGAAAATCAACGCCGCTAGTGCGCCTGTGACCATCGCGGCAGAATAAAAAACCGGGATGGCGCTTTGCGCGACCGTCCCGGCTTTTTGAAAATGAAATGCGATCAGTGAAAAATCCGCAAAACCGGCGGCAATCAGCGCGCCCGCGAAAACGTAGAGCCAGTAGGCTTTGGAAAATCTTTTCGTTTTGAGAATTGTCGGCACTCGTTTTTCAAGTTCATGCGGACGCGGATAAAAAATTCTGGCAACGACGACTGTTGCCAGACAAAGCAGCGCCGGAATCAACAAAATCGCAAAGGCTTTGTGATAGCCGCCGTGCAGATACAAAACCAATGCCATGATGAGCGGGCCGATGGTCGCGCCGGTCTGATCCAGAAATTCGTTCAGGCCGAAAGCCCAGCCTTGGCCGATTTGACTTCCTGCATGCGAAAGCATCGCGTCGGTCGAAGGTTTGCGGATCGCGCGTCCGGTTCTTTCCGCGACCATCAACGCCGCCGCGAGCGGCCAGTTGCCCGCCAGCGCGAGCGCGGGAACGGCGAGCATGTTGACGGCGTAACCTATAAAAATAAAAATCCAATATTTGTGTGTCTTGTCGGCGAAATAACCGGAGACGGAACGGAGGCTGTAGCCGATCAACTCACCAAATCCGGCGACGAACCCGACGGCGGTCGCACTTGCACCGAGCGAACCGAGAAACGGTCCGGTGATGCCGCGCGCGCCTTCGTAAGTCATGTCGGCGAACAACTGGACGACACCGATGATGAGAACGAACTGCAGCGCCAGTTTTGCGACGGGATTTTTCACACACTCGTTCACCCGATGAATCTGCCAATCAACCGCCCAACTTCCTCCAACTCGCGCGTTTTGTCAGGTGTATATTCGTGCTGGCGAATCGTCCCAATGCCGATTGTTCCAACAGTTTTGTCACCGTTGCGCAACGGCACGCACAGCGCACCACCCACGCCGGTTTGTTTTGCGCCGGGCTTGGCCACGCCGCTGGAATCCGTTTGCAGATTGCAAATCGTCACCGGTTTGTTTTGCGCGACGACTTGACCGGCAATTCCTTTTCCGACCGGAATCGTTTTGACAACTTCGAGCACTTGTGGCGGCAGGCCGACTTGAGCTGCGAGATAGAGCAGTTGATTCTCGCTGTCGAGCCGATGAATCGTGCCGTTTTCGGAATGAAATTCTGCGAGAACAAGACGCAGCGATTGTTCCAAAACGATTTCGCGCGCCTCGCCGCTTTTCAGCAACGATGAAATTTTTTCGTGCAGTTCGTTCATGGCTTTGTCTCGCCTGAACGATAATGCAGCACCTTCACTTTTTCCAATGTCACAAGTCCGCCGCCGATCATTTTGTCGAGCGTCGGCAGAAATGAATTTATTTTTTCCTCACTGTCCACGATTTCGATGACGAGCGGCAAATCCATTGAGAGTCGCAGGATTTTTGCCGTGTGCAGCCGGCTCGCCTTGCCGAAACCCATCGGCCCGCGCAGCACGGTCGCGCCCGCGAGATGCGACTCGCGCGCGGCGAGAACGATGGCCTCATAGAGCGGTCTGTGTTCCCAGCGGTCACTTTCGCCGATGAAAATCCGGAGCAGGACTGCGTCGTTTGGAATTTGCATATTAATTTCCTTTCATTGAATTGAAGACCGAGCCGAGCAGATAGCCGAGCCAGACGGCGATCATGCAAAGCACGACGGACAGGATGACATTACCGCAGGCGTAAAGCCATTCGCGGTCGCGCAGCAGGTTCAGCGTTTGCAAACTGAATGACGAAAACGTCGTGTAGCCGCCGCAAATGCCGATCATCAAAAATTGCGTGGCGAAGGCGCGCGATTGCGAATCCATCCGGCCTTCGGGAATCGCCAGCGCGGCGATGATGCCGATGACGAACGAGCCGGTGACGTTGACGACGAGCGTGCCCCATGGAAACGTCTCGCCGAATTTTCCAGACATGATGCCGTTAAGCCAGAAGCGGCCTACACTGCCGAGCGCGCCTCCGATTGCGACCCAAAGATATGCTGTGTTCATAAAACTCCTGCGAATGTTTTTTTCACTCGTAGGAGTCATCAGCGCTGAAACGGTCAGGCGGTTTTCCCATGCGGGACGGCAAACTCCATTGCCGCCGGATTTTTACCGGGCTTGTCACAATTTGGCAACTGCAAAGCGAATGGAAGATTGCGCGGATTGATCCGAATCCTCATAATATTGCCGTGCGTTGCCTGAATTATTTTCGTGCGTTGATTGTCGCGGCGTTCCTGTCGCATGTGCCGGCGGCTCCGGCACAGACGAACAACTTTTCCATTTATGCCGATACTTTGGCCAATGGTTTTTATGAACGCGGCTGGGCGGCTTACAGCCTGATCAACACGTCGCCGGTTCATTCAGGGACTTATTCCGTCGGTGTCACCGCCACCAACTGGCAGGGTATCGCCTTCTCCCATCCGGAGTTTGATGTCAGCCCTTATACGAGTTTGAGTTTTTGGGTCAACGGCGGCGCGAAAGGCGGGCAGCAGATTCAGGTTCAGGGTTTGCTCGGCAACGTCAACCCGCCGCAGAACGTTTACTATCGCGCCACTCTTTTGCCCGACACGTGGCAGAAAATCACCGTTCCGCTGGCCGAACTCGGCGTGGCCGGCAAAACAAACTTCACGGACATCTGGATTCAACTGGCTCCCAACGGGACCACCAACACATTTTATATTGATGACGTTGAATTGGATGCCAAAACAGTCCCGCCGCCCGTCGTTCTCGCCGCGAGCGCTCCGCCGCCGCCCATAGTTCCAGCAGTAAGCAGTTCGCCACCCGTCGTTCTCAAGACAAACATTCAGCCCGTCGTTGCGGCAACCGCTCCGGTTTTACCGGCTTCCAGCAATAGCCGCCAAAGTGACGCCACGTTGTGGATCGTTGGTGCGCTGGCCATCATCATCGTTTTGCTGGGCTGGCTGGTTTTTGTTTTAAGACGCGGCGCGCCCGGCTCGTCCAGATCGCTTGTCGTCGCAAGCCCGACCGCGCTCGCTCCGTTGGAAGTCGAGGAATGGAAACAGCGCGCACTCGCTGCCGAGGCGATGGCGGGAAAACAAGGACAGATCCTTCGCGAAAAAATAATGCCGGAGCTGACCGAATTCGCCAAACAAAGCCTTGTTCAAGGTCTGTATGCGCAACGGAACGCGCTGATCGAGACGCAGCAAAAAGCGCAACAGGCGCTGGCGCAGCTCGAATCGCAATTGACCTCGCTTCAATTGCCGCTGCAGGAACGCATCCGCGCCTACGAGAAACGGATCACCGAACTTGAAAAGGAAGTCGAAACGCAGGGCGAGGAGATGCGCGAACTGACTCGCGCCACGCTGGTTCTGGTGAGGAAGAAACTTGAAGATGAAAAGGAGCTTGGGCGGATTGGCGGACGTTTCAATTAATTGCGATTTTCGCGGCAAGAATTGTTGCGGTCTTTTTCCAACGCTTTCTTGACTCATCGCGCGCGGATTTTATGATTGGCTTTGCGAATTTGCGGTTCGGACAATTTAAAAATCCATCTATGACAAAAATCCAGAACATTGAGGCGCGCGAAATCCTCGACTCGCGCGGCAACCCGACGGTGGAAGTGGACGTGACATTGTGCTGCGGCGCGGTCGGCCGTGCGGCGGTGCCTTCGGGCGCGAGCACGGGCGAACACGAAGCCATCGAACTGCGTGACGGCGACAAGAAGCGCTTCGGCGGCAAGGGCGTGCTGAAGGCGGTCGCCAACGTGAACAAAATAATTTTCCCCGCGCTTCAAGGCATGAGTCCGTTTGACCAGCTCGGCGTTGACCAGGCGATGTTGAAACTCGACGGCACGGAGACAAAATCCAAACTCGGTGCGAACGCGATTCTCGCCGTGTCGCTGGCGAATGCCAAGGCCGGCGCCGCCGCCGCCGGTGCGCCGCTCTATCGCTATCTCGGCGGCACGAACGCGAAAGTTCTGCCCGTGCCGATGGCGAACGTCATCAACGGCGGCGCGCACTCTGACGCCCCGATTGATTTTCAGGAATTCATGATCATGCCGCTCGGCCTGCCGACGTTCAGCGAAGGCCTGCGCGCCATTACTGAAACCTTTCATGCGCTCAAGGCCGTTTTAAAAAAGAAAGGTTGCAGCACCGCCGTCGGCGATGAAGGCGGTTTTGCGCCGAAACTCGGCAGCGTCGAGGAAGCGCTTGAAACAATCATTCAAGCAATCAAAGACGCCGGTTACAAACCGGGCAAGGACATTTATCTGACGCTCGATCCGGCGGCGTCGGAATTTTACGACGGCAATGGAAAATACACTTTCAAAAAATCCACCGGCCAGACTGTCAGTGGCGACGACCTCGTGAGTTTTTACGCGAAGCTCGTGAACAAATATCCGATCGTCTCCATCGAAGACGGCTGCGGCGAAAGCGATTGGGCGACGTGGAAAAAACTGACGGACAAGATCGGCGACAAAATCCAGCTCGTCGGCGATGATTTGTTCGTGACCAATGTAAAATTTTTGCAGAAGGGAATTGATACCGGCACGGCGAATTCCATTCTCGTGAAGGTGAACCAGATCGGCTCGCTCACGGAAACTTTGGATTGCGTCGAATTGGCGAAAACGCACGCCTATACCGCAGTCCTTTCACATCGTTCCGGCGAAACCGAGGACTCAACCATCGCCGACATCGCGGTTGCGACGAATTGCGGCCAGATCAAGACCGGTTCGTTGAGCCGCTCCGACCGTCTGGCGAAATATAATCAACTTCTCCGCATCGAAGGACAGCTTGGGAAGCATGCGGTTTATGCCGGCACGAGCGCGCTGCCGAAAAAATAATTTTTCTCCGCATCCAATGGAGCGAAAGTGATTGCGTGTCGCGCGACCGGATGTAGTGGTTTGGCTGATTGCTTACTTCCGCCGGCGACGGAACAACATCAGGGACAATCCTCCCAAACCCGCCAGCGCCAGCGTGGTCGGTTCGGGAGTAGGTTCTACCGCGAGGCCAGTTGGGTTACCCAACCCTGAGACCAGCGAGTTGCTGACCGTCGCACCCGATGTGGTGTATTCGCCAATCGTGCCGTTGCCAAAGTTCGCGACAAAGAGATTTGTTCCAGACACCGCGAGGCCAGTTGGGTCACTCAACCCTGAGACCAGCGAGGCGTTGATTGGCGTGCCATCGAGGTTGTATTCGCCTATCGTGCCCCCGTTTTGGTTCGCGACAAAGAGATCTCCTCCAGACACCGCGAGTCCCCATGGGGCATACAATCCTGAGACTAGCGAGGCGTTGACCGTCGCACCCGAAGTGGTGTATTCGCCAATCGTTCCACTGTTATAAGCGATGCCATAGGTCGATACAAAGAGATCTCCTCCAGACACCGTGATGCCATCTACATAATTCAACCCTGAGATAAGCGAGGCATTGACCGTGGCACCCGAGGTGGTGTATTCGCCAATGATGCCGGTGGAGCTCGTGAGCTCGTTCGCGACATAGACATCTCCTCCAGATACCGCGATGCCCCATGGGAGACCCAACCCTGTAGCCACCAAATCGACAAACGCACCCGAGGTGGTGTATTCAAAAACGTTGCCGTAATTGTTCGCGACAAAGATATCTCCTCCAGACACCGCGATGCTTAATGTGTTACCACCCAACCCTGAGATGGCCGAGGGGTTGATTGTCGTGCCATCGAGGTTATATTCGCCAATCGTCGTGCTGCCAAAGCTCGAGACAAAGATTTGCGCGTGAGCGATTCCTGACATGGCCCAAAGCGCGGCGCAGAGCGTCAGGCCACTAACTACAAATAGTCGGATAGGTGTTTTCATAAAAAGTCTTGCTTTGATTCATCAGGTTAGCTGCCATTACTTTCGCCGCCGCCGGAACAACATCAAAGACAATCCTCCTAAACCCGCCAGTGCCAGCGTGGTCGGTTCGGGAACAACCACCGCGATGCCAATCGGGGCATTCAACCCAGAGATCAGTGAGGAGTTGACGGTCCCGCCCGACGTGGTGTATTCGCCAATCCTGCCGCTGCCATTGTTCGAGACAAAGATATCTGTTCCAGACATCGCGATGCCATATGGGGCATTCAATCCTGAGACCAGCGAGGCGTTGACCGTCCCGCCCGACGTGGTGTATTCGCCGATCGTGTTGTTGCCAAGGTTCGGGACGAAGATATTTGTTCCGGACACCGCGACGCTATATGGGTTATGTAACCCTGAAATAAGCGAGGCGCTGACCGTCACACCCGAGATAGTGTATTTGCCGATCGTGCTGTTGCCAATGTTCGCGACAAAAATATCTCCTCCGGACACCGCGAGGCCTGCCAGGCTATTCAATCCTGAAATAAGTGAGGCGTTAATTGTCGTGCCATCGAGGTTGTATTCGCCAATCGTGTTATTGCCAAGGTTCGCGACAAAGAGATCTCCTCCAAACACCGCGACGCCTACCGGTTTATTCAACCCTGAAATCAGGGAGGCGTTGACCGTCGCACCCGAGGTGGTGTATTCGCCAATCGTGTTGTTGCCGGCGTTCGAGACAAAGATATCTTCTCCAAACACCGCGATGCCTATGGGTTGATTCAACCCGGAGACCAGCGAGGCGTTGATCGTCGTGCCATCGAGGTTGTATTCGCCAATTGTGCCGCCGCCATTGTTCGCGACGAAGATTTGCGCGTGAGCGGTTCCCGGCATGACCCAAAGCGTGAAGCAAATCGTCAGGCCAGTGACAATTATTAGACGGAGTTGTGTTCTCATTTTTGGGTTTCATTTCTGTTTTCCTGGCCGTGGATCAACCTTGTTATCCCGTATCCTCGGAATTGAAGGTTCACGACCGGGGAATCAACACTTCTGATTTCTGATTACCGAAGTTTTCTTACCAAGAACTCCGGCTAATAGCAAGAACAACCGCAACTTGTTTTGCGTTCAATGGATGGAAAAGCCGAAAAATGCGGTTTATGCCGCACGAGCGCGTTGCCGAAAAATAGCCGCTACTTCAAATATTGCTCGTCGCTGACTTTTTCCATCCAGTCCACCGCCTTGCCGTCGAGTTGTTCCTGGATGGCGATGTGCGTCATGGCCGTGGTGGGCGGCGCGCCGTGCCAATGCTTTTCTCCCGGCGCGAACTGGATCACGTCACCCGGACGGATTTGCTCAATCGGGCCGCCCCAATGTTGAGCAAGGCCGCAGCCTGCCGTCACGATGAGTGTCTGCCCGAGCGGATGCGTGTGCCATGCCGTGCGCGCGCCGGGTTCAAACGTGACGATGGCGCCGGCGACGCGCGCGGGTTCGCTGCCCTTGAAGGGTGAGTCAATGCGTACTGTGCCGGTGAACCAATCCGCCGGACCTTTGCCTGAAGGCTGTGAGCCGCTTCTTTTGATTTCCATATTGAATTTCTTTCTCTTGATTGTCTTTTTACCACCAAGGCTCCAGGGCACAAAGCCAAATCCAACCCTTGGTGTTTCGTGTCTTGGTGGTTGGAATTCGTGTCCTGAAATCAATCCGGCAAACTACGCCATTGCCGCCGCGCCAGAAAAGGATCGACGTGGTTCAGCAGAAAATACGCCCAGCGTTGTTTCAGTTTCCGCCAGAACGTCCGCGACTTGCGCCATTCCTCCGCCGTCACGCGATGGCAGTGCTTGAGATTTTTTGAAAAGATTTCGCGCGCCTCATCCGCGATTTTTTTATTTTCAAAGCGGATCATCAGTTCGTAATTGATGTGGAGGCTGCGCGTGTCGAGATTTGCCGAGCCGAGATACACAATGTCGTCCACGATGATGAGTTTCGCGTGCAGAATCTGCGGTTGATATTCGTAAATCTCGATGTTCCCGTTCAGAAAACGGCGATACAAGCCCTGCGCGGCGAGCATCGAAAGCAGCACGTCGGATTTTCCGGCCAGGATCAACTGTACCTTCCCGCCGTGCCGCGCCACGCGCTTCAATTCGCGCCGCAGCCGCCACGTCGGCAGAAAATACGCGATGATCATCTGCAC
>CAZHXG010000053.1:0-10430 GCA_964536285.1 uncultured Bifidobacteriaceae bacterium
CGACACTCACGTTGGCAACGTGATGCTCTACCAGGCTGAGCTACGCTCGCTTCCAGAAGATGGCGGGGAAATTACGCGAACACGCCCGATTTGCAAGCCCGATTTCAGCCCGACTTGGCAGCCGTGCCAAACGTCGCACGAACCACCTTGAGCAAATCGTCGTGGTCAATCGGCTTGTGGAAAAACGCCACCGCGCCGCCGGAAGAAGCACGCTCGCGATTCTTGTCGTCTTCAAGGCCGGTGATGATGATGATGGGAATTTTCTTTGAGGTGTCGAGCCGGTGAAACCATTCCATGATGCGAAAACCGTCCCACGGCACACCATCCACGTCCGGCGGAAAACTGATGTCCAGCAGAATCAAATCGGGCGTTTCCTTGCGCGCGACAGTGACCGCTTCCGAACCATCCAGCGCCGTGAAGACCTGATAGCCCGCTCCTTGCAATTTCAAGGAGAGCGTCTTGAGGATGATTTCATTGTCGTCAACGACAAGAATTTTTCTTCCCTGCCCGATTGCGGATTCGGTGTTCATAATCAAATCAATTGAAACATAGTCGCTTCCTTGCGACAAGTTAATGCCGTGAACCTAGCAAAACTCCTGCCAACGCGCAAAGAATAATTTATGCAGCTTTGACTTTTACGGCCTGCCATGCGCTAAAATGCGCCCGTGAGCAACGCTTTTTACGTCTCCGGCGGGCAACGCGCCGCAAAGGTCAACGACCTTTTCGCCGCCATCGCGCGCCGTTACGACTTGCTGAACGACCTTCAAAGCTTCGGCCTGCACCGAATCTGGAAGCGCCGCGTCGTCGAACTCGCCGCAGTCCAATCCGGAAACCGCGCGCTCGATTTGTGCTGCGGCACGGGCGACATCGCGTTCGCCCTCGCGCAACGAGGCGCGGAAACAACCGGTTTGGATTTCAGCGATAAAATGCTCGAAGTCGCAAAAAACAGAAGCCAGAAACTAAAATCCCCAACTTCCATCTCCCAACTTCCATCTCCCAATTTCATCCAAGGCGACGCGCAGCAAATTCCATTTCCAGAAAATTCCTTCGACATCGTGACCGTCGGTTACGGTTTGAGGAACCTCACGAGCTGGGAAAAAGGATTGGAAGAAATGCGCCGCGTTGCCAGACCGGGCGGAAGAATCGTCGTCCTCGATTTTGGCAAACCGCCGAACGCGCTCTGGCGGAAAATTTATTTCACGCACTTGAAATGCTCCGTGCCGCTCATCGGACTTTTGTTTTGCGGCAACGCATCAGCTTACGCCTACATTTTGGAATCGCTGAAAAATTATCCGGCGCAACTGGCCGTCGCCGAAAAAATGTGCGGACTGAATTTAAAAAATGTTCGCGTCATCAACCTGCTCGGCGGCGCGATGGCGATCAATTATGGCGAGAAACCGAAATAATTTCAGCGTGCACTTTTTCCACCCAACTGAATCACCATTCCTTCGCGCGCGGCTTCCACTTTCAATTTCGCCTTTCGCTTCGCCACGAGTCTGCGCGCGTGCTTCACAAATTCGTCAATGCGCTTGTCGTCGTGGTCGGGGTCGTGGTGGAACAGGCAGAGTTCCTTGACGTTCGCCTTGAGCGCGAGCGCGACGGAATCGTCCACGCAGCCGTGCCCCCAGCCGACGTGTTTTGTGTATTCCGCCTTGTCGTATTGCGAATCGAGAATCAACACGTCCGAGTCGCGCACAAATTCAATCATGTCACGGTCATTGCCGCCCGCGCGCGGCTCGACGTCGGGAAAAAACGTGATCAGTCCGTCGGGCGAAAAAAGCCGGTAGCCGACGCATATGCCGGGATGGTTCGCGCGCAACGACCGCACGAGCACGGAGCCGATGTCGAAATTGAAATCCGCCAACTCTTCGATCTCGATGTTGCTGGGCAGCTTGTCGAACGGCACGGGAAAGTAAGTGCTTTCCATCTGGCCGGTGAGCGCGGCGACCAGTCCTTTTCGCGCGCCTTCGCTGCCAAGAATCCGCAAGCGACAGCGCGGATTGTAGATCGGCCCGAAAAACGGCAGCCCCTGGATGTGATCCCAATGCGTGTGCGTCAGCAGCAACGTCAGGTTCAGCGGCCTGTTTTTGAATTCCGCCAGCAGCGATTGTCCCAACCCGCGCAAGCCCGTGCCCGCGTCGAGGATGATGATTTCATCGCCGCTGCGGATTTCAATGCACGATGTATTGCCGCCGTAACGCACGGTGGACGCGCCGGGTGTGGCGATGGAGCCGCGCACACCCCAGAATTTTATTGAAGTGCCAGCTTTGATGAACCCACTTTAGCGTGAGTCCGGCAAAAGACAAATTGGAAAAAAATATTTTCGCGCATCTGAAAATCGGATCGAAGACTGGTGGGTTGGCCGGGACTCGAACCCGGGACCAATGCCTTAAAAGGGCACTGCTCTACCAACTGAGCTACCAACCCAAAGGAGAGGCAAAATAAATTGTCCGCGCCCAAACGCAAGATTTTTCAAATGGCAGAAACGCCGCGCGCCGTCTAATCTCCAGCCAATGCGGTTGCTCGACCGATACCTGTTCCGCGAACTGCTCTCGCCGCTGGCGTATTGCCTCGGCGGATTCTTGGTTTTTTGGATCTCTTTCGACCTGTTCAACAATCTGGAGGAAATGCAGGATCGCAAGCTGCACCTGCTCGACGTGCTCGGCTACACCCTCGCGATGACGCCGGAATTTCTGGTCACGATCCTTCCCATCGTCGTGCTGCTCTCGCTCCTCTACACGCTCACCCATCACGCGCGCTACAATGAAATCACCGCCATGCGCGCGGCCGGCGTGAGCTTATGGCGGATTTGCATGCCTTATTTCATCGTGGGATTGATCGCGAGCGTGGTTCTGTTTGCGTTGAACGAATTTCTGGTGCCGCGCAGCACGGATTGGGCGAACAGCATTTTGACGCGTTACGTCCAGAAATCCGGCGACACCCAAACACAAAATGAATTCCGCAACTTCGGCTTCACCAACGCGCGCGGCCATCGAACGTGGTTCATGAACGAATATCGTTTAAAAACTTCGGAGATGCTCAAGCCGCAGGTGAACTGGAACCTGCCGGACGGTTCGAGCCGCCGTTTGTATGCCGACCGCGCCGTCCGCACAAATGGAGTCTGGACTTTTTTCAATGTGGCGGAATATTCGCAGGCCGACGCGAGTGCGCCGCTTGTGCCGTCGTTGCAAACCAACGAACTGGCGATGCCGGAATTCGACGAAACGCCGTCGCAAATCCAGAGCGAAATAAAAATCAGCGGCTATCTTGGTTTGGACGGCACGCGCAAGGCGGACATTCCGTTGAAAGACATCTATGATTACCTGCGATTGCATCCGAATTTGTCGCAGGCGGATTCGAGCTGGCTCTTCACAAAATTGTACGGGCGGCTTGCAGCGCCGTGGACCTGTCTTGTCGTTGTGTTGATTGCGATTCCATTCGGCGCGGCGTCGGGCCGCAGAAATCTTTTTGTCGGCGTGGCCGGCAGCATCTTTATCTGCTTCACCTTTTTTGTGCTGCAACAAATCAGCCTGGCGCTCGGCTCCGGCGGCCATTTGCCCCCGTGGCTGGCGGCGTGGCTGCCGAATATGGTTTTCGGCGGAACGGGTTTGTTATTGATGGCGCGAGTGCGGTGAATTTGAATTTCAGAGACTGTGAGCAACGAACTGACAAAATCACACCACGAGCGGTTGCAATTGCTCTATCAGGTGAGCAACGTCATCCATTCGACGCTCGATTCGCAGGAGGCGCTGCAATTGATCGTGAGCGAAGCTGTTCGCTTGATGAATGCGAGTTCCGGTTCGGTCGTCTTAATCAATCCGACTTCAGGCTTTCTGGAAATCTCCGCATCGCAAAACCTGCCGAGTTCGGCGCGAAAACTCAAACTGCGTGTCGGCGAAGGCATCACCGGCTGGGTCGCGCGCAACGGCAAACCGGCACGCGTCGGCGACGTGACGCAAGACGCGCGCTATGTCGCGGCGCGGCGCGGCGTGAAATCGGAACTAGCCGTGCCGCTCGAAGTGAACGGTGAAGTCCGCGGCGTGCTGAATGTGGATTCGGACCGCGTGAATGCTTTCAACGCAGACGATCAGGATTTATTGGAACAACTCGCGGTTCAAGCGGCAAAGGTGATTCAAAACACCTGGCTCTACGAGCAGTTGCGGCTGAAGGTGCATTTGTTCGAATCACTCGCGAGCGTGAGCCGCACGATCAATTCGACATTGAATCTGGACGAGGCGTTGCGCGTCATCACGCGCGAAGCGTGCATGTTGATGAGCGCGCGCATGTGCTCGTTGATGATGCTCGACGAAAGCCGCGATTGGCTCGATCTGCGCGCGAGTTATGGTGCCGGCAACGCTTATATCAAAAAGCCACGTCTGGCGGTCGAGGAAAGCTTGCTCGGTGTCGTCGCCCGCCGCAAGAAACCGATGCAAGTCGCCAACGTGCAGGCGTCCACTCGATATCAAAATGTCGAACTTGCAAGGCGTGAAGGACTGATTTCGCTTTTAAGCGTGCCGCTGCTTTTCGCCGGACAGTCAATCGGAACACTCAATGTTTATACGGGCCGGCCTTACAATTTTTCCAACGAAGAAATTCGCATTTTGAGCGCGCTGGCAGAGTTGTCTGCGATTGCCATTGAAAAGGCGCGCCTTTACGAACGCATCGTGGACGTGGAGGAACAATTGCGACAGAACGAAAAACTCTCCGTGCTTGGCTTGCTCGCCGCCGAGGTCGCCCATGAAATCCGCAATCCACTGACGGTGATGAAACTGCTCTATCACTCGCTTGATTTGAAATTTCCCGACGGCGATCCGCGCGCAAAGGATGCCCGCGTCATTGAATCGAAAATCGAGCACTTGAACAAAATCGTGGAGCAGATTTTGGACTTTGCGCGCACGACCGAACCAAAGTTCGCACCGGTAAATCTAAACGAATTGGTGGATGAATTGGGCTTGCTCGTACGACACAAGCTCGCAAACCAAAGCGTCCGCCTTGTCCGCGATTTACAAACAGACCTGCCCCTCGTGATGGGTGATGCGCCGCAATTGGAGCAGGCTTTCCTTAATTTGATTCTTAACGCAGCCGAGGCGATGCCGGATGGCGGTACTCTCACAATCAAGTCGCGCGAAGTTCGCATACCGCGCACAAGTCCGCATGCAACCCATGCAACTGTTGAATTTAGGGACACCGGCAAAGGTATGAGCGAAGAAATTCAACGCCACGCATTCACTGCTGTTTTGAGCACGACGAAAGCCAAAGGAACAGGGCTCGGCTTGGCGATTGTCGGCCGCATTATTGAAACACATCGCGGTACTGTCCAAATGAAATCACGCATAGGTCACGGCACGACTATTCGCATTGGGTTACCTATAAAATAACTTTTGTGCAAAACTAAAGTTAAAATCGGTCGCTAGTTTCAAAACTTCGTGGATTAAATTCTCACGCACGCACGTTGCGAAAATTTTCGCACACGTTATTCTTGCCACGCGTCGGCACAAAATTTGTCCGACAAATCCAAAATTATGAATTACACAAAATTGCAATGGTGGGAACGATTTCAAAAATACTACACCGAATTTCCTGAAATCGGTTTGGCAATTGACTTGAGTCGCATGAATGTGGATGACGAATTCTTTGCCAAAATGGAGCCGCGAATTCAAAAGGCCCTCGCTGATATGGATGCGCTTGAAGCGGGTGCAATTGCAAATCCCGACGAAAATCGCATGGTCGGTCACTATTGGCTGCGAAATCCTGCACTGGCACCAACACCTGAAATTCGCAATGAAATTGAGCAAACCATTGTAAAAATCGAAGAATTTGCCGCCAAGATTCATAACGGCGCAATTCATGGCGCGGGCGGGAAATTCAAAAATTATCTTCTAATCGGAATCGGCGGCTCGGCTCTTGGCCCACAATTCGTCGCCAATGCCCTAGGCAATCCGAGCACAGATCAACTAAAGCCGTATTTTTTTGACAACACCGACCCAGACGGCATGGATCGAGTTCTTGCAACTATCGGTGCTGATTTGAACAAGACTCTTTGTATTGTCATTTCAAAATCTGGCGGCACCAAAGAAACCCGAAACGGAATGTTGGTTGCAGAAGCTGCATTCAAACAGGCCAGCCTAAATTTTGGAAGTCAGGCTGTTGCCGTCACAATGCAAGGTAGCGACCTTGATAAACACTCAGGCAAAAATAATTGGCTGACTCAATTTCCAATGTGGGATTGGGTCGGCGGTAGAACAAGCGAATTGTCGGCCGTTGGACTGTTACCAGCTGCACTGCAAGGATTTGAGATAAAAGAAATATTATCTGGCGCAGGCGAATGCGATAAAATTACGAGAATTAAAAACTCCAAAATAAATCCAGCTTGCCAGCTTGCATTAGCTTGGTTCAAGTCGGGTAGTGGCAAGGGAATTAAGAACATGGTCGTTCTACCATACAAAGATCGATTGGAACTTTTTTCAAAATATCTTCAACAGCTTGTCATGGAATCGCTGGGCAAGGAACTTGATCTTGATCGTAATGTGGTTAACCAAGGTATTACGGTGCTCGGAAATAAGGGTGCAACCGATCAACACTCTTATATTCAGCAATTGCGCGACGGAGTGAACGATTTCTTTGCAACATTTATCGAAGTTTTGTATGACGGAACTCCAAACATTGTCGTCGAACCCAATGTAACATCTGGAGATTTTCTAGATGGATTTTATTTAGGGACAAGACAAGCATTAACAGATGGAAACAGAGAATCTGTAACGATAACTATTAAAAAACTATCGCCATTTTCGGTTGGAATGCTGATTGCACTATTTGAGCGTGCTGTTGGACTTTACGCTTCACTTATCAACATTAATCCTTACCATCAACCGGGTGTTGAAGCAGGCAAAAGGGCCGCTGCAAATATTATTGAACTTCAAGAAAAAATTCTGCTTTTTTTGTCTCAACATCACAAACAGCACTTCAACATTGCCGATATCACAAAGGAAATTGGATTAAGCGAAGAAATCGAACACGTCTTCAAAATTTGCGAACATTTATCAGCCAATCCGTCCCACAAAGTCCAAAAAATCGTTAGTAGCACACCTTTTAATTCTAACTATAGTTTGATCTGAAAACCTTTATGTTCATTTATCCAAAACAATACGACGTCATCGTCGTTGGGGCTGGTCACGCTGGAGTTGAAGCCGCCCTAGCTTCGGCGCGAATGGGTTGTCAGACACTTTTGTTGACGATGAACGTGGATTCTATCGGGCAAATGTCTTGCAACCCAGCGATTGGCGGACTTGGCAAGGGGCATCTGGTTCGTGAAATTGACGCACTCGGTGGCGAAATGGGCAAGGCGACGGACATGACTGGGCTGCAATTTCGGATGTTGAACACAAAGAAAGGCCCAGCAGTCTGGTCCCCGCGCGCACAATGCGATAAGAAGTCCTATCAACTCAGGCTTAAGTGGATATGTGAATCTGAATTAAATCTTGACGTCAAGCAGGGACAATCAACAAAAATTCTTCACACGGATGGAGGCGCTTTCGGTATTGAGACAACTCTGGAGGTCCAGTATCACGGCAAAACAGTAATTGTCACGACTGGAACCTTTCTGCGCGGCCTGATGCACGTCGGATCGAATCAACAGGCTGGCGGACGTGCTGGAGATTTTTCAGCCATGAGCCTATCGTCTTCGCTCAAAGATCTCGGTCTGGAACTTGGAAGGCTCAAGACTGGCACTCCGCCGAGGCTGCTACGTCGCTCAATTGATTTTTCAAAGACAGAGGCACAGCAGGGCGACGAGCCGGTTCCTTATTTTACGTATTGGAAGGACGATTTGTTCCACATGGAACAATCTCGAGGAAGATTCGCCGGGGCGGGTAAGTCAAATGGCAAATACCCGAATGGTTCCGTGCTAGACAAAATTAATAGTCAATTGCCTTGCTATATCACCTTTACGACCAAAGAAACAGCCAGCCTGATTCGTGCAAACATTCACAAATCACCCATGTATTCAGGTGTAATTGAAGGAATTGGGCCTAGATATTGTCCTTCAATTGAGGATAAAATAGTGAAATTTTCAGAAAAGGAGCGGCATCAAATTTTTCTCGAGCCGGAAGGGATTGAAACAGACGAAATATACGTCAATGGGTTCTCGACCTGCCTGCCGTTTGATGTCCAAATGGATTTGGTTCGGACAATCATAGGCTGTGAAAATGCCGAAATAATGCGCCCCGCCTATGCGGTCGAATATGATTTTGCATTCCCGACCCAGTTACAGCCTTCGCTTGAAACCAAAGTTTGTAGGAATCTGTTTTTGGCCGGACAAATCAACGGCACTTCCGGTTATGAAGAAGCCGCCGCCCAAGGTCTGATGGCTGGAATCAACGCAGTGCGCCGTGTACAAAAACTTGAACCTATTGTTCTTCGGCGTGATCAGGCATACATCGGCGTCCTGATTGATGACCTAATCACAAAAGGGACAGTTGAACCTTATCGGATGTTCACCTCGCGGGCCGAATATCGACTTTTGCTGCGACAGGACAACGCCGATATGCGACTTTCTGAAATCGGACACGAAATCGGCTTGTTGTCCGAGCGTAACTATCGAAAATTTAACGCTAAACAACAATCTGTAAAAAAAGAACTAAATCGTTTGAATAAAACAGTTTATGATAGTAATTGCCTAGTCAAAATTTTGAGCAGGCCGGAGGTTGCTTACAAAGATTTGCCAAGCCGGGACGAGACTTTGCCTGATGAAGTGATCCAGCAAGTTGAGATTGCGGTCAAATACGCCGGATACATTGATCGTCAGGAATTGGAAGTCCAAAAATTTAAAAAGCTTGAGGACAAAACAATTCCCGACACATTCGATTTTTCGACCGTGCCGAGCCTGCGTCTTGAAGCCCGGCAAAAGTTCGCCAAAATTCGCCCGACGACCATTGGCCACGCGGCCCGCATTTCCGGTGTATCACCCGCCGACATCAGCATTCTCATGGTTTGGTTGAAGCGGTCGGCTGGCATGAATGCCCATAACTATTCTGCCAAAGAAACGGAAGTTTGTAATACATGCGAATCGGAACTGGAGGAGTGAATTGGTTTGGCTGTCCGACATGGATTCGAACCATGAATAACGCCTCCAAAGGGCGCTGTGTTACCATTACACCATCGGACAAACCGCAAGAACGCTAAGCGTTTTGCGCCGTCCGCGCAAAGCGAAAATCATCACCATAAATTTTTTGCGGATGAAAGAAAGTTTGCCCGCATTGCCTTTCGGCGACACAATATGAAAGTTTGATGAACGAAAATTCCATTCTAGAAAATCCGCCTGCGACAAAGAAAAATTCTTTGCCGTCGGCGGAAATTGATTTTTCCAAGCCTGTTATACGGCCCAAAAAAGGCACGATCAAACTCATCGGCGAAGTTTTGAATCACGGCGGCCCGGGCTATCTGCAATTCGCCATCACGAACATTTGCAACGCCGATTGCGGCTTTTGCGGTTTCGCGCGCTCGAAGTTTGATCCAAAGGCGCGCCGCAGCGTGACGTTGCAGGAAGCGCGCGACGTGGTTGACATCGCGGTGAAAAATCACATCGGCTACCTGCTGTTCGTTGGCGGCGAGCCGATGGTGCATCGTGATTTGCGCGCGATGACGCGCTACACGGCCGAGCGCGGCATCCATCCGATGATCTGCACGAACGGCGGATTGTGGAACGACGAAAATATGCGCGGCCTCGCGAGCGACGGCCTGACCAGCGTCATCATGTCCATTGACGCGCACGACATCACGGCGCACGAAAAAAATCGCGGCTTGCCCGACGTTTGCAAAAAAATCAAGAAGGCGAATGAGTTTTTCCATTCCGTCGGAATCCAAACCACGGCGAGCATCACGGCGAGCCGGCTGATTGAAGATTACGAGAAGCTGCCGGAATTTCTGGAAACGCTCGGCTTCAAAAGCTGCACGTTCAGTTATCCGCTGACTTCGCTGGCGAGCAGCTATTTGAGTTTCAGCGACAGCGGCCTGGTGAATTTCAACAACGCCGAACTGATCCAACTGTTTGAAAAAATCAAGCAGATGAAAAAGAACAGCGGCTATCCCGTCGTGAATCCCACGGAATCGCTCGACGAGATGCAGCGGCATCTGCGCGGCGAGAAAGAAAAATTCGGCTGCCTCGGCGGGCACAAGTATTTTTACCTCGACTGGAATCTGGATTTGTATCGCTGCCATTTTTGGGAGAAGCCGATGTGCAAGGTCTGGGAATGGGACGACTCGAAGCTCATCCGCGACGGCTGCACGCGCTGCATGATTGACTGCTACCGCGACCCGAGCGTGCTGCAATTTGTCGCCATCAGCGCGAGCGACGCGTTCAACAACCTGAAAAAGGGAAAAATTCTTTCCGCCGCGAAAAATATTTTCGACTCGCGCAACCTGACTTCAATCAA
>CAZHXG010000054.1:0-10424 GCA_964536285.1 uncultured Bifidobacteriaceae bacterium
CGGCGCTGGCCGAGCAAGCCGGGAAATTCCACGAGGCGATTTTTCTCCGCCTTGCTCGCGAACTCGGCGTGCTTGCCGGAAAGATAGCCGTTGTCCATCGGCTTCACTTCACGCCCGTCGTGTTCCGCGACATCGCCGCGTTTCAAAATCCAGTCGCGGCGCAGCGCGGGCAAGCCTTCGTCCGACTTGCTGTTGAAATCCGGATCGCCCCACGGCCCGCTGCAATCATAGACGCGCACCGGCGCATTTTTCTCGACCGCGCCGGTGTAAGACATGGTGTCGCTGACTTCAATCTCGCGCATCGGCACGCGCACATCGGGATGAATTGTGCCTTCGACAAAAACTTTTTTGCTGTTGGGCAATTGCTCGCTGCTGTGCGGTTCGAATGAATCTTTGGATGCGATCATAAATTAGTTGATAGCCTTTAGTTGAGAGTTGAGCGGACTCTCGTTTGCTCCGGGAAATGCCTTGAAGAAAGTTTGGCCACGGCGGCCCCATTGGCCGTGCGCAAGCACCTTCCTACGCCAGCATTACCTGGATCAGGTTCACGGGTCTTTCGCGTTCCGCGCGAAACTCTCAGCCTTGCGCCGACCGCGACGCTGGTTGGCTCCCCGAACAAATTGAGGCTAGAACGATTCGTCCGAACGGTCAAGCCACGGCGGCAATTATTCAAACAGCGAATGGGGCAGCAGCCAAAGCGCGACGTTGAAATAAATCACCAACCCGGTCACGTCCACGAGCGTGGCGACGAACGGCGCGGAACAAACCGCCGGGTCAAGTTTCACAAGTCGCAAAATAAACGGCAGCATCGCGCCGACAAGACTGCCCCAGAGCACGACGCCGACCAGGCTCACGCCGATGACCAGCGCGAACAGGGAATAGTGCGAGCCGTAATCCCAAAAATGAAACCATTGCCACAAGACGACCCGGATCGCCCCGATGACCGCCAGAATGCAGCCGAGCAAAAGACCACCTGCCAGTTCGCGCCGGAAAACGCGCCACCAATCGCTCAACAAAACATCGCGCACAGCCATCGCGCGTATGATGAGCGACGTGGCCTGTGAGCCAGTGTTGCCGCCGCAGGAAAGGATCAGCGGCATGAAGAATGAAAGCGCCACGATTTTTTGGACCTCGCCGCCGTAATTTTGCATCGTCACGGACGTGAGCATTTCTCCGACGAACAAAATCGCGAGCCACGGCGCACGTTTTTTGACCATCTCGAAAATTCCCGTTTTCAGATACGGCGCGTCCAATGCCACGACACCGCCGAGCTTTTGGATGTCCTCGGTGGCGGCTTTTTCCGCCACATCCAGAATGTCGTCCACAGTGATGACGCCCAGCAGCACGTCCTGCGAATCCACGACGGGCAGGATTGTCACGTCGTATTTTTTGAAAGCGGTGACGGCTGTTTCCTGATCATCCGTGGCGCGCAGAAAAATCCGCTGGTTCACCAGCAATTCCAGGACGGAAGTTTGCGGCGGCGCGACGACCACGTTGCGCAACGGCACGAAATCCACCAGCCTTCCCTTCGCATCCACGACGTAAAGCTGGTTCATGACCTCGCGCTTGCTTTCTTCGCGGCGCAAATGCGCCAGCACCTCGGCAACCGTCCAGTTCTGCTGGATGGCGACGTATTCCGGTGTCATGCGCCGACCGACGGATTTTTTGGGATAACCGAGAAGTTCCGTGGCTATTTTCCGCTCTTCGGGATTGAGCAGGTTCAATAATTTCTGCGTTGCCGCCGCAGGTAATTCCTCGAGCAAACGCGTGCGGTCATCAGGCGCAATGTCATTCAAAATTTGCGCGACATGCTCGTTGCCGAGCGCATGAAGTGTTTTTTCCTGATCGTCCAGCGGCAGATATTCAAAAACTTCCGCCGCCAGTTCGCGCGGAAGCAGGCGCAGGAGAACGGCCTCGTCGTCGGGCTTGAGATCAACGAAGATTTCCGCGATGTCCGGCACTGGAAAGCCACAGAGGATTTCACGCAGCCCGTTGAAGTCCCGCTTGTGGATCAACTCGACCAGTTCGGGCATGAGTAGGTTGCCAATCATTTTGCCTATGAAACAAAATTTTCCGGCGCGCGTAAAACAAAAAGCCGTTCAGCATCGCACTGAACGGCATTGTTAGGCTTGCGCGGGTTGATCGAATCCGCTCAAGCCTCAAAGGATTTTCCGCAGCCGCAACTCTGTTTCGCGTTGGGATTTGAAATCTTGAAACCGCCTGCAACCAACGCATCACTGAAATCAACCACTGTGCCGCGCAGATATTGCGCACTGATTGCATCCACGAGAACACTGAAGCCGTTTTGTTCGGCGACCAGATCGCCGTCGCGCTTTTCGTCGAAGACCATGCCGTATTGCATCCCCGAACAACCGCCCTGCTCCACATAAATCCTAAAACTTTTGCCCGCATTTTCCGGCGACGACAACAGCGACTTGCATTCCTCGATGGCTCGCGTCGTCAGTCCGACAACAGATTCGGTTGTGGTTGTTTCTGTCATTATTTTCCAAGTGAAGCTAGACTTGCCTTGCGTCCGTGTCAAACGGCGGGTCATTTTTTCTCCGGCAACAGTGCGACCCTTTTCTTTTCGAGCGAATCCTTCAACTGCGGCAGTTTTTCCTCCAGCCGGTCAAAAAATTTGTCCATCTGCGGCCATTCCTGCAACGCCTGCATCACGTCCAGCGCCTGAAGCCCGGCTTTTTTCAACCAGAACGAATCCGCCTGCTCGCCGTCGCGCAGATTCGTTTCGTAAAACACATCGAGATAATTATCCAAGGCAAGCTGGCGCAACTTGGTTTGATTGTCACCCAACGCCTGCGCCGCCTTCTTTTCGAGCGTAAGCCCGAATCCGATCTGCGCCTGGCTGCGCGCGGAAATGTTCGCGGACGAAGAATTGAAGACTTGCGCGTAGGCGTTCGTCGCCGCGTCATAGTTCGTCAATTGCAGATAGCAGTCGCCGAGTTCGCCGCACGCGAGCGCACCCCATTCGTTCGTCGGATACGACTGGCAAACCGTTTTGAAAATGGAAGCGGCCTGCTCGTAGTTCGCCAGCGGATTGTTCGTGTCCGTGGAATCCATCCGCATCAGCGCGCTACCCCAGTCGAACCGTGCCTGCACGTCCAGCTCCGGCGGACAATTCGTGTCGCCTGTCAACCCCGTGAAATATCCGATGGCGTCCGAGTAGCCCAGCCGCCCGACCGCCGCGCGACCGGCCATCATCTGCGCCGGATAAAACAGGTTTGTCCGGTTCACCAGCGGAGAACCCTGCCAGTTCGTGTTCTGAAAAATATATTTATAACTTTTCTCCGCGTTCACAAAATCACCGGCGTTGTAAAAAGAATCAGCCACCCACCACTGCGCCTGCGGCGCGAGGCCGTCCGTTGGAAATTGCGCAACAAAATTCGTGAACAGCATCAACGCGTTCGTCTCATTGCCCGCCTGAAAATTCGCCCACGCCAGCGCGTAACCGGCCCGTGCCCGCAATGAATTCGTCGGGAAGCTTTTCAGCCAGTCTTCGTACCGGCCGATTGCGGCAGGCCAGTTCGTCTCCTGTTCAAAAGTCCGCGCGACGGCCAGTTCCAACGGCGCCTGCAAAAGTGAACCGGAAAATTGCGGCTCGATTTTTTCAAACAGGGATCGCGCATCCGCCGGACTCGCCAGGCTTTCGCCATAAAGCAGCGAACTGCTTTGCGCCAATTCGCCGGCGGGATTTTCTTGAAAGATCTGCACGAGCGCGTTGCTCGCGCCCGCCGCATCTTTTAACTCCAGACAAGCGCGCAACGTTTGATACATCGCCCGCATGCCAAGATCTTTCTCCACAACTGCAAATCCAGAAAAGTCATCAAGCACCGATTGATAATTTGTCCGCGCGGCGGAAAAATCATTTTGCGCGAACAAGGCGTCACCCATCTTGAATTTTGCGACCGCCAAATCTTCCGACAGCGGCAGCCACCGCGCGGCCATTTTAAAATCGTCGAAGCTTTCGGGGAATTTTCCAGCAAACCAGTTACACCAGCCGCGATCCAAATAAGCTTTGCCCGTGAGCAGGTTGTTCGTGAACACGCCGAGAAACCGGTCGAACGCCGCGGTCGCCCGCTGCAAGTGGTCCGTTGCCGACGGTTGCGCGGCGTAATCCCTCAAATGCAGTTCGCCCAGCGTGAACAGCGCGATGTCCGTCGATTGCGAACCGGGAAACTGCGCGAGGAATTTTTCCAGCGCCGCTTCCGAGTCAGGAAACTGTTTTTGAGCGAGCGCCAGTTGCGCGATTTTCAAGACCGCCTGCCGCTGCCGTTCGTCCGGCGCATTTGTCGCGAGATTTTCCCGGTATGCGGCGATGGCCTCATCCACCCGTCCCATTTTTTCCAGCACGTCCGCTCGCAATGCGATGCTCGTGGCGCGCAGATCGTCGTCCTTCGTGAGCGCCGCGATCTGGAGCAGATTGGTCGCGACCACAAGCGCTGCGGAAGTGTCGCCCGCGGCGAGCTTCACCTGGCAGAGCAGATACGCCCGCTGCCAGTCCAGTTCCGGCGCGAGCGTCTGCGAGTTGAGCGATTGCAAAACCGATGACGAGCCGGCGAAATCATTCCGCACGAATTTCGCCTGCGCCAGCAGCAATCGCCCGCGCGAAACCAGTTCGTTCCCGGAATCCACCTGCGCCGTGCGCTGGAAAATCCCATTCGTCTCCTGCAACGACGCCTCCACCTGCGGCCATTGCGCAAGCTGTGCATACGCCGACGCCGACTCGACTGCCGCGCGCAAACGCAACGGCGATCCGGGGAAATTTTTCGACAGCGAATCGAAGGTTTCCGCCGCTGCTGAAAAATCAGCGTTCTGAAACTGTGCCTCGCCAATCCAATAAACATATTGGTCGGCGAGATTTCCAGCTGTTGCCTCGCGCGACGTTAGCAATGCGATGGCCGGTTCAAGTTTTCCCTCTTGGAATTCCGCCTGCGCCTGCAACAGCACCGCCTGCGGCGCATTGGTGGACTTCGGATATTTTTGAACGAACTGCGCGAACTCCGTTTCCGCGCGGCTCCACATCTCGTCCTGAAACGCGGTCACGGCGGCGGCGTAAGCCCGCTGCTCTTTCGCACCGTTGGCGGCGAATGAGATTTCGCCGCTCAACACGAGCGCGAACAAAATCAAAATCCATCGCCAGCGAAATGCCATGTGTTGAATCTAGTTGAGAGCGCGAAGCGACAAAAGCGGTAAAATCAGTTCACGTTCAAAACGTTTTTCAAATATTGACCCGTAAAACTTTCTGCACATTCGATTATTTTTTCCGGCGGACCTTCCGCCACAATTTTTCCGCCTGCGCCGCCGCCTTCCGGGCCAAGATCAATGATCCAGTCCGCCGTTTTGATCACGTCGAGATTGTGTTCGATGACGACGAGCGTGTTGCCCGTGTCGCGCAATTTGAAAAGGACTTCGAGCAGTTTCGCCACGTCGTGAAAGTGCAGGCCGGTCGTCGGCTCGTCCAAAATATAAAGCGTCTTGCCCGTCGCCTTGCGGCTCAACTCCGTCGCCAGCTTCACGCGTTGCGCCTCGCCGCCGCTCAACGTCGTCGCCTGCTGGCCGAGATGGATGTAGCCCAGCCCGACTTCCGTCAGCGTCAGCAGCGGATCGTAAATTTTCGGGACGGCGCGGAAAAAATTCAACGCCTCGTCCACCGTCATGTCCAGAACGTCCGCGATGTTTTTTCCCTTGTAGGAAATCTCCAGCGTCTCGCGATTGTAACGCTTGCCGTTGCACGCCTCGCACGTCACATAAACCGGCGGCAGAAAATTCATTTCAATCTTAAGGACGCCATCGCCCTCGCATTTCTCGCAGCGACCGCCCTTGACGTTGAAACTGAAACGTCCCGGCTCGTAACCGCGAACTTTTGCAGCCGGCAATCGCGCGAACAGATCGCGGATTTGATTGAACATGCCGGTGTAGGTCGCCGGATTGCTGCGCGGCGTCCGCCCGATCGGCGACTGGTCGATCACGATGACCTTGTCGAGATTTTCAAAACCCTTCAGTGCGCGATGCTCGCCGGGCCGTTCTTTCGAGCCGTAAAATTTACGGAACAGCGCGCGGCGCAAAATGTCATCCACAAAAGTTGATTTGCCGGAGCCGCTGACGCCGGTGACGCACGTGAACGTGCCGAGCGGAATCCGCACGTCAATGTTCTGCAGATTGTTTTCCCTCGCGCCGAGGACTTCCAGCCAGTTGTGTTCTTTCGACGGCACGATCCGTTTTTTGGGAATCGGAATTGAAAGTTCGCCGCGAAGATATTTTGCCGTCAGCGAAACGCGGCACTTCAAAACTTCCGGCAACGTGCCAGCCGCCACGAGTTCGCCGCCGTGGATTCCCGCGCCCGGACCCAGATCCAAAATGTAATCGGCATTGCGAATCGTGTCGGCATCGTGCTCGACGACGAGAACGGTGTTGCCCAAATCGCGCAGGCCTTTCAGCGTGTGAAGCAGGCGGTCGTTGTCGCGCTGGTGCAAGCCGATGCTCGGTTCGTCCAGAACATAAAGCACGCCGACAAGCGCCGCGCCGATCTGTGTCGCGAGCCGGATTCGCTGCGCTTCGCCGCCGCTCAATGTTCCACTCTCGCGGTCAAGCGTCAGGTAACCGAGGCCGACGTTTTTCAAAAAACCGAGTCGTTCGCGGATTTCCTTGACGACTTCGTTCGCGATTTTCTGCTCGAACTCCGTCAACTTCAGAGTCGCAAAAAAGTCATCGGCTTTTTCAACGGACAAACTGCAAACGTCCATGATGGACAGGCCGGGGATTTTAGGTAGCACAGGCCTCCGGCCTGTCGCCTTCGGCGTCTCGCCGAAGGTTTTTTTTCTTGAAGAAGTTTCCGACGAGACGTCGGAAACAACAGGCGGGACGCCTGTGCCACCATTTCCATTTGCACCCAAAGTGACGGCAAGAATCTCGGGTTTAAGTCTTTTGCCGCGGCACGCGTCGCAAAACTGCGGACTCATGTATTGCTTGAGCCGGTTGCGGACGAATTCGCTTTCGCTGTCGGTCGCGAGCCGTTCGAGGTTCGGCAGCACGCCTTCAAACGGACGGCTGATGACGCTGACTTTCCCTCCGCGCCAAAAACGAAAATCAATGTCGTCCTCGCCCGAACCGTTGAGCAGGACTTTTTTGAAATCATCCGGCAGATCCTTGTAAGGCGTCTCGGTGCTGACGTTGAAATGCGCCGCGACGGAGCGCAACATCGCCTTGTAATAAATCGTCAGCCGCTTGCCCGCGCGGCGCCACGGCTGGATCGCGCCGTCGAGCGGCAGTTCAGGATCGGGCACGACGAGCGCCTCGTCGAAAATCATTTTCTGGCCGAGGCCGTGGCAGACCGGGCACGCGCCCGCCGGTGCGTTGAAGGAAAAATGTTTTGGCGTGGGCGGATCAAAACTTTTTCCGGTGGCCGGCGAACACATTTTGTTCGAGTGCAAAGTCTCGATCCAGGTTTCGGATTTTGTTTGCGGCTCTTGATGCAGCGCGAACATCACGCCTTCGCCCCAGCGCAGTGCCGTTTCGATGGAATCCGTCAGGCGCACGCGGATTTTATCGTCAATCACGAGCCGGTCAACGACGGCTTCGATGTTGTGAAATCTTTTTTTATCAAGCTTCGCGCGCGCGACATTTTCGCCGAGTTCAAGCATCTCGCCGTCCACGCGAACGCGCACGAAGCCTTCGCGCGCAAGGCGCTCGAACACGTCGCGGAACTCGCCTTTTTGGCGGCGCACGACCGGCGCGAGGAGCATCACTTTTGTTTTCGGCGGCAGCGCGAGGATTTTGTCCACGATGTCGCTCGTGCTTTGCGTGGAGATCGGCACGCCGGTTTCGGGGCAATGCGCCTGGCCGATGTGCGCGTAAAGCAGGCGCAGGTGGTCGTAAATTTCCGTGGTCGTGGCGATGATGGAGCGCGGACTCGAACCGGAGCTTCTTTGCTCGATCGCGATCGCCGGCGAAAGTCCCTCGATGAAATCCACGTCCGGCTTTTGCATCTGGTCGAGGAACTGCCGCGCGTAGGCGGAAAGCGACTCGACGTATTTGCGCTGGCCCTCCGCGTAAATCGTGTCGAAGGCGAGCGACGACTTGCCGCTGCCGCTCAAGCCGGTGATGACGACCAGTTTGTCGCGCGGGATTTCCAGCGTGAGGTTTTTGAGATTGTGCTCGCGCGCGCCGCCGATGCGGATGAATTCTTTGCTCACAGATGTAAAATTTCAGACCGACCGAATCTGTAATCTTACACAAAATTTCCGCGAAAGCAAAGTTGGAGTTTGCGCGAAAAAATCCCGACCGTTACGGCAACAGGATGAGCCGGTAGAATTTCATGGGACCAAGGCCGCCTTGCGAGCCGTCGTCAAAGAAATCGAAGAGTCCGTTCGTGGGATCGATGAGCGTGCTGTAAGAGATGATTTCCGGGAACGTGCTCCATGTGATGATCGGCGTGAGATTGGTCGCCCATTGCACTTCGAACAAGTCATTCGTCGGCGCGGACCACGAAAGCAAAAGGCCGTTTGTCACGCCCATATTGGTCGAAATGATGATGCTGATAAGCACCGCATTGGTATGCGTTGACGGAATCATGCCGACAAGTATCAACTGATAGAAGCGCGCGGACGGCGGCGGGCTGAACGGGAATTGCGAGCCGTCGTCGAAAAATTCAAAAAATCCGATGCCGTTCGTGGGCGTGAGCGACGTGTAAGTGATGAAGTTGGTGAAGAACTGCCAGTCCAGCGGCGCGAGACTCGGCGTCCACCGCACCTGGAACACGTCGCCCGTCGGCGCGAACCACGTGAGCAGGAAGCCGTTTGTCCCGCCGATGTTGGTCTGCGTGATGCTCGAAATGACCGGTGGCAGGGACGTCACAAGATGAAAATCAACTTCGATCCCGTAAGTCACCGCAAAACTGTTCGTGTTTTGCACGCCGAGATAGTAAATCCCGCCGGGGATGATATACGCCGGAGCCGAGTTCGTGCCTAACACGCTGACTCCATTGGTGGAACTTGCGATCAACACCGTCGCGCCATTGGTTGTCGGCGGTGTGTTCGTGGTGAACAGGATGTTCAACGGCGCGTCGGCGAACAGCAAAAGGTTGGTTGCGAAATCCGCATTCACCGGCACGTCGATCTCATAATAAACAACGCCGCCGGGCAAGATGCTGTTCGTTTGCGGCTCACCGGGCGAAGCGGGCAATACGATGGGGGTGGAATTGAAACTGGACAAAGGCGTCAATGCCAGACTGTGAAGACTACCGCCGGCGATGGCCACCACGTTGCTCAAACCCAGGGGCACGCTGGTTTGACCGGCAGAATCGTCACCCCACGCCACGATCGTTCCATCGCTTTTCAAAGCCAGACTGTGGAAACCGCCGGCGGCGACAGCCACGACATTGGACAGGCCGACAGGCACGTCCGTCTGACCGGCGGTGTCATCGCCCCAGGCCACGACCGTTCCGTCGCTTTTCAACGCCAGACTGTGAAAACTTCCGCCCGAAACGGCCACGACATTGGCCAGACCTGCGGGCACGTCCGTCTGGCCGATGCTGTCATCACCCCAGGCTATCACAATCCCGTCGTTCCTTATTCCCAGGTTGTGAAAACTTCCGCCCGCGATGGAGACCGCGTTGCTCAAGGCCGCCGGCACGTTCGTCAAACCGGAGATGTTTGCGCCCCAACCCGTCACCGTTCCATCGTTTTTCAACGCCAGACTTGAATATTGCCCGCTGGCGATCAGCACCGCGTTGGTCAAACCCGACGGCACGTTCGTCTCGCCGGGGAAAATATTCGCGCCCCAGGCGACCACCGTCCCGCTGTTTTTCAAGGCTATGTTGTAGGATTGACCGCCGGCGACGGCCACCAGATTGGTGTTCAGCGCGGCAGGCACATTCGTCTGGTTGAAAGCATTGTCACCCCAGGCCACGGCCTTTCCATTATTTTTCAACGCGAGGCTGTGATCATAAGCGCCGGCGATGGCCACCACATTGCTCAAACCCGCCGGCACGATTTTCTGACCGGCAAAATTGGCGCCCCAGGCCACCACATAGGCTTCATCCAAAATCTGGTCGAACCCATAAATCGTGCCCACGGCATTGCTCACCACCAGCCGGAAATGATACTCCACGTTCTTCACCAGACCGCCGATCTGGTTGGTCACATAAACCACATTGAAAGAGTTGCTCACGCTGACCGGCGGTGTGTTGCTTCCATAAAGCGTGTTCGTTCCCCATTGGAACCATGCGATGGAAGGATACCCGTTCGGCGTCGCCATGCCGTTCAGTTGCGCGTTGGTTCCCGTGACCAGTTGGGCCGGTTCCGTGAACGCGAACGCCGTCGCCACCAAATCGAAATCCACCTCGATGCAGGCATCTACCGGGAAATTATTTAGATTCTGCACGCCGAGATAATAGGTCGAGCCGGGAA
>CAZHXG010000055.1:0-9254 GCA_964536285.1 uncultured Bifidobacteriaceae bacterium
CGCAACGCGCGCCGAACATGACGAGCTACGAAATCATGTTGAGCGAATCGCAGGAGCGGATGCTCATCATCGTCCACAAAGGCCGCGAAGCCGAGGTGAAACGCATTTTCGACAAATGGGATTTGCCGTGGGCGAAAGTCGGCTTCGTCACGGACACGGGCCGAATGGTCGTGCGCCACGGCGGAAAAATTGTCGCCGACATTCCCGCGAAAAAAATCGCCGATGAATCGCCGGTCTATCAGCGCGAGTCGAGCGAGCCGGAATATCTGAAAGCCGTCCGCGCGTTTCGTCTGGATGGAATTCCCGACACGAAAAATCCCGCCGAAGATTTGAAAAAACTTCTGGCGTGGCCGAGCATCGCGTCGAAGAACTGGGTTTATCGGCAATACGATCATCAAGTGCGCGACGGCTCGGTCGTTTTGCCCGGCAGCGACGCGGCGGTCATCCGCATCAAGAGCGATTCAATTCCGGTGATGACCGAAGAATTGAAATCGAAAATTGGCGACGCGAGAGTTTCCGAAAAACTCATCGCCATGACCGTGGATTGCAACGGCGTTTATGTTTATCTCGATCCGTATGAAGGCGCGAAAGCCGTGGTGACGGAAGCGTGCCGCAATCTCGCGTGCAGCGGCGCAGTGCCGCTCGGCGCGACGGATAATTTGAACATGGCGAATCCGCACAAGCCGGAATTGTTCTGGCAGATGCGCGAAAGTGTTCGCGGACTCGCCGAGGCTTGTAAATTTTTCAACGCGCCCGTCACCGGCGGCAATTGCTCGCTCTACAATCAAAATCCCAGCGGCCCGATTGACCCGACGCCGACGGTCGCCGTCGTCGGCATCGTGGAAAAACCGGAGCACGTCACGACGCAATGGTTCAAGGACGAAGGCGACGCGATTATTCTGCTCGGCGAAATTGTTGACGCAAACGATCCGATTTTTGGCCTCGGCGGCTCGGCATATCTGCAAATTGTTCACGACAAGAAAACCGGTTCGCCGCCGCGTTGCGATTTGGAAACCGCAAAAACTTTGCACACGACGTTGCTCGGCCTGATTCAATCCGGCCTCGTGAAAAGCGCGCATGATTGCAGCGATGGCGGCCTGGCGGTTTGTGTCGCGGAAAGTTGTATTTCACAACTCGTCGCCCGAGAAACACCACGCTTGATTGGCGCGCAGATTGATTTGAGCGCGATCAAAGACGTTCGCCTTGACGCGTTGCTGTTTGGCGAAACGCAATCGCGCATCATCATCAGTTGCAAACCGCTCGACGCCGTGAAAGTCGGCGAACGCGCGAAACTGATGGGCGTTCCGGCAATCCAAATCGGCAAAGTCGGCGGTGACAAATTGACGGTCAAAACCGTAAGTGGAGAATTCTTCGCGCCGCTGGCGGAACTGCACGACGCATGGTGGAATTCCATCGCGCGGGCCATGGCTTGATTTTATTTTGAACGAAACGGGCTCTTGCACACTCCATTTTCTTGAAAATTCGATTATGATTTGCGCGTTGGATGGATTTAACGGCTGGCAATTTGCCGCCGGATTCGCAATCTTTTCGGACTGATTCATGCGACAATTTCTCACTATCACGGCAAATGCCTTCATGGAATTGGTCCGGCAACCGGTCTTCCTGTTGTTGATGACCGGTTCCGTGCTTTTTGAAATCTTTCTCGCCGTGCCGTATTACTTCGCGTTCGGCGACGAGCCGAAACTGGTGGAAAATTCCGTGCTGGCGGTGATGCTTTTGTCCGGGCTGTTCGGCGCTGTGTTGAGCGCGTCGTCGTCGCTCGCGCGGGAAATCCGCAGCGGCACGGCGCTGGCCGTTTTGTCCAAGCCGGTCGGACGCGCGCAATTTCTGCTGGCCAAATTCGCCGGACTCGCGGCGGCGCTCACGGTTCTGACTTATGTAAATATGGTCGGCGCGTTGCTCGCCAGCCGGATGGCGTTCGATGCCTACGGCAAAACGGACATGCCGGCCGTCGGAATTTTTGCGACGGGAATCCTGCTGGCCTACGCGCTGGCGGGTTTCAGCAATTTTTTCCTGCGGCGTCCGTTTGTGAGCGACGCGGTGTTTACGATGGCGGTTTTAACGACGCTCGCGGCGTTCATCGTTTTCCGATTCACAAAACAGGTGGAAAGTCTCGGCACGGTGGCGCACGTGGACTGGAACCTTTTGCCGGCGGGAATTTTAATTTTATTTGCGCTGTGGATTCTGGCGGCGCTCGCGCTGGCGTGCTCGACGCGGCTCGACACGATTCCGACGCTGGCGGTTTGCTCGGCGGTCTTTTTGATCGGGCTGATGTCGGATTATTTTTTTGGCCGGCGCGCGGAAATCGGCGAATGGTGGGCTTCAACTCTTTACAGCATCATCCCGAACTGGCAGCTTTTCTGGCTCGGCGACGCGCTTGAAACCGGCAGGAACACGTTTCAATGGGCATATGTCGGCAAGTCGTTCGCCTACATGATTTGTTATGCAGGCGCGGCGCTGGCCGTGGGCACGGCTCTGTTTGAAGAACGGGAATTAAGTTAAATGGAACGCAACGTCCAGAAAAATGGTCTGGTGAACCTGATCGCGGCGGCGATGATTTTTGTCGCCGCGTTTGTCGTCACCTGCTACGTCAATTCGCTGGCGGGACAGGCCGCCTCGGTCTTCCTCGGCCTCGGCGTGCTGGTGGCGTTCGCAAGCTGGTTCCAGATGAGGCTCGTCGAGAACGAACGGCTGGAAAAATTGGAAATAGAGGAACTCGCACGCGCCAGGGGCGAATCGGCCTTGTTCGAATCAAGGGACGCGGAAGTTTTCCCGGCGCGGAGAGCGCGCGAACAATTCGAGAAGTTTTTCGTGCCGGGTTTCGGCGTGTTGCTGTTCCTGCTCGAAGGCGGCGGCGCGTGGCTCCTCTGGCGCTGGGTTGCCAAAACCAGCAACACCATCGCGCCCGAAAAGGCGATGCCGGCGCTGGCATTGCTCGGAATTTTTGCGTTGCTGCTCTTTTTGCTTGGAAGATTTTCCGTGACAATCGCGCGGCTGGAAAACCACCGGCTGCTCCGGCCGGGTGCGAGCTTTTTGCTGGCGGGCGCGTATGTCTGTTTCATCACCGCGCTCGGCATCGCGGGTTCCAGGCTGGAATTTCCAAAGGCGGACTTCTGGATCGCGCGCGTGCTGTGCGTGCTGCTCGGCTTGATGGCGGCGGAGATGCTCGTGACGTTGTTGCTGGAAATCTACCGGCCGCGCGTGAAGGGAAAAATTTCCCGCCCGATTTACGACAGCCGGCTTGTCGGATTGCTCGGCCAGCCGGAAAGCCTGTTCACCACCGCGGCGCAAACACTCGATTATCAATTCGGTTTCAAGGTTTCCGAAACGTGGTTTTTCCAGTTGCTCAAAAAAAACGTGCTGGCGCTGTTGCTCGCGCAATTCGCAGCACTGGTCTTGTCCACGTGCGTCGTTTTCATTGACGCGGGCGAACAGGCCGTTCTGGAACGGTTTGGAAAACCCGTTGCAAAACTTGAGGCCGGCGCACATTTGAAACTGCCGTGGCCAGCGGACAGGATTTATCACTATCGCACCGAGCAAATCCAGACTTTCGATGTCGGCTACGCGCCCGACGCGCAAAGCGAAAACCAGAAAACCATTTTATGGTCGGTACCGCACACAAAGGAGGAAAATTTCCTCGTCGGCAACCGCGAACCGGTCACGATCCAAAATGAAGACGCCGACACGAATGACACCCTCAAGGCACCGCCGGTCAGCCTGATCACCGTCAGCATTCCGGTGCAATTTCAGATCACGGACGTTCGCGCGTGGGCTTACAACAACGCGGATCCGACGAATCTTTTGCAAAATCTGGCGACGCGCGAAGTCGTGCATTATCTCGCGAGCGTGGACTTGAACGACGTGATGTCGCACACGCGTTTGGAAGCCGCGCAGGAACTGCAAAGGCGGATTCAAGCCGCCGCCGATGAACGCAAGCTCGGCGCAAAAATCATTTTTGTCGGGTTGCAGGACATTCATCCGCCGACAAAGGTTGCGAGTGATTACGAAAAAGTCGTCGGCGCGGAACAAACGAAACTCGCCGCGATTCTCGACGCACAGGCCGAAGCCATCAAAACGAATGCGCTGGCAGATGCGTTCGCGTTCACGACCACGAACGTCGCCGACGCGGCGCGGCAGCGGCTGGAAGTTTCGGCGTTCGCGCGTGCGGCGTTGTTCACGAATCAGATTCCGGCATTCGAGGCCGCGCCGTCGGTTTATCAGCAGCGCGCATATTTCCAGGCCTTCGCCAGCGCGACGGCCAACGCGCGCAAATACATTTTGCTCGTCACCAACACGGAGGATGTCGTGATCTTTGATCTCGAAGACAAAATCCGCGAAGACCTTTTGAATCTGAACGTCCCCAACAATTCATCACCATGAAAAGAAACTTTTTGACCGTCGTCATCGGGGCAGTGCTGGTCGTCATTTTCGCGCTGCTGCTGTTTGTCTTTCAAGTCCGCCAGTCCGAAGTCGCCGTCGTCACCACGTTCGGCAAGCCCGTAGCGACCTACACGAATGCCGGCGCGTATTTTAAAATACCATGGCCGGTCCAGAAAGTTTACAAGTTCGACCAGCGCGTCCAGAATTTCGAGGACAAGTTCAGCGAAAACCTCACCGCCGATAACAACAACCTGCTGACGAGCGTTTATGTCGGCTGGAAAATTTCCGACGCGGCGGCGTTCTTCCCTAAATTCGCCGGCGGCTCGGTGCCCGCCGCGCAACGGATGCTCGAAAGCATGCTGCGCAGCGCCAAAAGCGCCGTCATCGGCAAACACCAACTCTCGGAATTCGTGAACGCCAACCCGCAGGACTTGAAGTTCGACGAGATTGAAGGCGAGATCGAACAGGCCGTGCAATCGGAACTGCGGACGAACGACTGCGGCATCGAAGTCGAATTTCTCGGCATCAAAAAACTCGGCCTGCCCGAAAGCATCACACAAACGGTCTTTCAGCGCATGACTTCCGAACGGCAGGTGCTCATCAGCAAACTGCAATATGCGGGCGAGGCTGAGGCTCAAAAAATAAAATCCGCCGCCGACCGCCAGGCCGCCGAGACCGTCGCCAATGCCGATGCCGCCGCGACGCGCATCCGCGGCGAAGGCGAGGCCGAGGCCGCAAAAACGCTGCCGGTTTTCCAGCAAAATCCCGAACTGGCGAATTTTCTTTTGCGCATCAGCTCACTCCAGCAGTCGCTCAACCAGCGTTCAACTTTGATTTTCGACGAGCGCACGCCGCCATTCGATTTGTTCCAACATCTGCCGACCAATTCGCCGAGCCAGCAGCCATGAGCGACGAACACAAACATCACGACCACGCGCCAGAAACGCAGGATGCCGGCTCGCAGGCGCTCGCCGAGGCACTGCGCAGCAGTTTTGCGATTGTCAAAATCGTGATGTTGCTGATGGTCGTCGTGTTTTTTGGTTCGGGGTTTTTCCAGGTCGGCCCGCAGGAAAAAGCGGTCGTCCTCCGTTTCGGAAAACCCGTCGGCGAAGGACAGAAAGCCTTGTTGAGTTCGGGATTGCACTGGTCGTTTCCGTATCCTATTGACGAAGTGGTGAAGATTCCCATCACGGAGATCCAGAAAGTTTCCTCGACCGTCGGCTGGTATTTCACGACGCCGGAACAGGAATTGAGCGGCGAGGAAATGCCCGCCGGCGCGTCGCTGAACCCGGCGATCGACGGATACGCCATCACCGCCGACCGCAACATCATCCATACCCGCGCGACGCTTTATTATCACATAGACGACCCGATCCGTTTCGTCTTCGATTTTGAATCTGCTTCGAACACGGTGCAGAACGCGCTGGACAACGCGCTGCTTTACACCGCGGCTAAATTCAACGTGGACGACATCCTCACGCGCGACGTCGCCGGGTTCCGCGACGCCGTGCTGCAACGCGTCAGCGATTTGACGGAGCAGGAGCAGCTTGGAATCGTCATTGACCAGTGCGAAGTCCAGAGTATTCCGCCGCGGCAATTGCAAAACGTTTTTGCGCAGGTCACGGACGCGCGAGAGAACCGCAACAAACTGCTCAACGACGCGCACAGTTATGAAAACCAGGTCCTGCTCCAGTCCGGCGCGCAGGCTTCGGCCATCACGAACGAGGCCGAGTCCGCGCGCGCGCGCTACGTCGAGTCGCTGACCGCCGAGGCGAAGCGCTTCGGCGATCTGCTGCCGAAATATGAGAGCAACCCGAGCCTGTTCGCGCAGCAACAACTCGTCGAAACCATGGGACAAGTGTTGACGAACGTGCAGGACAAAATCTTTTTGCCGCAGCGCGCCGATGGAAAACTGCGTGAATTGAGGTTAATGTTGAACCGCGAACCGCCGCAGCCGAAACCGGCGGCGAATCAGTAAAAAAATTGTTATGCAAGTCACATCACTTTTAAGTCAGCACGAACACGATGACAATTGCGGCTGCGGCCACGACCACGAACATTCGTCCGTGCATTTGTGGCAGGCCGTCATCGGCGTCGTCTTCGTCCTCAACGCCTTCATCGTGGACTGGTTGTTCGAGTCCGGCGGCACGGTCGCCAGCGCGAGTGCGTTCATCGGCGCTATCATTTTGATTTATCCCATCGTCGTCACCGCCATCAAGGATTTGCGGCACGGCAAATTGAGCATCAACGAACTCGTCGCCATCGCCGTACTCGCGGCGTTCGCGTCCGGCGCGATTGGCGTCATCAACGGACAAAACGTGAATGCCTTCAGCAGCAATATGAGTGCGGGCTACAAAACCGCCGGTCTCATCGCGTTTTTGATGCTCATCGGTGAACTCATCGAAACACGCACCGCCCAAGGCGCGCGTGATTCCATCGAATCGTTGATTAAATTAACGCCGACAAAAGCGCGCCGAATCACGAAGGACGGCAGCGAAGAGGAAATCGCCGCGAGTCAACTTTCCGTCGGTGACATGATTCGCATCCGCCCGGGTGACAACGTTGCGGCGGATGGGATTATTTTAAGCGGACAAGGTTCGTTCAATCAGGCGACCATCACCGGCGAATCTTTGCCCGCCGACAAAAAAACCGGCGACGAAGTTTTTGCCGGAACGCAAAATCTCACCGGCGTTCTGGAAATCAAAGTCAGCCGCGCCGGAACGGACACGACACTCGGTCGCGTGCGCGAACTCATCATCGCGGCGGAAAAAACCAAGTTGCCGATCCAGAAAATCGTGGATCAATACATGGGCTATTATACGCCGCTCGTGCTGTTGATCGGTGTTCTCGTCTGGGCGTTCACGCACGATTTGACCCGCGTCATCGCCGTGTTCGTTGTCTCGTGCCCATGCGCATTTATTCTCGCGACGCCGACCGCGATGGTCGCCGCGCTGTCCGCCGCCGCGCGTTTGGGAATTTTGATCAAGAACGTCGCCGACATCGAACTCGCGGCGAAAATCAATGCGTTCGTCTTCGACAAAACCGGCACGCTTACGACCGGCCAGCTCGCCGTCAGCCGTCTCGCGCCGATCGGCGACACGAAACCTGCCGAACTTTTGTTGTTGGCCGCGTCCGCCGAAAAATACAGCAACCATCCGACCGCCAAGGCACTCGCGACGCTCGCAGGCGAAGCCGGAGTTCCGCTCGCCGAACCGAAAGATTTTGCCGAAACCGCCGGTCGCGGCGTGAAGGCGGAAATCAACGGCGCGAAAATTCTCGTTGGCCGCGCGCAATGGCTCAAGGACAACGGCATTGACGCGAGCTTCGAGAAATCCGTGGATTTGAACGAGACCGAAGGCTGGAGCTTGATTTTCGTCGCACAAAACGGCAAGTGCGTCGGCTGGGTCGGGATGCAAGACCAGACTCGCGCCGAGGCGAAGGAAGCGCTGGCCGAATTGAAAGAGGCCGGCGTCCGCCGCATCGCTATGATTTCCGGCGACCGCCAAGTCGTCGCCACGCGCGTCGCGAATGAAATCGGTTGCGAAGAGGCTAAGGGCGATTGCCTGCCGCAGAACAAGGTTGAATTTGTCCGCGCGATGAAGGCGAAAGGCTACAAAGTCGCGGTCATCGGCGACGGCGTGAACGACGCGCCAGCGCTCGCGGCGGGCGACATCGGCATCGCGATGGGCGCGGCGGGCAGCGAAGTGGCCATCCACAGCGCGACGATTGCGCTGATGAACAACGACCTGCGCCGGCTGCCGTTCCTCGTGAAACTTTCGCGCAGCACGCGCGCCGTCATCAACCAGAATTTTGCGTTCGGCGTGTGCTTCATCATCGTCGGGCTGTCGGCGTCGGCGTTCGGCTACATCGGCCCGATCACCGCCGCGATCCTGCACGTCATCGGCACGCTCATCGTGATTTTCAACAGCGCGCGCCTCGTGCGCAAAGGCGAGGAACTGGAACATTTTAATCCTGAACCCATCGCCGACAAACATGACCACGGCTCGCATCAGAAACCGGCTGGCGAATTGACGCCGAAGCTGGCGTAAACAATGAGCAATCCGTCTGAAAAAATGCCGGTTAATGTTTCATTTCTTTTTAGCGACTATGTTCGATTGGATGGAGATACAGGTGAACTTTGGCCAAAATTAAAAGCGTTGGGTTATGCAGATAGGTTGTTCATTGATAAATGGAATTACTGGGCTATCCGCTTCGAATCAGGCGGTAGGCACGATAAAAACATTTCTTTGCTGACTCTTCTTTTTTTGTTGAACGATTTGAATGTGCCTTTTGCCGAAGATGGTAAACAAGATTGCTCACCAGCAGAATTCATGCGTTGGTTGCAACGCGATTTTGTTCTTAAGAAACCATTTCGAAGCGTTGGTGAACAATATAAAGAATATAAAGACTGGATTTACAAAACGCATGAACCGCTTGTTTCAGAAAGCGTAATCGCCAAATAATTTTTATGCCCGTCGCCGAATTAAATCGTAAATCGGAAATCGTAAATCATAAATCCGAAGAAGTCGTCGTGTCCGTGCGCGGGCTGACGAAAGTGTTCAAGGATTTCTGGAATCGCCCCAAGGCGCGCGCGGTGGACAACGTGGATTTTGAAGTCCGGCGCGGCGAAGTTTTCGGATTGCTCGGACCGAACGGTTCCGGCAAGTCCACGACGGTCAAGCTGCTGCTCGGTTTGCTGAATCCCACGAAGGGGCACATCGAGGTCTTCGGCCATTCGCCGCGCCATGTGCAGACGAAATCGCGCATCGGTTATCTGCCGGAGGAATCGTATCTCTACCGCTACCTCAACTCGCGCGAGACGCTGGATTTTTTCGGAAATCTTTTTCATCTCT
>CAZHXG010000056.1:0-9099 GCA_964536285.1 uncultured Bifidobacteriaceae bacterium
GTCGAGAGCAGCCACGAAAGTTCCGTGACTTCCGGCACGTCGGATTGCTTGAAGAAAACGGATTTTTCCGGGTCGAGGCCGCACGCGAGAAAATCCAGCGCGACGTCCCAAGTGTTTTTGCGCCGTTCTTCGGCATCAAACAAGGTGGTCATCGAATGATAATTCGCGATGAAATAGAACGTCTCGCCTTTTTCCTGAAGCTCGATCGCGGGGCGCATCATCCCGAAATAATTTCCGAGGTGCAATGCGCCGCTGGGCTGTATGCCTGACAAAATTCGCATGGGGTTATTTAATCATGAAGCACCTGCGAAAGCGCAATATTTTTTCGCTCAATTTACTGGATTGGTTGGGCAATTCTGCCTTCAATTGGCCGTCAATCTGCTTACGTCAAACAATGAAAAGAGCGCGCGCGGGCAAATTCAGACGGTTCATAGGCTTTATATTTGCCGAGTTGGAACGGGAAAAAATCTGGATGGCTTTCATCGTGGCGTTGTGCGCGACGTTTGCAGTTTATCGCATTGAACTGGCGGCGGTGATTTATTCTTATTCGGCGCAAGTAAGCAGCCTTCAACCCAGCCAGGCTCCGCTCGCGGGATTTTTGAAAACTCCGGCTTGCGACTTCCAGATCATAGCCCTGCTAGGCCTGTGTTATTTTGGAATAAAGCGATGGCTGCGCTGGCGCCTGCCGCGCCTGGTGGTCACGACGGGTTTTTTCATTGTGGAAGGTGCAGTGGCCGCTCTTGTCCTGTCAGTGGTGGCCTTGATTGTGCGCACTCATTATCAATTGCTTCTTCAACTGGATACCGGATTGACTCTGACGTTTGTGGAGATGTCTCCGACGATGTTTGGAGCAAACAGCTTCGTCCGTCTGCTAACGCCGCAGGATGTTGTTTTCCTGGTTGCGCCGCTGATGATTTTCGTTCTGGCGCTGGCCAGCGTGCAGTGGTTGAGACAAATCTACAAACCTGCTGGGTTATGTTTGATCGTTCTGATTTTCGCCGCGCAATTGCTGCCATGCCGGGAAAAATTGTCCCCGGAAGTTGCGCAAGACCCGGTCATTTATTTTTTCAATGACGTGATGATCGATATGTTCAATACCCGGTTTCACAGCAGTGATTTTTATGCCAACCGTACTGATTTGCCGGGAGATGCCCAAACGCATTCCATCCGGTTGATAGACGAGGCGTTTGTCACCGGCGATCATCGTCCGTCAATGCAGAAACGCGAAATCGCGCTGACCGCAGATGGCAAACCATGGAATGTGCTGGTATTCGTCCTTGAGAGCACCGGCTCCGATTATATTTTCGACACCTCGCTTGGAAGCCAGATTCCTATGCCGTTTCTTCAGCGGATGACGCGCGAGGGTTTGTATCTGGCGAACCATCACGCTTCGGCGAACAACAGCGCGCAAGCCGCCTTTTCCATTTTTACCGGACTGTATCCATGTCCGACGCACAACTTGTTTGCCATGCAAAAAAACGTCGTCATCCCGACACTTAACCGTTATCTCGGCGGCAACTACAAATATTTCATAGTTCATCCCACGGAACCGGCCTACTGGTTTCCGGAGTTCATGTTTTTGAACAATGGACTGCGCGAATTTGACAACATGGAAACGCTGCCGCCGGCCAGCCGCCCGGCGCTGGTTGATCTGGCGCGCAACGAAATTGACTGCATGGATTTTTTGCAGACGCGTCTCGACGAGGTTCGCGAACCCTTTCTGGCCGTCTATTGGTCGTTCATCCCGCACTATCCATATTCCGATTACGGTCCGGAGTTCCGCATCCTGCCCGGCAACAATAAGCAACAGCTCTATTATAACAATCTCCGTGCGCTCGACACGCAGCTTCAGCGTGTCTACCAACACCTTGTCGAAACGGGCGTGGCCGACCGCACATTGTTTGTCTTCGTCGGTGACCACGGCGAAGCCTTTGAACAGCATCCCGGAGTCTGGGCGCACAGCTTCGGCAGCTATAGTGAAATGTATCGTGTCCCCATGCTCTTTTGGCAACCCAAACTCATTGCCCCGCAGGTGATAGAATTCCCCACGTCGCATGTGGACATCGTTCCCACCCTGCTCGACGTATTGGGAGTTCCGTATGACGGATCAAAATTCCAAGGCGAATCCGTTTTGCGCGGCACACCCCCTCGAAAATATATTTTCACCATGGATGCCTATGCCGACTATGTCACAGCCATCAACCAGCAGTTGAACAAAGTTTCAGTCTGTTTCAACAGGGACGATGTGACAGCTTTCAATCTAGCCAAAGACCCCGGCGAAAAATTTCCGCTGAACGAAAACCGTTTTCAGGATCAAATTGACGCCGTCATTAAATTCCGCAACTACCAGTCGCGCATGATTGACACGTACAACCAATCCATCCTCAAAGGATACCAGTTTCCGCCGAAGCATTATTTTCAATCCTCTTCAGGAGCTTCGCCACATTAAATCCGTTTGACGGCTCCGGCTTTCACTTCCCATCGTTGCAAATCTTTTCCCAGTTCGCGCGGCCAGTTTTGATCCGTCGCCGTCATAAAAACCTGGCCGCTGGTTTTGCGCGCGTGTTTGAGCAACGGCAGAAAACCGCTGCGCCGCTTCAAGTCCAATTCGCCCATCACGTCGTCAATCAGCAGAATTGGCGCGCTGCCGTGGATGCCGGCGAGAAATTCCGCCTGCGCCATTTTCAACGCGATGGCCAGCGTGCGTTTCTGGCCTTCGCTGCCGAACTGCGCGGCGGATTTTTCGTTGAGCAGCAGTTGCAAATCGTCGCGGTGCGGACCGACGAGCGTGGCGCGAAACGTTTTTTCGCGCGAACGCGACTGCGCGAGTTCCATGGCAAAATCATTTTTCACGCTCGGCGAATATTCGATGCGCAAATCCTCCGCATCATTGGAAATGCGGCGATAAGCGAGCCGCGCGAGCGGAGAAAATTTCGGTGCGAGTTCGCGCCGCGCTCGGATGATTTGGTTGCCAAGCTTAACAAGTTCGACAGAGAAACTTTCCAGCGCGACTTCGTCCGCGGAGCGATTTTTGAGCAAAGCGTTTCGCGCACGGACTGTGTGCATGTAACGCTGGAGCAGGGGAAGATAGATCGGATTTGTTTGCGCGAGCAGCAGATCTAAAAATCTTCGTCGTGCGCGCGCCGCGCCTTTGACAAGTTGTAAATCTTCCGTGCAAAAAACGACCGTCCGCAGCACGCCGAAATAGTCCGCAAGTTTTTTCACCGGCTGTCCATCGAGCGACAGGTTGCGTTCGCTCGCTGACCAGAACATTTTGATTTCGCGCTCGCCCGCGCCGATGATTTTTCCGCCGACGAAATAGCCGCGCTGCCCGTGCCGGATCATTTGCGCGCCGCCGACGCCACGGAACGAGCGCAGCGTGGCCATAAGATAAACCGCTTCGAGGATGTTCGTCTTGCCCTGTGCGTTGTCACCCAAAAGCAGGTGGAAGCCGGGCGCGAAATCCGCGTCCAGCCGGGCGTAATTGCGAAAATCCCGCAGCCGCAAATGAGCCAGATGCACGACGACAAAATGAATTGGAAACGAAAGCGCCGCGAGTTTTTTGTTTGCCGCAATCCGCATTGACCCGCGACTGGTTTTTTTTTAACTTCAAATAAATTTGGCACCAATTCATCAGGAAACTCTTATGAACCTCGAAACAGATGCTCGCCGGTGGAAATTGCGGGACGACGTGGTCGTCACCGTCGTGAACGAAGGCGCGGTGATGTTGGATTTGGAATCGAAATTTTTCTTCTCTGCCAATTCGACGGCGTGGGCGATTGCGGAAATGTTCGAGGCCGGCGCGACGCGTGGCGAAGTGCATGAGATTTGCGCGCGTTGGGGCGCGGTCAACGGCGACCAGTTGACGATTGACGAAACGATCCGGCAAATGATTGCGGAAGGTTTGATCAAGCCGACCGATGCGTCGCGCGCTTCAAATCAAACGGGCGCGGCGCGAAAATGGATTTCGCCAAGTTTGCAAAAGCATCGCGAGCCACTCCAGCGAATCATGGTCAGCGCCTTTGATCCGGGGCTGCCTCTGGCGGAATGATTTTCGCCCCGACGCTTTCACAGCACGCTACCGCATATCTTTGCGGGCCGGTAAGACTTTCCTTGAATTTCGGTGAAGAATCGTGGCACAAGGCGCTGAATGGATTGTTGAGCCAATATGATGCTCCGTGGCCGGAGCCGTCTGCGGATATTTTTATCGCGATCGAGAGAGGAACGCCGCCGCACGACTTTTCAAAACCGGCGGGAAATTATTTGCGCTCGTACCGGCTTCATGTGGACCGACAAAATTCCCATCTTGTTTCATTGAGCAATGTCGGCGTATGGATGGATTTCGACGAGGTTGAAGGTCGGGCGAAAATCCTCGTCCCGGAAAGTTCCGATAATGAAACGGTGATTGAAGAAATCGAACAGCAATTGGTTTTATTGCTGGCGCGCGTCTGGTCGAATGAAGGCTGGACGCCGTTGCACGCCGGTTCGCTGATCGCACCGCGCGGGAAAAATTGCCTCTTCGTCTGCGCGCCTTCGGGCGTCGGCAAAACGACGTTGATCACGTCCATGCTTTGCAGAAATTGGGGCACTTTGGGCGACGACAAGGTTTTATTGAAAAACGAAAATGGAGCCATTCATGCCCGCGCCTTGTCAGGCCGCGTCCATTTGCATCCGTCATTGTCAGATTGGTTTCCTGAAATCGGCGAGATCGCCAAATGGCCGCGTTATTCGCGCTGGACGGAAAAGCGCATGGTGAAAATGGAGATGATCTGGCCGGGACAATTGCTGGAAGGCGCGACGCCGGCGGCGCTGGTGCAATTGGAGCGTGCGACACGCGACGAGGCGTTTGAAGTCGAGCCGATGAGTTTTGGCGAGACGTTGCATACATTGTGCCGCCAGATCGCGATCCCTTCGGATGCGGAAGTCGCAAAACCGCTCATCGCGTCCGCCGCGGCTTTGAGCGGACAGCTTCGCGCCGCGCGGTTGTTTGTGGGCAATAATGTTTTCGCCGACGCCTCGAATTGCCTGCGGCTCGAAAAAATTTTACAGGAGTTGCTGCCATGAACTCTTCGCCCGCAGTCAGCGTCATCATTCCGGTGCTCAATGGGGAAGCGACGATCGGGACGCTTTTGACTACGCTCAAAAACCAGTCGGGAAACATCGCGCCCGAGATCATCGTCGTGGACAACGGCTCGACCGACCACACAATGGAAATCGCCCGCGCTCACGGCGTCATTGTCCTGCAACAACCCGTGCGTGGCCCGTCGGCGGCGCGCAATCTGGGGATGCGCAGCGCCCGCGGCGACATTTTGATTTTTGCCGACGCCGACACGATTCCTTCGCGCGGCTGGGTGGCTGCGCTGACCGGTGCGTTCACAAATCCGGAGGTGATCATCGCGAGCGGTCCGATTTTGGGCTGGCAACCGTCCACGCCTGCCGAGCGATATGCGAGCGTGCGCGAAGTCTACACGCGCGAACATTCCGTTGATCATCCGAAATTTCCCTTTGTTGTCGGGATGAATCTCGCCGTGCGTCGCAACATCGCGCTGGAAATCGGCTGGGACGAAACCATGACCAGCGGCGAAGACGTGGACTTTTCGTTCCGCTTGAGAAAGCGGTTTGGAAACAAAATCCATTACGCCGAGAAAGCGGTGATTTTCCATCAACATCGCTGCACCGACGAGGCCTTGTGGCGGCAGGCGCGCTGGCACGGAGCCGGCCACGCTCATTTCCACCATCGCCATTCCGATTCGCTGCCTTGGCGCGCGTGGCACTCGGCGCTGGTCTGGTTCACGCTCGGGATTTTGTATTTTGGCGCACCGATTGTCGCGTGCGCACGCGCCGCCGGATTGATCAACGAGCAGCGCGCCGAATTTGAAAAATATCATCGCCGCTGGCAACGGCACTTCTGGTCCGGTTTTTTTGAGCAGCGAAAAAAACTTTCCGCATGAACTTGAAAATTTCCGTCGTCATCCCGGCTTTCAATGCGCAGACCACCGTCGCGGAGGCCGTCCGCTCGGTGTTGAACCAGTCGCTGCCCGCCGGGACGTTTGAATGTATCGTCGTTGACGACGGCTCGAGCGACCGTACTGGCGAAATTGCCGAAGGTGCCGGCGCTGTCGTCTTGCGGTTGCCGCGCAATCTTGGGGTCTGCGGCGCGCGGAATGCCGGCATCCATCGCGCGCGCGGAAAATGGATCGCGTTCACCGACGCCGACTGCGTTACGTCGCGCCGCTGGCTCGCTTCGATTTTGGCCGAGGCCGAAAGCGCCGATGATTCCGTCCTCATCATCGCCGGGAAAGTCCTCGGGCTGGAATCGCAAACGCCGCCCGCGCGGTTTGTGGATTTGATCGGCGGATTGGATGCCGAAACTTATCTTCGGCACAAGACGCTGCCGTGGGCTCCCGGCGGCAACGTGGCTTATCGCCGCGAACAACTTCTCGCCGTCGGCGGATTCGATCAGGAGTTGAAAAATTATGAAACCCCCGACCTGCAATTGCGCCTGTCAAACCGCTTTGGTGGACGGATCGTTTATCTGCCGGCAGCGGTGGTCCTTCATCGTCATCGCTCCACGTGGCGCGGTTTCTGGAAACAACAGCGCAATTACGGCATGGGCTATGCGCAATTCATTTTGAAACATTCCGACCGCTGGCCGTGGTCAACGATGCGCGAACTGAGCGCGTGGAAAAGAATTGTCGTCCTGGCCGCGCAAGCCTGCGTCACCCGCGGCGACAAAGGTCTGGCGCGGCGCGGATTGTTCGTGAAACTTCTGGCGCAACGCATCGGGTTTGTCTCCGAATTTTTTCCGGCCAAATGCAACCGTTGGCTTCCGTTTTTCGCCGGAAGGAAAACCGGCGCAAAAACGCGGGCCTCGAAAACGATGCGCGGAAGCCGGCTCCCGTTGTGGCTGGCCGTCGGGCATTTCATCCTGCGCGCGCCGAGGAGGATGGCGCGGACGGATTTGCAATTATTTCTGGCGCGCGTCGCCGCGCAGCCGCGTGGAGACGGCGACCTCACGCGGGTGGCGCGGATCACCCGGCGCTGGCTGCGTCAACCCGGCTTTCGCGCGCGCGACACCTGTTACATGCGTTCGCTCGTTTTGTTCCGGTTCGCCAATCCGCAAGACCGCGATCTGTGCCTGCACTTCGGCGTGGACGAAGTCGCTTCGCCGGACGAACGCCTGCACGGCCACGCATGGGTCAGCCTCGACGGCGTCGCGTGGAATCCTCCGAAAAGTTTTGCAGAAAACCGGCTCCGGGAAATTTATCGTTTCTCGACCGTCAACGGCGGTTCTTCAGCATCTGGCGCAGAATTCGTCGCCGCCATAATCCGGAACGGCGACGCGGTCCCAGCGAGCGGATCACCAGTTCCGGCGTGATGAGCCATCGCGTCAAAGTCTTCGGCCAGTCGTAATCCAGGCGCGCGAGCAGTTCGGCGCACTCCGGATTTTTTAGCGCGCGCGCCGTCAAATCCAAAGCCGACGCCACGCAAAATTTCGCGCCGGTCTTTTCGACGCACTCGCGCAATTCCGTTTCATCAATCGCTCCCGCGCGGCCGCGGACGATCTGCGCGATGTCGCAAAGATGCTGGAGCTTTTCGAAATTGTGGCCCGTCGCGGCGTGGACCGAGGCGATGACGAGCAATCCCGCGGGCGTCGGCTGAAGATGGCTGCGCGCGCCGCGTTCCAGCGGCAAATCATCCAGCCGCAACGACACGCCGCGCCGCACGGACGGCGAGTTCACCAGATCATGATGCAGCTCCACCATCGCGCCGGGCATCGCCGGATTTTCCCACGATTGCTGCCCGTAACCGGCGGACGCGCGTTTCATTTTCGGTTCATGCGAGGTGTATTTCAACCGCGCCAGTATTTTTGCGGTCGCGCCCCAATCTTTTTTCCGGATCAACAGATCCACGTCCACGAACGGGCGCAGCGACGGCTGCGGATAAAGCCGCGCGGCAAAATCCATTCCCTTCAACGGCATCACCTCCACGCCTTCACCGCTGATTTCGCGCAAAAGTTTTTGCGTTTCCGCGGCGAGAAACATGGCCATCGCCGAGCGTTCCGCGATCCGCCGCCGCATCGGTTCGAGTTCGGCTGAAATGTTCGGAGCTGATTGTGCGTCCGCGAGCAGCGATCCGGGATTTTCCGCCAGAAAAATTTCAATCCGGTTCAACACCGCCGGTAAAACGCCGTGCCATTCGGCGGACAGGCACAACGAAAGGATTTCCCGCCGGTTCAGGCGCGCTCGCGGCAAATCGGGATGCGACGGTTCCGGGTCTGCCAAGATCAACAACCAATGTTCCGTGGATTTCATGTCAAGAGTTCGAGTGCGCGATAAAATGAATCAGAAAAGAAATCGCCGCGAGTTTTTTCGGCAAAGCAAATCGTGTCTGAAATTTGTCGCGGAGCGACGCGGGAAATTAGCCAGCTACGAAGTGGCTGGGGTTGGCGGACAAAATGGATTTGTCCCGCGAGGGACAATGGAATCAGGCGGATGTTTTCCGGCGTCCATTCAGGCCGCTAGGTTTTGCGGGCGCGGTTTCTGATTCACCGCCGCCTCGCGGCGTGAACCGCGACAGCGGAACGGCCAGCGCAAGGCATTGGCTCCGGCGACTGGTTAGGCCATGCGTGCATATCAAATCAAGATGAAAGACGATGCGCGGCCTTCTGAACTGTAGAAACTATCTCGGCGAAGATGAAAAGCAACGCCGTGCTGGTCGCATATATCCGAAAGGCTGCAAATCGCTTAATCGGACTAAATCCTAAAACAACATATCGCCAAACCAACGAGCCAATCCCACGCAACTGAAAACTGATAGCCAAAACCAAGAGATCAAAAAATGCCGAATCGCCGAGAATGCCCAAAGCATAAAACTCCGGGGTCGCTATAATCACGCTCGCAACAATAACTGCCACCAAACCAATCAACATCTGCCACGAGGTAAGACGATGAATCCATGTAGGCCTGTATTTATCCGGCAAAAACGACAATGCAAAGACAAATAGCGCCAGTCCGAAAATGATAGTGGGTGATATTTGCATGGCCTAACGTAGAAAGCTGAGCCACCGCCGACTCGCGACGTGAACCGCGACAGCGG
>CAZHXG010000057.1:0-8785 GCA_964536285.1 uncultured Bifidobacteriaceae bacterium
CGCGAACGCGCCGTGTTCGAGCGCGTCTGCGAGGCCAACGCCGGGCCGATGACCGACGAGCAGTTGCGCGCGATCTACCGCGAAATCATGTCCAGCGCGCTCGCGCTCGAAAAGACCATGACCATCGCGTATCTCGGCCCGGAGGCGACGTTCACGCATCAGGCGGCGATCCGGCGGTTCGGTTCGAGCCTGCGCTACGCGTCGCAAAAAACCATCGCGGACGTTTTCACCGAGGTCGCCAAGAACCGCGCGGATTACGGCGTGGTGCCCGTGGAAAATTCCACCGAAGGCGTCGTCACGCACACGCTCGACATGTTCGTGGACAGCGACCTGAAAATCGTTTCGCAGATCGTTTTGAAAGTGCAGCAATGCTTGTTAAGCAATTCGCCGCGCGCGAAAATTAAAAAACTCTATGCGCATCCGCAATCACTCGCGCAATGCCGCGGCTGGATTCAAAATCATTTGCCGCGCGTGGAAATCATCGAGACATCGTCCAACGCGCGTTCGGCAGAACTTGCCGCGAAAGAAAAAAACACGGCGGCGATTGCCGGAATTCTCGCGGCGGAAAAATATAAATTGCAGATTTTGGAACAGGACATCCAGGACAACGCCGCGAACGCGACGCGTTTTCTCGTTCTCGGTCGTCAATGCAGCCCGCCAACGGGCGACGACCGCACGAGTTTGATGGTCAGCGTTTCCGACAAGGTCGGCGCGTTGCACGAAGCCATCGCCGCATTCCGCAAGTTCAAAATCAATTTGACGAAGATCGAATCGCGTCCGAGCAAACGCAAGGCGTGGGAATATTTCTTCTTCATTGACTGCGACGGCCACGCGCAGGACAAAAAAGTCGCCAAGGCGATTGAACAGCTTGGCAAGCATTGCAACTTTGTGAAAATCCTCGGCTCGTATCCGAATCTGGATTGACGTTTTTTACTTCCAAAATCCCATAAGCTCTGGTAGAAACTTCATTATGGAGTCGCAGGAATCCAACAACAGTTTTTTTGTCTGGGGAATCGACGATTCGCCGTACGGGCCGGTCGAATTGCCGATGCTGGTTGATTGGATCAACGACGGTCGCGTTCTGGCTAACACATGGGTTTTTGCGCGGAGCGCGGGCAACTGGCAGAAAGCGTCGGAAATTCCCGAACTCAAAAATTATTTTGCAGCGAAAAACGGAACCGTCACCGAAAATCCGTCGCACGCGGGTCTGACACCGGGTTCGTTGCGCCGGGTAAAAATTCTGGCCGATTTGAAGGACGCTCAACTCGCGCATCTCTCGGACTTCATGGAACTGCAACAGGTGGCGCAATGGTCGGTGCTGTTCAGTCAGGGCGACGCGGGCGACGCGATGTTTCTGGTTCTGGCCGGGGAACTGCGCGCACGGACGATGATGGGCGGGAAGGAGACGATTCTGGCGACGTTCACCACCGGAGATTTTTTCGGTGACATGGCGTTGTTTGATCACGGCCCGCGTTCTGCGGATGTCGTCGCCAACATGAACAGCACGTTACTGAAAATTTCCGCTGTGAATTTCAACCGGCTTACTCGCGAAGCGCCTGCGCTGGCGACACCATTTCTTCAAGCCACCGCACGAACACTTTCAGCTCGCATCCGCGCCGACAACAAACGCCTTGGCCGCGTCACGCAGCAATTTTCCGCCAGCGGCAGGTAAATTCAGTTTGCCGCGACAATCGTTGTTCCCGTCAAACTGAACTGGCCGTCGAGCAGAATGTCGCGCGAGGAACTGCCGACGAGAATTTTGTATCCGCCTTTCTCCGCGACCCAGCCTTTTTTGTCCACGTCATAATAAGCGAACGCATTTTGATCGAGCGTGACGGAAACTTTCTGTTTTTCTCCCGGTTGCAGGAAAATTTTCTTGAAGCCTTTCAGTTCCTTGAGTGGACGCGACACGCTTGGATTGATTGGTTGCACATAAACTTCGGCAACTTCCGCGCCCGCGCGGTCGCCAGTGTTGGCGAGTTCAAATTCCAGAGTCACCGGATTTTTTGAATCGTTGTTCTGGACAAGATTCAAATTTGAATATTTGAAATGTGTGTAGCTTAAGCCGAAGCCGAAGGGAAACAGCGGCTCGATTTCTTTCGTGTCGAACCAGCGGTAGCCGACGAGCAAACCTTCCTTGTAAACGACCGTGCTGTTCGTGCCGGGATAGGCGTCGAGCGCGTGTGCCGGCGAGTCGGCCAGTTTTTTTGGAAACGTGCATGGCAATTTGCCGGATGGATTCACGTCGCCAAAAAGAACGCGTGCGAGCGCATTGCCGCCTTCCAATCCGGGATACCACGCGTAAAGCAAAGCCGGTGCTTTTGAAAACCACGAGTTGTCCATTTCCACCGCGCCGCCGCCGTTGAAAACAACGACGGTCTTTGGATTCGCTTTTATGATTTTTTCGAGCAGAGTGTCCTGATCTGCGGGCAATTTCATGTCTTTTCGATCCGCCCCTTCCGTGTCGTAACCGCCGCGATGATTCAATCCGCCGACATAAATGACGATATCGGCTGATTTGGCCGCGGCCACCGCATCGGCTGCCAGCTGGGAGTCATATCCGGGAATCATTGCTATGCCATTTGTATCGTAATCCACCCGTCCCCAGCCGGACGGCGGATTGTAGCCTTGGGCATAAATAATTTTCACATTGTTGCCGAGACGATTGCTGATTCCTTCCAGCGCGGTGATTTCGTAAGGCGCTTTGATCGTCGCGGAGCCGCCGCCGTGGGCGAATTTGGCTGTGGCATTCGCGCCGATGATGGCGATGGATTTGATCCGTGTCGGATTCAGCGGAAGCAAGCCATTGTTTTTCAACAGCACAAAGGATTCTTCAGCGATACGGCGGGAAATTTCCTGATGTTCCTTTGTGCTCAATAAAGTTTGTGGCGACGCATTGGCGACGGCGTTTGTTTCCGACGGATCGTGTATCAGATTCAATTTGAACATCACGTAAAGATGCCGGCGCACTTTGTCGTCCAGCACGGACATGGGAATTTTTCCTGATTTCAATTCTTCAAGAAATGGAGCAGCGAGGTAATTGCTCTCGTAAGGCTGGTGCGAGCCCATTTCTATGTCCATGCCGTTGAGCGCGGCCAGATCGGTGTGATGCACGCCGCCCCAGTCGGAGACGACGATGCCTTTGAAGCCCCAATCGCCTTTCAGGATTTCATTGAGCAAGTGCTCGTTCTCGCAGCAATGCTGGCCGTTGATCAGATTGTAAGCACCCATGACGGTCAACACGCCCGCTTTCTGCACCGCCGCGCGGAACGCCGGCAGATAAATTTCGCGCAACGTGCGCTCGTCTATGATTTCATTGATCGTATTCCGCTGATTCTCCTGGCTGTTCGCGGCAAAATGCTTTGCGCAGGAAGAAATGCCCTGTGCCTGCTCGCCTTCGATGTAACCGACGGCTATTTGCGAGGTGAGAAACGGGTCTTCGCCCATGTATTCAAAATTGCGGCCGCACAACGGCGTGCGTTGAATGTTCAGGCTCGGCCCGAGCATGATGTTTTTGCCGCGCCGCACCGCTTCCTGACCGATCACCGTGCCGTAAGCGATGGCCAGATCGGGATTCCAAGTCGCCGCCAGACCAAGCGTCGCGGGCATGGCCGTCGCAAAATCATCCGTGCGCCCGGCAACCTTGAATTGTTCGCCGACTTCTTCGCGGACACCGAGCGGACCGTCGTCCATCCACAATTTCGGGATGCCCAGACGCGGAACGCCCGCCGTCGAAAAATTGGAATCGGCGTGAACCAGCGAAACTTTTTCATCGAGCGTGAGACGTGAAAGCAAGTCGTCGACACGCTTTTCAACCGGCTGGTTGCTGTCAATATAAAGTGGATGCTCCTGCGCCGACGCGCTGGCCATCGTCAGGACAAAAATTATTGAAGAAAGAACAAGGGGGACAAATAATCCGTTTGTCGAAATCATTTTCATAGTTTGGGATGCGCGTCAATTTAGAGGATGTCTTTTGCCGTCGCCAGCCAAAAATATCTGAATCGCGAAACACGGTTGAAACCTTTGCGCATCCGTGACAGACTGCCGCCGTGAGCCACCTCGCCAAAGCACGTCAAGTTTTTGACATCGAACTCGCCGCGCTCAAAAAAGTGCGGGCGCAGCTTGATGCGTCGTTTGATCGCGCGGTCGGGTTGATTGTCGAGGCGGTCAAACAGCGCGGCAAAATCGTCGTCGTCGGCATCGGCAAATCGGGAAACGTCGGCCGGAAAATTTCCGCCACGCTCACCAGCACCGGCTCGACGAGCGTCGTGCTCAACAGCGTGGATGCGTTGCACGGCGACGTGGGGATTGTCAGCGACGGCGACGTGATCCTTGCCTTGAGCTATTCGGGCGAATCAGAGGAATTGCTTAATCTGCTTCCGGCTTTGAAAAGATTTTCCGTCAAAATCATTTCAGTGACTGGAAATGTGAAGTCGTCTCTCGCCAGACACAGCGATGTTTCGCTCAACGTCAAAGTTTCGAAAGAGGCATGTCCGTTCAATCTCGCGCCGACGAGCAGCACGACGGCGATGCTCGTCATGGGCGACGCGCTGGCAATGGCAGTTTTGCAGGCGCGCGGTTTCAAACAGAAGGATTTTGCGAAACTGCATCCGAGCGGCGCAATCGGACGCGCGATGTTGCTGCGCGTCGGCGACATCATGCGAACGGGAAACCGCAACGCGATTGCGGACGAAAATTTGTCCGTGAAAGAAGCGTTGATGGTAATGACACACGCGAAGTCCGGCAGCTTGAGCGTTGTGAACGCGCGCGGAAAATTGGCCGGCGTTTTTACGGATGGTGATTTTCGCCGGCACATGGCGACGAATGAAAATCTTTTGTCGTTACCCTTGAAACGCGTGATGACGCCAAAACCGATCTGCATTTGCGAAAACGCGCTGGCGGTCGAGGCGCTGAAAATTTTTAACGAGCGGAACATTGACGATTTGATTGTCGTGAACGCGAAGCAGGAGCCGGTCGGCTTGGTGGATTCGCAGGATTTGCCAAAATTGAAAATTGTGTGAAGAGCGCAGCGCCAAGACATCCGACCGTTTTGATCTTCATGGGTGTGACCGGCGTTGGCAAAACGACCGTCGCGACTTTGTTCGCGAAAAGAACCGGCGCGATTTTTTATGAAGGAGATGAATTCCATCCGGCGGAAAACATCGCCAAGATGCGCGCCGGAATTCCGCTGACCGATGCCGACCGTGAAAAATGGTTGAAAATATTGGGGAAAATCATCGTCCGCTTGCTGGCGAAAAAAGAATTTTCCGCGCTGACATGTTCGGCTTTGAAGAAAAAATATCGCGACCAGCTTTCCGAAGGTGATCCGCTCGTGAAGTTTGTGTATCTCACCGGCCCGCGAACCTTGATTGCAGAACGGTTAAAAAAACGGCGCGGACATTTCATGCCGCAATCGCTGCTGGCAAGCCAGTTTGCCATTCTCGAACCACCGGCGGACGCGCTGGTTTTCAGTTGCGAAAAATCTCCGAAGAAAATTGTTGCGGAATTGGTTCACGTTTTGGGAATCGCCGGTTGAATTTGTTTCACGCTTTTCGGCAGCAAAAAGGCGAGCGCGGCGGCGAGCAGCATTCCAATTCCAAGGGCGTTGAAGGGAATCGCGGTGCTGTGATATGAATTTTTCAACCAGCCGACGATGTACGGCCCAAAAAATCCGCCGGTGTTGCCGAGCGCATTGACGAGGCCGATGACCGGGCCGAAAACGTTCTTCGGCAAAGTTTCGGTCGGAATCGCCCAGAACGGCGCGAGCGCGGCGAACGGCCCGGGAATTGCGAGGCACATGAAGGCGTAGGACAGCCAGAAATTATCGCGTGTTAGCACGCTCAAAACGAGGCTCGTGCCGCTCAATGTATAAACTAGAGCGACGTGGCCGCGTCGTTCGCGGGTTTTATCCGAGTGCCACGAGTTGAGAACCATGATGACGGCGGTGACGGCGTAGGGCGCGGCGAACAAAAATCCATATTGCACCGGACTGAAACCTTTCGACTTCAAACCGTCCGTGAAAAAAGTCATGCAGCCATAGGCCGCCGCGTTGTGCAGAAAATTCATGACGATCATCACGAGAATTTCCCACCGCGCGAGCCGCTGCCAGAACGCAATTTTCACCGGCGGTTCCAGCAGCGCGGCTTCGCGGTCCAGCGTGGTTTCCAAAAAGTTTTTTTCCTCGGCGGAAATCCACTTCGCGTCGCGCGGACGGTCGTTGATGAAAAACCACCAGATCGGCAGCCAGAGGAACGGCAGCGCGCCTTCCAGAACCAGCATGGTTCGCCAGTCATACGCGCCGAGCAGCCAGCCGGTGATGGGCGCGGAAGCGACCACGGCGAGCGGCTGGCACAAATTCCAAAGCGCGCTGGCGCGCGCGCGTTCGGCGCTGGGAAACCAGTGCGCGAGCAAAACCAGTGTTGCGGGAAAAACGCAGCTTTCGGAAACGCCGAGCAGAAACCGCATGATTTCAAATTGATAAAACGTTTTCGCCAGGCCGCAGCCGATGGCGCACACCCCCCAAAAAATCAGACACAGACTGATCAATTTTTTTGCGCTCCACTTTCCGGCCAGATGACCGCCGACTATTTGCAACAGGACGTAACCAAGGAAAAAGATTCCCGCCGCGCGGCCTTTCATTCGGTCATCCATGAGCAGGTCGTGCATCATAGACGAAATTTTCGGGTCCAGCGCCAGCGAGACGTTCGTCCGATCCACATACGAAATCGTATACATGACCAGCGCGACCGGAATGATGCGAAGCCACCGTTGTTGGATCATGGGAGTGATGTTGTCGAAAGCCGCCGCGTCGCGCAAAGATTAACTCGCGAACTTCAGATAAATGACTTTCAGATATTCCGCCTCTTTGAAAGTAACCGGATGATCCGGCGGATGCTGCAAAGTTTTTAGTTCCGAAAACTTTCTTCCTGATTTTGCGGCCGCACGGCGAACAGCGTCAAAAAATTCCAACGCGGAAACGTGTGCCGAACACGAACCGGCCACGAGAATGCCACTGCGCGCGAGTCTTGCAATTCCAAGTGAATTCAAGCGTTCGTAAGCGTGGATCGCACCTTCGCGTTCCGTCGCGCGCTTGCCCAGCGACGGCGGATCGAGCACAATGAGATCAACTTTTTCTCCGTCCGACGCAAGCCATTCAAAAGCGTCAGCCTGCACGGTTTCATGGCGGCAATTGGCCACGCCGGAGAAATTTGTGTTCAGCGCAAAATTGCGCTTCGCCGATTCCAGCGCGTGCGCGCTGATGTCGAGGTCGGTCACGGAGGTTGCGCCGCCGCGCGCGGCATAGACCGAGAAGCCGCCGGAAAAACTAAAGGCGTTCAAAACTTTTCTGCCTCGCGAAAGTTTTTCCACCTCGTCGCGGTTTTCGCGCTGGTCGAGGAAGAATCCGGTTTTCTGTCCGCGCAAAACATCGGTTTCAAAACGAATTCCATTTTCCAGAAAAATTACCGGCGCGCTTTGCGTTGAGCCGAAAAGGATTTGCCCGTCACGCCGTTGAAATTGTTTTTCTGCGATTGACTGGATGTTTCGGCTCAAACGAAGGACGATTCGTTCGCAAGGAATTTTCTCTTTGAACAGCGCAAGGATTTCATCCAGTCGCGGCAGCCAGCTGGCGGTGTAAATTTTCAACACGAGCGTGGAATCGTATTTATCCAAAACCAATCCCGGCCAACCATCGTTCTCGCCATGAATCAGACGAAAGCCCGTAGTTTGCGCGTCGAATAAATCGCGGCGGATGACGAGGGCTTTTTCCAATCGCGCTTTCCACCAAGTAGAATCAATGGTTTGCGGCTTGCCCGCGTGCAAAATACGGACGCGGATCGGCGAGTCAGGATCGAACAACCCAACGGCGAGAAATTTGTCTTTGCGGTCGTAGATGACGGCGAGTTCGCCGAGTTGTCCGGCGCGATTCGATTCGTGGATGCTGTCGGCAAAAAGCCACGGATGACCGGAGCGAACGATGGTTTCAGCCGTCGCCGTGATGCGCAGGCGCAAACGGATTGCCGCAGTTTGATTTGCGGCGGTGGAATTCATTCCAATCCGCAATTTTTCCGTGCCCGTTTCAAAACCGTTTGCGCCAGGCTGCGCGCTTTTGCTGCGCCGTCGGACAAAACTTTGTTGACGTAATCCAAATTCGTCGCGAGTTCAGTGCGCTTCTTCCGCGCGTCGGAGAAATAGTTCCAATAGTTCTCGAACAATGCCTTTTTCAAATCACCGTAGCCGAGGCCGCCGGCGCGCAGTTTTTCTTCAAATTCTTTTCCGACATTTGCCGGCGCGACCAATTTCAAAAGTTGAATCGCTAGATTTTTTTCTGCGTCCGGCTTTGGCTCGGCGGGCTGGCGCGAGTCCATTGTGATGCCCATGATTTTTTTCTTGATGGCTTTCTCGTTGCCAAAAATTTCTATCGTGTTGCCGTAGCTCTTGCTCATCTTCTGGCCGTCGGTGCCGGGGACGAGCGCGGTTTCATCACGGATTTGCGGTTCGGGAATCACGAACGTCTGGCCGTATTGCTCGTTGAACTTGATGGCGATGTCGCGCGTCATTTCGAGGTGCTGCTTCTGGTCGCGCCCCACCGGCACCACGTTCGAGTCGTAAATCAAAATGTCCGCCGCCATCAACACCGGATAGGCAAACAGGCCGTGCATGGGCGCGATGCCTCTGGCAATTTTGTCTTTATAGCTCGTAGCCCGTTCGAGCATACCCATCGGCGTCACCGTCGAGAGCAGCCACGAAAGTTCCGTGACTTCCGGCACGTCGGATTGCTTGAAGA
>CAZHXG010000058.1:0-8716 GCA_964536285.1 uncultured Bifidobacteriaceae bacterium
AGCTGCCGCCGGAAGTGAAGTTGCGCGACGGGATTCTTTATCATTGCGGCCCGGTGATGATGAAGCAGGACGACGGTTCGTGGAAATGCACCGCCGCCGGCCCGACCACGTCCATCCGCGAGGAGCCGTATCAATGGCAGGTCATCCGCGATTTCGGGATTCGCGGCGTCATCGGGAAGGGCGGCATGGGCGACAAAACGCTCGCGGCGTGCAAGGAATTCGGCTGCGTGTATCTGCACGCGGTCGGCGGCGCGGCGCAGGTGCTGGCGGATTGCGTGAAAAAAGTTCGCAATGTTTACATGATGAAAGAATTCGGCGCGCCGGAAGCGATCTGGGAATTGGAAATTGAGGATTTCCCGGCAGTTGTAACGATTGACGCGCACGGCAATTCGCTGCACAAAACAATTTTTGCCGCGAGTCAGGCGGAACTGGCGAAGCGGCTTTGATCAGTTGATTTCGCCGTCTTCGTCGTGCAACCGCGCGAAATAAAAGCAGCACCATACAATAATCGCCGTCACTGCCACGATGATAATTGCCTGCGTTCCCGGTTGTTTCAGGCCGTTGGACAAGTCATCGGTCAAATCCCCCCATTTGCCGTAGAGCTTTTCCATCTGCTGCGTCGCCGGCTTGTCATATCCCAGCATGGAAATGTCGTCGCTCAAATCCGTCGAACGCGTCCAATAAATCACGCCCGCACTGACGATGCCCAGCGCCAAAACGACAACGCCGATTATTCTCAACCGCCGTGCCTTGCGTTTGGATGATGGAACGGGAGTTTTGTCAGTCACGAATCCACTCTAGCAGGCGGATATTGATTCGGCAACGCGCTCAACGGGGTTGTTGTCTGCGAAATGCCACCTGTCGGACTGTTGCGTTCACCGGCCTGTTTCATGATCCATGTCCCCCGGAAATTCCCCATGGTCCACACCCGCCGGATGTTCATCATCATGCAATGCATATCCCGGACGATCCTGATTGCCCGCATGATTTTGGTCTCCGCGGAAAATGCAGCCGGTATTGGCGAGCAAGGCGATGGCAGTCAATGTAAGCAGAAACAATTTCATAGGTTTATTGGTAATGTTGGTTCGATGTGCGCTTCCCGCACCGGATAAGGCGCGACGATTGCATGAAGCTTCCACGTTTTGAATGTGACCGCTATGGGGTGTTCACCCCAACAAAGAGACTGACGATGAATTGGCGCGCAACTCTAAAACGCCTTCAACGGCTCGGGCACAAATCCTGTCGAACCGTGTCTGGGTTTCCCATGATCCGCGTCCAGCGGATGACCGTCATGATGTTCGTTTTTTGGACGACTTTCCATCATCCGAATAATCCCGGTTTCCTGGAAAAATACACCCGATGACAGGGAGCAAGACGATGGTGGTCAAAATAAACAGAATGAATTTCATAGGTTCATCGATTGGTTCAATGTGCATTTTCCGTGCCGGATCAGGCACGGCGATTATATGAACCTTTCCACATTTTGAATGTGACCGCTATGGGGTGTTCACCCCAGTGAAGATTTTATGAGCCGCCTTCGTGCGCGCTCGGATGATTACCCGCCTTTCGGGATGTGAACAATATCGCGAACACGATGAACACGGCAATGACCAGTGAGGAAGTGATGCGGCTCAAATTCAAACCACCGTGCTGAACCGGCTTCGTCAGCAAATCTCCAAGTGTCGCGCCGAGTGGCCGCGTAAGAATGAAGGCCGTCCAAAAAAGTGTCGTATGAGAAATCTTCGTCCAGAAATAGCCGGCGGCTACCAACGCCAGTGCAGCCCCAAATACGAGCGCCCCGCCCTCGTAGCCGAGCGGAGTCGTGTCAGCGAGACAATCCCCGAGCGCAGTCCCCAGCGTGTTGGAAAAAAGAATAGTTGTCCAATAAAAGGTCTCGACCTTGCGATCCGTGATACGGTTCACGGAGACGGCGCCCAGCGTGAAACGCCACACGGCGAGCGCCGCCAGCACGATGCCGAAGAGCAGCAGCGAAGAATAAAGGTAACCCAGGCCTGCGGTGCGGGTGAGATAATCCGACATCGTGGTGCCGACGGTCGTCGTCGCGATGATGACTCCCCAATATAAGAACCGGTGGTAGGAGCGCACGCTCACCTGGGTGGCGACGGTGACGATGAAGATGCCGAAGAAAATCGCCGTGCTGATCGCGTAGCCAAGATTGAGCGTCATCGACATCGCATCGCCCGCAGTCTCTCCCAGCGTCGTCGCACAGATTTTGATGAGCCAGAATACCAGTGTGACCTGTGGAACTTTGGATTCGGCAAACGTGGAACGCATAAGTGTCAGTTTCTAATCGCAACATCGGAATCGTCACGGTTCTTCGATGGTCGTCGGAAAGAAATCCGCCGGATTTAATCCAAACCGTAGACGAGAATTTTGAATGTGCCGGGAATCACTTTTGGCCGTCCGGGTTTCGCATTGGCGTCCGAGATCGGAGGCATTTCAAATTCAGCCGTCGCCAGATAAATTTTGTGTGTCGTCGGGTCGAGCGCCATCGTCCGCGCGCCGCGTTCGGTCTTCAAAGTCTGGATCACCGTCAGTTTGTCGCCGTCTTCTTTGGCAATCGTCACGGTGCCGTCGCCGCAGGAACTGAAGGCCAGCTTGGTTTTGGCATCAAAGGCGGTGCCGTCCACGCCGTCGCCGATGGGCGCGGTCGCCATCACTTTTCCGTTCTTGGCGTTCAGCATCAGCATCAGGTTGTTGTCGCAACCGAGGAAAAGCCGGTGATGTTTCGCGTCGATGTCCAGGCCGGACGCGCTTGTGCCGGGAGCGATCGGCCACGTCTGCGTGATTTGATGCGTGGCCGTGTCAATGGCGACCACTTCATTCTGATCTTCGATGTTGTCGTAGATGCGCCCGGTTTTGGAATCGTAAACAGCGAATTCCGGCTTGCCGGGCAGGGGAATGGTCGCGACCACTTTGCCGGAGCTGGCGTCGAACACGCTGACGGAATGGCCGCGTCCGTTGAAGGCATAGACTTCCCCGTGCTTCGGCTCGAATAAAATGCAGTCGGGATTTTCACCCGCGTTGAGTTTGTAAATGGTCTGCAATGTGGGCAGATCAACGACACTGACCGTGCCTTCGCGTCCGTTGCTGGTAAAGCCACGTTGCAGTTTCGGCGCGACGGCGAAATCATGGACGCCGGGCGTGTTCGTGATTTCGCCGATGACGGTTTCCTTGTCCAGATCAACGACGACGACTTTCGTGGCGTGCGTCACGTAAAGCCGTCGCGCATCGGCGTCAACGGAAAGGCAATCCCAGCCGCCGTCGCCGCCGACAGGAATTTCCTTGAGAAAATGATATTGGCCGTCGGCGCGGCAGGTTTGGATCGAACAAAAACCAAGAATGCTCAAGGTGAACAAACCTGCAAGATGGAGAAATTTTATTTTCACGCCGCAAAGTATTCCAGCAACGCGCTCGATTCGTCGAGGACAAATGATGAGTGTCGCCGTCAAAAATTCCGCGATTGCCCGCTGTCGCCAAATCCTCCGGTCGGAATTGCCGGCGGTCAGTGGCGTCTCATCAAAGCCAGAACGGTCAGGATGACGATGAAGGCGGTGCCGAGTTCGCCGAGCCTGACGTTTTCCGACATCATCTGCGATGGTGTCGTTGGAACCGGCGTTGCCGCGGTCGGGGCCGCAGCCAGCGGCGATGTTGCCACAGTCGGCGCTGCCGTTTTGGTTCGGAGCATCGAGGGCGAGTGACAACCCACAAGCACCATCGCGGCGACGAATATGATTGGAATAATCTTGTGCATAATTATTTGGGCGCTCTGACGATAAAAGATAAACTTTCCAAACGCCCCTGTTATCGTGGCTGATGAAAGCAGGCTTGGGGATTTTCATCAAGGATTTTAACCGCGAAAAGGCCGCGCGCTCAACTCCACAATGCGCTCAACTGGTCGGGCACGAGTTATTTGACGACGAGATCGGCGATTGCTGAAGGACATTCGTCGAATGATGACAAACAATCCACCGATGATGGAGAACAACCGTTGTCTGACGATTAACTCTCGGCGATTTCTGCGCTTCCTTCGCCCAAGTGTCTTTCAACGTCTTCATCCGATTGAAAACGAATTTGCCTAACGCGTTTTCTTTGTCGAGCGCGAAGTTGCGGAAATCACTCAAACTGGCTTTTTGCGGCGGGCGATGCGGATGGGGCTGACGATCCGGATGAGTCTGGCGGCTCTGCGCGAAGATTTTTTACTTCTTCCGGTTTTACCTCAAGTCCGGAGTTTCCGAATGAATTGTAAACGTATGTCAGCACATTGGCGATATTCTGGTCGCTTAACGGGAACGAAGGCATGCTGTTGTTGAATTTCATCCCGTTGACCACCACTTCGCCCTGCCGGCCGTGGATGACGATTTTTATCGCCCGGTTCTTGTCGGCATTTAAAAAATCTGATCCTGCCAAAGGCGGAAACACATTCGGGCGTCCCTGTCCCGCGGGTTGATGACAGGCTGCGCAAATGGAAGTGAACAGCCGCCTTCCAAGTTCGATCCGCTCGGCTTTCGTTTTAACGCCGCCTGACGGCGGAGCCACGCCGCGAGGCGCCCCGTTGTCCACCCAATTCCGGATCATCAAACGTTCCTCGTCCGTGAGCGCCAGAGATTCAGGGCTGTTGGCAACGGGCATCGCCTCTTTGTAATATGAACCTTTCCAACTGTCCCACACTCGCCTTCTTATCTCCCAACGATCGGCATAGGCTGTTTTATAGTCCAGCCAGTTGTAAACGAACCGGGACTGCTGGTTGTGGCAACTGGAGCAATTTCCCATCAAGATCGGTTGTATGTCGCCAAGGTAAGTCGGGGCCTGGTTTGTTGATGCGGAAGACGCGGCTTCGCTGTCGTGTGTCACCGCGCTCTGCGCCATGGCTTTGGCGAATACTATGCACCCGATCACCGCCGTTGCACACAGCCAGACTAATCGCACCTGCCAGCGTTTGTTTAGGAATGGGAATATATGCATGGCTGCTATTTATTTGTATGATCAAATTCAACTTTCATACGCGGTTTTAAAATCCAAGAGATAGCTGAAGAATGAGTTGGTTGACCTGGGTTGGATCGGTGCTGTGAAGAAATTCATAGTCGCCTTCAAATAGCAATGTGCTCGTGAAATAGTAGACATAACCCACGGTGTATCTCTCCGTTGAAGTCCCCAGCCCGTCATGCAGGGAATCGTAGCGGCCCACCAGCTCCAGATTGTTGATTGCCGGCAACTCGAAATTCAATCCAGCCAGTTTGTAACCGGCCTGCATATACCACCCGTGCTGATCAATTTGACCGAAATCGTCGCTTCCATAACGGCTGACGATATACTCGCCCTTGGCTTCAAAGTTAGGCCCCAGATGCAGGGCCGCATCGAGCACACCCGCCGACCAAAGATGAGAGCCCGCGTTGTCCCATTCGCCCGACTGGCCGGAGAGTCCAAGTTCCAGATCGTAATGGGGTTTGAATGGTACAAAAAATCCCAAGCGTGCACCTCCGGATAGGTCGCCATGCAGATTCGCCACCACGCCGTCGGATCGGACACCCACGTTTCCACCCAAATCAAGCGCGCCGGCGTTTCCGGTTCCGTCCGCCGAACTTGGACCGTTCACTCCATACACCGAGTAGTTGAGGAACTTGCCGGCGTCCCCCACCGGAATCGCGCCGAGCAACTCCGCTCCCACTCCGCTGCCGGGAATAAGCGCATCCACTGCCAGCGGATCATCCGGAATCTTGTTCAACCATCCCGCACCTCGCTCGGTATAGGTCCCGAGCGGCAGCAACAGGTCTCCCGCCGCCAATGTCACATAATCATTCATCACATAATCCAACTGGGCAAAACTCAAATCGAAACTGGTTGAGTAACCGCTGCTGTTGGGCGCGTTATTCTGGATGGTGGTGTCGAAACCAGCCTCAAATAAAATGTTGTCCCCGGCGCGATACAGAAAAATAGGCGCAAAATCGGCCAGCAAAAACGACCCATTTTGTCCAGATGCCTTCGCGTATTGAAATTCCGCGTCGCCCAAAATCTGAAAGTTGTGGTTGACGGTCGCCTCGTCGATGGGCACTCGTGGAAGCGGTTGCGCCTGCGCCGCCGCCTCGGCTTTTTGAACAGCGTTGGTCGCCAGCGTTTGCGTTTCGCCCAACTGTCGCTGCAATTGCTGGATCGTTTGTTGATAGAGCTGGTTTGTCTGCTCCAGCGACTGGAGTTTCCCGTTCATTTGTTGAACCAGGTTTTTCAGCGCGTTGAAATCAGAGTCACTGACCACCGCCGTGACGTTTGTGGGAAAAGCTAGACCCATCACGCAACCTGCGGTCACTAATCCAAGCATTGAGCGGCTTGTTATCATTGTCTTTTTCATTCGTTGTTCAAGTGATTGGCGATGTTCAGCGACCACTATTGTCCTGAAGGTATTTCAGGATCAGCCTTGACTGCGCCACGGGAATATTCGCCCGCACCTGCATGTGGAGCATGATGGTTTTCCATTGCGCCGCCGTCCGCTCGGTCGGGTAACGTTCGGGATGGCAGCGGTTGCAATTGATCGAGTAAAGCTCAGCGCCGGTGAGCTGCGATTTAGCCGCAGCCTTGTCTGGATCCGGTGTGCTGGCTTTCAATGCCACGGAATTCGTCTGCTGTGCGTTGGATGGCGGTTCAGCGAGGCAAAGAGTGCATGCAAGCCCGCCAATTAGCATGGCAATGATTGCTGTGGAGAAAATGGTATGAGCCAGTCCTTTCGATTGTTTATTTTTTTTCATGTCGCTCCGGGTTAAGGTGCATAAAAATTGCGCGACCGCCATGGGGCGTTCACCCCATATACTTTTTTGTGAACGCCCCCATAATTGAAACTCTTTTTGGAGTGACGGCGTTTTGGCGGTGCTGATTTTTCATCTGCTGTTTGCCGTGTTATTTATTTCAAAAGAAGGGCAATTACTCTCCCATCCTTGCCATTTGCTGGACAAATTTTGTTCATTCTTCGAGAAATCAATTCCAGTGCGGATGCACAAGGAGAGGAAAACAAATCTCACACGCCGAACATCGCCCGCGCGCGCAACTCCGGCAACGCGTTCAACTAGTCGAGCACGAATTCTTTGAACGTGTCGTCAGGCATCAATTTTTCGACTTGAGCTTCGGCTTGATTTCAATGTCACCCGTTGTGTCATCCTTGACTATGTCCAAATCAAAATTCTGGCAGATTGCGATGAGGGCTTGTTTCGCCGTGAGGTTCTCCCAGTGAATGGAAAATATCGTGCTGCTGGACGCTATCCGTGAGTCAATCTTGACATCAGCCGCCATTGGTGGATGAGATTTTCTAGCCCAATTTCAAGCGGCACATCAAAAAATTGAATTATGGGGATGATGTCGTTGGTTGGGGTGCTCGGATTGTTCGTATTTATACCGAGCAGACTCGCATCCACGATATGCACGGTTTGACCTACACGAGTTATGTGCGCAACGGTGGTGAGACGATCTTCAATCAGCACGATGTTGCGTAAGTTGAGCATTCGAGCGAGAGCGTCTTTTGCAGTCACGTTCTTCAAAGTAAACGTGACGATGGGTTCTGGAGTGGACTCGGATATTGTGAACAATTTCGGATCAATGATGTAATTGATGCCCGCCTGTCCGGCTAAATTCTGGATGGCCGTAGTGATGGGAACGTCTTCGAATTGAATCAAGGGAAGGAGTGGCCCGTTGTCTGTTGACGCCCCATTCGTTATCGACAGCCAATTTATTGCGGAGTTACTCTGAATATTCTGCCCATGAACGATGCTTGAGAATGCAATCATCGTAAGCAGAAAGGAAATTCCAATAGCTGTTTTCACGGTTGTCCTTTCTGCGCTTCCTTCGCCCAAGTGTCTTTCAGCGTGATCGTCCGATTGAAAATTGATTTTTGTGAGTTGGAATCTTTGTCCAAAGTGAAATAACCGATGCGCTCGAATTGATAACGGACCTCCGGTCGGGAATCTTTAAGCGATGGCTCGAGTTTTGCCGTCAGCACTTCGAGCGAGCGCGGGTTGAGGACGGATTTGAAATCGCGTCCGTCCTTTTCCGGCTCGGCTTCGGTGAAGAGCCGGTCGTAAAGGCGCACCTCGGCGTCCAGCGCGTGCGTAACGCTGACCCAATGAATTGTTCCCTTCACTTTGCGCGCCGCCGTGGCTCCGCCACTCTTGCTGGCGAGGTCGGCGGTGCAGCGCAGTTCAGTGATATTGCCGCTGGCGTCCTTCACCACTTCGTCGCACTTGATGATGTAGGCGTATTTCAAACGCACTTCGCCGCCGGGTTTCAGCCGGAAAAATTTCGGCGGCGGAACTTCCTGAAAATCGTCGCGCTCGATGAACAGTTCGCGGCTGAACGGAATCTTCCGTCGGCCCGCGCTTTCGTCTTCGGGATTGTTGACGGCGTCGAGTTCCTCGATTTTGCCTTCGGGAAAATTCGTGATGATAATTTTGATCGGACGCAAAACGGCGAGCCGACGCAGCGCGCGTTTGTTCAAGTCTTCGCGGATGGCGTGTTCCAAAACCGCAACGTCCGTGAGTCCGTTGAATTTTGTGATGCCGATGTTGTAGGCAAAATTTCGCAGCGCTTCCGCCGTGACGCCGCGACGACGGATGCCGCAAATCGTCGGCATTCGCGGATCGTCCCAGCCGGTGACGATTTTTTCTTCGACGAGCTGGAGCAATTTGCGTTTGCTCAAGAGCGTGTAACTCAAATT
>CAZHXG010000059.1:0-8256 GCA_964536285.1 uncultured Bifidobacteriaceae bacterium
CGGCGTTCGCGCCCTTCTCGGATTCGAGCGCGAGCTTGTCAATGTGCATGTTGCAGGGCGTGACGTTGCTCCACGTCGAGGCGATGCCGATGATGGGCTTGGCAAAATCTTCCTTCGTGAAGCCGACAGGATAAAGCATGGCGCGCGCGGCGGCGCGTTCATCACCGTCGAGCAAAAGGCTGGAGTGCGGGCGCAAGGAGTTCGCGGATTTATTTTTTTTCATCGCGAACATTTTGCCTGACAAATGGAATGACGGCAAGTCACGGAGTTTTGAATTGAAAAGACGGGTGCGCTCGGCGAAAGTATGCGTCCGCGCGGAGAGATGGCAGAGTGGTTTAACGCGCACGCCTGGAAAGCGTGAATACCCAAAAGGTATCGGGGGTTCGAATCCCCCTCTCTCCGCCAGTTCGATTTTTTATTTCGGCGACGCGCCGGCGATGCTCAACGTGAGTTCAATCACATCGGATACTTTGTCTTCATACTGGCCGGGATTGATGTTGAAGTCGCCACGCTTGATGCTGAAGCTGGCGCGGATGACCAGCAAATCGCCTTTCGTGTTCGGCATGCGGTCACCCAGCTTGTCTTTCAAGTAAGTGAGTTTCACCGGCACGGTAAGTTCCTTTGAAATTCCTTTGAGCGTAAATGTGCCGGTCACATCCGCCGTCGTGGTGTTGCCGTCGGTCTTGACGTTTTTGAATTCCTTCGATTCAAAAGTGATTTCCGGAAACTTCGCCGCGTCGAGCCATTTGTCGCTCAACATATGACCTCGTTGCATCGAATTCGGCACCATGAGCGATCCGGTGTCCACGACGATTTTGCCTTGTGTCGTGACGGGGTTTTCGGGGTCGAATGTAACCGTGCCGGAAATGCCGCTGGCAGTGCCGTTGATGGATTCAAGCGGCGCGTCGAGTTTGAATCCGGCGTTATTGATGCCCTTAGGGTCTTTGAAATCGAACGACTGTGGCGCGGCAAGAGCGATGCCGACCGAAGCGATTAATGCCAGAATGGTAAGTTTCGTTTTCATATTTTATTTTGTGAATCGTTTGATTTTGTCCGCAATAAAAAAGAAATGCCAGCCAGAATTCCGGCACACAAAAAAGCCGCAGCAAGAAAATCCACGCCCGGCACAAAATGTTTTTCGTAGGTGACGCCTTCGATACCGGTGACTTCGTCCAAAGTTTTCTTTGGAACACTCGTCTTCGTCCAGCCGCGATTCGCTCCCGCCGCCGCCCAAAAAATCACCGAACCAAGGACAAGAATCAATGCGATGACGTGAAGGATTTTTTTCATTTCAATTCAAATCGAACAACAGAACCTGTGACGCGCTGATGGATTCGAGAATCAACTTGTTCTCGTCTGAGATCGCCGCGCCGTCGCCCGCGTTCAGAACCACGCCATTCAATTTGATCTGTCCTTCGGCAACGTGCAGCCACGCGTGACGACCGGACTTGAACGCGTGACTGACTTTGTCGCCCGCTTTGAGCTTGCCGACATACAGGTCGGCATCTTGATTAATTGGAATTGAACCGTCGCGTCCGGCTTTAGAAACAGCCAGATGTAATTTTCCGCCGTCTGCTTTCGTAAAAGACTTTTCGGCGTAATTGGGCTTCGCACTTTTTTTGTCCGGCAAAATCCAGATTTGCAATAAATGAACCGGTTCCTTGTCGGACGGATTGAATTCGCTGTGAGTTACGCCCGTGCCGGCGGCCATGTATTGGACTTCGCCGGGACGGATGATTCTTCCGTTGCCCATCGAGTCTTTGTGCTCGAGTGCGCCGCTCAAAACGCAGGTGATGATTTCCATGTCGCGGTGCGGATGCGCGCCAAAACCCTGGCCGGGCGCGACAACGTCGTCGTTGATGACGCGCAACGTGCGGAAGCCCATGTGTTGCGGATCGTAATAATCCGCGAATGAAAAAGTGAAATGCGAATCCAGCCAGCCATGATTGACGTGGCCGCGCTCCTCGGATTTTCGGATGGTGATCATATGTAGTGAACAACGTCTTTGGTTTCGTAACGCACTTTGGCAAGTCCGGCATATTTGTCGCTGGCAGCGCGATAACCGAGCGCGCAAGCAACGACCGTCGCGTAGCCGCTACCGTTCAAATTCAAAACCTTGTCATATTCAGTCGGCACAAGACCTTCCATCGGACACGCGTCCACGCCAAGAACAGCAGCGCACGTCATCAAATTTCCCAGCGCGATGTAAGTCTGCCGCGTCGCCCACTCGTGCGCGATTTTTCCGCGCGGGCCGTTCACGACATCGCCGAGCATCATGTCACGATAGGGATTAAACGCGCCGTCAGGCAGCTTGCGCACTTCCGTGGTGCGCTTGATGAAACGATCCACGTCCGCCTCCTTCATTTCCGTGCGTGCGGTGAAGACGACAAAATGCGACGCATCCACGACCTGCTTCTGACCCCATGAATGTGGCAGCAGTTCGGCGCGCTTGGCCGGATTGTTGATGACGAGAAAACGATATGGCTGCAAACCATAGGAAGTCGGGGTCAGCACGAGCGATTGCTCCAGTGTTTTCCAGACCTCGGCGGGAATTTTTTTTGCCGCATCAAAAATTTTCGTTGCGTAGCGCCAGTTCAAGGCTTGGAGAAGTTGTTGTGGATTTAAATCACTCATAATTTTTAACTCAATTTATTCGCTGAAAATTACACATCGTCACAGAAATGCAAATTTTACTTTTCGCGTAAAAAAACTGAATCCATACTTTGACCTTTCCAAGAATGGAAACGAGTTTCACGACCATATGAGAAAGCTTGTTCAACGACTTTTGATTTGTTGCCTTGCCGCAGACATCTCCGTTCAAGCGCAGACAGTTTGGACTTATCAGCCGACAAATGCGTTTCCAAGTTTGGTTTTTTCAAATCCCGTTTGCATCACGTCGCCGCCGGGCGAAACCAACCGCCTGTTCATCCTTGAAAAACACGGTCGCATCGTTGTCATCACGAATCTCATGAATCCGACGCGGACAATTTTCATGGATATTTCGGGTCGCGTCACTCCCACCAGCCTCGGCGGCGAATCCGCCGACGTTTCCGGCGAGCAAGGTTTGCTGGGGATGGCGTTTCATCCCGACTATGCGAACAATCGTTTCTTTTACCTTTTTTACTGCGGACAAGCGACGAATAACACCAGCGGCCTGCATGAAATTGTGTCGCGTTTCCAAACTACTTCGACCAACGCAAACGCCGGCGACCCAAATTCCGAGAAGCAGCTAATCGTTCAATACGACCGTGCGAGCAATCACAACGGTGGCGATTTGCATTTTGGCCCGGAAGGCTATCTGTACGTTTCGCTTGGTGACGAAGGTAATCAGGACAACACTTTTCACAATGCACAGCACATTGATTTGAATTTCTTTTCAGGAATTTTGAGGCTCGACGTGGACAAAAAACCCGGAAGCCTCGTGCCGAATCCAAGCCCGACACAATCGGCCACGACAAATTATGCCGTGCCGCCGGACAATCCATTCGTCGGGGCGACGAGCTTTGACAATTTGCCGGTCAACTCCAGCCAGCTGCGAACGGAATTCTGGTCGGTCGGCTTTCGCAATCCATGGCGTTTCTCATTTGATGCGGCCACGGGAATTCTTTATTGCGGCGACGTTGGGCAGGACCAATTTGAAGAAGTGGACATCGTGACCAAGGGCGGCAACTACGGCTGGTCAACTTTCGAGGGAATAAGCAGTCCGCCCAGCGGCGTTTCCACAAACGCCCAGCCGATCCCGCAAAATCCGATTTTTCCGATTTGCACTTACGCGCACGGTTCAGGCACAAATCAGGGTAATGCCGTCATCGGCGGTGTGGTCTATCACGGCAACAAACTGCCGGAACTCAACGGCAGTTACGTTTTTGCTGATGAAGTCAGCGGGAACGTCTGGCGTCTTAATTACAACGGCATAAGCGCCACCGCGAACACACTTCTATTCACCAACAAGGACATTTCATGTTTTGGGATTGATCCGTCGAGCGGCGATGTGCTTTATGCCAAGCTGAACAATGGAAACAATTCCATCATCCAGCGGATCATTTCCACCAACTCTGTGCCATCCATCAACTCTGTGAAGCTTTCAGGGACGAACTTCATCGTGAGCGGAACGAACGGCCCGCACAACGGAAATTATTTCATTCTGGTCAGCACAAACTTGACCACACCGGTTACAAGCTGGGCACGGGCCTCGACCAATCCATTCGATGCCAGCGGTAATTTTATTTTCACCAACCCGATCAATTCCTCCTACCCTGCCCTTTTCTACCTGCTCCAGTTGCAATAATGCCGGCAAAATTGCTATAAGTCGGTGTGCCTCCGACGCAACTCCGCATCCGCCGCGCAACCGTGGACGATTTGCAATCGCTCAAGTCGCTCTGGGCGTCCATGCGCCTTTTGCCGGACGAACTGGAAAAATGCCTCACTGAATTTCAAATCGTTGAAAATTCCGAAGGTCAGATCCTCGGTGCGATCGGAATCCAATTTTATAACGAATACGCCCTGCTCCACAGCGAGGGTTATTCTGATTTCAGCGTCGCCGACGCCGCACGGCAATTGTTTTGGGAACGAATCCAGACGCTCGCTTCAAATCATGGCGTCTTCCGAATCTGGACGCAGGAACGCTCGCCGTTCTGGAAAAGTTTTGGATTTCAACCACCCGACTCCGAAACACTCGCGCGGTTGCCGGAGCAATGGCAGAATGAATTCAGAGGAGCATGGCTCACCTTTCAACTCAAGAACGAAGAGGTCATCACCGCTGCTTTTGAAAGGCATTTTTCCGATTTCATGGAAACCGAGAAAAAACAGACTGTGCGTCTCTCTGAAAAAGCCCGCACTATCAACACCGTTGTCACCGTCGTTTGCTTTGGAATTTTCTTTATCTGCATCGCCGTCATGATTTACATGATCATACACCGCCGTCAGTGATGTATCGACGGCAGTGTAAACTCATCCGCGTGATACGAGCTGCGCACCATCGGCCCGCTGGCGACGTGGACGAAACCCAATTCTTCCGCGACGGCTTTGTATTCCGCAAACTTTTCCGGCGACACAAATTCAATCACCGGCAAGTGTTTCAGCGACGGCTGCAAATACTGGCCGAGCGTGAGAATGTCGCAATTTGACGCGCGCAAATCGCGCAGCGCTTGCAATAATTCTTCTTCCGTTTCGCCCAAGCCGAGCATGATGCCGGACTTCGTGTAAATCGTGTCGCCACGTTTGTGTTTAACTTTTGTTAAGACGCTCAAGCTACGGTCGTAAGTCGCGCGATGCCGCACGCTCGGCGTCAGGCGCCGAACGGTTTCAAGATTGTGATTGTAAATGTGCGGATTCGCCGCGAGCACATTTTCAATCGCCACATCATTGTCCAAAAAATCCGGGACCAAAACTTCGATGACGATTCCCGGATTCAGTTCGCGGACTTTTTCAATCGTCTGGCGGAAATGTTCCGCGCCGCCGTCCTTCAAATCATCGCGCGCCACCGCCGTGATGACGACGTGTTTCAATTTCATCCGCCGCGTCGCCTCGGCCACGCGCGCCGGTTCGTCCGCTTCCAGCGCGAGCGGCTTGGCCGTGCTGACCGCGCAAAAACCGCACGCGCGCGTGCAGCGGTCGCCCGCGATCATGAACGTCGCCGTGCCTTTGCTCCAGCATTCCCAATGGTTCGGGCACTTGGCGCTTTCGCAGACCGTGTGCAGCTTCAGCTCGTCGAGCAGCCCGCGCGTGCGCGCGAAACTGTCCGACGTGGGTAGCGTGATGCGCAGCCATTCCGGCAGACGCGGACGCGGTTTCAATTCAGTCGTCGTCATTGCAAAACTATTTTAGCCACAGATGGGCACAGATGCACACAGATAAAAACAAAAGCACTTCAATCTGAAATTATTTTCCCATCTGTGTTTCATCTGTGAAAATCTGTGGCTAAAGATTCTTAAAAAAGTCAGGCAATTCTTCCGGGCCGAAATCTGCCAGAATTTTGCCATCCACATCCAGCACCGGCGCGAGTTCCTGGCCGGACAGGCGGACCATCTCGGCGAACGCCGCGTCGTCCGCGATCACGTCAAGCTTCTCGTAAGCGATGTCGTGGTCGTCGAGCCAGCGCATCGCCTTGTGACACCAGCCGCAATACGGCTTGATGAACAGCCTTGTCATATAGTCAGAACTTTTAATCGCCCGGTTCGGCATGGAGCATATACCAGAAATATTTCAATCCATTGAAACTTAAGTGATGTTTGGTCTTACAAATATAATCCACGTTAAAATTACACGAATTAGTTTTGCCGTTTAGAATATAATCAAAGTCCAAATCGTATCGTCCATAATTCAAACGAACGTATTGAACGATGTTTTGCGGTGATTTCGTAACAAACAATTCAGCACTTGGAACAAATACAGCATTGCTTTGACTTAAGTGTGAAAGTTCCAAAGGCTGAATAGCTTCAGATTTATATTTATAGTTTCCGTGTATCGAATCAATGAACACCGGCTTTTCTTTACCAATAAAACTCAAATTGAAACAAGTGGCATCAAAACCAAGATGGGCATTCGTATCCAACCTGACAAAATGGTCTGGTTTAGTTACTGCACAATTTCCCTTCAAAAGAAATTCTCGAGAACTTTCAATTGTGCATCCGCTCAAAGAAACTGAAATCAAAAACAGGAAGGCCGATTTGGCGAATACTTTCATCGAATTTATCCGCCAATCTGCTTCTTGTAATCCTCCGGCGAGAGCAGCGCGTTCAGTTCGGCGGGATTGCTCAATTTGATTTTGAAAAACCAGCCGCCCGCGTATGGCTCGGTGTTCACCAGCGCGGGATTGTCGGTGACGGGTTTGTTCAGCGCCACAATCTCGCCGCTGACGGGCGAATAGATGTCGCTCGCGGTCTTCACGGATTCCACCACGGCGCAGGCTTCGCCGGCCTTGACCTGGCGGCCGGCGGCGGGCAGTTCCACAAACACGATGTCGGTCAGCTCGGCCTGCGCATGGTCGCTGATGCCGACGGTCGCGGTGTCGCCGCTGACGCGGATCCATTCGTGTGATTTGGCGTATTTGAGGTCGGAAGGAATGTTACTCATGTTCGTAATTGGTTGAATCGTTACATCGTGAACCGGACAATCGCGCACCGATGCAACGGTGTAACGATGCAACGATTCAACGCACTTTGTAAATCGGTTTTTGCACGACGACTGCGGCGAAGCGTTTGCCGCGAATCTCAATCTCGATCTTCGTGTCCGGTTTGGCAAATTCCGGCGGCACAAATCCCATTCCAATTCCAACATTCAAAGACGGGCTTTGCGTGCCGCTGGTGACTTCACCAACACTCACGCCGTTCGCCCAGATTGGATAATGCGGACGTGGCGGCGCAGATTTGTCGGTCATCTTGAACGCAACGAGTTTCTTCTTCACGCCGTTCGCTTTTTGTTCCGCGAGAACGGAGTGGCCATTGAATTCGCCCTTATCGAGCGAGACGAAAAAACCGACACCGGCTTCAATCGGCGTCGTTTCTTCGTCGAGTTCATGGCCGTAAAGCGGATAGCAGACTTCCGTGCGCAATGTGTCGCGCGCGCCGAGGCCGCACGGTTTGATTCCAAAAGGTTTTCCAATTTCCAAAACATTTTTCCAAACGTGCTGAATGGCTTCATCGGAGCCGACAATCTCAAATCCATCCTCGCCGGTGTAGCCGGTGCGCGAAATCAGCACGTCGCCATGCTCGAAAGGAAATCCGCCAATCTGGTTTTTCTTCAAATCGGTCACGCGTGCGACGCGCATCGCGCAATTCGAGCCGCCGGGAATGCAGGCGTCAATGAATTCCTTCACTCGCGGTCCTTGCACGGCAACGGCGGCGTATTGATGCGAAGCGTCAGTGAGAATCAGTTCGCCGGAAAATTTCGCCGCCTGCGATTTCAGCCATGCAACGTCCGGCTCGATGCGCGAAGCGTTGATGATGAGAAAATAAACGCCGTCGGAAAGTTTATAGGCATACAAATCGTCAATGACTCCGCCGCGTTCGTTGCACATCAAGGTGTATTGACCTTCGCCGGGAACGAGTTTGCGAATGTCGTTGGTGAGAACAAAGTTCAAAAACTTTTCTGCGTCTGCGCCGCTGAGGGTGACTTCGCCCATGTGCGAAATGTCGAAAATTCCTGCGGCATTGCGGACGGCGAGGTGTTCGTCGGTGATGCTGGTGTATTGCACCGGCATCTCCCAGCCGCCGAAATCAATCAGCTTCGCGCCGAGTTTCTGGTGTGTGGAAAAAA
>CAZHXG010000060.1:0-8220 GCA_964536285.1 uncultured Bifidobacteriaceae bacterium
GCCGGTGTGGCGAAATGGCAGACGCACAGGACTTAAAATCCTGGGACCTTAAAAAGTCGTGTGGGTTCGAGTCCCGCCACCGGCACCAAAAAATTTTCGCAATCCGTCTATGATCCGCCATCCACTCTGGATTTTTGCCTTTCTGCTCGCGTTGCAAGCTTGCGCGGCGTTCGGCCAGTCCAACTCTGTTCCGCTCGTGCAAAGGCGCTGGTTCGAGACGCGCACCACGCATTTCAACATCTACAGTTGCGCGCCGCCGCAGGACGTCTTCAAACTCGCCGCAAAGCTGGAGCAATTCTGCGAGGCCTATTCGCTTCTGGCCGGAGCGCAGGCGCTGGCATCGCCACCGATCGTGGTGATGGCTTTTCCCGACGAGGATTCGATGAAACCGTTCCTGCCGATTTATGACGGCCAGCCCGCGAACCTCGCCGGTTTTTTCCATCGCGGCAGCGACGAAAATCTCATCGTGCTCGCGTTGCAAGGCACGAACTCGGCGCAGACGGAGATGAACGTCATCTTCCACGAGTTCACGCACCTGTTGCTCCGGCGCAACGACCAGTTCTGGCCGCTCTGGCTCAAGGAAGGCATGGCGGAAATTTATTCCACTTTCGAAACTCCCGGTGGAAATTACGTCCGCATCGCCGAGCCGATCAATCATCATTTGCGTTTGCTGGAGCGGCAGCCGTTCATGCCGCTGACGGAATTGTTTTCCGCCTCGACCGACTCGCCGCAATACAACGAACGCGAGCGTCAGGGAATTTTTTACGCCGAATCGTGGCTGCTCACGCATTTTCTCATCGCCGGCGACAATCCCTATTACAAATCCCGTTTCGCGGAATTCACTCCGCTGCTGCGCGCGGGACAATCGCCGGAACAGGCATTCACCAACGCGATGCGCGTGACTTTACCGGAAATGGAAAAAGAGCTTCACCGCTACCTGGAGCAAAATAATTTCGCTCCGATCCAAATCGCGCTACCCGCGAACATCTCCGCGCCCAAAGTCATGACCACGCGGTTCATCACGCCGGTCGAAACTTATTTTCGTTTGGGCGACGAGCTTCTCCGCATCGGCCGCCTAGACGGCGCACAATCCATTTTCGCGCAGGCGCAACAACTCGCGCCAGCCAGCCCGCTGCCTTATGAAGGACTCGGACTGCTCTCCGTGACGCACGACCAGCACGACGAGGCGGTGCGCGAATTGAAGGATGCGTTGCAGCGCGGCTCGACCAGTTTTCTTGCGCATTACATCTACGCATCGCAATTGTATCAACTCACCGCCGATTCCCAGGACCGCTACACCCGAATCAAAACCGATCAGGCCGAAGAAATCCAAAGCGAGCTTCAAAAATCCATTACGCTTATGCCGAGCTTCGGACCGGCTCACGAACTTCTGGGATTTTTTGAAATGGCCCAGGGCGAAAATCTCGCGGTGGCGGAACAGCAGTTACAATTCGCCATCCAGCTCGAGCCGGAAAATTCGGCATATTTGTTTTCACTCGCGCAGGCGCAATTGAGAAACAGGGAGACTGACAATGCCCGAAACACGTTGCAACCGCTGCTGCTGCCTTACATCGACCCGAAGCTCCGTACGAACGCCGAAAAGCTGATCCAGGAAATCGACCGGCGACAGCAATGACACGAAACCGTGCTGGACAAAATTCACGCCCGAAATAAAGTTCAACGAAAAATTAGACAGGTTGTAAAATTTGGAACTTATTTAGTCTTGGGCATCACACAAGATTTTTGATGAAACTAGGACTCGGACTTTACCGACACATGCTGACGCGCGAGAATTTTCAGTTCGCGCGGCAGGCGGGCGCAACGCACATCGTCGCGCATCTCGTGGATTATTTCAAAGGCGGCGCGAAAAATCCGCGTGACAACCAGCCGACCGGCACGGAACGCGGCTGGGGTCTGGCCGGCGATCCAAACAAGCTTTGGAGCACGGAAGAATTGATTGAACTGCGCAAAAGCATCGGGGCCGAAGGTTTGAAATTGGAGGCGATCGAGAATTTTGACCCGGCGCACTGGCACGACATTCTGCTCGACGGTCCGAAAAAAAAGGCGCAGTTCGAAAATGTAAAAAAAATTGTCCGCAATCTCGGCAAGGCTGGAATTCCGATCATGGGTTACAACTTCAGCATCGCGGGCGTTTGCGGGCGCACGCACGCACCTTACGCGCGCGGCGGCGCGATGTCCGTGGACATGGAAGGCCCGCTCGAAACACCGATGCCCAACGGCATGGCGTGGAACATGGTCGTGGATGAGAACGCACCGGCGGGAAATGTTCCGTCCGCCACGCCCGAACAGCTTTGGCAGCGGCTCGATGATTTTTTGCGCGAAATGATTCCCGTCGCCGAGGAAGCTGGAGTTAAACTCGCGTTGCATCCTGATGATCCGCCGTTGCCGTTCATGCGCGGCCAGCCGCGACTCGTTTATCAGCCGCAACTTTACCAGCGCGTGATTGATTTGAATCCGAGCCGCGCGAATGTGCTGGAATTTTGCCTCGGCTCGCTGGCTGAAATGACCGAAAGCGACATTTACGAAACGGTCGAGCGATACAGCAGCCAAAAAAAATTAGGTTATGTTCATTTTCGCAACGTGACGGGCAAAGTTCCGTTTTATCGCGAGACGTTCATTGACGACGGCGACATTGACATGCTGCGCGTGCTGCGGATTTTGAAGAAAAATAATTTCGACGGCGTGCTGATTCCCGACCATACGCCGCAGATGTCGTGCAGTGCGCCGTGGCACGCGGGCATGGCGTTCGCAATGGGCTATATGAAGGCGGCACTGCAAATCATTGAATCGGAAAAATAAAGAATCCATTTTCAACCGCCCTCATCTTGTGCGGACGGGAAAGTAAATCATGCTGATTGACCGCCGGTTTCAGGCTGCCGCAGGTTCATCAATTTTTGCCGGTTCAAGTCCGGGTGACAGCAAGTGAATGAAGAACAGTGAGACGAGGTAGGATAAACTCGCGGCGATGAAGATTGGAACGTAGCTGATATTGTGTTCCCGGAGCACTCCCACGATGAACAGCAGCAGGATGCCGCCGATGGATCCGGCCATGCCGCCAAGTCCGGTAACCGAGGCGACTATCCGCCGTGGAAACATGTCGGAAGACAAGTTGAACAGGTTGGCCGACCATGCTTGGTGGGCGGCGGCGGCGAGCGCGATGATTGCCGCCGCAACCCATCGATCGTTGCTGACGGTGCAAAAGGCCACGGGCGTCACACAGGCCGCGCAAATCAAAAGAGTGGTTTTGCGGGCTCTGTTGGTCGTCCAGCCGCGCTTCATGAAATGACCGGAGAGCCAGCCGCCCCCGATGCTGCCAACGGACGCGAACAAATAAATAGTTGCAATGGGCCCCATGCGCCCTTTCAAATCAAGGCCGAAACGATTCGCGAAGAAAACCGGCGTGCCGAAAAGGTAGAACCACCAGAAGCAGTCAGTCATGAATTTGCCAACCACAAATGCCCAGGCCTGCGGATATTGGAAAAGCCGGTGCCAGGGAATTTTAACCGAACCTTCCGGCGGCGCGCTGTTAATGAGAGCCAGCTCAGCCGGGGAGACGCGCGGATGATGTTCCGGTTTTCGGTAAATGGCCAGCCAGGCCGCAATCCATGCAAGGTCGAACAAACCTGTCAGAAGAAAAGCGCCGCGCCAGCCGAGGATGTGGCCACCAATGGAAATCCGGTTGAAAAAAACGACCAGACAAGGCAGGGCCAGCGGAACCAATAAGCCGCCGACATTGGAACCGGAATTGAAGATGCCGGTGGCAAGGGCGCGCTCGTGTTTTGGAAACCATTCGGCAGTGGTTTTGATGGCGGCGGGAAAATTGCCGCCTTCACCAAGGCCGAGGAGAATTCGGCAAACAAAAAAACCCGCGACGCTGCCAGCCAGAGAATGGCTCATGGATGCCAGTCCCCAAAAACCGCAAGCGATCGCAAATCCCCAACGAAGTCCAATAAGGTCAATCAATCGTCCCACGACCAGCAGGCTGACGGCGTAGGCGGCGTTGAAACACATCGTCATATACCAATACTGGCTGTCGGTCCAATGGATCTGTTTTTGCAGTTCCGGGGCAAGGTTGCCAAAGACACCGCGGTCAATGTAGTTCGCCGTGGTGACCCAGAAGAGCAGCGCGCAAATGACCCAACGAAAATTACTCGAAGCCGGGACAGTTCGATCCGGGGAATCCATGTCAGTGGGAATACTCAAAAATGTTCACGGTTTGCGACCAATGCCAGCGCTTCCTTGACCAGTCTGGTCATTTGTCCCCAATCCTGGTCTTCAATCAACTTGCGATCCACAAGCCATGAACCACCGACAGCGGCCACGATCGGCAACGCGGCGTAAGCACCGGCGTTGCCCGCATGAATGCCGCCCAGCGGAATGAATTTCACCCCCGTATGCATATATGGACCGGCCAGTGATTGCAGCATTTTGATTCCGCCGGCGGCTTCCGCCGGGAAGAATTTCAGCAGTTTGCAGCCCAGCCGCAGCGCTCGCTCGACCTCCGAAGGCGTCATAACTCCAGGAATGAACGGCAGTCCGGCGGCCTGCGCTTTTTCCACAACGGTTTCGTTCAGTCCGGGGCTGACGCCGAATTGCGCGCCCGCTTCCAAACAACGGCTCACCTGATCGACTTCAAGTACCGTTCCGGCACCGACCAGCACGTCGGGGAATGTGTTGCGGATGCGACGGATGCATGTTTCGGCCTCCGGGTTGCGAAGCGTCACTTCGATGACGTCCAGACCGCCCGCCAGCAACGCCTCCGCCATGCGCAATGCGTCGTCAACGCGACTGACCACCACCACTGGAACAATCCGTTTTTGGATGATACGCGCTGTCATCGTTTGAAATCAGTGAGCGTTTCCCAATTCGCCAATCAAATCTTCCACAGTCCAATTCTTTTGCACGGCCTGCAATTTGTCCGCCGCCGCGCCGTGCTGCCAGACAGCGTAACGGATTGTTTTGCAGACATCCTTTTGCAATTCCGGTTGCGCGAGCAGTCCTGCGAGAAATCCCGACAGCACGTCGCCGCTGCCGCCCTGCGCGAGATGCGGATTACCGGACGGGTTCACAAAAATTTCCCCTTCGCTCCGGCCAATCAAAGTCTGATGCCCCTTCAGCACGACCCAGCAGTTGCCGAAACGTTTTGAGATTTCGCGCACCGCCCGCGGACGATCCGCTTGAATTTTTCCCGCCGTCAAGTTCAGCATCCGCGCCGCTTCGCCCGGATGCGGCGTGACGACGCGAAGCAGTCCTTTCGACAACGTGTGCGGCGCAAGCCAGTCGAGCGCGCTCGCGTCCACGACCAGCGGCGATTGCGAATCGCGCCAGAGCCTGCGCAAAATCGTCTTCATCTCAGGCGGCAGATTCGACGCGGCCAGCCCCGGACCGATCAACACCGTGCCCGCCGCGTCGAGCAAATCCCTTTCCGGCGTCCATACATTCACCATGGCGGACTGCAATTGCGACGCGACTACGTGATAAATATTTTCCTGCGCGAAAAGCGAAACAAGGCCGGGCTGTGCGCGTTGCGCGCCACGCGCCGCGAGAATGGCCGCGCCGTGAAATCCAAAACTGCCCGCGACAATCATCAGGTGTCCGTATGAACCTTTGTGTCCCATGACTGCGCGCTGCGGCGGAAAATTTTCAAAATCCTCCGGCAACGTCCAGACAAACTCGGATGAAGCCCGGGAAGGAATCGATCCAACGCTGTCCAGCACTTCGAGCCGACCGACGAACGGACACGCGTTCGGAGCGAGCAATCCGATTTTTGGCGCGCCGACGGTCAGCGTGATCGCGGCTTGAACCACCGCGCCAAAATTTTCGCCGCTGTCTGCGCTCAATCCGGATGGAACGTCCACGGCAAGGACGGGAATTTTCGATTCGTTGACCGTCGCGATGAATTTTTTCCAGCCGTCGTCGAACGCGCGGTTTAAGCCGACGCCGAACAAGCCGTCAATGATGAGCGCGGGCTTGAGCCGAAGACAGAGTTCGAGTCGCGGCAAATCGACTTCAGGCGAGGCGATGTCGAGTAATTCGATTTTGCGTTCATCAAAGAATTCCTGCGCGGCGCGGGCGTCGTTGCCGTTGTTGCCTTTTCCGGCAAGAATCAAAATCGTATCGCCGGAACTGGTGAGTTTGCGGACGCGCCTGGCGATTTTCTTTCCGACGCGCCGGATGACTTCGGCTTCGGACTGGCCGCTTGCCCAGGTGGCGTTTTCCCATTCGCGCATCTGGGCGACGTTGATGATCGGAACCGGCATGGATCAAGGCTACAAAAATTTTGCCGACACAAAAGCAGAATCGCCGTCACCCAATCGTCACAGGGTTGTCACAGGATTGAAATTGTGTGACGATTAGGCGCGTGATATGCAGCTGAACGTGAAGCCGAAGATTTTAGTCGTGGATGACGAACCCGAGGCGGTTGAGCTAGTGGAGTTCAACCTCAAGCAGTCCGGCTACGCGGTGATGACCGCCGACGACGGCGCGGAGGCGCTCAAAAAGGCGCGCGCGCAGACGCCGGATTTGATCGTGCTCGACGTGATGCTGCCGGAGATGGACGGCTTTGAGATCTGCAAATCATTGCGGCTCGACACGACGACGGCGAAAATTCCCATCATCATGCTCACGGCAAAGGCGGCGGAGATCGACCGCGTGCTCGGACTCGAGCTCGGCGCGGACGATTATCTGACAAAGCCGTTCAGCCCGCGCGAACTTTTGCTGCGCATCAAAAAAATCCTGTCGCGCGGCGCAACCGAGGAAAAGCCGCGCGAACAACTGCGCTTTGGCGATCTGCTCATTGACGTTCCGCGCCACATCGCGAGCTGGAAAGGCAGGAACATCGAACTGACCGCGACTGAATTCAAACTGCTCACCATCCTCGCGCAACGCTCCGGGCGCGTGCAATCGCGCGACAGTTTGCTGCGCGACGTCTGGGAATACGACAGCCTCATTGACACGCGAACGGTGGACACGCACATGCGCCGGCTTCGCGAAAAACTCGGCGCGGCGTCGAAGCATCTGGACACGGTTCGCGGCGTCGGCTATCGCTTCATGGAATGACGTGGCTTGTCCTTTTCATTCTCGCGCTCGTCGCGGCGATCGCCCTGCATTTCTGGTGGCGAAAAAAATTTCGCCGCCAGCAATTGCAGGTCCAGTTCGACATCGAGGATTTTCAGCGGCGCCAAAGGCAGACGACCATCGAAGGACAGGCGCAGCAGCAGGTCCTCTTCAATTCCATGCTCGAAGGCCTGCTGTTGCTCGACCGTAACCGTCGGATATATCTCGCCAACCGTGCGTTCAAAAATCTTTTCGGCATCAAGACCGAGTTGCGCGGCAAGACCGTGATGGAGGCGTTGCGCGTCCATGAACTCGCCGAACTCGTCGAACGCGCCGAGACCGAAAAACAAGTCCTCGATTACGAACTGAAGCTGCCCGACTTGAGCGAACGCTGGCTGCAGGTCAACGCCGCCGTCATCACCAACTCCGCAGGCGAACGCGAAGGAACGATTCTGGTTTTCCACGATCTCACGCGGCTCAAGCAGCTCGAACGCACGCGCGAGGAATTTGTCGCCAATGTCAGCCACGAACTCCGCACGCCGCTTTCACTCATCAAAGGCTACGTCGAAACATTGCTCGACGGCGCGCGCAGCAATCCCGAAGTCGCCGAGCGTTTCCTGAAAATCATCGAGCGCAACACGCAGCGGCTTGATTTGCTCATCCAGGATTTGCTCACGATTTCCGCGCTGGAATCTGAACGGATCAAATTGAATTTACAACCGGTTGAATTGCGCCCGCTCGTCGAGAAAATTTTCACCGACCTGAAACCACCGGCGGAAAACAAAAATGTCGAACTTGCCAGCCAGTTGTCAGATTTAATCGCGACCGCCGACGTGAACCGGCTCGAACAAGTTCTCGCCAACCTTGTGGACAACGCCATCAAATACGGGCGCGCGCAAGGCCACGTGACCGTCGGCGGAAAAAAACTGGACGACGGCAAGCTGGAAATTTTTGTGCAGGACGACGGGCCGGGAATTCCCGCCGAATCACTCGACCGCGTTTTCGAGAGGTTTTATCGCGTGGACAAGGCGCGCTCGCGCGACCAGGGCGGCACGGGTTTGGGACTTTCGATTGTGAAACACATCGTACAGGCGCACGGCGGCGAAGTCTGGGTGAAAAGCGAACTCGGCAAAGGCGCGACGT
>CAZHXG010000061.1:0-8159 GCA_964536285.1 uncultured Bifidobacteriaceae bacterium
TGAAGCCGTTGTGATCCTGCTGCCAGACGTGCGACGCGAGCAGATAATTCAGCGATGCGATTTTCCGGCGCCAAGGCAGTTCCAAAGTTACCTTCAGCCACTTGGCATGCTGGCTGAACATCGAATCCACGATGCGAATGAACGCTTCGTAGCTGTTGAACAATCCATGCCGTCCGGTGAGCAAATAACCTTCCAGCCAACCTTCGCACTGATGCTCGCTCAACATCGAATCCAGCACGCGTCCGGTGGGCGCGAGAAATTCATCGTTGTTCACTTCACGCGCGTCCCACTGGCGGTTGGTCACGTCAAAAACTGCGCCCAGAAGATTTGAGAGCGTCTCATCGGGACCGAAGACGCGGAAATTATTTTGATTCAACTTCGCCACGTCGCGCAGAAATTTTCCAAGCACCATTGTATCTTGACCATTAACGGCACCCGGAGAAGGTACCGTCACCGCGTGCTCGTGAAAATCCGGCATACGCAAGTCGCGCAGCAGAAGTCCGCCGTTGGCGTGCGGATTCGCGCCCATCCGCCGATTGCCTTTCGGCGCGAGTTCGGCCAAGTCCGAATTAAGCCGGCCATTGGCATCGAACAATTCTTCAGGCTTGTAACTTTTCATCCAGCTTTCCAATTGCTGGACGTGTTCGGGATGTTCGGCATCCACCAACAGGGGCACTTGATGCGACCGGAAGGTGCCTTCGTTTTTCAGACCATCCACTTCTTTCGGTCCCGTCCAGCCTTTGGGCGACTTGAGCACAATCATCGGCCAGCGAGGACGCGTGGTGTCTTTTTTATTTCGCGCGTTCGTTTGAATTCGCCGGATGTCCTCAATGGCTTTTTCCAAAACCGTGGCCATGAGTTCGTGCATTTTTTCCGGCTCGTCGCCTTCGACAAAATACGGCGTCCAGCCGCAGCCGCGGAAAAATTGTTCCAACTCATCCGGCTCGATGCGCGCGAGCAGAGTTGGGTTGGAAATTTTGTAACCGTTGAGATGCAGGATCGGCAGCACCGCTCCGTCGGTGATTGGGTTGAGAAATTTGTTCGACTGCCACGCCGTCGCCAGCGGGCCGGTTTCCGCTTCGCCGTCGCCGACGACGCACGCGACGATCAAATCGGGATTGTCAAATGCCGCGCCAAAAGCGTGCGACAACGAATAACCCAGTTCGCCGCCTTCGTGAATCGAACCCGGCGTCGTCGGCGCGACGTGGCTGGAAATGCCGCCGGGAAACGAAAATTGCGTGAACAATTTTTTCAGCCCGGCTTCGTCCTGCGTGACGTTCGGATAAACTTCGCTCCAAGTGCCTTCGAGATAGACGTTGCCCACAATCGCCGGGCCACCGTGACCGGGACCGGCGACGTAGAACATATTCAGGTCATGTTTTTTGATGACTCGGTTCAGATGCACATAAATGAAATTCTGGCCGGGCGTCGTGCCCCAATGCCCGACCACCAGCGGCTTCACGTCCGAAAGTTTCAGCGGTTGCTTCAGCAGCGGATTGTCGTAAAGATAAATCTGGCCGACCGACAAATAATTCGCCGCGCGCCAATAGGCGTTCATCCTGTTGAGTAGTTCCGGTGTGAGAGTTTTTGTTTTCATGTTTCGCATAAATCACAGCCTCACCTTTCGTAGTTGAAAGGTGTGGCTGATATTTTTTCGCCATCGGCGATTGATTGCTTAAAGTCGAATGTCAACTGTTCACCAGTTCATCCACCCAATATCCTTTGCGGTTGTAATGGCCGTGTAGCCCGATCTCATAATCCCGTGTCAGCAGGGATTCCTCCGTGTATTCCGGCGACTGCTTGATGGTCTCGCGCGAAAGATTGACGAAAACTTTCCGCTCGCCCCAACTGACGCGCTCGATCCATTGCGGCGAGACGAGAACTTTTTTGCCCGGCCACCAGTTATGTGTGTCAACGACAAGATAACGAATCGCCCACGTCTCATCATCAATGATGAAATCCTTGACGTGGCCAATCTCGCCGTCCAAGGCCTGGATGTGATGGCCGCTCACACTGTAAGTGCTGCGCAAATGGTGATCCCATGACGCTTTCTCACGCTGGATGGACTTTTTCCACTGTTCACGGTCGCGCATTGGGTAAGGATAATCTCCCCAACTGTATGGACCACCCCAATACATCGGGTATAAATAATGCCCGTAATAGGCTTGTTCAAATTGGTGGGAGACAGGCTTGTCATTGTCCAGAGACGGACTGGTCTCAATCTGCTTTTTGGTTAAATCAACGGCGATGTTTCTCTCTTCATTATTCACAATGCCCAGCGCATACGGAGAAATCAGCACCTGTCTGTCCATGAGCCAGGTTCCGGTTTCTGCAACCAGATAACGGATGGTCCAGTGCCGGTCATCGAAGTAAAATTCCCTGACTTTCCCGATTTCCCCGTCAAGGCTGTCCAGCTTGTAACCTTCCAGTGTATTTGCTTTGCTTAACATAATAATTCCTTCGTTTTTTGCGTTTCGTTTTTGTTCGTTGCTGTCATCTGGCTGACAGCGGGTTTGAGAAATTGGTTGCGCCGCGATCAGCACGGATGCTAACACTCAAATTTGTGCCGATGGGAGCGGCTTCGCTATGGGGTGTAACCCTACCGTAAAGCGGTCTTGGTGAATGTATTACTCGGACAGGCGCGCAAAACCGAGCGCGCAATCATCAGTTCTTCGTCCGTGCGAATGACGCGAACCGTGACGCGGCTGGAATTCTTGGAAATTACTACCGCATTTTTCACATTGTGCTTCTGGTTTATTTCGATGCCGAGAAAGTTGAGTCCTTCGCAAATCCGTTTTCGGACCGGCGGCGCATTCTCGCCGATGCCGCCGGCGAAAACGAGCGTGTCCAATCCACCGAGCGCCGCAGCGAAAGAGCCGATCCATTTTTTCGCCTGATAACAAAACAACGCCACGGCTTCCGCTGCACGCACGTCGCGTTTTTCGTGGTTGAGCAAGTCCCGCATGTCGGAGCTCGTTTCCGAAATGCCGAGCAGTCCCGACTCGTGATTGACCATTTTATAAAACTGTTGCGTGGTCATTTTTTCCGTGCGCGCGAGATACGGCGCGATGCCGGGATCCAGATCACCAGAGCGCGTGCTCATCACCAACCCCGCCGTCGGCGTGAAGCACATGCTCGTATCAATGCTTTTGCCATCGCGCACGGCCGCCATGCTGGCGCCGTTGCCGAGATGCGCGAGGATGACGCGACCTTTTTTTGCCGACGGGTCGCCGAGGCGCGCGAGTTCTTCCATCAGATAGGCGTAGGACAAACCGTGAAAACCGTAGCGTTGAATTCCCTTGGCATCGAAGCGTCGCGGAATCGGCAGGAGTTTGGCCACGCGCGGCATGGTTTGGTGGAACGCCGTGTCAAAGCACGCCACTTGCGGCAGTTTCGGATGACGTTGACGAAACGTCTCGATCAGTTCGATCTCGCGGGGCAAATGATCCGGGTCGTTCGGGCTGATGCGATATAGTTCATCAAGCAATTTCTTGGTGACAATTTCAGGCTCGGTATGTTTCATGCCGTGGACCACGCGATGTCCAACCGCGCGGACGGATGCAAAACTATTTTGCTTTTCGAGCCAGTCTATCAAAGAATTTGCCGCTAATTTGTGATTGGAGGCGGCGAGCTTGCGGCTCGTCTGCGGTTTTCCATCCGTGTTGTGAAACGTCAGATTTGTTCCGCTCAAACCGATGCGATCAATTTTTCCATAAAGTTTTCGCTTCAGCGGTCTGCCGATTTGATAGAGCGCGAACTTGATGCTCGATGAGCCGCCGTTGATCGTCAGGACAGATGATTGGGCTGGTTTCACAAACGGGCTTTCTCCAATCCTGCAATGCCCAATCCAAGCGCGGCCAGTTTGGCGCGTGTGGATTTGTAATCCGTGTGATGAATGCCGTGGATTCCCAAACTCTTCGCGATTTGGACAAACATCGCGCGGTCATCAATATAAACCACCTGACGGACCGGCACCTGTGCGATGTCCAGCGCCATCCTAAAAATATCTTCGTCCGGTTTGCGGAAATGGACGAAGCAGGAGGAAATAAAAAAATCCACAAAGCGATCCAGCTTGAAAGTCTGGACGCGGTGAGCATTCAGTTCGCGCCCTTCGTTGCTGACCACGGCGATCTTCAATCCATACTTCGACTTGAGCCGGCGAACCAGCCCGATCATTTCCGGAAAAGGTTTTGATTGCGCGAACATGAATTTACGGAACTGTGCGCGAGTGAATGACCGCTTCTGGTAAAACACCACGCGACTCAAGTATTCATCCAGCGTGAGCTTGCCCTCCTCATAAGTGTCGAAGGTCAGATTATGACAGTCTTCCATTTCATCCAAATCCAGACCGAACATCTTCGCCGCCCGTTTGCGGGATTCGAGGGGCCAACCGTTGGTCAGCAGGACGCCGCCGATGTCCACAAATAACGTAGTGATTGGTAATGCTTTTTTCATCCAGCTTGCCCTGTTGTTTTGGTGTTTGGTTCGCCGGCAACGACCGAATAATTCCTGCCCTCCCAGCGCTGTTCGTTCTTCCAGAAGAAAGTGAACTCAATCACAGAACCGGCGGGCATAGTCTTGGTTGGAAAATCTGCAAACCATAAATTGAGCGAATTGACGCTTGTTGTTTCCAGCTTGCTGGTGTTTTTCCAACAATCTGCCGACCAAACAATGGTTGCCTCTGTCGCAAGAACAATTCGCAGGATTTTTCCGTGCGGCATACGGCGCAGTTGATGGCGGAAACTCCAAAATTCGTGATGACTTTTAACCGGCTTGGCGACGTAGCGCTGGAACGCCGGCTCGACCCGGTCAAAACAAATTCCGTCATGCTGGCTGCGCACAAGTGAAATATATTCCGCGTGTGACCAGCAAAGCGGCATTGCCGCGCCGGTTGGTTGTCCGCGTTTCATGTCGCAAGCCGCCGAAGCATCGGCATCCCAAAGTTGTTCGCTGATCATGCCGCCCGCGTTGGCGAATTTTTCCAGCGCGGAAATAATAGGCTTCGGATTGCGTCCGGCGGCAAGTTCATAATGACCGCGCTCACCCGTCAAAATAGGCCACGAACGGCCAACACCCGTTCCGTCGTAAGCGCTGCCGTCGTCTTTTTGTCCGTAGCCGTCGTGATTGTAGCGCCGCCAGCACGGGCCTTGCGGCAGGTCGCGCTTGAGCACGCGATCAATGACTTTGATCGAATCTTGCACGATGGGATCGTCCGCAGCTCGAATCCCAAGCCGCACCAGCTGAAGAAAATCGCCGCCGACAACATTTCGCGCCGGATGAATTCCGCCGTCGTTGCCGATTTGAATCATCGTTGCGTTTGGATCCGCGTGCGGGTCGGGCGTCTGCGGATTAGTTGGATTGATCCGGATGTAATGACGCGGAAAATCTTTGACCAATTCGCCGCGTGTCGTGACCGTCCATTCTTCGATATGCGCGGCCAGCCAGTCGGCATAAGCGAAAATAAAATCTCTCGTGTCCGTGTGGGAATGTTTCTTGGCAAATTCTGCCGCACAAACCAGACCAGCAATGACCGTGGCGAGCGTCGAGGGTGAGTAACCGGAATTTTCCTCCCAGCGTTCCTGTGTCGTCACCGGGCCTTGCCGGATGAGAAAAGCTGCGGCGCGCAAAATCATGACGCACGGATCGAACAGGCCGAGACTGGCACCTTCGCGTTGCAAACGCCACGCCAAAAGAATTGGCGCGGCGATTTCATCAAGTTGCAAACCCGTCCAATACGCGCAACCATTGATCCAGCTATTTTGCGGAAAACTGCCGTCAGGACGCTGAATGGTCGCCAGCCAGATCAAAGCGCGTAGCGGCGTGCCGGTCTGACCGGATGCAAGCAAAGCAGTCGCGCTCTGCACCAAATCGCGCGTCCAGACAAGATGATAACCGCCGAGATCGCTGTCGTCTTTGGTTTCGCCCCACGGAATGCTCATGGAGGCGACCAATGCTCCTTGAAAACTTTTATCTTCATGCGCGAGCAGGACGCAGCGGCTCAACCGGTAGATGTGGCCGCCGTCGGACGTTTGCCCGGCGAAATCGAATTTGGGATTTACGACCGTGCGCTGCCATTGGCGGATATAACTTTCGCGCTGCAAATCAAATGGCTCGGCCAGCGATTGCAACAACTTTGCGCTTGTGCTCTGGGAACTTCCACCCAAGGCGATTCCGATGGTGAATTCATGCCGGTACTGGAGATCAATTTCGCCGGTCAAGGCAATGTTCCCGTTTTCAGCGGCGCAAAATTCCCAATCCATTTTGAAATTATCCATCAAATCCTGCCAGCCGTCGCTTGCGCCGACATAGCCAACAGAGCGACGGGAAAAACCCGTGCTGCATCCCATGACCAGATGCGTGCCTCCACGCTCGGCGCGGAGGAATTTGTGTCCGCTGATTTCAGAGCACCAACCGGAATTGCCCGCACCGTGGCGGGCGATGTGCGGCGCGAGCAACGCATAAAGTTTTAATTTTCCGCGCAAAGTTTTGTCGAGCACTTCGAGTTTGGTATGCACCAGCAGCACCGAGCGATGCGGATCGGTGAGCACATATTTTATCAGCCGGTAACGTCCGTTGCGTTCCGAATTCGTGAGGCGATAAAACGGACAGTCCCGTTCCGGGTATTCAATTTTATGATCCAGATCACGTTTTTCCTCGTGACAGAACGTTTCGTCGTCGCTGATGAGAAATTGAAAATCGCGCGTGTTAGGTTGATCCACATGCGGATAATAAATTTCGTTCACGATACCGTGGCTCAACGTGAACCACAAACGGCAGCTTGTATGATAAGCCGTGCCGAGACCTTCTTTGGCGCTCGAAGTCCAGCGCGGTTCGATGCCGGGCGCACCGAACGCAACAAAATTCCCAGACGGATTCATTTTGAGAATTTGTAACCGTGAGATTTTTGCCAAAGACGAAGGCCGCCACGAAATGCGTTGGCGTTGTCTCCCAATTCGCAGCCGGGTGGAAGTTTCTTAAGCAATCGCGCATTGCCGCCGCCCAAAACGACATAATCAGCCTCCAACGCAGTCTTGAGTTGCTTGACGACATCGTTGACATGACGTCGCCATTTCTTTTTTCCAAGTCGCTTGAGTCCGGCCAGTCCCACATAATCCTCATAAGTGCGACCTTTTTTGTAAGGCAGGTGCGCCAGTTCCATGGGTTCAAGCACGCTGTCAACAATCATCGTCGAGCCGAGGCCGGTGCCCAGGCCGAGAAAGAGCATCCGTTTTCCTTCATAACTTCCCAAAGCTTGCATCGCCGCGTCGTTGATGATTTTTACCGGACGACCGAATGCTTTTTTGAAATTAAATTTTATCCAGCCGTGTCCGAGGTTGTGCGGTTCACTGACAATGTGCCCATGTAACACGGGACCGGGGTAGCCAATCGTGATAACATCGTATTTCCAGCCGGCGACAATTTTCCGAACCGCCGCGACCATTTTATTCGCGGTCATTTTCGGGCCGGACAGAATTTCCATCCGCTGTTTGTGGCTGGTGGCGCGCACTTTTACATGAGTGCCGCCAACGTCAATGACTAGAATTTTCATGTGATTGTGTATTCGATCGGAGTTCTCATTTTGTCTTGAGTCACGATGTTTTTCGCTTCTTCTTGCCAGCGACAACCAATTCGGTCGGCAGCGGCCAGCGATGTCCGGGTGACAAAAGTTCCTGAACATTTTCCGGTCCCCAAATTCCGGCTGCGTAATTGGGAAAATCGCTCGGCGCAGTCGTTTGCCACGCTTCGAGCACCGGCATCAACAATTGCCAGGCCGCTTCCACTTGATCGTCGCGCATGAAAAGCGTCGCGTCCTTTTTCATCACGTCCCACAGAAGCGTCTCGTAGGCATCAGGCGAAGGTGCGTCGAAGCTCTCGCGATAACTGAATTTCATTTCCACCGGACGCAACTGCATTTTCGGTCCCGGGTATTTTGCCTGAAAGCCCAGCACGATGCCTTCATCGGGCTGGATGGACAAAACTAGCCGTGACGGTTGCCAGCCGAGCGAGGCTTCGGGCGGAAATGACCGGTGCGGCACAGCGCGAAATTGGATGGAAATTTCCGACGCCTGCTGTGGCAGGCGCTTGCCCGTGCGCAGATAAAACGGAACGTCCTGCCAGCGCCAGTTGTCGAGAAATAATTTCAACGCCGCGAACGTTTC
>CAZHXG010000062.1:0-7222 GCA_964536285.1 uncultured Bifidobacteriaceae bacterium
TCAATTCGCGCCGCAGCCGCCACGTCGGCAGAAAATACGCGATGATCATCTGCACGTTTTTCGCGCGCTTCAAATCCTTGTGCAACGCGCGCTTGAACGGATTCCGTCCGCGCCCCGGCCCGCTGAACAACAATTGTTCCTTCGGCAGCGCGACGACTTTTTTCGCATCTGATTTTCGCAGGAGCGTGAACCGCTTGTGCTTGAACTCCGCGCGCGCGAACATTTCCTCGAACGACCGCGCCAGTTGCGCCACCAGCGCGCCCTCGATCTTCAAGCCCACGTCGCACCAGCCGGATTTCACGCCGTCGCCCTCGTATTCCGTCGCGATGTTGAAGCCGCCGACGAACGCCACACGCCCGTCGCACACGAGCAGCTTGCGATGGTTGCGGATGATGAGGCGTTTCAACGTCACCGGATTGAACTGCCGGACCTCGCCGCCCGCGTTCCGCAGCGAATCCCAAAACTTTGCGGGCAAAAAATAGGAGCCGACCGCATCCACGAGCACGCGGACTTTCACGCCCCGTTTGCACGCGCGAACCAGCGCATCGCGAAAGCGGACGCCAACCGGGCTGTCCTGGAAAAAATAAATTTCGAGGCAGACTGATTTTTTCGCCGCGTCAATCGCCGCGAGCATTTCTGGGAAAACCTCATCGCCCGTGCAGAGCCAGTTACAAGTGGAATTGGATTCGGCCATATTTGACGTGTTAAACGGGTTCATCATGGCAGATTTCCAGCCGGACAACCAGTCCGCTGAAACGGGTGGTGATTTATTTTCAGGCAGGGTGCGTCACTCCGCGTGCGCCGGCGGAAGTTCCGCCTCCCAATTCGGCGGGCAGAGGACTGACCCACTAGCTACAATTGAACCAGCCGTCGTCCGGAAGTTTTATGTCAGCATTTTTGTTTCATCCGCCATCGCCTGACGGTTTCCTTAAAATTGACGACACTTTTACAGGTTGAATCGCCTGATTTTTAAGCTATAATTGGTGATGCAGCAAAGTAGATTTTTAAATGCCGGCCGTTTTCTCGCGGTCAACTTCAACATTTCCTTGTGAATATCCTGAAGTTTTTTTCGTCCAATCGGTTGTCAGCCCTGGGAAGCCTGGCGCTTCTCGCCCTGGCCTCACCGGCTTTGGCCAACGATGACATGCTCATTTATTCGGGTTATACCAACATCGTTTACGGCACGATGAACTACAACAACGGGTGGCAGGAGTGGGGCGGGTGGGTGCCGCATTATTTCACCAACAATCCCAACTACAATGGCACCAACAGCATCGTGTTCGCCGCCAATGGCTCCTGGCAGGCGTTGCAGTTAAACCATGATCCGATAGATACGACCCTTTACACCAATGTGGCACTGGTGTTGAACGGTGGCACCAAAGGCGGACAAACGGTGGGCGTCCAGGCGGAAGCCGGTTCGACTTGGGGAAGCCAGATCTATGTCCAAGCTCCGACCAATGCCTGGCAGCAATTGACTTTTTCCCTGGCTTCCTTGGGCGCGGGCAAAATTACCAATCTTCAAGCGATTCGAATTTGGAATGGTGGCGCGTTGCAGTCCAACTTTTACATCGCCGACATCAGGCTGGCAGCGGCGCCGGTGCCGGCGGTTGTTCATGTCGGGGTCAACGCCACGAACCCGGTGCGCACGGTGGATGCGAGGCTGTTCAGTGTCAACACTGCGGCTTGGGACGGGAATCTCGACACGCCCACCACCGTTTTCATTTTGACAAACATGGACAATCGGACCTTGCGCTGGCCGGGCGGCAGTTGGGGCGATGTTTACCATTGGACCAATGAAGCATGGATGGATGGTGCCACCAGCGCTCGAAACTGGGGTTCCTTTACCACCAATTTCATCCATGTGGCCACCAACACCCATGCCCAGGTTTACATGATTGCCAATTACGGCAGCAGCACGCCGGCGGAAGCCGCTTTCGGCGTCCGGATGTGCAATGTGACCAACCACGCCGGCTTCAAATATTGGGAAATCGGCAATGAAGTCGGCGGCAGTTGGGAGACGGACAATAATACCAACGCGCCCTGGCAGCCGCATGACCCCTGGACTTACGCGATGCGGTTCAAGGATTATTACAACCAGATGAAGGCGGTGGACCCGACCATCAAAATCGGCGCGGTGGCGGACATCACCGAGGACGGCACGGCCAACTACACCAATCATCCGGTCGTGAACCCGCGCACCGGTGTGACACACAACGGCTGGACGCCGGTGATGCTGCACACGATGCTGACCAACGGCGTCGTTCCCGATTTTCTCATCGAACACAAATACGCACCCAGCGACGGCGACACCTGGGTTTTGCTCTACACCAGCACCTGGGCTTCGGACGCGGCGGGCCTGCGCCAGATGCTGGTGGATTACCTGGGCAGCGTGAACACGAACGTGGAGCTGGCCTGCACCGAAACCGGCACAGGCGGCGACCGCCAGCCGGTGAGCCTGGTGGGCGGCCTGTTCTGGGCCGACAGCATCGGACAGATCCTGCAAACCGAGTTCAACTCCCGTCTGTGGTGGGACCTCCGCAACGGGCAATCTGGCGTCATCAATTCCGACAGCGCTCTCTACGGCTGGCGCACCGGCTGGTTCACCAATGTAGCCCTGCTCACCAACACCGTGCAATTTTACTCCGACGGGGGTATCGCGAACGGCCTGGGGAACCAGGCAACCAACCGCTATCCGACGTTCTACTGCGGCAAACTGATGCAATATTTCGCCCGCGGCGGCGACACGGTGGTTAAGGTGACCAACGATTATGAACTTCTTGGCACCTATGCCGTGCGGCGCACCAATGGTTGTCTGACGTTGCTCGTGGTCAACAAGAGTTCCTACGCCAGCCTCAACACCGCCATCAACCTTGCCGGATATGTGCCGTCTTCCAGCGCGACCGTTTACTCTTATGGTATTCCGCAGGACAACGCAGCGCACGCCGGCAGCGGTTCAATGGACATTGCGGAGACGAATTTCACGGTCACCGGCACGAGTTTCAACTACACCTTCGCGCCCTATTCAGCCACGGTGCTTCAACTTTCGCCAACGGCACCTTCATTGGTTGCACTGCCGCTGCAATCGTCTTCCGGCCAGTTTGTCTCCCGGTTGCAAGGCCAGCCGGGCGTACCTTACAGGATTCAAGCGTCCACCAATCTGGCCTCGACGAATTGGATCACGATTTCCACCAATACGCCAGCCACCGGTGCTCTAAATCTTACCAACACCGTGTCGTCCACCGCTCAATTCTACCGCGCGGTCTGGCAACCATAAACGCCGCCAGAATTGCAGCAAAGTCGTGCTTGTTTTTACAGGTAGTGTCTAACGGTAGGATTGAATGAAGTCCTGCTGCCTCAACCACGCAACCAATTCATCGGCCATCGCCCGGTCGTCCGCCACGCGCGGATGATTCGGTTTCCAGTGTTTGAAGACAAAATGGCTGACGGATTTGTCGGTCGCTTCGATTTGCGTGACGGCGGCTTCCCACGCGTTGCGCAACGATTCGTTCTGCGCGCCGTTATACATGCCGCCGCGAAGAAGAACGATTTGCGCGGCGGGATAAGTTTTGCGAATCGCCTGCACCAAGGCGACGTAACCGGTGGTGTAGTTTGTCGGAAACGGCTGCTTGTGGACGGTGGAGAATGAACCGTCGTTTTCGCCGAAGTTCACAAAGATGATATTGGAAATCCAACTTTGCAGATCGGCGCTCGGTGAATTTGTTTCGGGATAAAGCTTGTCCCAGATTTCTCCGGCTTTCATCGGCACATAGCCCGTGGCAATGCCCATGCCGCTGACGGCGATGTTGCGATAATCCGCCGAAAAAGCGTTCGCGGTCAACGTGGCATAACTGAAGGTGCAATCGTGCGTGCGGCGGTCGTCCCATTGGTCGGCTTTACCATCTTCATTGCAAGCGCCCACGGTGATGGAGTCGCCGATGAATTCCATCCTGACCTTGTAAGGAACCGGAGGAGGCGTCCATGCTTTCGCATCTTGATCAATTTCAATTCCACGAAAACGCACCGTGCCCGCAGCCGCCTCACTGCGCTTGAAAAGGACAAGATGATGCAATCCATCGCCGAGGTCGGCGAATGTTGCGCCTTTGATTCGTTTTCCTTCGCGGATTTCGACGACGCTGTTCGTTCCATCCACTTCCGCGTTGAAGAAACATTGTCCTTTGTCATCGGCAAAAAGCAGTTTCAGATCATCGCCGTTGAAATCCACGCTGATCCGACTCGCCTGCCAGATGACGGTCGGTGCGTTTGAGTCGGAGAAATCGAATCGCCCCTCGTAACGAAAACTTTTGTCTGATGCGGGAATCTGCTGCTTCGGACGGATTGCCTGGGATGTGAGCGGTTTTGGTCCGCTGGTGCAGGAATTAAAAACCAACAGCGCGAAAACGAGACAGATGAAGCGGGATTGGATGATTTTCATTTTCAAAAATCAATATCCTTGTTTCATCAGCCAGTAAACCGCAAATATCGCCGCGATGCAAATCAGGGACATAGGCAATGCCCCAAAAAAGCACGCCACTTGCATCACCGCGCCGCCTGTGAAAGGAATTGCCGATTTCTGCCGCCAGCCATAAATCATATAACCGCCGCCAATCGCGCTCCAGATGCACGACGCCCACAGATAATGTTGATCGAGTAAATCCACGACATTCACATTATGCCCCAACAATACTGCGCCGGCCAGTTTCTATTGCCATTAACTTGGATTTTGGGCACGCCATGTGCTAGCTTTCCAGTATGAACCGATTTTTCCGGCCGAACCTTGATCGTCACGGGCGCATGGCGCGTGGCGTCATCGGGTCGCTTTGCCTTGTGGCCGGAATCATCATCGCTGGCGACTATTCGCTGTGGGGATTGATCTTCGTGGCGGCGGGCCTGTTCGCCATCTTTGAATCCATCCGCGGCTGGTGTCTCGTCCGCGCGTGCGGCATCAAGACAAAGTTCTAAAACGAAATTCATTTTCCTCGCCGATCATTTGTTTATGCTGAATGCAAATGAATCTCTGGCTTGAAGCAATCGCTGCCGCTTCGTTCGCTTTCGCCGGAGTTCTGCTTGGATATTTTTTCTCTCGTCTTCCCAAACCCTACTGGGCGTTCGGCTATTTCATTCCACTCGCGCTCGTTTTGACTTACGGAATCGCAATTCACTTTCCGGCGCTGTCATTTACGCCGCCGATTTCGTGGATGATGATGGGCCGGAAAAAATTCGCCATTCTGGGTTTCATCGCCGCGATGATTTTGACGACACCACTTTCCCGTTTACCTCTGAAGCGCGACCGCATCGTAATTTCTGTTTTGATGGCGATAATCATTTTCTTCATGTCTGTCTGGCCTTTCCTTGCGCCCGCATTTAATCGCAAGCAGCTCGCGCAATTGCAAACACGCATCAACGCTGTTGGAGTTTGTCTTCAAAATACAGATTACAATTGCGGGCCGGCATCTGCGGTGACAGCGTTGCGCAAACTTGGACTGCCCGCCGAAGAAGGGCAAATCGCCATTCTTTCTTTCACAAGTTCCATGACAGGAACTCCGCCGGACATTCTTGCGGAGGCTTTGAAAAATAAATACGGCAAAGACGGTCTAACTGCGGAATATCGTTCGTTCAAAAATATTTCGGAACTAAGGCAAGCTGGATTGACGCTTGCGATCGTCAAATTCGAATTTATGGTTGATCATTATGTGACGGTTCTCGAAGTCACCGATTCCGAAGTCGTCGTGGGCGATCCGCTGAATGGATTGGATAGAATGTCCTATGACGACTTTCTGAAAAAATGGCGTTATGTCGGCGTCGTTCTTAAACGAAAACCTTAACCAGACGAAATTCATTTTCCTCGCGCGAATTTTCCTTATCCTGCGCGCATGAATTTGTTGCCGTTCGGAAAATTGCCGGCGCACAAGCCGCGAAGATTTGTCCCCCAAGAAATCGATCTCGGCGACTGGCCGCAAATCGCGCCGCTGTTCGGGCAATTGGAATCGCACGCGGCCAAATGCAAAACCACCGCCGAACTCGAACGCTGGCTTTTTGATTGGAGCGAGCTTTCCGCCGCGCTCGACGAGGAATCCTCGTGCCGCTACATCGCGATGACGTGCCACACGGACAACGCAGACGCGGAAAAGGCATATCTGTATTTCGTCGAACATGTCGAGCCGCAACTCAAACCGCGCCAGTTTGCGCTGGAGAAGATTTACGTCGCACATCCACAGCGTAAAAAATTGCCGGAAGCGCGTTTTCAAGTTTTTGATCGCGACGTAAAAAATCACGTCGAATTGTTCCGTCCCGAAAATGTTCCGCTCGAAACCGAGGAGGCGAAACTATGCCAGCAGTATCAAAAATTGAGCGGCGCGCTCACAGTGAATTTTCGCGGCGAGGAAAAAACGCTCGTGCAGATGGGGCGTTATCTCGAAGAACCCGACCGTCTCTTGCGTCAGGAGTCGTGGGAGGTCGTCGTCAAACGCCGTTTGCAGGAGGCCGAGAAGTTCGACGGAATTTTCGACAAGCTCATCAAGCTGCGCTCGCAGATCGCGAGGAACGCCGGCTTCAAGAATTATCGTGACTACGCCTTCCGGCGGCTCGGACGTTTTGATTACACGCCGGAGGATTGCAAAAAATTTCAAGACGCGATTGAAAAAGAAATCGTTCCGGCTGTGCGCAAAATCCAAAACGATCGCAAGCGGCAGCTGAAGTTGGAAAAACTTCGTCCGTGGGATTTGGCGGTCGATCCGCAGAATCGCCCGCCGTTGAAGCCGTTCGCCAAGGTCAAAGAAATGGTTTCGCGCACGCAGAAAATTTTCAATCATCTCGACCGCGAGCTCGCGCGCGATTTTCAAGAGATGCAGGATTTGAAATTGCTCGACCTCGACAATCGCAAGGGCAAGGCGACGGGCGGCTATCAACAAAATCTTTCCGAATCGCGGCTGCCGTTCATTTTCATGAACGCGATCGGTTTGCAGCGCGACGTGGAGACGATTTTGCACGAGGCCGGCCACGCTTTTCATGCGATGGCGGCGCAAGACGAGGATTTGTATCCGTATCGCAGCGCGCCGATCGAATTTTGCGAAGTCGCTTCGATGGCGATGGAACTTCTCGGCAACGAATTTCTGGAAGAATTTTATCCGACGACCGAGGCCAATCGCGCGCGCCGCACGCATCTCGAAGGCATCATCGGATTTTTTCCGTGGATGGCGACGGTGGACGCGTTCCAGCACTGGAT
>CAZHXG010000063.1:0-6582 GCA_964536285.1 uncultured Bifidobacteriaceae bacterium
TGTGCTGCGGCAGCCGCCAGCCGAGTTGCTCGGCGATTTCATACGCCATGCTCTTCGAGCCTTCGGCGTAATACGGCCTCATGTTCACGTTCACAAACGCCCAGCCGAACTTGCCGGCGATCTCGGCGCAGAGGCGGTTCACCTCGTCGTAATGGCCTTTGATGCAGATGACGTTCGCGCCGTAGATGAGCGAGTTCAAAATTTTTCCCTGCTCCAAATCCGACGGAATGAAAACGTAGGATTTTAATCCCGCGCTCGCAGCGTTGGCGGCGACGGAATTCGCCAAATTTCCCGTGGACGCGCACGCGACGGTTTCAAAGCCAAGTTCCTTCGCGCGGCTCAAGGCGACGCTGACGACGCGGTCTTTGAACGAGAGCGTCGGATAATTCACGGCGTCGTTTTTGACATAAAGTTCGCGGATGCCGAGTTTTTTTGCGAGCCGATCTGCTTTCACGAGCGGCGTGAATCCAACAAGCGGGCCAACCGTCGGCTCGCCCGCGATGGGCAGCAACTCGCGATAACGCCACATCGTTTTCGGACGCGATTCAATTGCCGTTTTCGTCAGCGACTTTTTGATGCGGTCGTAATCGTAAGCGACTTCGAGCGGGCCGAAGTCGAATTCGCAGACGTGCGTCGCGGTGAGCGGATATTCGCGTCCGCATTCGCGGCACTTGAGCGCCTTCATAAAACCGTGTTTTTCACTCATAAATTTTTATTTTTCCAATCGTAGCAGCCGACGTGAGTCGGCTCATTATTTCAGTTAGAGCGAACTCACGTTCGCTGCTACCAATGATTTTAAGGCAACAAAAAAGCCCCGACTCAAGACGAGAAGGGGCGACAAAACGGTTGTGCTCTTCTCATTTTTCCCAAGCTAATGATGCTTGAGCTGGAATTGGCACCTGACATTGAAACCAAAGTTCAATCGGTTGCCGTGGTGTCATCGGGCCAGTCCCTCGACCACTCGTCATGAGTCCGTCAAATCAACGGATACGGATAAATTGATATTAAACTGAAAAACTGTCAACAGGATTTTCACGCAAAATGTCTGCCTGCGCGAATAGAATTGTTCGAGAAATCATTTTGCGCCCGCGGTCAGGCTCTCTGCGGGTTCGCCGTAAATGACTCCGCGTCCGCCGGTGGCGAAATAAACGCGGCCATAAATGCGCGGATCGCCGGTGACATGACTGATCCAGCCGAATTGATGCTGGTCATCGTTGACGCGTGTCCATGTCGCGCCGACATCGTCGGAACGAAAAACTCCCTGGACTTCACCGACTTTGCCGATCAAATAAAGCGCGGGATAATTTTTTCCCGTCGCAGCCTTGCCGAAGCCAAGCGAGTACGCCTGCTGCACGCTGCCCGATTTTGAGAACGTCGCGCCGGAATCGGTGGAATGAAAAAGTCCGGTGTTGCGGAAACTGATCCAGACATCGCCTTCATTTTCCGGCGTGGCGCAAATGATGCCGCCTTCGCTGCCCGCGCCGAAACCATTGCCAAATCTTTTGGCGACGGGAAGTCCGGAATCGGCGGCGATAAAATCCGCCGCGCCATTCGTGCTGACATAAAATTTCCCGGAACGCGAATCGAAGGTGTAAAATCTGTTTGGATTGACCGAATCGGCAGTGACGCTGAAGCCGCGATCCAGATCGCCGCAAGCCGTCCACGTCAAGCCGTTGTCGCGCGAAAAAAATGCGGCGCTGCGGCGCGGCGTCCAAACGATGATTTTGCCGTCGGCGGAAACGGCGATCGTTCCGCCGCCCGTGCTTTCCGTCGGGTCGGTTGCAAATGCCGTCCAGGTTTCGCCGCCATCGGACGAATAAGCTCCATGTGTTTCGTTGTCACCGCGTCCGCGGGTCATGCCGGCGCGAACGATGAAACCCGGATTCTTTGCCGCGAATGCAAGGCTCTCCGTGGTCACAAAATGCGGCGGAGCCTTGAACATTCCTTTGCGCGGAGAGACGTTCAGGTCGTCATGTTTGAAACCGTCGATGTCACCGAGCGCGCTCAACAGATGCGCGCCTGCGGGCGGACTGATCAAATCCAGCGGCACGGTTTCTTCGAGGCCGTCATCCGCAAAAAACCAGTGCGTTGATTTTCCCGAATCGGCGTCCGTCAGATTATTGCAACTCCAAATGCCGTAGCCGGTCGTGAACAGAACGTGATTCGAGTCGAACGGATCAATTTGAATGCTGCCCATCCAGTGAGGCTTGATGCTTTCGGTGTAAGGCGCGAAAGAATGGTCGAGTTCGGCTTTGTCCAACAGCGGAAACCAACTTGCACCGCCATTCGTGCTGCGAAAAACTTCATCGTGTGGCCCCCAATGGCAAAACGTCGTCGCAACAATCGCATTTGGATGCGTTGCGTCAACTGCGACGTCGCCATAACCGAACGGTTGGTTGCCGTCCGGCGATTTGAGCGGCGTGATGTCCGTCCAGTCACCGCTTTTCGTGTTGAATTTCCAAACCGCGCCGTCGGTCATGGTGTTCGGGCCGGGTTCTTTGCCGTAAGTCAGATACATCATGCCGTCGGAAGCGAGCACGGCGTGATTCGGGCGCAAGCCGGCTGGTTCACCGGGCACAGTTTGCCAGGTGTCTCCGCCGTTGGTGCTGCAAAAAAGGTTCGTTTCCAAAATGGACACGCCGGCGTAAATCACGGGCGTGGGATTGCCGCGCGCGCCGCTGCCGGGATCGAATTGCACAAAAACGATTCCGACTTGCTGCGGCGGAAAATTATAACGTGGACGATTCGTGTTGGCGGAAAAATTATTTGTCGGCGCCGGGATTTTGCCGGTGGTCGGGAAACTTTTCACCTGATTCCAAGTCGCGCCATAATCTTCGCTTTTCCACAAACCGTCGCGACGCGAGCCGAAAAAAAGGATTTTGCCGTCGTTCGGATCAACCGCAAGCCGTTCGCCGTTGAAACGACCGGTTTCATTTCCACCCATTTTCAACGGCATGTCGGCGCGCTGCCAACTGCGGCCTTGGTCGGTGGAACGCAGAATCGCGCCGTTGCCGGATTGTGGATTGGAATAAATTCCCGCAGCCAGATAAACGCGATCCGGATCGGACGGGTCGAGCGCCAGGCTTTCGATGCCGGTCAAATTGATGTCGGCCATGCCGATCCAATCCGTGATCGGAATCCATTTTTGCGCCGAAGAATCCCAGCGATACGCGCCGCCGACGTCCGTGCGCGCATACATCAAACCCTTTTGCGCCGGATGCGTGACGATGGCGGTGACAAATCCTCCGCCGCCGATGATGACGTTGCGCCATTCGTATTTTTCGGACGGAATCTGCGCGCGAATGGTTTGACATTGGATTAAAAAAAATAAACCAACAACGATGACCGCGGTTTGCTTGCGATGCATCCAACTCCTTTAATTTGCCGCGCGGATTTTCCACGAGACTTTTCCGGCCAGCGGATCGTTCGCGAGTTCAAAGGCGCCGCCATTTTTATTCAGAGAAATTTCGTGAAGCTCGCTGTCGCCCGGCAGGAAAATTGACCCTTTCGCCGTTGTCGCGTCTTTCGCAAAAACCACGAGGTCAAGTTTCGACCAATCCATCTGCATCGTGGATTGTGCCAACGCGATTTGAGGAATGACCGTGCCGTCGCGAACCAAAATGATTTCAGGGATTGCTCCGGCCTCGATTTTTTGCCAGCCGCCGGAATAATCTTTTCCAGTTTGATAATCAATCCATGTTCCGGGTGGCAGATAAACGTCGCGGCTGGTTTCGTTTTCGTGCATGAGCGGTGCGACCAATATGCTCGAACCAAAAAGATATTCGTTATCCACGTTCCACGAGCCGGGATCGTCTGGAAATTCCACAAACAATGCGCGCAACATTGGCAGACCGTGGTCGGAAGAATCCTTCGCCTGCGCATAGACGTAAGGCATGATCTTGTATTTCAGTTCGTCAATCGCCCGGAACTCGTTCATGAAATCTTCACCGTAATTCCACGGCTCCTTCGGCGCTTCGCCGTGGCAGCGGCTGTGCGAAGTCAACATCCCGAACGCGAGCCAGCGCGCGAAAAGATTCTTGTCCATCGCGGCTACGGAATTCGCCGTGAACCCGCCCACGTCGTGGCTCCAGAATGAAAAACCGGAAAGTCCGAACGAAAGTCCGCCGCGCAATTCTCCCGCCATGCCGTCATCCGTGCTTTCCGCGTCGCCACCCCAGTGCAGCGGATAACGCTGGCTGCCCGCCCATGCGCTGCGCGCCCAGATGATGTTGTCGCCGGTGATTTGTTTCGTGATGTCGGCGACAGCTTTGTTATAGCGCAGCGGATACAAATTGTGCTCGTAAAATCCGCTGCGGCCGTCGGCGTAAATGCCATTGACCGGCGCGGCTTCGCCGAAGTCCACCTTGATAGCGCTGACGCCCAGTTTCAACAAACCGGCCAGCTTGTTCTGATACCAGTCCACGGTTTTCGGATTGGAGAAATCCAGCACGGCGTCCTCCGTGGGAAGATTCCCGTTGCCGTCACGCACGACAAGATTTTGCTCCAGCAGTTCAGGAAAGAGCTTGTTCTTTGGGACGAAATACGGCAGTTGCCAGCAGGAAACTCGGAAGCCGTCGGCCTTCAAATCCGTCAGCATTTTTTCCGGAGTTGGAAAGCGGCTCGGGGAAAATTCATAATCGCACTCCCAGTCGGTCTCGAACCAGCCGGTGTCCAGGTGCAGCACGTCGCAGGGAATCTGGTTCGTGCGCAGTCGCGCCGCGATGTCGAGCACCTGCGTTTCCGAATTGTAAGTGCAGCGGCTCATCCACAGGCCGAACGACCACAGCGGCGGCAGCGGCGACTTGCCCGTAAGCGTGGTGTATTCATCCAGAATTTCCTTGGGCGTGCCGAGGAAGACGAACAAATCCAGATCATCATCACCGATCATCATCGAGTTCACGCCGCTACAGCTGTTCCCGAAATCCAGGGTGATGGGCGTGCTGGTGTGGATGAACATCCCGTAACCGCGGTTGCTCATGAAAAACGGAATCGGTTTATACATCAGCCGGTTTTCAACACCGCAGGCGTCATCCGTCCACAGCACGAGTTTCTGGCCGCGCTTGTCCAGCCCGGTGAAGGATTCGCCGCAGCCGAAAATCTTTTCGTCCGGCGAGAGCGTGAAGGCGGCGTCGAAACTGCGCGAATAATCCGAAGTGCGGCGCACATACGAAAATGGCATGACCGGCGTGAAGGAGGAGGCGTTGTCCACCGTGTGGTCGGTTTTGGTCAGCAGTTTGCCGCTGGCGTCGCGGATTTCGATGTGAAAGGGATTTTCCAGAATCGTGACGGAACCAGCCGCGCTGGTGTAACGGTACCCGCCGTCCACTTTTTCATATTTCCACGAATCGTCATGCGGCACCGGCCCGGCGAGCATGAGTTCGGGCAGTGACGGATGAACCTGCGGACCGCTGCTCATGTGGATCCGCAGCGTGCGCGGCGAGACGAACTCAATGGAGAACGGCAGCGACGGGTCGGCGGCGTATTGATCGGTGGGAAACTCGTTTGGTTTGGCTGCTCCGATGGCGGCGACGTCATGGTTGAAAGAGTGGCTGGCCATGAGCCGTGAGCGCTGATAAATGATATTTCCCGAATGCGTCGCCGGATCAAAATCCACGACACGGTCGGCGAGATAATAAAAATCCGAGAAACCATGGAAGTCGCTGCTGATGTCCACCGGCTCGTTGAGCAGCGGCAGTTGAGGATTGGCGGCCAGTGTGGAAACAGCCGCGCACATGGCGACGATCGACAGCAGTGATTTTTTCATTTTAATGTTTTTGTGGTGTTTGAATTGCCAGTGGTGTTTGGCATTTGATTACGCCCTGCGAAACTTTCTGTCGAGCATTTTTCCCGTGAATTCAGTTGACGAAATCCGCACGCGGGCGTATAAACTTTAATGATTTGAGAGTTTAGAGTAAGCGGTTGTCGGCACAAATCAAATCACGGTTCCTCACCAATTAGTTGTGCCTGCAACGGCAAAGGCCGCATTATGTTGTGGTTTTTGCTTTACTTAACTCGGCAACTTTGGTTGTCTTTGCGCAGTCAAAATCATGTATCTCAAAAATTTGACGGTTTTCGGCTTCAAGTCTTTTGCGGACAAAACCGCGCTGAATTTTCAGCCCGGCGTCACCGCCATCGTCGGCCCGAACGGCTGCGGCAAATCCAACGTCTCCGACGCCATCCGCTGGGTGCTCGGCGAGCAATCGGCGAAGGCGTTGCGCGGCGGCGAAATGGCCGACGTGATCTTTAACGGCACGGACGGTCGCAAACCGATGGGCATGGGCGAAGTCTCGCTCACGCTCGGCGGCGTGGACGGCGAAAATCTCCGCGCGGCGGGCGTCGAGGTCGCTTATGACGAAGTCACGCTGACGCGCCGGATTTTTCGCGACGGCGGCAGCGAATATTTTCTGAACAAAACTCCGTGCCGCCTCAAGGACATCCAGCAACTCTTCATGGGCACGGGCGTCGGGCGCACAAGCTACAGCATTCTCGCGCAAGGCCACATCACACAGATTCTTTCGAGCAAGCCCGAAGATCGCCGGATGATTTTCGAGGAAGCCGCCGGCATCACGAAATTCAAATCGC
>CAZHXG010000064.1:0-6473 GCA_964536285.1 uncultured Bifidobacteriaceae bacterium
GAGAAACACGCCAAGCTCGTCGTCCGCGTGCGCACCATCGCCGACATGATCAGCACCGGCATGATTGAATCGCGCGCCGACAGCGTGGACGACATCATCGCCGAAGTCGCCGCCGCGCGCGTGACCGAACGCGGCTCGCGCGCCGATGACAAAGCAAGTGAAGCGGCGATGGAAGATCGCAAGAAAGCTGGATATTTCTAAAATGCCTCACACGCAACATCCAATCGAAATTCTGCGCTTCAACACTTGCGGCAGTGTTGACGACGGCAAGTCCACGCTCATCGGCCGTTTACTTTACGATTCGAAGTCGTTAATGGAAGATCAAATCGAGGCGCTCGAACGCAGCGCAGACATCACCGGCGGTGGGCAAATCAATCTGGCGAACCTCACCGACGGTTTGCGCGCCGAACGCGAGCAAGGCATCACGATTGACGTCGCGTATCGTTATTTCGCCACGCCGAAAAGAAAATTTATCGTCGCCGACACGCCGGGTCACGTTCAATACACGCGCAACATGGTCACGGGCGCGTCGTCGGCGAACCTGTCCATCGTGCTCGTGGACACGCGCGCAGGCGTCATCGAACAGACGCGCCGCCACACTTACATCGCCGCGCTGCTCGGCATACCGCACCTCGTCATCGCCATCAACAAAATGGATCTGGTGGATTGGAGTCAGGAGCGTTATCAGGAAATCCGTGACGAGATCGAGGATTTTCTGCCGAAGCTCGGCGCGTTCCGCGACGTGAAGTTCATTCCCATCAGCGCGTTGAACGGCGACAACGTCGTTACGAAATCAAAATTCACTCCGTGGTTCGAAGGCCCGACGTTGTTGCATCATCTCGAAACCGTCCACATCGCGAGCGATTGGAATCTGAATTCATTTCGTTTTCCGGTGCAATGGGTAAATCGTCCGAACAATCCGACGGATAAAAAATTGCATGACTTTCGCGGGTTGAGCGGACAAATCGCCAGCGGCATTGTGCGCAAAGGACAGGAAGTCGTCGTGCTGCCTCTTGGTGTGAAGACGACCGTCAAAGATATTTGGGTCTACGAAAGTTCGCTGTCGGAAGCGTTTTGCCCTCAGTCCGTCACGCTTTGTTTGCAGCACGACATTGACATCAGCCGCGGCGACATGATTGTCGGCCTCGAAAATCTTCCCGGCCGGAGCGCCGATTTGCAGGCGCGCATCTGCTGGATGCACACGCGGCCTTTGCAAGTGAACAAAAAATATTTTCTCAAGCACGCCACGCAAACCGTGCAGGCCGTCGTGACACAAATCGAAAATAAAATTAATTTCTCCACGCTCGAACCTGAACCCGCGCCGCCCGCGCTCGCGGTGAATGACATCGGCACCATCCGCCTGAAAGTTTCCAAGCCCATCGTCTTCGACGGTTACACGACGAACCATCTGACCGGCTCGTTCATCCTGATCGAGCAAGGCACGAATGCGACCGTCGCCGCCGGAATGTTGCAGCCGCCGACCGAACCGGTGAAACCGGAATACACGGATTTCGCGATTTGAACTTCCGAAAAAGTTGACGTCGCGGATGATTGTGCGGATGCTTTCGCTGTTGGAATTATGAAGGCAAACATTTGGAGTTCATTCTCGTCACGGAAACGCAAACTTGCGCTCTGGATTTTCGGACTTTTGATTTTCTACGCGATTTTCGGTTTCCTGATTCTGCCGCCGATTGTCCGCGCCGTCGCGGTGAAGCAACTTTCCAAGCAACTCGACCGCGAAGTCTCGATCGGAAAGATAAAAATAAATCCGTTCGCGCTGTCCACGACCGTGCGCGGCCTTCTCATCAAGGACAAGGACGGCCAGCCATTTGTTTCGTGGGACGAAGTCTATGTGAACTTCCAGCTTTCATCTTTTTTCGGCAAAGCGTGGGTCTTCAAGGAAATCAGCACGACAAAACCTTTTGTTTCCGTGCGGATGAACAAGAACGGCACGTTCAATTTTTCAGACCTCGTCACCAAATTTTCCACCAACGCAACACCAACACCGAAACAGCCTGAATCCAAACCGCTCGTAGTGCACATCGGGCGGCTGCACATCGGTGGCGCGTCCGCCGCGCTCGCGGATTTCACGCCGCGCGAACCGTTCAAGCGAACGCTCGGCCCGCTGGACATCACTCTGGACGATTTTCGCACCGACCCGGACAACAAAAACCCCTACTCCTTCAGCGGCACGACGGACGCAGGCGAAACGATTTCGTGGAGCGGATTTTTTTATCTCGATCCGCTGCGGTCGCAGGGCGAGCTGAAGCTGTTCAATTTCACGCTGAACAAATATGCGCCGCTGTATCAGGACCTCGTTCGGTTTGAAATCCGCGGCGGCTCCATCGCGCTGGACACAAAATATCTTTTTGAATTAAGCGCGACCAACCGCGTCGCCGCCGTGGACGACTCGGCGTTCGCGCTGCGCGATTTCAAGCTCGGCGCTCCGGGCGACAGCAACGACATCGTGAAACTGCCGTTGCTCGACGTGACCGGCGCGAGCGCGGACTTGCAAAATCATCAGGCGACGGTGGAATCAGTGGTGGCGAACGGCGCAAAACTTTTTTTGAGCCGCGACAAAAACGAAGCCGTCAACGTTGTTGAGCTTTCCAAACCGGCGGAATCGGCGACGAACGCGCCGGGCGGAATTTTATTTCTGCTCCGTTCCGTGACCAACGCCGTCGCGATGCTGCTCAACAGCACGAACCAATGGAGCGGCACGATCCACAACGTGGACATCACGAACTGCGCTCTGCATCTCGAAGACCTCGTCAATTCGCGTCCGGCGACACTGGACTTGAGCGAAATCCGGCTCGCGGCCAAAAACATTTCCAACATTCCCGGCACGAATTTGACCGCTGAATTTTCTTTGCGCTGGAACACGAACGGCTCGATCAAGACAGTGACGACCGCGTCGTTTCTGCCGCCGACCGCCGATATTCAACTCGACCTTGACCAGCTCGACCTCGGCACGCTTGACCCGTATCTCGAACCGAAACTGAATCTTTACATCCTCGGCAGCAAACTCGGCTTGCACGGAAAAATCAGTCTCCGCACGCCGAAAGACGAATTGCCGCAGGTCTCTTTTCACGGCGACGCGAGCCTTGACGATTTCAAAACCGTGGACGGCGTCGCGGCCGAGGATTTGTTGAAATGGGATTCACTCCGGTTCAACGGCATTGACGCGAACCTGAATCCGCAGTCGGTCGCCATCAAAGAAATTGACGTGGACGACGCCTACGCGCGGCTCGTCATCGAAACGAACAAGACGATCAACCTGTTCAACGCGCTGCGCATGACGAATTCGCCCGCGACGAACGAAACAAAAGTCGCCGTCGCAAAAACTCCGGCGGCGACGAATTCGTCTTTGCCGCAGATTTCCATCGGCGCGATTGTGATTTCCAACACCGCCGCCAGTTTCACCGACCGTTCGATCCAGCCGAACGTGAACATGGCGGTTCAGCAGATGAACGGAAGCATTTCCGGAATTTCCTCCGAACAACTCCAGCACGCCATTGTGGATTTGAACGCGAAAGTGGACGGCGTCGGCCCGGTCGCCATCACCGGCACGATCAATCCGCTCAACGGCGCGCAGACGAATGACATAAAAATTTCCGTCAAGGACGTGGATTTGACGCCGGCCAGCCCGTATGCAGGAAAATTCGCGGGCTATCGCATCGCCGAGGGAAAATTAAATCTCGACCTTGCGTATGAAATCGTCGGGAAAAAACTGGAGTCGAAGAACGTCATCACGCTCGACCAGTTCACGTTCGGCGAAAAAGTGGAAAGTCCGGATGCGACGCATCTGCCCGTGCGATTGGCAATCGCGATTTTGAAAGACCGCGATGGGAAAATCGTTCTGGACGTTCCGATTGAAGGCAGCCTCGACGACCCGAAGTTCCGCATCGGCAAAGTCGTCACGCGCGCGATCCTGAATATCCTCGCGAAAGTCGCCACGTCGCCGTTTTCGTTGCTGGGTGCGGTTTTTGGCGGCGGTGGTGAGGAATTGAGTTACGAAGATTTCGCGCCGGGCAGCGCGGAGTTGACGGCGATTGACAGACAAAAATTGGATTCGCTTGTGAAGGGACTTTACGAACGCCCCGGATTGCAACTGGAAATTTCCGGCAGCATTGATCCCGATGGCGACCGCGAAGGATTGCAACGCGCCGCGCTCGACAAAGAAATCCGCACTCAAATCTGGATGAAGCTGCGGAAATCAGAGCAGGCGACAAATCCGGTTGACCAAATCGTTCTCACGCCCGAAGAGCGGGCGCGTTGGGTGAAGAAATTTTATGGCGAGGCGGTCGCCGACGGCAAAATCACGCCGCAACTCATCGCGGCCAACACGAATCTCGCCCTTTACGCCGCGCAAGTCCTGCCGCGCAAGCTGACCGCCGAAAAAGGCGCGACGAAACTGATCCGATCCGAAAAGAGCGCTGCAAAAAACCAATCCGCCGCCGGCACGGTTTATCAAACGAAACTTGTTCCGCCGCCCGATCCGATGGAAGCGGTGCTGCTCGCGACTTTTCCAATCGCCGAAAACGATCTTGAAGTTTTATCCGCCAGCCGCGCGAAGGCTGTTCAGAGTTACATCCTGCAAACCGGCAAAGTTGAAGCCTCGCGCTTATTCCTGAAGGAAAGCCAGACGGCGGGTTTGCGCGGCGACGGCAGTCGCGTCTATTTGCAGTTCCAGTGATTCAATTTTAACGCGAAACTATTTCACGTCCGGCGTGGTGCCTTCCAATTCCAATTTTAGCGCGTGCAGCGAAAGGTTGATGTCGCGGATGAACGCGACGAGCGACGCGAACAGAGAGGCCATGCAGGCCACAAAAAGTAGTCCGATCAAAAATCCCTGTTGCGCCTGAAACAGCGCCGTCACAAACATCGTCACGATCAGCACCGACGCCAGTGCCGCGCTCGTGGCCGCCAGCGTGATGCTCAAGCGGATGATTCTCGCGCGACGATACAGGATCGTCACCTGCGCGAGCGTGTGTTCGCGCTCGTGACCGGTGCGCACGGAAAGCTCGTGTTTCAGTTGCCGCGCACGGTCAATGGCCCGTCCCAGCCGGTTGGTCATGGTGAGCAGCAACAGGCCGACGCCGGAGATCAGGATGACCGGGCCGATGGCGTCCCGCAGTTCCGGGATGATCTGTTCAAACGAGGTCGGTGGCATCTTTCTGAAGCGCATTGTCGCCGTTCACGCGCCGCGTGGCAAGCGCCGGAAAATTCCATTCTCAAAGCAAAAGCATCTGGAGAATTTTCTTTCCGAAAAAAATCCAGACCGCCGCCGCGAGCGCGATGTAAGGGCCGTAAGGCATTCGTGACGACCAGGCGCGGCGCTTCATCAAAATCAAAACGATTCCGACCACCGCGCCGATCATCGAACTGATCATGAGCGAGAAAACAACGCCCTGCCAGCCGATGAACGCGCCGATGGCCGCCATGAATTTCACGTCGCCCAACCCCATCGCTTCGCGCGGTAAAATCACTTCCGTGCTGACGGCTTCCATGTACGCCACGGCTTCGGGATTGATCTCCTCCTCGCCGATTTGCAACAACGACGACGAGAGCTGAAGCCTCACGTTTTCGTAGCCACGATCGATCAACTCCACCGTTCGCGCCTGTAGGACAATCGTGTCCGATTGCCGGTAAAAAATTTCCTCGTAAGGAATTTCCTTGTCCGGCAGATGCACGCACGTTTCGGAAAAAACAATTTTCGTTTCCACCGGCAGTTTCAATTTCTGCCTGCCGAACATCAATTTGCCCAGCCGCAAAATCGCGTAGACAATCGCAGCACCCACAACCGCGCCAACCAGACTTCGCAACATTCCGACACCCAATGAATTTGCGCCTTGCAGCGACGGCAAAAAAAACGACGCGGCGAAACCCGCGACCGCGCCGCCCAACGTGATTTCGTCGGGAATGATGTAGTGTTCGAAGTCGATGAACGTCGCGCAAATCAGTCCGGCAAGGAAAATTGCATAAACAAATGCGGTCGGCATGGATTGCAACGGATGATTCGCGTCGCCGAATTTCAGCCAGCAACTCAAAAACGCCACGCCCGTCAAAAATTCCACGATGAAGTAGCGCGGCGAAATCGGCGCGCCGCAATTTTTGCAGCGACCGCGCAACGCGAGCCAGGTCAACAGCGGGATGTTCAGGTAAAACGGAATCGAGTATTTGCAGTACGGGCAGTGCGACGGCGGCGACACGATGCTCATGCCCAGCGGCAGCCGGTAGATGCACACGTTCAGGAAGCTGCCGACCATGCAGCCGAGCACAAAAGAACACAGCGACCAGAAATGAAAAGGCACGACCGACCAGTTGTGCATGTTGAAAATCGCGTCAATGCCCATAAATGTTTTTTTCCAGCGCGCGGCGCATCACGTCCAGCGGCGCGGTTTTGCCCGTCCAGATCTCAAACGCCTTCGCGCCCTGATGCAGCAACATGCCGAGGCCGTTCGCCGTTTTGC
>CAZHXG010000065.1:0-6444 GCA_964536285.1 uncultured Bifidobacteriaceae bacterium
CGATGCCGTCCACGCCGCGCAAAACGAGCTGGCGCGTGGTGTTGTAAATCACCTGACCGGGCACGGTGTAAAGCTGGAACTTCGTCTTGAAACCTTTGATAGTCATCGCCTCGATCGGCAGAAAGTCGAAAAACAGCGTACGGTCGGAGCTTGTCGCGAGCGAAACCAGCTTGCCCTTGTTGCCGGCCGTGGTTTGGACGTGGTCATGAACTTGCACGAGATTCGTAGTTTTGCCGCCCATCGCCGGGCCGTAATAAACGATTTTTACCTGCAGCTCCCTTGTAGCTTGATTGATGATTGCCATAAAATTTTTATTGTTTCTTGTGGTCGAGTTCGACCGCGAGCGCCGCGAGTTGCGCGGACGGCAGCGATTCATTGTGGCGGCCGAACGCGGCGAAATAAACGGCGTTCACGCGGAAAATTTTCCACGGCACATTGCCGACGGTGAAACTCAAATTGTTCAGATCGCCCATGCGTAGCTCGCGCGAGCATTGGTTGACGCGCGCAAAAATCTGCGGAAGAAACGCCGCGAGCGTGTCGCTGTTCAAATCAGACGGAACATGACTGGCGACTTTCAAACCGTCGGGCAGGGCGATGACCGCGCCGGCCACGCCGGGCAGCGTCATGGCGCGGGAGACAATTTCACCCGGGGACGCGCCGCGATTTTTGAAATCCGTGCCGCCCTTGCGCTGGAATTCCGAGTCCGTTGTTTGCGGCTGGTTGGGGCGGATGAAGAAATTCGTGTCCGGTAGCGGAGGAATGGCGACGGCGACCGCTTGTGGCGGTATTGTCACGGGTGCGGCTGCCGGCTTCGATTCGATCGGTTGTGGAAAACCGAAAAAGAGATTAGGGATTTCCTCCGCCACCGAAACTTTTTTCTTGTGCGCGGCTCCATTTTGAGGACGCGTGAAAAATAATGGCGCGATGACCTTGAGCGGAAGTTCCAATTCGACCGCATCATGAACCGACACGCCCGGAGGTGTGGGTTTGATCCATCCACGCACGTAGCGCCAGGAGAAAATGATGCGACCGCGTTTGAGAGCAGGCTCGATGAGATTCGGAGGCAACGCGACCTGCGCGTTCGTGAGATCCAATTGCTTGATTTCGAGTCTCAACGCTTCCGGCCAGCTTTCTGAAAGCGCGGCCAGCGGAGCGAGAACCGGCTGGTCAATCGGAATCAACGGCGCGGAGTTAAGCGCGGGAGCGGCAGGAATCGTGAAAGCATCAAATTTGTCCGCGCCATTATTTTTTGCATGTGCGCCGTTGCCGTTTTGCGGTGAAGGGTGATTGCCATTTGTCGCGGGCATCACTGCGCGATGCACAAATGCGGGCGGTGGCGGCGTGACAGGCTGCGGTCTAACCGGTGTTTCTGGAGCCGGTGTGACGAAACGTGAAAGTGGTGGTTGAGGTGGCGGAGTCGTGACCGGCGCTTTCATCTGCGTGGTCGAAATGGTCAATCCTTGTCCGCGTCCGTCGAACGGGCTGGAAATGTCGTCGGCCACTTCAACGATTTGTTTTTGGGTTGAACGGCGCGAGAACAGCGTGGGATTGATTTGCGTGAGAATCTGGTTCAGCGGCAACGCCACGAGTTTGGCATCATACTCGCCGCCGGAATTTGCGAAGACGCCCGGAGCGAGCTGGCGTAATTCGCCGAAAGTGATTTTGACCGAACCGGTCGCCAGTTGCGCGAGGGCTTTTTCAACCGGAATCGCGATTGTCATTCCCGCCGTGTTTGCGGCCATTATTTTTGCGCGCAATTCCATCGGCAGCGACGCAAGGACGGGCTGCAAAGGCAACCGGATTTCATTTGGATTGCCCGAAACCGGCGGCTGTGCGGAAAATGTTTGGACCGCCTGTTGTGAAACGGCGGCTTCCGAAACGTCCGTGATTGGCGCGGAGGCGGAGACGGGGCGCATGGCTTGCGGCGAATAAGCTTCGTCATCGAAGCGGCGCAACAGACCCCGGAGCAGACCGGCAAATTTCATTTTTATTGTGGCTGGCATGACATTCGGCCTATCATCAGACAGGCTTGGCTTGGTAATTTAGCAGGAAGTGCGCCATGGACGGGTTTTGCTATGGTTTCAGCATGTGACTTTGAACTTTGAGGAAAGTTTAACCTCGTTCACATGAATGACAATGGGGCGAACACCCCATATAATTCAGAGTCGTTGCAAAAGCTGTCTCATCGTTGGACTTATGGGTTGGTTGGCTGTCCATATAAAAGAGCCTGAAATTTTTATGGTGCAATCTTCGGCTTCGGAACGGCGATTGCTTTTAAGAAAAATGGTTTTCGCGCTTGAGTTTGCGAGGGTTCGGCGTTAGCGGTTGATGCCATTTGGGATGGAAAAACAATATAAAATTTTGCTTTTGGACGACGATGTCGACTGGCTGGAATTGACCCGCGAGTTGTTTTCGCAAATTCCCAGCAAGCCCGATGTGCGCACTGCTTCATCTGCCAAGCGCGCCCTGTCCCTGCTGGAAGCCGAGCCGTTCCAACTGCTGATTTGCGACCTGAAAATGCCGCGCATGGACGGATTGCAGGTGCTGGCCATCGTCCGCCGGAGATTTCCCGAATTGCGCACCGTCGTCTTGAGCGGACTCGAGGACGAGGAATTCCGTTCGCGCGCCTATGCGTTGGGTGTGGATTTGTTCTGGCTCAAAGGAGATGTGCAGCACAGTCCGCAGGTGTTCACCGAATGTCTGGAATCGCTCATGGGGCGTGACGCTGAAGGAGGCTTTCGCGGCATCCAGAGCAAAAGCCTCATGGACATCATCCAGATGGAATGTCTCACGCGCAGCTCGACCATGTTGCGCATCACGCGCGGGCCGCTCGTGGGAAAACTGTGGTTGCAGGAAGGTGAATTGATCGATGCCGAAGCCGAGGGCGTGCGTGGTGAAATTGCTTTCCGGAAAATCCTGGCGTGGAAATCCGGCACGTTTGAAAATTTGCCGCCGGAATTGAATCGCGAACGCACCATCACCAAACCCATCAACGCGCTGCTCCTCGAATCCGCGCAGGCGATGGACGAAAACGCGAATCCTTCAAGCGAGGCTCAATTTTTCGACAGCGGTCACCGTAAAACGATCTGGAAACTTGCGTTGCTCACGCGCGAAGGCGCTGAATTCGTCATCGCCGTCCCGCCCGAAGGTCAGGGCGAACCCGAAGTTCTCGGAACGGAATCCAACGAGCCGCTTTCCGTGTGGACGCGCCACGTCATTGAGATCGCAAAAAAACTCGGCGAGAAAATCGAGGCCGGGCCGCTCTCGCACATCGCCGCCCACAATTCGGAAAAGCAACTGGTCGTTCTGCCGCACGGCGACAAATCCTTTCTTGTCGGCTGGCCGCCGAACGCATCCTCGAACCAATTGCTTGAACAAAGCAGAAAACTCGTTGCGTCATGGGATTCCTGAAAAAAATATTCCGGTTGTTCGGCTCGCGCGCCTCGGTTCAGCAACTGCCCGCGGGCAGCGTCAGCATTGACCGCGACGGCCACGTCGTCACGTCCACCGTTTCCTCGTCGTATCCGGAAGCGTTGCTCGCCGAGATCGGTCGTGACGTTTTGATTTTATTCCGTGAAGCCCGCGCGGCGCAGATGCCGCTGGCCGAGGTCAGCATCCATTTCGCCAGCCTCAACATCACCGCCCGCGAATTGCGGGGCGGCGCGGTCATTTTTCTCATCCCGCAAACCGCGTCTTCGCCGACGCAAACCCGATCAAGCCTATGACAGCAAAAGAACTCAACCAGCTCGTCACTCAAATCGAAACGCATATTGAGTGCTGGAAGCAATTCAACTACTTCGTCAACATCGCGCGCGCGAAAAAATTCGGGCCGCCGGATGAAAATCATTTTCTCGAGATCAAAAGCATCATCGTGCAGGAACTCGAATTGATTTATGCCTCCGTCGAGGTCGCTTCGCCCACGCGCGAGGAAATCCACGGGCTCATCGGCAACGCGCCATCGCTGCGTTACTTGAGCGAGATGAGCGAGGGCGCGCTGCGCGGACTCGAATCGCAATGGCACAAAATCTACATCGGCTGGCACTCGATTCTGGGGCAGCTCAAAGTCAAGCAACGCACCGAGGAGACAAAGACGTTCTGGGGCGGAAAAAAATAAATCGCGACGAGCAATTCTTCTTGTTTGCCGCCCGCGTTTCGCGTCTTAATTATTCATGCCTGATTGGATCATTGTCGTCATTCTCGGAATCATCGAAGGAATCACCGAGTTCATCCCCGTTTCTTCCACCGGACACCTGCTCGTCGCTGAAAAATTTCTCGGCACCCATCAAAGCGACCTTTTCAATGTCGTCATCCAATGCGGTGCGGTCATCGCCGTGCTGCCGCTCTTCCCGCAACGCCTTTACAAATTCGTTTTCGAGTTGCGCGACCGTGAAACTCAAAATTATCTCTTTAAAATCTTTACCGCCTTCGTCATCACCTGCATCGGCGGTTTCATCATCGATAAAAAGGGGTTCAAGCTGCCGGAAGAACTCGCGCCGGTCGCGTGGGCTTTGCTCATCGGCGGGCTTGCGTTCCTCGCCATCGAATTCTTTTTGCGCGGAAAAAAATTAAACAACGAAGTGACGTGGGCGATTGCCATCGCCGTCGGCCTCGGCCAGTTGATCGCCGCGGTTTTTCCCGGCTCGTCGCGATCCGGAACAACTATCATGCTCTCTTTGCTCCTAGGGATGGCGCGTCCGGCTGCGACGGAATTTTCATTTCTCGTCGGCATCCCGACGATGCTCGCGGCGGGCGCGCTAAAGATTTTCAAAGCCGTCCATCATCCCGATCCGCTCGCGCCGCATGAAAACTGGAAAATGGTCTGGCTCGCGACCATCATCGCCGCCGTTGTTTCATTCATCGCCGTCAAATGGCTGCTGCGATATGTGCAGACACACACGTTCAACGCCTTCGGTTGGTATCGCATCGCGCTGGCAATCGTGATTTTCCTACTGCTATTCCGCTGATTATGCTCAAGCTCGGCGTCAACATTGACCACGTCGCTACGATTCGCGAGGCGCGTTATCGCGGACGCGGATTTGGCGAGCCGAATCCCGTCGAGGCCGCGCGGATTTGCGAAGCCGCGGGTGCGCACGGCATCACCGCGCACTTGCGCGAAGACCGGCGACACATCCAGGACCGCGACATTTTGGAATTGCGCGAGAAAATCGAGACGCGGCTGAATCTCGAAATGGCCAACGCACCGGAAATCATCGGCATCGCGTTGAAATTGCGGCCGGAAATCGTCTGCATCGTGCCGGAACGGCGGCTCGAAGTGACGACCGAAGGCGGACTCGATGTGGTCGCGAATGAAAAAGCTTTGACCGACACGCGCAAGAAGATGAACGACGCGGGCGTCGAAGTGAGTTTGTTCATTTCGCCGGACGAAAGACAGATTGAAGCCAGCGCGCGAGTTGGAAGCCAGTTCATCGAATTGCACACCGGACAATTTGCGGAGCAATTTTTTGGTAGCAGCCAACGTAAGTTGGCTCAAACTGAAAAATCGCAAGCCGGTCAGAGCCGACTCACGTCGGCTGCTACGGATTTTGAAGTTGAGTTGCAAAAATTGATTTCCGGCGCGAAGCAGGCGCACGCGTTTGGCTTGAAAGTCAACGCCGGTCACGGATTGAATTACGAAAATCTGCCGACACTTTTCCGCGTGCCGCATCTGGTGGAATTGAACATCGGCCACAGCATCGTGAGCCGCGCGGTGATGGTTGGTCTCGAAACCGCCGTCAAAGAGATGCTGCGCCTGATGGAAAAGTATCACGGGTGAAAACTGAATTTGCGCGGCGGTTCGGCTTTTGTTATTGTCTCGATATGACAGCGACCAGCGTGATCGAAGAGATCGAACAGATGCCGCCTGAAGAACAGTCGCGTGTGATTCAGTTTGCCATTGAACTCGCGCGCAAACGTCAACTCTCTGGAAAGGAATTGACACTTCTCGCGCAGCGCATGGTTGAATCCGATGATCCGGCTGAAGTTGAAAAATTGAAATCCGCTCTTACCCGGGGTTTTTACGGCGATTAGCCATGCCTCGCATCCGGCGCAGCCATCTTCCACGGGCACTGTATGCGCATTTGCTGGAGCGCGTCCAATCTCGGAATATTTCCGCCGACCAGCTTGGCTTGCTGGCCGACTGGCTCGCACTGCAACCTGAAGTTCCGGACGGCAAATGGTTCAAAAAATTTTCCGGCATGACCGTTTGCGGCGAAGGCGAATTGATCAAAACTTTTCTTCAATCTGGACAAACCGCAATCGGCGAGGAGTTGAAATGATTCTCGGCATCGGCATAGATATCATCGAGGTCGCACGCGTGAAGGCGTCGCACGAAAAATTCGGCGAACGTTTTCTCAACCGCCTGCTGCTCGCGGACGAAATCGCGTATTGCCTGAAGCATAAAAATCCCGCGCCGTTCATCGCCGCGCGGTTCTCGGCGAAGGAGGC
>CAZHXG010000066.1:0-2518 GCA_964536285.1 uncultured Bifidobacteriaceae bacterium
AGGAACATTGCGAAGCATTTCAAAGACCCCGTGATATTGCCGGTAAATTTTCCAAACCTGCCGCGCTTCATCCCATTTTCCATGGCGCGCTTGCTGAAAAGCTAAAGCCCATAAGTTATCTGTGAGTCGGTTTTCCTCCGCTTCTGGATCAATTCCTAAATTCCGAAACGTGTTCGCATACTCATTTAGCATCTGCAATTGCAAATTCACACCCTCTATCAACCAACGAAAACTTTTGATCTGTAAATTGGTCGTGTTTTGCGGATGCATCCGGTATTTCATGGTGATCAAATTATCGTAAAGAATCATTCCAGACGTGTTGAGTGCGAATTCCATCCAAAAACACCAGTCCAGCAAAAATGTGTAGTGCGTGTTAAAGCCGATACTTTTGGCTTCGTGAAGACGAAACACCGTTGTATGCGCGTTGACCGGATTGCCACGAAGCATTCTGTGAAGAAATGCTCCGCGCGATTCTTCAAATGGAACATTTTGTTCGTAAATTTTCGTCTTCGTTCCGTGTTCATCCATGATTTGCACGGTGCCGTGAATGAATGGCGAATCAGGAAATTTTTGCAACAAATTGACCTTGCGCTCCAAATGATTTGGTTCGAAAACATCGTCTGCTCCCAGGACGCAGGCATAATCGCCGCGCGCGTTTTGGAGCAAAAAATTCCAGTTCGGGGCCAGGCCAATATTTGTGGCGTGGCGATGAACTCGGATTCGCGGGTCGCGGTATGATTCGATTATGGCGCGCGTTCCGTCAGTCGAAGCATTGTCGCCGATGAACAATTCCCAATCGCCGAATGTCTGATTCAAAACGCTTTCAATGGCAGGCTTGAGATAAACTTCGCCGTTGTAAACCGGAAGCAGCACTGAAACGACTGGTTTCATTGTAATATTTTCGGTATGTAACATATCACTTAATTTGGCCGAGCAGTCATGCGTCGGTTCCAACGGCGCGAACACGTTCGATCTGGCCCCAAAGTTCAACGTGGGCCAAAAAATCCGTCGGCCTTGATCCTCCATCACGAAGCATCTCTTTAATTATTGGTCGGAGGAAAACAATGCGCTTATCCTGCAAGTTCAGTTGCTCTGAACCACTACCCGCGATGGATTCGGCAAATGGGTCACACAACGCGCAGGCTTCCACCGAGCAACCTTTGCGTGAAGCTTCAATGGTGAACAACGGTTCCTTATTCCAAAAGGTATCGCACAGGACGTTGACCTCGACGCTTCCGCGCTTTACGGTAAATCGGACGGCGGGATCATCCTGCATTTCCGTCACAGGCGAGCACTCAACTTCCTGCCATGAGCCTGCCCGCGCAAGCCAAGCTACAAGATGGATGGCATAGAACCGCATGGCGCCGCCGCCTTCAGCTCTTTGCTGCTTCCAATTGGACAGAGAGTGACGATAGTGATGGGCTAGGAATCTCCAGTCGATGTTGACACAGACAGGCTCAACGGCGGATAGATATCCGCTAAAGTTTGCCGCCCACTGTGTCTCGCACAAAGAAAATCCGACTGCCATCCGGATACCCGCACGATCAAGCTGTTCGAGCAGCGCTGTCGCCATTTCTGGATTCGGTGCCAGCGGTTTTTCCAAGACCACGCAGCCTTTCCAGCCTTGACCGACCAACTGCTCCACAAAACGAAATTGATCCAGAGGCTGACGCGCGATTACAACGCACTCGCATTTTGAGAGCATCTGATCTGTAGCTTCGAAAAACGTAATTCTTTTCTCAATGTCGCGCAATTCGGGGCGCAATCGTAGTTGAGTTCGATATCGCTCCAGCGTCGCAACTTCGACATCTGTTGACAAAAAGGCCGGAAGCCAACCGTAAAGTCCAAAGCCCCCTCCTATGATGCCGACGCGCATAAAAGTTTTCCAGTCAAGGAAGCTCCTTGAATTCGGGGAGCGGAGTAAAGATGCGTCCTTTGTATCCACGCCCGCGCATGTAGCCGGCAATCTCGGGTGCGATGTGCCATCCCCAGATCAGTATGGCAGCGGGGCGGTCTTCATTGCTGATCCATCGGTCATCGCTAAGAATTTCGATTCGTGTTCCTGGGAGATAGTTACCAATCTTCAACGAGCCTGGCTTCTCATACACGCACGGCTGGTCTTCTCGATCGATTCCCAACAGGGCAACTAGAATTGCCGCGCGTCCCGGAAAACTCTTGCCATACAACTTCACGTCGACTCGTCGCAAGCGGTCAATTTGGTCGGTTGTTTTGGTTTTCCAATTGATTACGAAATCTTGCATCTGCGCTAGTTTTTCGGCGGAACGCGACTCATCGCCGGGCGTGGTCAGATGGATCTCAGAACGAGCCTTCTTCTTCGAACCGTGAAAACCTCCGATGAACACCCGGATGTTGCCGCCATAACGCTTGGGAAAGGTCGCCAGCAGGACTTCGCCGCCCAAACCTTGAGCTACGAACTGAAACGATTTCAGACTATAGGTGCGAGGATGCTCGTGATAAAATGTGTCGAACTGGTTCGTGGCGAGCACCGTTCCAAGAT
>CAZHXG010000066.1:2618-5931 GCA_964536285.1 uncultured Bifidobacteriaceae bacterium
GGATGCTCGTGATAAAATGTGTCGAACTGGTTCGTGGCGAGCACCGTTCCAAGATAGTGATTCTCGATCACAATAAGCGTCTTGTCTGTGATGAGAATTTTCAACGCCGCAATCGCTTCGGTCAAATCTTCGATGTGTGCAAAAACGTTGGTGAACGTTATCACATCCGGGTGACCGCTCTTTGTCAGCAGTTGCTCCGCACTTTCTCGCGTGAAGTAGTCATTGATAACGGCATGACCGGCGGTAGCGGCCTCTACCCCGGCTCCGGTCGGTTCGATTCCGCACGTTTTCGCGCCCGCCTCGCGAAAGAAATTCAACAGCGACCCATCGTTGCAGCCGATGTCGCATACCAGCAGCCCCTTCAAATCTCCAAACTCGTGCACACACTCTTCGACCAGATGTTTCATACCTTGCAGAACATCCTGCGTAAAACGAGGCCGGTAGTGATACTCTTTGGGAAACAATGTTTCCTTTCGAATATTATAGCACTGATGAGCCGTCAGACATTGCTCACAAAGCGAAATCTGAATCGGATATTTCACCGTGACGCGGGAATCGCCGATCGGAACCAAATCATCGCACAATGGCTGTAGCCCCAAATCAAGCACCGCGTCAGGTAGCGGAGATTGACAGACCTGGCATTTGCGGCAACGCACAACCTCTGGCGGGGGAAGATAAGGCGATGGCATCTGATTAGGAGTTGGTTTGAATTAAGTCGTGGTCTTCGCGGACGAGCCCCATGATCTCGTCGCGAATCGTTTCCGCGTTGCGTTCGATGGTCTGATTCATTTTTGTCGTTTCGTCCAGCCGATGGTCGAATAAATCGCCGGTGCCAGTTCGTCCGGTTGGAACATCCGCCGAGCATCCACTATAATTTTCCGCGTTCGGGCTGATGACAAGACATCTTTTGCCAATTCCCGATACTCCGGCCAGCACGTCGCCACCACCACGCCGTCCGCTGAGCGGAGTTTTTGCCGCCAGTCCGCAATATAGTGTAATTTCCGGTGGCTCAAAATCGTCGCCGCATTTTTCGACGCAACCGGATCGTGAGCGTCAATTTCCGCGCCCGATTTCAGCAGTTGAGTGATGATTTTCAACGAGGCGGATTCGCGCACGTCGTCGGTGCCCGGCTTGAAGGCGAGGCCGAGGACGAGAATCCGTTTTCCTTTCAACGTGCCGAGTTGATGTTTGAGAAGCGCCGCAACTTGTGACGGCTGATGTTCGTTGATTTCCAGAACAGCCTGCAGGAGCCGCATCGGATTTTTTTTTGCCGCGCCCAGCGAGCGCAAAGCTTGAACGTCTTTCGGGAAACAACTGCCGCCGAAACCGCAGCCGGGTTTCAAATAGGCGAGAATGCCCGGTCGCACTCGTCGCCCGCCGGATAGGATCGGATTCCACCGTTTGTCCAGATGAATGCCCTGCATGACTTCATCCGAATCAATTCCGCCCAGCGCGGCGGCGAGATTGGCGAGCTCGTTGACGGCGGAAATCTGCGTCGCCAGCAGGCAATTGCTGGCATATTTGATCATTTCCGCCGTGCGCGAGTTGACACGAAGTTTGTCGCAATCCCACGGCGCGTAGAGCGTCTCGAGATGCCGCAGCGTCTCGGGCGTCTCGTGGCCAAGCACGATCCGGTCGGGCGCGAGAAAATCCTCCACGGCGGCGCCTTCGCGCAGAAATTCGGGATTCATGCCCAAACCGAACGCGCCAAGTTTTTTCCCGGAAGACCGCTCCAAAATTTTGCGGACAAAAGTGTCGGTCGTTCCCGGCACAACCGTGCTTTTCACAATGACCGAAACGAATCGTTTCGCATTGCGGATATAATTCCCCGCCAGTTTTGCCGCGCTTTGAATGTGGGACAAATTGATTTTCCCTTCGTGCGACGGAGTGCCGACGGCAATGATGACTGCCTCCGCATTACCAAAGGCAGCAGCATCCGCCTTTTTCGCGCGAAAATTTTTCGCGTCGAGGACCGCGCGCAACAAAGACGAAAGTCCTGCTTCATGAATGTGCGGCTGTCCCCAGTTTAGATTTTCCACAACTTCCTGCCGTAAATCAAGGCACGTTACGTTGTGGCCTTTGGAAGCCAGACAGACTCCTGAAACAAGGCCGACGTAGCCGGTGCCGATGATGGTCAGTTTCATCAATCAAATTTCATGCTTCGATTGCCGTCCGATGGTCGCGGTAATAAGCCCATGTCCGCTCCAAACCCTGCCGCAAACCGACGCGCGGGGAGTAGCCGAGCATGACGCGGGATTTTTTCAGGCAGGGACAGCGCCGCTGCGGGTTATCTGTCAGATAACGCGGGTCGCCGCTTTTCCGGCGAATGACTTTCAAACCGGAGCCGGAAATTTCAATCACCATCTGTGCAAGGTCGTTCATGCTGATTTCCGGCGCGTCGCTGCCGATGTTGAAAGATTCGCCGTTGTGCGCGGACAACAACGCCAGCAAATATCCCGTGATCGCGTCGGAAATGTAGCAAAACGTCCGCGTCGACCGGCCATCGGACAAAAGCGTGATGTTATGTCCATCGAGAATGTCACGGAAAAAATCCGGCAGCACGCGGCGGTCGGTGATTTTCAGGCCGGGACCGTAATTGTTGAACGGACGCACGATTTTGACCGGCACGCGGTGGACTTCTTGAAAGTTGACGCACAATGTTTCGCCGTAGCGTTTCGACTCGTCGTAACAGGCACGAGGTCCGGTGCAACTGACGTTGCCCCGGTAGGTTTCAGGCGTCGGGATGTTCGCCGTATCCGGGTCGCCGTAAATTTCGCTGCTCGAAAAAAACAAAAAACTTTCCACCGGCTGCGTAACCGCGTGTTCCAGCAGATTTCGCAGGCCGATGACATTGGCATCCATCGTCTCGATCGGATGTTTGCGGTAATAGATCGGCGAAGCGATGGAGGCGGCGTGGATGATGAAATCCGCTGCCGGAAGTTTTCCGGGCTTAATGATGTCCTTGCTTGCGATTTGAAAATCAGGGCGTTTCTTGAATGGCACCAGCCAGTCCGGCGCGCCGCGCATGAAATTATCGAATGCTATCACCTTGCAGGACTTTCGCAGTTTGCCGCCGTCATTCAGCGCGGCAAAGCAGTGCATGAATTGCGAGCCGAGAAATCCAGCCGCGCCCGTCAGTAAAATTCGTTTGCCCGAAAAACGCCGGCTCGCCTCGCCGAGATTTTGAATGACATCGGAGGCGTCTCGGAGAAGATGCTGGTTCAAGGGCTTCACCAGGTTTTCCAAAAAGCTTTGCCCTCCGACCACAGTTTGTTCAGCAGTTCGAACTCGCGGTAGGTGTCCATCGGCTGCC
>CAZHXG010000067.1:0-5581 GCA_964536285.1 uncultured Bifidobacteriaceae bacterium
GCGTCCGTCAATGTCCGGCGCGTCGGCTTCGCCGCGAGCGAAGAGATAGTTGATGGTTGATAGTTGATGGTTGATAGATTCTTTCTCACGGACGAGTCCGTGTTCCCACGAACTTACATTTGCGCTTTGAAGTTGTTTTACGTTCGCTTCGCCTTCGACGAGGACTTTGATTTCGCGACCGACAAAATTTTCGGAAACTTGCTTGGCGATTTTGTGCTGCGCGGCCATGACGAGTTCGCGGCGCTTTTGTTTCACCTTGTCGGGAATTTGCCCGGCCATTTTTCCCGCGAGCGTACCGTCTTCCTGCGAATAAGTGAAAACGCCGAGACGCTCGAATTTCGTTTCGCGAACGAATTCGAGCAGCGTTTGAAAGCTTGCCTCTGTCTCGCCCGGAAAGCCGACAATAAAAGTCGTGCGCAACGCGATACCGGGAATTCCAGAACGGATTTTGCGAATCAAATCAACGATGTATTGCTGCGAGGTTTCGCGGCGCATCCGTTCAAGCATGTTTTCATGGATGTGCTGGAGCGGGATGTCCACATAGCGCGCGACTTTTTTGCAGTCGGCGATCGTCCGGATCAATTCGTCCGTCCAGTGCGCGGGGTGCGTGTAAAGCAGGCGAATCCAAAAATCGCCCTTGAGCGAATTGAGTTCGCGTAGCAGCGAGCAAATGGTTGTCGCGTCGGCGGCGAGCGATTTGGCAGCGGCGGAAAATTTTTCGGGCGACGAAATCGCGCGCGAATGGTTCGGGCGCAAATCGAGCCCGTAATAAGTTGAGTCCTGAGAAATCAGATTGATTTCTTTCACGCCGTCGGCGATCAACGCTTTCGCTTCGGCGACAATGTCTTTTTGCGTGCGGCTGCGATGCGAGCCGCGCATCCGGGGGATGATGCAAAAGCTGCACGGATGGTTGCAGCCCTCGGCGATTTTCAGATAGGCAAAATGTTTCGGTGTCAGACGGAATCGCGGCGTTTCAAAATCGGGAATGAAAACTGGTCGCGCGGTAACATCCAAAATTGTAGCGGCGCTCTGCCGCGCCGCCGCCACGACGGTTTTGGTCTTGCCAAATTTTTCCGAGCCGCGAATTTTCTCGGATTCTTCGTGCGAATCAATTGTTCGCGCTTTTTCAAGTTCCGCGAAACGTCCGACAATTTTTTTCTTCCGGCTTCTGATTTCGGGCTTTTGAATTCGTTCCGCGCGATTTTGCATGGCGTGCCGGACGATTTCGCCGACTTGCGCGACTTGATCAATTCCCATGAAGGCGTCCACTTCGGGCAGAAGTTTCGGCAGTTCGTCGCGAAAACGCTGTGGCAGGCAGCCGGAAACGATCAGGCTTTGCCCGCGATTTTTAGCTGCACGGATTTCGGCGGATTCGAGAATGGCGTCCACGCTTTCTTCCTGCGCGGAGTCAATGAAGGAACAGGTATTGACGATGAGCGCGTCGGCTTGTTCGGCGTCGTTGGTGATTTCGACGCCGCTCTTGAGCAGCGAACCGAGCATGATCTCGGCGTCCACGAGATTTTTTGCGCAGCCGAGCGAAATCAGGCCGACGCGCAATGGACGTTCACTGGAATTTTTCTTTATCACAGACGGAAAAGATTAGCAGAGATTTATGGTGAAGCAATCTTGTGAATCGGCTCGTGCTGGCCCTCGCCCCGCCCGCCCAAATTTATTTGCCGATGGAATTTGTCGCGGGCGCGTTCGTTTCCGGCAAAACCGCAGGAGGAATCGCATTGGTTGAAATTGACGGCGCGTTTGTTTCCGCCGGCAGGCCGAGTTGTGTGCGCAGCACGGCGCGCATTTCAAAAGGCACCCCTTGCTGCGGGTCGAGCAACTGGTTGAGCACGATGCGGTTGATGTCGGCGAACGGCGGCAGGCCGATGCGTTTTTCATTGCTCATGCCTTTGTTGATTTGCTTTTCGTAATTTTGGTAAACCTTGCCGGCAAGCAGTTTGAAACCGGCGGCGCGGTCATCCTGGCCGATGGTCAGTTGGTAATACGAGCGGAGAAGCAATCCTTCAACCACGGAAGTCACGCGGTCCTGCGAAGTTTCGCCGATGTCTTCCTGCACTGTGGCGACGGCGAATTCATCCAGCGTCACGTTCGTCGGGTACGAATCGGGCCTTCCCATGATCAAAGTCTTGTCAGGATATTTTTCGCCGAGATAGCGAAACCATTTTTCCGCGTCGGCGATCCGGTCGTTCTCATAAAGAAAATAGACGGCGTTTTTCAGAAAACTTTGGTGCCCGGTGGCGATATTGGAGCGGAATTTTTCATCTTCCCGCATCATTTGCTCGTAGGAATCGTTGACCTTGGGGATGAGATCGAGATTGGGATAAAGCTCGTACGATTGATCGAAGCGGTTCATGACAAGCCGTCCGTGTTGGAACGCCTGAAGCATGGATTGATAGATGTTGCGCCGCACCGTGATGACATCATCTTGTTTCACCTTGTCGGGATTTTTTTTCGCCGCGTCCAGTCCGCGCGCGCCCCAGTAAATCGCATGCGCCTCCGGCAGCCGCCAGTCGAGCGGTCCCCATTGCGCGTCCACTTTTTGCGCGAATACGGGATCAATCTTGTATTTTTCGACAAGGACGAGCGCGTTCGTCCGTTCTTCGGCGGTTTGCGGATGGAGCAAATTTTCAAAATTCGTCCCGCTCGCGCCAAAAAGCGGCATCATCTCCTTTGCCCATTCCTGTTTGTAATAGACGTTCGCGTCGTCGAGGTTCTGCCCCATCTTGTGCTCGAAAAACCAGGCGAGTTCGCGGTAAATCAGCAGGTCGTCGGGATTATAACGCAGGCCGTAATCGCGCAGCAGTTCGATGCCGCGTTCGACCCAGCGCCAGCGATCGGAAAAATCCTTGAACTTGACCGAAATGTTGTAGGCCATGTTCCAACCTTGAAACAGCCAGACCTGCGTGAAATGCGGCTCAAGGTCGGTGATCCAGTCGGCGAGCTGCGCCGCCTCGAAAAATTTATCGTCCTGCTCCAAATCGTTGGCGCGCATCCAGAGATAATTTGAGATCAATCCTCGGAACCCTCCAAGCGCGACGGTCGTGAACGCCAGCACCGGCGGCGCATTTTCCAGAACATCGGCACGTGTCAGGCCGAGTTGCGCGCGTTCGTGGTTCAAGGATTTCTGCAGACGGCCAGAACCGGCGAGCATCGCGGCGGCCAGAAGCAGCAGGATGATTTTTTTGAAGCGCGAGTTCATTGATTTCCCTGCGCCGTCGCCAGTTCGCGCCGGTTGAACAAAATGATTCCGACGACGGCGATGATTCCGCCGATCAACAGCACGATTTGACCGAACGCCGCGCCGAGTTCGCTCCACGGGATGCTGCGCCCGGTGCTCAACGCGTCAATCGGCGAAAACTTTTCCGACAGATTGATGACCACCAGCATCCCCTTGAACATCGGGATCAACACTCCGTCCGCGACCGAATGTCCCGCGATACCTTTTTCCTCGTTGCCCACGCCGACGGTTCCATTTTCCACGGTGTCGGCCAGCGTTCCGCCCGACAGCCCGATTGCCAGGACCGCCATTGAAAAAAATGCCGCGACCGGAAACGAAAGAAAACTCGCCGCCGTCAATCCCAGCGCCGCCAGCAGCGCCATCCAGCAAAAAATGATCCCCAGCCCGCGCGCAAAATTCAGCGCGAAGCCGCCCTGTGGATACAAAACCTCCATGCCGTCTTCCAACGGAAACAAAAGCGCGGTGTTGTTCGGGTTCAGGACGACGATCGTCAAGACACCCTTGTCGTCAAAAAGATTCGCCGGAATCTGAAATTCGTGGAACGTGTCGGGCGCGAGGCTCATCGGCGGACTTTGCCAGAAATTTGTTCCTTCCGGGTTGCCGACCTGCCAGAGCGCGATAAACGTTCCCGAAGAACCCCTTTGAGCCGAATTGAATTTAACGCGCAGTTGCAGCGGCTTGTCCCGCAAATAATTTTTTGCGAAGCCCAGATCGATCTGCCATTGCCTCGTGTAACCCGTCGGCACGAGCTGGAAATCCGCCTTCACCTGCTCGCGGATTTGTTTTCGCACTTCCGGCAGATTTACACTGTCCACCGGGCTGCTTTTCAAACGTTCCTGCAAAACGCGCTCGGTTTCCGCGTCAACATCCGCGTCGTGGCTCTGCTCTTTCGCCGAGCCGCGCGCGACAAGAACCTGCTCGCGCAAATTTTTTTGTTCCGCTGCCGGCAGTTTCGTCGCGCGCCATTGCAACACGCCATAAACGCACGCGCCGGAAATGGCGAGCAGCGCGGCATTCAACGAAATGATCCCGAGCCATTTTCCGATCCAGATTTGCCAGCGTGCGATCGGCTTCGTCGCGACGACCTGGATCTGGCATTCCTCGATGTCGCGCGCGAGCGTGCCGCACGATAACCAGAGCGTCGAAAGGCCGAGCAACGCCGTGATCGCGCTCAACGTGTAGGTCAGAATGATTTGTGTGAATCCGCGCGCCGTGCCGTCGTCCTTGATGACCAGCGGCAAACCGACGACCGCCAGAATCAGCAACGCCGCGATGACGAGGAACAGCTTGAACCGCAGCGCGGCCTTCCACGTCAACCAGGCGATGGCGAGAATTCGTTGCATTTATTTAGAAGCCACAGATTTTCACAGATGAAACACAGATTAAAAATTTGGTTCAGCAGCTTTTCCTCATCTGTGTTTCATCTGTGAAAATCTGTGGCCGAAATTATTTTTTGTTTCCAAGCAGCGACGATAATTTTTCATCTGCCTTCGCCAAATCCACCGGCTTTGCTTCCGGCGTTGGTTTGGGTTCCGGAATTTTTGCTTCGGTCGGTTGTGTCAACGCTGCCAGCTTTTTGTCGTCCAATTTCTTTTCGGCAGCGGGCGTGGGAACTTTTGTTTCAGAAATAATTTGCGCCGACTGTGGCAATGATAATCTTTCCAAAACTTTTTCCGTTTGTGGTTTTGCTTCCACGCCGCCGCGCAGATACTCCGCCACGCGCGCACCGGATTGCGAGCCGCTTGTTTCCGCCGCTGCCGCGCGCGCTTTTTGAACCACGTCGAGGAAATAGCTTTCGAGATTTTGCGTCGGATTGTCCACGCGCACTTCGCCGCTGGAAACGTCCTTGCGGATGATTTCCAGAACGCGCTCCAACGTTTCGCGCGGCAAAACCGGCGTCGTGATGCGCAGCGTGTCCGGCTCGGCGAGCAGTTCTTTCAGCGTGCCGGCGGCCTGGATTTTTCCGCCGTAATAAATCACCACGCGGTCGCAAACGTCCTCGACATCGGAAAGCAGATGGCTGCTCAAGATCACCGTCTTGCCGCGACGCGCGAGCGCAATGATCAAATCCTTCACCTCGCGGCAGCCAATCGGGTCGAGGCCGGCGGTCGGCTCGTCGAGAATCACCAAATCAGGATCGTTGATGAGCGCCTGCGCCAGGCCGATGCGGCGCTGCATTCCTTTTGAAAATTCACCGACGGCGCGCGTCTGCGTTTTGCCGAGGCCGACCATTTCCAGCAATTGCTCCGCGCGATTGTCGCGTTCGCCTTTCGAGAGATGAAAAAGATTTCCGAAAAAATCCAGCGTCTCGCGCGAGTTGAGGTAGCG
>CAZHXG010000068.1:0-5497 GCA_964536285.1 uncultured Bifidobacteriaceae bacterium
TCCCAGCCGCCGAAATCAATCAGCTTCGCGCCGAGTTTCTGGTGTGTGGAAAAAAGTGCGGTGCGTTTCAACCCCACTTCTCCGTTTTCATCTGTTCCTTGGGCACGCCCATGCCGTGCAGCACGACTTCCTCGGCGAATTCGACCAGTTCGTTGGGGCCGCACGCGTAGAAAACCGTATTGGGCAGATCGTGGACGTGCTCCCTGACCCATTCGGGCGTGATGCGTCCGCGCCGTCCACGCCACGGGTCGTTATCGTCCAGGCGCGTGCAGGTGACGTAAAAACTGAAATTCGGATTCTCCAGTTCCAACTGGTGGAATTCCTCCTGAAAAATGATGCTGCGCGTCGTGCGCACGCTGTAAAGGACTGTGATCTTCGTGTCCAGCTTTCGGCGCGTGGCTTCGCGCACAAATGCGCGAAATGGCGTCACTCCCGAACCGCCAGCAATGCAGACAAGATGTTTGTTCGGTGGATGATATACCGGCAGGAATTTTCCGACCGGCGGGATGACGAACAGCTTGTCACCCGCCTTCGCCCAATCCACGATGCGCGTGCCCATTTTGCCGTCGCGCTTGACGGTGACTTCGTAAAAGCCGCGATCCAGCGCGCAGGACGAGAGCGAATAGGCGCGTTTGTAGTTCGTGGTGTCGGGCCAGTAGAGTGTGATGAACTGGCCGGTCTTGAAATCGGGATCGTGGCCGTCCGGCCATTTGAGGCGGATGGTTTTGGTGTCAGGCAATTCCATCGTGACCGACTCAACGAGCATTTCAAGGATTTCTTTGGCCATAAAATTTTTGCGCGCGGAAAAAGTTATTGGATTTTAGGAACGGCGGCAAGTTTTGTCGCGCAAAGCGGAATTTGTAATGTGAGCGACATTGACCGCGCGCAGCGATTTCTCTAGTTTTATCGCATGGCAAAGAGATCAGGGGCTAACCGGCAAGTGAAGAACAGCGTATCAGAAAGGAACAACTAACATGCACGAAAACGCTTGGTTGATCATTGCTGCGATAGTGTCCCCTATCGTGGCTGCCATCATTTCCTGGTTTTTAAGCAAAAAGCATCACAAAAGGGCAACTCAAGCGGACAATAAAACTTTAACGGAAATGCAGCGATTTCTGCGCGCTGAAAATTCAAAATTTAAATCGGGCGTTTTTGTGGAACTGCCCCGTGAAGACTGGCCGGCAAGAGCGCATACAATTCCACTTACCAAAGTGCTGCGTTCACGTGAGTTTTTAGTGCAGGTATCCGCTGGTGAGATAACGCGGCTTACTATCTGCAGAACCGAATTGAACGATTCGGGAAAATGGAAAGAGGGAATTACGTGGGATGAAATGCAAGCTGTGAAAGATGGCTGTGGCTTTGAGGAATTTGATGCAGTGGAAGCTCATCCGCGAAAAAAGGACATTACGAACTTTACGAATATGCGCCACCTTTGGATTGTGCCACCTGACTATGCAAAATTCTTTTGGAGAAATGGTCAAGGCGGCGGATTCAAAAGCGGACAAATCGCCGAAGAATTAATAGGACTGCCTGCCGTGAAGGGATAGTCACCCGAATTGGGATACCGCCTAAAACTTTTCAGCCTTAACCTTCAACCGTTCCAACACTTCCTGCGCCAGCAATTCATACGCTGCCGACCCGGAACTGTATTTGTCGTAATGAATGATCGGTTTGCCGAAACTCGGCGCTTCGGCGAGCTTTGTGCTGCGCGGAATCATGGTCTCGAAAACTTTTGCGCCGAGCAGGTTGCGGACTTCGCCGACGACTTCGTTGGACAGTTTCGTGCGGCCATCGAACATCGTCATCACGACTCCAAAAATATCGAGGCGCGTATTGACGCCCGCGTCGCGGAGCTGGCCGAGCACGCGATTCATCATCGAGACGCCTTCGAGCGCGTAATACTCGCATTGCAGCGGCACGAGCAGTCCGTCGCTGGCGGCGAAGGCGTTGAGCGTGAGAATGCCGAGCGACGGCGGGCAATCAATAATCGTCAAATCGAAGCGCTGTGAATCGTGAATCGGTTTGAGCGCTTGAGCAACACGTTGCAAATGATTTTCCATCCGCGCCATTTCCAGATCAGCGGCGCACAAATCCACTTCGCTCGGAATGATTTCAAGCCGCTCGAAACTTGTCGGCTTGATTTTTTCGAGGAGATCGCCTTCACCGAGCAGAACGCGATAAGCGCTTGCACCTTCGATTTTTTCCAAACCGACTCCGCTGGTTGCGTTGGCTTGTGGATCAAGGTCAAAAAGTAAAACGCGTTGACCAAGAGCGGCAAGACACGCCGAAAGATTTACGGCAGTTGTCGTTTTACCGACTCCGCCTTTTTGATTGGCAACGGCGATGACTTTGGTTGGCACTCCGCTGATTAAATGAAAAACGCGGCGGCGTTTCAAGCGCTCACCGCGTTTTCAATTCAAAATCGGATCAGTTGCCCGGAACGTTAAAACTGACTTGCTGCGCGAACGGGTTTTGCTGGCCTAAGAGCATTGCGACCGGCTGGAGGCTCGGCTGAATGCCCAAGACCGGATTGGCGCCGCCCGGTGCAAGAAGAGTTGACTCGGTTACTTTTGGAAGCGCCGCCGGCGAAATGGCAGCAAGAGGTGCGGAGCTTTCCGTCGCCTGCGTCAACAAAGGCTGCAGTGCAGCGTCCGGTCGTTCTGCAAAAACCGCTCCGAAAAGCAGCAACAGACAAAGAGCGGAGGCGAATGCTCCGGTGAATGCCGGTTTTGCTTCGAAGATCTGGAAAAATTTCACGAGCCACGGCGCTCCGACAACCAATCGTTCCGACAGAGTGTCCGGTACTTCAGCTTCGCCCGCGCGGATGCGCGCGACGACCCGGCCGGAAAAATTGTTAAAATATCCCGATGGCGGGAGTTCATGCCGTTTGACGGCAAGCAAACGGCGGAGTGATTCAAAATTGTTTTCGCTCATATTACTTCAAATAATCATTTAAATAGCCTTGCAACTGCTGCCGCGCATAAAAAAGCCGCGATCGAACCGTGCCGATATTGCAATCCATGATTTTAGCGATTTCTTCATGCGACTGGCCCTGCACATCGTGCAGAACTACGACCAATCTATGTGGTTCAGACAACTTCAACATAGCAGCGTTCAATTTTTCTTGCAATTCCGACAAGCCGGCCTCGCGGCGAGGTGTTTTATCGGAAATCAAGGCAATCAGGTCGGGATTGTGCTCGGCATTGAAATCCATATCGTTCAGGCTCATATGGATCCGATTTTTGCGTTGTTTCAGGAAATTGATGGTTTTATTGACCGCAATCCGGTAGAGCCATGTGTAAAAACTTGAGCCGCCCTTAAAGGATTTCAACGCTTGGAACGCCTTGATGAAAGAATCTTGCGCAAGGTCGTTGGCGTCCTCGTGGTTGGACGTCATGTGGTAAATCGTCGCGTAGATGCGCTCCTGATAACGCTTCACCAGTTCGTCATAAGCCGCCAGATCGCCGCGGCGCGCACTCCGCACCAATGCCGATTCCTCCACCGGCGCAGGCGACTCCGAGTCCGTGCGTTCAACTGGTTCGGCCATAATCATGGTTTGCTAATTACAAACCGCCAAAGCATCGATTTGTTGCGCTAAAAAACCGGCCAGATTAAAAAGTCCGGCACGCCCGCTCGAATCAGGCAAAACACGCAACGCCCGTCGCGCCTGTTCCAGATAGCGGCTAACGACTTCGAGCGACGGCTCGAAAGTCTCATATCTCGCAAGCAATTCATTCACGGCGGACAAATTTTGCGGCTGCCAGTTTTTAATCATCGTTTCTAATTGCGCGCGGTCGGCTGAGTTCGCGCGTTCCCATGCGAGCAGGACCGGCCAGGTCAATTTGCCTTTCGCCAAATCGGTGCCGAGCGATTTGCCCGCTTCCGCTTCCGTTCCGAACAAATCCACGCAATCGTCGTAAACCTGATACGCCGTGCCGAACGCCGCGCCGAATTCGCGCAGGGCAGAACGCTGTTTCGCCGAAGCGTTGCCCAAAAAACCTGCAAGATCGCAGGAGAGGGTGAACAGTTCTGCGGTTTTCATTTCAATCACGCGAAAATAATCCCGTCGCGAAGCCGTGAAATTCCTGCGTTGTTGCGTTTGCAGGATTTCGCCGGTGCAGACCGTGTTCGTCGCCATCGCAACCGCGCGGCATACTTCCGGCGTTGGAAAACCAGCCGCAAGTTTCAACGCCTGCGCGAACAGACAATCACCGAACAGCACGGCGATTTCATTTCCCCAATTCGCCGCAAGCGTGAGCCGTCCGCGGCGGATTTCCGCCTCGTCCATCACATCATCGTGGACGAGCGTTGCCAGATGCACCATTTCGATGATGACGGCCGCCGTGACATGCTCGTCGCCGATCTTGCCGATGGAGCCGCCCGCAAGCGCGACGAGTGTCGGGCGCAAATGTTTCCCGCTGTTGTTCAGTGTGTGCTGGGCATAAGGGACTATTTTCGGGTCAAATTCATGGGACTGCCGGACGAGTCTTTGGGTGACCGCGTGGAGAAATGGCTCCAATGGTTCCACGATGGTTCTCCAGGAACAATTTGAGTTGCCTTTAGGCGCACCGTTTGACTCCGGCATCGCCACCTTTGATTCAGCAGCCAGCATTCGCTTGAATCTACTTTCGCAGGCCGATTGAGTCAAACTTGTTGTAACATCTCTGTTAAAAGATGAACGCGAACAGTTTTCACCGTTCGCGCTCATTGAATTCAAAAACAAATTATTCTTTCGGGGCCATCTCCTGATCGCGTTCTTCCATCGCGGCCTTGCGAGACAGACGCACGCGGCCTTTTTCGTCCACACCGAGACACTTGACCGTGATTTCGTCGCCGACTTTCACGATGTCCTCTGTTTTCTTGACGCGGAAATTCGCAAGCTCGCTGATGTGAACCAGACCGTCCTTGCCCGGCAAAAATTCCACGAACGCGCCGAATTCCTTTATCGTGACAACTTTACCGCGATAAATTTTCCCGATTTCGGCCTCGGCGGTCATGCCGACAATCGCATCCTTTGCGATCTTCATGCCTTCAGGCGAAACGGAGAATATGTTCACCGTGCCGTCGTCCTCAATATTGATTTCGCAACCGGATTCCTCGACGAGCCTCTTGATGTTCTTACCGCCCGGCCCGATGAGCGCGCCGATTTTTTCAGGATTGATTTTCACAATCTCGATACGCGGGGCGTATTTGCTCAATTCCTTGCGCGGCTCGGCAAGCGTCTTGGCCATTTCCGCCAAAATGTGCATCCGCGCGACTCGCGCTTTTTCGATCGTCTCGGCCATGAGCGCATGCGGCAGGCCTTTCAATTTCAAATCCAGTTGGAAACCGGTGATGCCTTTTTCCGTCCCGGCGATCTTGCAATCCATGTCGCAATAATGATCTTCCCAGCCGATGATGTCGGTGAGGAGTTGATATTTTGAAATTTTATCGCCGCTGTACTCGGTGCAGATGCCGACGCTGATGCCGGCGACCGGACGAATCATCGGAACGCCCG
>CAZHXG010000069.1:0-5312 GCA_964536285.1 uncultured Bifidobacteriaceae bacterium
TGCATTGCATCCGCTGCGGCGCGTGCCTGAACGTCTGCCCGATTTTCAAAAACATCGGCGGCCACACTTACGGCACGACTTACAGCGGCCCGATCGGTTCGGTCATCACGCCGCATCTGCGCGGCTTGCAGGATTGGAAACATCTTTCCAACGCGAGTTCGCTCTGCGGCGCGTGCACCGAGGCGTGTCCGGTGAAAATTGATCTGCATCATCACCTGTTGCAAAACCGTCGCAACGCCGCCGCGCAACAGCCGACGCTCAAAGAACGGATCGGTTTTAAATCGTTCGTGCAACTGGCGAATCATCCGAAGCTCTGGGCGTTTGCAAAAAAATTCGCGCGCCTCACGCAGCCGTTGCAAAAACTCGTAAAAGGCACGCGGCTCGACCCCGGCTATCACTGGACGCAAACGCGCGACCTGCCGGACGTCGCGCCGGAAACATTCAAGGATTGGTGGAGGAAACGGAAATGACCGAGCGCGAAAAAATTCTAGCGCGCGTGCGCGAGGCGTTGAAAACGCCAGCGCCGCTGCCCGGCTCGCATGGCGAAATTCATTTGCCTGCTTCGGCAAAAACTATTTCGACCGCGCGTCAGTGGCTGCCGAAGGTTGGTGAAAGTTTTGACGAACAACTCGCGCTATTCGCCAAAAATACCGCCGAACTGAAGGCGGATTTTCAATTGCTCAATTCTGCTGATGAAGCAAGACAGGCTTTACTGCGCTTGCGCGAGTCAGAAAATTGGAAACGCGCCGCGTGTCATTCCGGTGGATTGACGGACGCGATCTGCCCGCCGCTGAACCTTCCTCTGCTTCGCACCGACAAGCCTTACAACGTTCACGAACTTGAAACGTGCGACGTGGGCATTTCCGAATGTGACGCGCTCGTCGCGCAGACCGGCAGCGTGCTGGTGACGAACCGCAGCGCGGGTGGACGTGCGTTATCCGTGCTGCCGCCACATCACGTCGTGCTCGCGCGACGCGAACAACTTGTGGCCGATTTGCCCGCCGCGTTTGAATTGTTGCAGCAGAAATACGTCGCGAATTATCCTAGCATGATTTCGTTCATCACGGGGCCAAGTCGGACAGGCGATATTGAGCGTATTTTGGTCTTGGGTGCGCATGGCCCGAAGAAGTTGACAATTTTTTGTCTTTAGCCGGCAAAATGGTTAAAATGCCGCGAATGAAAACTTATCAGCATGTGACGAACCTGTGGAACGACGCTGAAGTTGCGAAATTTTCCGGCGTTGACCGGCTCGTTTATCGCTCGAACAAACTCGGCGCGGACCAGCGCATCACGAATACCGGCGGCGGCAACACTTCGTCGAAGATCATCGAGAAAGACCCGCTTACTGGCGAAGCTGTCGAGGTGCTGTGGGTCAAGGGTTCTGGCGGCGATTTGCGGACGAGCTTGCGCGAAAATTTCTCATCGCTCTACCAATCCAAATTACTTGGCCTGCAAAAATCCTACGCGGCGCGCAAAGACAAAGGTCTCAAGTCGCAAGCCGAGGACGACATGGTCGCGGCTTACAATCACACGACGTTCAACTTGAATCCGCGCGCGTCTTCGATTGACACGCCGCTGCACAGTTTTATTCCCGCGAAGTTCGTGGATCACATGCACCCGAACGCGGTCATCGCGATCGCGGCCTCGGCGAATTGCGAAAAACTGACGCAGGAAATTTTTGGCGGCGAAATGGATTATGTGCCATGGATGCGCCCCGGTTTTGAACTCGGTCTCGCGATGCAGGAAATCGTGAAACGCAATCCGAAGGCGACGGCGATCATGATGGGTCAGCACGGTTTCATTTCGTGGGCGAATGACGACAAGGAATGTTACCTGCGCACTTTGGATTTCATCGAGAAGGCGTCGCAATACATTGAAGCAAAATATCAGGCCAAAGGCGGCGATGCAAAAGCGTTCGGCGGCGCAAAATATCAGACGCTCGCGCCGGAAAAACGCAATGAAGTTTTCGCCGCGATTCTGCCGTGGCTGCGAGGACAGGTTTCGCAGCAGAAACGTTTCATCGCCACGATTCAGGACGATGAAAAGATTTTGCATTTTGTGAATTCCCACGACGCGCCGCGTCTCGCGGAACTCGGCACGAGCTGTCCCGATCATTTTCTGCGCACGAAAATCAAGCCGCTTTACGTCGCGTGGAATCCGCAGACCGAGGACACGGCGGCGTTGAAGAAAAAACTCGCCGCCGGCCTTGTGCAATATCGCAAGGATTACGCGACGTATTACGACAAGTGCAAGCACGCGAATTCGCCCGCGATGCGCGACCCGAACCCGACCATCGTTTTGATTCCCGGTCTCGGCATGGTCGCGTGGGGCAAGGACAAATCCGAGTCGCGCGTCACGGCGGAATTTTACAACTGCGCCGTCGAGGTCATGCGCGGCGCGGAGGCGATTGACAAATACATCGCGCTGCCGCAGCAGGAGGCGTTCGACATCGAATATTGGCTGCTCGAAGAAGCGAAGTTGAAACGGATGCCGGCGGAAAAAGAATTGGCGCGGCAAATCATCGTCGTCATTGGCGCGGGTTCGGGAATTGGAAAAGAAACGGCGCATCGGCTCGTGAAAGAAGGCGCGCACATTGTCTGCGTCGATTTGAACACCGACGCCGCGAACGCGACGGCGAAAGAAATCACCGACAAATACGGTTTGGGCATCGGCGTCGCGGGCACGGGCATTTCCAATTGCGGCCCGGCCATTGGCCTCGCCGCGAACATCACCGACCGCGCGAACATCCGCAAAATGCTAGATCAAGTCGCGCTCGCTTACGGCGGCTTCGATTCGATCTGCGTGACCGCCGGAATTTTTGTGCCGAGCGACACGACCGGCCACATTCCCGACGACAAATGGGCGCTGACGTTCAGCATCAACGTCACCGGCAGCTATCTCGTCGGCGACGAAGCGTTCAAGACGTGGAAAGAACAAGGCTTGAAAGGCCAGTTGGTTATCACGACTTCCGCGAACGCCGCCGTCGCGAAAAAAGGTTCCGTCGCCTATGACGTTTCCAAGGCGGCGGCCAATCATCTCGTGCGCGAACTGGCGATTGAACTTGCGCCGCTCGTGCGCGTGAACGGCGTCGCGCCTGCGACCGTCGTGCAAGGCTCGACGATGTTCCCACGCGACCGCGTCATCGGCTCGCTCGCGAAATACAACATCCCTTACACCGACGACGAGGCGACGGAATCACTCGTGAAAAAACTCGCGCAATTTTACGCCGACCGCACGCTGACGAAAGCGCCGATCACGCCAGCGGATCAGGCGGAGGCCTATTTTCTTTTGGTCTCGCAGCGTTTGTCAAAAACCACCGGCCAGATCATCACGGTGGACGGCGGCTTGCACGAAGCGTTTTTGCGTTGATTAACCGAATATCATGAACACGCGACAAAAAAAACTTAAGGCGTTGCTGAAACTTTCATACGATCTGGCAAATCCTCTGCACCCGCTCGCCATCCTTGGTGAAGGCAACACGTCCGCCCGTTTGAGTGAAAAAACCTTTCTTGTCAAGGCCAGCGGCGGTTGTCTCGGTTCACTGCACAAAGAAGATGTTGTCGAATGCAAAGCCGGATTACTGCTCCGAATGCTGGATGAAACCGGACTTTCCGATGCCGAGGTGGATGGTCGCTTGATGAAATCGCGGGTGGATTCCAAGGCGAAGAAGCCGTCGGTGGAAGCCTTGTTCCATGCCTGGTTTCTGACTTTGCCGGGCATCAACTATGTCGGTCACACCCACGCGCCGGCCGTGAACGGAATTCTTTGTTCGCCGCGCGCCCGTGAATTTGCCGGCAAACGGATTTTTCCGGACGAGATTGTTTGCTGCGATGTGGCTTCGGTGTTTGTTCCTTATACGGATCCCGGCTTGCGACTCGCGCAGGAGATTCGCAAACGCACCGGGATGTTCATAAAAAAATATCAACGACCGCCGCGCGTGGTGTTGCTGGAGAACCACGGCATCGTCACACTGGGCGGAACCGCCGAAGCCGTGCTGGCCGCGATGCTGATGGCGGAAAAAGTTGCCGGCATCTGGCTGGGCGCGGCGGCTCTCGGCGGGCCGACTTTTTTGTCGCCGAAACAAGTGGCGCGCATCGCAGGCCGTCCGGATGAAGCCTGGCGGCGGAAGGCGTTGAAAATCGGATAAGAAGCGGGGTGGGGTGGCCGACGGGATTCGAACCCGCAACAACAAGCTCCACAAGCTTGGACTCTACCGTTGAGCTACGACCACCAACCAGCTTGTGCAGGTTAGTTTTTCGCGGCGCTTGCGTCAAGTTTGCGACGGCGACGGCTGTTTCAATTTCGGCTGCACGTCGGGAATGGCTGCGCCGCGCGGCTGCGGAAATTTTATTTTCGAGCGCAGCAGCAGTGTGCCGAGGCAAAGGTCGGCGAAGGGCATCACGACGTTGTAATTTTTGTGCATGTAACGGTGATGGAGCAGGTGATGGCCGTTAAGCCGGTAAAAAATCCAGGAACGCTCGACGCGACGCGCTTTCGGCAGGTGCATGCACCAGTGCATATATTCATAAGCGCCGTAGTAACTGGCGAAGGCGAGAAACGAACCGATCATCAATTCCCAGCGGCCGATGCTCCAGGCCAGCGCGAGAACAGGCAACATTCCCAAGAAAATGAGCAACGGGCCGTTCCACCACGCCATCGGGATGATTTTTTTGTCCTTCTCATTGATGACGTGATAGGTGTGGTCTGATTTGAAAACATGGTGATGCACCAGTGCGTGCGCTTGGAAGGCGTATCTGAAATTCAAAAAAGGCCGGTGCATCAGATAGCGGTGCAACGTCCATTCAAAGAAAGACGAAAAAATAACTCCTCCGCTGAAACCAACAGCGGACCAAAAAACGAGATGTTCTAGAAACAACATAATAAACTAAACCTATAACAGTTAATCGAAGTTAAGGCTAAACGGGTTGCAATGATTCGACATTCAAAGCCAAATTCTGTTCAAACGCACACGAAGAAGCAATCGAAAATTTTTAGGTGTGTGTTGAATTTGTGAAACATTTTTTTCATTTCCCTTCCTTCATTGCAAACCTTGCCCGCCCGTCCTAGAATTTTTCGGTTCATGTCCGAATACAAAGTTCAATTCGAGGTCTTTGAAGGACCGCTCGACCTGCTTCTTTATCTCATCAAGAAGGAGGAGGTGGACATTTATGAGGTCAACCTCACCAAACTCGCCACTCAATTTATAGCACACATTGACCTCATGCGCGAATTCGATCTGGAGGTCGCCGGCGAATTCCTCGTGATGGCCTCGACGCTCATGTATATCAAGAGCCGCGAACTGCTGCCCGTGG
>CAZHXG010000070.1:0-5277 GCA_964536285.1 uncultured Bifidobacteriaceae bacterium
GCCTAACAGATATTCGGCAGCGAAAACGCCGTATAACACCGGCCGGCCACGGTCGGGTTTTTGTTGCGTTTGGAGCTGTCATTATTACATTTTGTAGAATTATGAGAGGGAAATCGTTCCGGGCAAAGGCTGCGTTCGTCATCGCCAATCCCAAGTCTAAATTGCTGGATCAAATGCGCGAGGTTTTGCGGGTGAAGCATCTGAGTTTGCGCACGGAAGAGTCTTACGTGCAGTGGGTGCGGCGGTTCTTGAAATTCCATCGGAATCAGGCGGGGGTTTGGAGACATCCCCGCGAGTTGGGCGCAACAGAAGTTGTGGCGTTCCTCAATCATCTGGCCAACGTGGAGCTTGTCGCCGCCGCCACGCAAAATCAAGCATTAAATGCCATATCGTTTCTGTATGTGCAGGTGCTGGGTGTTGAGCTTGGGGATCTGGGAGAATTTCTCAAGGCGAGCGAGCGTCGGCGGATGCCGGTGGTGTTGAGCAAGGAGGAAGTGGGGCGTTTGATGGCGTCGCTTGAGGGGACGTGGCGTCTGATGGCGCAGTTGCTCTACGGCACGGGTCTGCGGCTGATGGAGCTGTTGCGGCTGCGCGCCATGAATGTGGATTTCGCGCGCAACCAGATCGTGGTGCGCGGTGGCAAGGGCGACAAGGATCGGGTAACGGTGTTGCCGGCGAAATTGAAAGCGGAATTGGAACGGCATCTGGCGCGTGTGCGTCTGCTTTGGGAAAAGGACGTGCGGGAAGGTTTCGGCGAAGTATATCTGCCGGAGGCGCTGGCGCGGAAGTATCCGAATGCCGCGCGCGAGTGGGGCTGGCAATGGGTGTTTCCATCGAGGTCGAGGTCGCGCGACCCGCGTTCGGGCAAGATACGGCGGCATCATGTGCAGGAGACAGGCTTGCAGCGTGCGATGAAGGCGGGTTTACGGTTAAGCGGCATCATCAAACCGGCGAGTTGCCACACGCTGCGGCATTCGTTCGCCACGCATCTGCTGGAAAGCGGCTACGACATCCGAACGGTTCAAGACCTCCTCGGACACAAGGACGTGACGACGACGCAGATTTACACGCATGTGATGCAAAAACCGGGGATTGGGGTGAAAAGTCCGCTGGATGGCTGAAATGTTCGTTTTTACACAGCGCCACATCCAAAACAGGCGGTTTTCATCATTTTCGGCCTGTTTTTGAGGAAAAACGGCGTGTAAAAACCATTTTTCGGTGCGTGGGAACGATTTTTACGCACGTAAGAATGATTTATACGCGCGTAAACTTCGTCCGCACGCGCGTGGCGATGATTCTTACGCAAGGAATAATCATTCCCACGCGAGTAAACTTCATTCCCACGTGCGTGGGAATCGTCGCCACTCACGTAAACTTCATCGGTGCGCGCGTGGGAATCGTCGCCACTCACGTAAACTTCATCGGTGCGCGCGTGGGAATCGTCGCCACTCACGTAAACTTCATCGGTGCGTACGTAAAAATCATTCTTACACACCGTCCAATTATTCTTACACACGGAATAATCGTCGGAGCGCGCGGGAAAATGGTTCCACCGTCCGGCGGAATGGCTTCGCGGGTTGTGGGAATTTCGCACCGGCGGCGCTGGGTTACTTGATTTTCTCCACCTGAATTCTCGCCGGGTCGTTGACGCCGAGCTGGAGCAGGGCGGCGTTGGCGTAGAGTTCGAGGCTGGGCCTGAATTCCGGGGCGTCGAGCGCGCGGCGTTCGCGGTCGAGTTCCTTGATGGCGAGCGTGTCGAGTGCGACGGGGTCGCGGCTGAACCAAAGCTGGTCCGGCACGGCTGAATAATGGAGCAGGCCGCGCGAGCCGCCTTCATACTGGCCGATGAGCGCGTCGGTGATGTTGAGCACGACTTTGTCGCCGACGGCGGCCAGCGCATAAATCTCCGGCACGGCGACGGCGAGCCGGTCGGGGTCAACCTCGAATCGCCATGTGTTGTCCACGCTGCCGAGCGCGAGGCTGTAGAGGTGGCCGGAAGTGCCGACGTCGTTCTCGTTGAGCAGCGGCGCGACGGAGATGATTTTTGTGATCTGCCGGCTGACGAGTCTGGAGACAAAGGATTTTTTCCCGATGCCTTCGCCCTTTTGTCCGAACTCCAGATCGCCGTAAACGAGATTGCCGATGACGGCGGTGTCCGGCAGATAAAAATTTGTGGGGTCGTAGCCGGCTTCCTCCGCACCGGAGGCGCGCACGCCGAGTCGGTCGGCGAGCTTGAAGAATCCGGCGGCGCGCAAATCGTCCTCGTGCTTGTCCCAGATGATGATGTTTTGCGGCGGCAATCCGGCGTCGAGCAACCCGCGGATCACGGCGGCGACGACGACCGGCCGCGTGCCGCTCAATTCGCCCGGCGCGGAAAAAACTTTTATGCCGACGATGTCCTGCGCGGAAACGAGGCTGCGCCACGCTTCGGCGGCGGTTGTTTTGCCGGTCAGATTGGTGAGGCCGCGTTTGACCATCGTTTGCACAATGGTTTCGTCCGGCTGAAAATTGAAGATGGCGTTCGCGTCCTCGACCGTGACGACTTGCGCCGTCGCGTTTGTGGAGTGGGATGAAAATGAATCGGCAATGCCCGTCTGCAAAATCGCAGTCCAGACGGCAAAAACGGCAAATTGAATCAGTGCGTTTCTTGACACTTTAAGGCGCGGATGCTAACACCTCCGCCGATGCCGGCCAAAAAAAATCGGATTCAAAGATTCGCGGTCATTGTTATCGCGGTAGTCATCTTCAGCGCGGGTTGCGCGCCGCCCGGTCCGCGCGCGTTGTTGAGGGGCAAAAAACTTTTGCAGCGCGGCGATTATGCCGCGGCGGTGGAGCAATTGAAGACGGCGACGACGCTGTTGCCCGCGAATGCGCAGGCGTGGAATTATCTCGGCGTGGCATGTCAGAACGTCGGCCAGATGGACGACGCGGTGATGGCTTACAAACGCTCGCTCGCGCTTGACCGCGACTTGATGGAGGCGCATTACAATCTGGGCTGCCTGTGGCTGGAGCAGAATCAGTTTGATTCCGCAAAAATCGAATTCACCGCCTACACGTTGCGCCGCGCCAACGCGCCCGAAGGATGGCTCAAGCTCGGCTCGGCCCAACTGCGCGCGGGCGACATCGTCCCGGCGGAAAAAAGTTTCAGCACCGCGCTTTATCTGAACCCGAACAACGCGGAGGCGTTGAACGGACTGGGGCTTGCGCGCATCCAACGCGGTCGCGCGCGGGACGCGACGCAATTTTTCGCCGCCGCCATCGAGCATCATCCCGATTACGCGCCCGCGATTTTGAACCTTGCGACAGTTGCGCAAGTACATCTGCACGATAACAAACTCGCGTTGCAAAATTATCGCGCTTATCTGGCGTTGTCGCCGCGACCCGCGAACTGGGATGAAGTAAATGCGATCGTAAACGGTCTTGAAAAGCCGGGGACGATGACTTCAACGAGCCAGCAGCCGCAATATCAGACTCCCGCGCCGACGGTCAATGAAGCGAAACCGCAGGCGACGAATGTTATCCGTCCAGTTGCACAGCCGCACACGCAACCGGCTGTTGCGCACACGAATCCAAATCCGCCATCCCATTCAACGACTTCAGTGCAAGTCGTAAAAGTCAAACCGGAGCCGGTGATTGTCCCGGCTACAAATAAAACGCTTGCCACAACCAAGCCGGTGATTGAAGCGCCGCCCGAAGCGACGACGGAAAAACCGGGCGTCTGGCACAAACTTAATCCCGCGAATTGGTTTGGTTCTTCCGGGCCGGAGAAAAAGTATAGTGATAGTGGATTGACGCCGCTGCCGCCGCCGGATTCGGACAATGATCGTGTGACTTCGACTCCGCTATTGCCGCCGAATGAAACGGTGACGACTGAACCCGACCAAACAGTTTCGCAAAAGCCGATAAAAATTCTTCAACCGGCTCCGTCAACGTTTCCTCGATATTTATATTTGTCGCCGCATAAACCAAAATCGGGCGACCGGCCGGCGGCTTCGGGCGCGTTCACGAAGGCGCGAGAGTTGGAACAGGAGTCACATTGGTCTGATGCGATGGAATACTATCGGCGCGCGACGGAATCCGACCCGACATGGTTCGAGGCGCAATATAATTATGGAGTGCTGGCGTATCGGCTGCAAAATTTCAGCGCGTCGCTTGCGGCCTACGAGAAGGCTCTGGCCATTCAGCCGGATTCAGTGGATGCGCGCTACAATTTCGCGCTCGCGCTCAAAGCGGCGGGCTACGTGTTGGATGCGGTGAATGAGTTGAAGAAAGTCGTGGAGTCGAATCCTGATGAAGTTCGCGCGCATCTCGCGCTCGGAAATCTTTACGCGCAGCAGTTGCATGACAACGCGAACGCGCGGAGACATTATTTGAAGGTGCTCGAACTGGATCCGCGCAATCCGCAGGCGACGGACATCCGGTTCTGGCTCTCGGCAAATCCGGCTTGAACAAAGACTGGAAAAAACTGTGCGCGATCGCTTCAGTTGAAGTTGGGACAATTTTGGCGGCGTTGCCAAAACCGTTGCGCGAACGCGCCGAAAAACTGCCGGTGACGTTTGAGCGCCAGCCGAATGCGGAATTACAGGCGGAAGGAATCGAAGTGAATACTTTGGGTTTGTTCACGGGTGCGGAATTTGTGGAAGAAGGGGCTGTTCCGCTGCCGCCGCAGGTTATTTTGTTTCTGGAGAATCTTTTGGAATTTGCCGAAGGAGATGAAAAATTTTTTCGCAGGGAGGTTCGCGCGACGTTTCTGCATGAACTGGGTCATTATTTGGGTTTGGATGAGGATGAATTGACCAAGCGGGGGCTGGATTGATGCATGAACAAAGGAAATTTGCGCGTTTTAGACATCCAAAAAATAATTCAAAAAACTCTTGCATGATTTTTGTTCCTTGTTAAATTTAACGTCCCTTTCGCGTTAAACGCAAAGAGGGCTGGCAAAGGCCAGTTGACAGCGGCGCGGTTTGAGGTTCGCGCCCACAAACTCGAATCTGATTGCCGAGTTGAAAATAGTGATTCGGCACTCGGGTTTTTTTGTCGCCTGAATGGGAAGCAAAGTCGGGCGAGTTTAGGAAAAGATTTTGGGCGTTTAGACGCCTGTTGCTCTTTGAAAATTGATTTGTGCGATTAGTGAGAGCCCCTTCAATGCTGGCCAGTTAGTGGCCGGTTTTGAGGGTTTTAACCAAAAAATTAAGTAAGCGTCTGATTTTACGATCAGACAGGAATCAACTAACGTTTTTATACGGAGAGTTTGATTCTGGCTCAGAACGAACGCTG
>CAZHXG010000071.1:0-5142 GCA_964536285.1 uncultured Bifidobacteriaceae bacterium
AATCGCGCAACGGACAGCGGATTTGCGCGCCGAAAACGGAAAACGTGCCCGTGCCCGTGCGGTCGGCCTTGAACCTGCCGTGTTCGAGGACGTGCCGGAGCAAATCGAGGTATTGAATCATCGCAGAAAAAATTTAACCACAAACACAGGAAAGGCGCGAAAAGAAATTTAACTGAAACAACCGCACAGACGCTAAATTCGTTCTTGCCATTCCCGGCATTTCGCCTATCTTCCACCCTGCCTGAACGCCGCGTGTGCGGATGTTCATTGAGGCTGAGAAAAAACAGTCAACCAACAACCTAACCTTTAACCTCCGTTGCCACGGCAGCGTTCGTTAGTTAGGCAATGGAGCTTCGGTTTCCGCCCATCGCGGTTCCCAAGTTCCCGCAGTTCAACACAGCAAAGTTATGCTCACAATGGAAGAAGCCATGAAGCAAAGCGCGACGCGTTTTGCGCAGGGCGAAATCGTCAAAGGCAAAGTCATCGAAGTCCGCCCGAAGGAAATTTTGGTGGACATCGGCTACAAAAGCGAAGGCGTCATCCCCACAAACGAATTTTTGGACGCGGCCTCATTGAAGGTCGGCGACGAAGTGGATGTCCTGATCGAGAAACTGGAAAACAAGGAAGGCACGGTCGTCCTCTCGCACGAGAAGGCAGAGTTCAAAAAGAATTGGGACAAGATCCTGACGATCTGCAACGAAGGCGGGCGCATCATGGGCAAGGTGAAGTCCATCGTCAAAGGCGGCTTGGTCGTCAACGTCGGTGTCGAGGCGTTTTTGCCGGCGTCACAGATTGACGTGACGACGCCGAAAAATTTGGCGCAGTTCGTCGGCAACAGCTACGAGTTCAAGGTCGTCAAAATCAATCAGGAGCGGCAGAACATCGTGTTGTCGCGCCGCGAATTGATCGAGGCCGAGCGCAACGAAAAGCGCGGCAAGCTGCTCGGCGAGATGACGCCCGGCGACATCCGCAAAGGCACGGTCAAGAACATCACGGATTTCGGCGCGTTCATTGACTTGAACGGCATTGACGGCCTGTTGCACATCACGGACATGAGCTGGGGCCGCGTCGCGCACCCGTCGGAAATTTTGAAGGTCGGCCAGGAAATTGATGTGGTCGTGCTGGACGTGAACAAGGAAAAAGAACGCGTCAGCCTCGGCCTGAAACAAAAGGTGGCGAACCCGTGGGACAGCATCGAAACGAAATTTCCCGTGGGTGCGAAAGTCAAGGGCAAGGTCGTCAGTCTCGTGCCTTACGGCGCGTTTGTGCAACTCGAACCCGGTGTCGAAGGCCTTGTTCACGTTACGGAACTTTCATGGACGAAGCGCGTCGCCAAACCGAGCGACGTTTTGAAACAGGATCAGGAAATCGAAGCGATCGTTCTTGGCATCAACCGCGAGGAGCAGAAAATTTCCCTCGGCATTCGCCAGTTGGAAAGCAATCCGTGGGACGGAGCGGCTGCGAAATACACCGTCGGCTCGCGTGTCAAGGGCAAGGTGCGCAATCTCACCAGTTACGGGGCATTCGTCGAACTCGAAGAAGGCATTGACGGCATGGTCCACGTTTCCGATATGTCGTGGACGCGCAAGATCAATCACCCGAGCGAAGTCATGAAGAAGGGCGACGAAGTCGAGGCGACCGTGCTTGAAGTGGATCGCCCCAACCAGCGCATCGCGCTCGGCATGAAACAGCTTGGCATTGACCCGTGGGCGAACATCGAGACTCTCTACAAAGTCGGCGACCTCGTCACCGGCAAAGTCACGAAGCTAGCTAGCTTCGGCGCATTCGTCGGTTTGCAGCACGACATCGACGGCCTTGTCCACATTTCGCAGATCAGCGAGGAACGCGTGGACAAAATCAAGACCATTCTCAAGGTCGGACAGGAAGTTTCGGCGCGCGTCGTGAAAATTGACAAGGGCGAACGCCGCATCGGTCTGTCCATCAAAGCCGCCAGCTACAGCGACGAACAATTGAAGGAAGAGCAGAAGCTGCTCGATTCGTTGAAGCCCGGCGAAGACCTCGTTGCGTTGCAACACGCCTTCGATGCCGTCGACGGCTCGCAAAAACCGGAGTAATCATCCGGACAAATGAGTTTCGCGCGGGCGGGCTGGAAACGGCCCGCCTGTTTTATTTTCAACCGAAAGCGGCCGTCGAAGTTTGTTCCTTGTTTTTCATCATGAACTGAAGCACTTTGCAGACAGCTGTTTTCAGCGCGAACATGCAGCCTGGAACAAAAAAAATCCTGCGTTTTTTGCAAAGTTGGGCCATCAACACCCTCGCGGTGGCGGTGGCCGTGGTCATTCTCCGCAACCATATCAGCTATGGTGACAAAGCCCAAAACCTGTTGCTGGCGTCGCTGTTGTTGGGCATTCTGAACGCATTCGTCCGTCCGATTCTGATGCTGCTGGCGCTGCCGCTGCTGATTTTCACGCTCGGCCTCTTCACACTCGTCATCAACGCGCTGTTGCTCGGACTGTTGACCATCCTGCTTCCGTTTTTCAAAGTCACAAGCGATGGAGTTAACTTTTCCTTTGGCTACGCGTTTCTCGGCGCGATCATCATCAGCATCGCGTCCATCACGCTGAATATTTTGACCGGCAACGCGCGCGTCACAGTCCAGCGCCGGCCGCCGCCCCCGAAAAAATCCGATGACGACGACAAGCCGGTGATTGACGTTTGATTTTCAAACCAACTGGTAAGCGGCGCGCAAAGTCTGGATTCCTTGCGAGTTGAAATCCCGCTCGAAGTCCGTGGGCAATTCCGAAAGCTCGACCGGTGTTTCGGTTTCCAGAAAATTTTTGTCCGCGCCAAAAACTCCGGTCATTTGGGCGAAATAATCCGCGTCGTCCGTCCGCAAAAAGACCTTTCCGTACGGAGCGAGCGCGGCACGCGCGAGTTCTGGAAACTGTTCGTTGACGAGCCGCTTTTTGCGGTGCTTTTTCTTCGGCCACGGGTCGGGAAAATAAATGTGAAGCGCAGAAACTGAATTCGGCGGCAAAAGAAATTGCAGAAAATAAGACGACTCGATCCTCACGCCACGCAAGTTCGTCAGCCCGGCGCGTTGGCCTTTGCGATGCAATTTTTGCATCCGGCCGAGCAGCCGTTCGACGCCGATGAAATTTCTTTCAGGATTCCGCCGCGCGTATTCGACAAGAAACGAAGCGTCGCCACAGCCGAGTTCAACTTCCAACGGCTGCGGTTTTTTGAAAAGTTTCGCCAGGTCCAGCGGCCTGACGATTGAAGACAATTGGACGACCAAATTTTCCGGCGCGTGAGATTGATTTTTCAAATCGTCAATCGTAAATCATCAATCAAAAATTGAGAGATGGTCGGGGCGGTGAGATTCGAACTCACGACCTCTTGTACCCGAAACAAGCGCGCTACCAGGCTACGCTACGCCCCGACGTTGGAACGAAAAGCTTGCCGCGCGTTGAGCCGGAAAGCAATGTTGAATTTTCCTGAAAACGGAACGCGAATTGGCTTGCCGTCAATTCCGGCCGCTTCAAAATGGGGCAATCGTGGTTTTCAATTGGACGGGCCCATAGCTCAGCGGTCAGAGCAGGCGACTCATAATCGCTTGGTCACAGGTTCAAATCCTGTTGGGCCCACCAGTCTGTTCCTCGACCAAAGTTCCGTCGTGCCGCAGTTTCATTTTTCGTCCGCGCCATTCGACGGTGTTTCCGGCGAATGCGCAGAACCAATTGGCCGCGTGCAACAAATCCTTCACCGGCACGAGCCAGAATGGAGAAATCAATTTGCGTTCCGGCGTGAACCGACGTTGCAGATTTTGCGCGACGCAAATCCGGATTGACAGGAATGCAATCGCGGTGAGCGGCGCACAAAAGGTTTTTGTTGCGACGAGAGAAACGGGCAGCCACAACAACGGCCAAAGCGTGGCGTTCGACAAGATGCTGAAAAAATACGGCAGCGGCTGGCAGACGCGGATGGTGCGCGCCCAGCGGAGTTGATGATTCCAGACTTCACTCCAACTCATCGGGGCATCCCAGCATTCCACGACGACGGGACAGAGCGCGATGCGATTGCCTTTTTCCGAGATGCGATGGCCGAGTTGGTAATCGTCGGCCAGACAACTTGCGAGCGACTTGAAACCGCCGATTTCTTCCAAAGATTTTCGCCGCAGAAGGATCGCCGCGCCGAGCGCGAAATCGAGCGGCTTCAAACTCGCCGCCTGCAAAACCTGGCTCCAGAAATCAGCATTGACGGCGACGGCTTCCCATTTCATCGCGGTCGTGGCCGGATTGGCGAGGCGATAAAAACAATTCACGAGGCCGGTTTTTTCATCGCGCAGTGCGGCGACGAAGTTGATGAGAAAATCCGGCGGGACGCGAACGTCGGCATCGCTGATCAAAACAAAATCGTGCTTTGCGAGCTTTTCCAGTTGCGCGAGTTTGGAAACTTTTGCATTCGCGCCGAGCGGTTCGGCACAGACGACAAGCCGGGCATCGTGCCGCGGATTTTTCCGAAGGAGTTCTTCGACGATTTTGCAAACGGGATCGGCTGCATCGGCGACGCCGAAGAGGATTTGGATTTGTCCGGAATAGTTTTGATCCAGCCAGCTTTGGAGAGATTCAGCCGTGGTGTCGTCGCAACCCTTGAGCGGCTTGAGTAGCGTGACCGGGGGCGCGAAACCCGGATCGGAAATCCTTTTGTGCAGCGGAAATTTTTTTGCGGCGAGCCATTGCCAGAGCGCGAGCGCAAGGCTTGACAACGCGAGCGCGGCAAGGATGTCGTTGGTGAGATTCAACGCGGAACAGGCAACAAAAAATCAGGCGTCTGCGCCAGAAATTTTATTTTCAGGGTGTTCGTCGAGAACCAGGATGCCGTACGGCGGAAGGTCGTAGTTGCCGGAGAACGTGTTGCCCGTGAGAAAATCATGCATGGGTTTGTAAAACTGGACGCGCACGGGCGAATTTTGGTGGTTGAGCAAAAAGAAAACACGCGAACCTTCCTTTTGTCTCATGCTGACTTCGACGTTTTCGGGAACCTTGAGCAACGGATGCAGGCCGCATATCTGGCGGAGCCAGGTGACGAAGTCGTGGTAAAAATGCTGGTGGCTCATCGTGCCGATGTAAATCGCCTTGCCGAGCCCGAAGGTGTTCATCGTGAGGGCGGGCCGCCCGG
>CAZHXG010000072.1:0-5115 GCA_964536285.1 uncultured Bifidobacteriaceae bacterium
CACGAGCACAATCGCGCCTTTGCCTTGTTCCAGCGCGTGCGCCAGCGCTTGAAGATAAATTTCCGTTTTGCCAGAGCCGGTCACGCCGTGAAGAAGAAAAACATTTTTTTCAGGGTGGAACAGGCGTCCCGCCTGTTCAGGTTCGGCGTCTCGCCGAACCTTTGATTCTTCTGGCATCCAAATAAACGGATATTCCTCGGTTGGGCCAACCAATCCAATTTCACGTGGATTATTCCAAATATAATTCCACTTTTCGTGCAAATCAGATTCCGAACGAATCATTCGATCATAGGATTCCTGCTGCCACACCGGGCCGGAACGTTTCATGGCTTTGTTGATTTCGTGCGCCGAAAACGATTTGATGCTATGTAAGATTTCTGCGAGCGAATGAACGCCTTCTTTTCCGGCTTTCTGAATTGGCAACGGTTGAACCAGTAAATGGACATGATCCGGCATAACGCAGGCGAGATAACATTTCATTTTGTTGCCGTGCCAGTGAGCGCAAGCGTCCAAAGTTTTCTGGCGAGCTTCGGGTGAAAGCGTCAATTTATTATGGGTTTGCCATGTGACGTGATACGTATGACCCGGAATTTCAAAGTGCGGCAGCAATCGTCGTCGGGCGGTTGGCCCGATGACAATTGATTCAGCTTTGAGCGGGATGCTCAAAGTAACAGGCGAGACGCCTGTTCCACCCATTGCTTTTGTGATTTCGCCCAATGCCTTCGCTTGCGCGGAATTCAACACGATGGATTGCGTTGGCAAAATGGTTTCGCGCGCGTAAGGATCGCGCTCGGAAATTTCCGAGGTGATTTCCACGAGGCCGCGATCTTCCAATTTGCGAACGGTCGCCGCCGTCGTTTCGGCGAGATCAAGCAGTTCCGCCAGCAAAATTTCGCGCCGTTCCTCGATGATGTTCCAAACATCCTGCTGACGTTTCGGCAATTTCGGAAATTCACCGTTTAATTGGAGTGCGCGGACGAATAATTGCTTTTTCCAGCCGTCCTTTTCTTTGCGGATGGCTTCAGGCAAAACACTTTTCAACGCGGTTTCCGGCGCGCAGCAATAATATTCGCCAATCCAACGCGCGAGTTTCAAAACTTTCGGCGTCACGAGTGTTTGCGCGCCGATGACTTTGAGGATTGGTTTTAATTTCGTGTGCGCCGATTCCTCGGCGAGCGCGGTGACCGTGCCAAAAATCTTCCGCGCGCCGAACGGCACTTGCACGCGCGTGCCGACTTCGACTTGTCCGACGAGGCCCGGCGGAATCAAATAATCGAATTCCTTGCGCAACGCGATTTCAAGGCTGACGCGGGCGATCATGGCTAGTCGCGCGAAATTTCGTTCGTCGCTTCTTCCAATCGTTTTCGCAATTTCTCGCGCTCTTCATCGGAGGCGTCGCGCGGAACGTAAATCGGCTTGCCAAAATTCATTTCGCAAAGCGAAAACGGCAGCGGGATTTGAAACCGGTCCCAGCTTTTGATGACAATTTTCCGGCGCGCGTAAAATCCGAACGGGATGATGGGGTGGCCGGTGAGTTGCGCGAGCGAGATGATGCCGTCGTAGGCGTGATAGCGCGGGCCGCGCGGACCATCGGGCGCGATGGCGAGGTCGTAGCCGCGCTGCGCCCAGCTCGTGAGTTCGAGCAACGCCTGCGGGCCGCGTTTGTAGGACGAGCCGCGCACGGGCTGGATGCCGAAACGTTCTAAAATCGCGGACAGAAACGCGCCATCGCGACTCGCGCTGGCGATGGCGGCGACGCGGGGATTTTTCCGGCGACGCGAATAAATTTGATATCCGTTCGGGCAAAGCAAAATGCGGTTGTGCCAGAAGGAAAAAATCAGCGGCGTGGGCGGCGACTTTTCCGAAAAGCCGGAGCGGTCGTTCCATTCGTAACGCAACGTCAAAGTCAGCGAACGCGTGAAGAGGACAAGCAGCAACGCGCCGAGGCGTTGCCAGAAAGTCGGCTCGTACGGCACAATCACGCCGGACTTGCGGACGGGAGCTTTCGGCTTTTTATCCGTATCGGCCATCACGCTCCTTTTTTCAGACAAACACGAACCAAATCTTCGACGGTCGCTTTCGCGCCAAGCGACGCTTGCGCGGCACGGACGGAATCGTGCGCCTCGATTTGTTTGAAGCCAAGCGCCATGAGCGCGAGAACCGCGTCGTTGATTTTCTGGTCGTCGGGCGAAAGCGAACGTTGCGCGCTCGCGGCTTCCCATGCGCCCGCCGCGCCGATCTTGTCGCGCAATTCGACAACGATTCGCTCGGCGGTTTTTTTCCCGACGCCGGAAATCTGCGAGAGCGATTTCACGTCGCCGCCGGCGACCGCGCCGCGAAACGCCGTTGCGTTCATGCCGCTCAAAATGTTCAGCGCCGTTTTCGGGCCGATGCCGCTGACGTTGTTGATGAGCAGGCGGAACAAATCGCGTTCCGCCACACTCGCAAAACCGTAAAGAATGTGCGCGTCTTCGCGGATGACGAGTTGCGTGAGCAATTTCACCGGCTGGCCGGCCTGTGGCAATTTGTCGAACGACGACAGCGGAATCAGCACTTCATAGCCGACGCCGTTCACGTCCACGATTACTTGCGTTGGCAGCGCTTCGACGAGTTTGCCTTGGAGAAAAGTGATCATCAGATTTTTTTCAGTGGCGACAAATTGTAGCGCGAATTCTCCCGCGCGTGTGTGAGCGCGAGCGCGAGCGCGTCCGCCGCGTCGGGCGCGGGCGGTTTTGGCAGATTCAACAATCGCTGAACCATTTTGGCGACAGCGGATTTTTGCGCCGCGCCGTAACCGACAATCGCTTGCTTCACTTTGCGCGGGGCGATTTCAAAAATATCCAGTGCGGCCTCGGCAATCGCCGCCATCGCCGCGCCGCGTGCCTCGCCCATGATCAAGGCCGTTTGCAAATTCTGTGCGTAAAAAAGTCCTTCAATCACGCAAACGGTCGGGTGATGTTTTTTTATTTCTTCGCGCAATGTTTCGGAAATTTTTGCGAGGCAGCGCGAACGCTCCCAATTTTTCGGGCAGTTAATTGTGCCATGCGCGAGGGTTTTTGGATGTGGATTGGAAATTTGGATGACGCCGAAGCCGGTGCCGCGCAAGGACGGGTCAACGCCGAGAATGATCTGGCCGGTGACGAGTGACGAGTGATGAATGACAGGCGTGGACGAAAAAACTTTGCGCGGCGACGCGCCGACGCGTTCCTTCATTTGCTCGAATTGCCGCAGCGTGATGCCCATGCGCGCATTTTGCCAGCGGCGGAGAAGTTACAAAAGCAAAAACGCCGCGTGAAAATTTTTCCGGGCGGCGTTTTCCAGGTCGGGCAGACTCGCGTCAATGATGTTGCGCGCCGTTTTGATTTTTATCCTGCCCATTCTGTCCGCCTTGACCGGACTGCTTGTCGGATTTGTCAGAGGATTGTTGCGGCGCAGACTGAACCGGTGCCGGCTGCGAATGCTCCGGCAGGTTTGCATTCTCTTGTTCTTGTGAATGACGCGGCGTCACATTCGGCGATTGTTGTTGAACCTGCTGTTCCTTTGGAGACATGACGCGATTACCGTAATCATGGCGCGTCCCCGGCGTTTGAACGACCGGTTGCGAAGGAGGCCTGAATGCCGGCTCCATATTTTGGGCGGGCGGAGAAATATTTTTCTGCCTTTGAATTTGCTGTTGGCCCTGTTGCTGATTGTGTTGAATCTGTTGCGGATTTGGATTTTGATTCAATTGTCGGTTTGGCTGCGAAAAATTATTTTGCGGAGCTTCGTGACGCGTCGTTTCAGTGTGAACGGCGGAATTATTCCCGTTCCCCTTAAGAATGATTGAATGCGTCGGCGGCACGACGCCTTGATGCAAAGGAGCGACCGGGTCGCCGGAAAAATGCGGGCGATTGACGGCGATGGAATTGCCGCTCACGCGTTCGCCGTGCGCGCCGGCTGAAGTCGCCTCGTGAATCGCGAGCCGCGGAATCTTTGTCTTGGAAACGGCGCTGATGCGTTCAGGTTGGATGCCGTTGTTGATGATGGTGCGATTGTGGCCGTCGAAATTGAAGTTGTTGATGACGGTCGTGCGATTGAAGATTGTCGCCGCCTGATCCCGATGGACGCGAAACCGGTCGGGATGACGGTCGCAGAAATTCCGCGTCGGCACGAACGTGAAGAAATTCACACCGATGCCGAAATCGAATCCGGCGCTGACGACCGCGCCGTTGAAAACGATTCCGACGCCTTCGCGGTAAACGCAACGCGGCGGCAGAGGTGCCCAGCCGCAATAATCATTCGAATACCGCCAGCAAACCCACGACGGTGCCCAGACGGTGTCCGGATACCAGCACCAGCCGAAGCGCGCGTGATGGAACCAGCGCCCATAATGAAAAGCCGTCGCGCCCCAGGAATAATCCGAATACCAATACCAGCCGGCGTCGGTGTAAACCCAGTGGCCGTGATTGCAATACGGCTGCCAGCCTGAATCATAAGCGACGACGGTCGGCCGCCAGCAAAGTCCGTAACCCTCCACGTTCACCCAGCCGCCATACGGCGAGAGCGTGTCGTAAAAATAATTTTGCGTGACCACCGCAGGTTGTTCCGTCGCGACTTCCGTTGTGCCTGCCGGATTTGCCGCCGGAGGATTCGCCGTCGCGCCCAATTGCTGGTCGCGCTGCATCATCGCGTTCACGATGTCATTCGGCAGGCCGATGTCTTTGAGATAAATGATGTCGTCGGGCGTCAGGTTGAACGGGCTCGCGGAATTGTTCACGTAACTCATGATGACGGCCTGATCCACACCGGAATCCGCCAGGCGGATTGCCTGCGCGAGCGGACTGTCCGGCGAAATGTCCGACGGCAGCGAAGCCGAAGTATCGGAAGGGACATTCGCGTCCGGCGGCGGTGTTTGCACCGACGAATTTTGCGGCACGCATACGCCGGTCAAAATCGCCGCCAAAATCGCCACGCTGAAAATGATTTTTAGAGAAGATGTTTTCATAATTGATAAGATGACTGATGTTCCATTTGGTTTCAGCCTTTTATTTGACAAACCGGGCGGAAAACCATTCAACGTCATCCGGCAATGGCGCCCCCGCCCGGAATTGAACTGGGATCAACGGTTTAGGAAAC
>CAZHXG010000073.1:0-4782 GCA_964536285.1 uncultured Bifidobacteriaceae bacterium
TCACCGTTTGCGACGAGGCGAGCGCGGAACGCTGCCCGATTTTTCCCGGCGTCACGACGCGATTGCACTGGAGCTTTCCCGACCCGTCTGGTTTTCAAGGCGCGGAAAAATTGGCCAAGACCCGCGAAGTGCGCGACGCAATCAAACAGCAAATTGAAAATTGGTGCGCGGAGGTTTGCTGTTTGGCTGCGGCTTGAGCAAAGTTTGGTTGCCGAAATTTCTTTTTAAGCACGCGTAAAAATTTTACACTGCGGCATGGTTCACGTTGGCATCGGCTACGACGTTCACGCGCTGGTCGCGGGACGCAAACTCATCCTCGGCGGCGTCGAGATTCCGCACACGAAGGGCCTCGACGGCCATTCGGACGCCGACGCGCTCATGCACGCCATCTGCGACGCGCTCCTCGGCGCGCTCGGCGAACCGGACATCGGCCACTTTTTTCCGAACACCGACCCGCGCTGGAAAAACGCGCCGAGCAAAATTTTTCTGGAGGAAGCCGCGCGTATCATCGCGCTCCGTCAGGGAAAAATCGTGAACGTGGACGCGACGGTCATCGCACAGGCGCCGAAAATTTATCCGTATATCGCCGCGATGAAGAGACACATCGCCGAAGCGCTCGGCATGCGCGAAGCGCAGGTGGGCATCAAGGCGACGACGAACGAGCTGATGGGTTTCATCGGCCGCGAAGAAGGCATCGCCGCGATGGCCGTGACGAGTGTGAATTTGCCGGAATAATTTCCATGCCCAAGGCCGAAATCAGTTGGAAACGCGAAACCGAGGATGGCGAAAAACTTCAGGTTTATGTCCAGCGCATTAAGCGTGACTGGAAGTTTTTTCATCGCGCGAAGCGTTTTGACATTTGGCGGCCCGTTCCAGAGCCGCCGCTGGAAGATTGGATGGAATTGCTTGATGCAATGCAGCGGCTCGTCAATCGCCGACGTTATCAGCCGGACGACGAGGAAGGGGTGCGCGCCCAAATCCGCGAACGTTTTCCTGAAGCGGAAGTCTGACGCGCTCAAAGCTTCGCGTCGTCGAGCGATTTGATTTCGGGAAAAAATCTTGTCATGAGCGGTCGGCAATGCTGCTCCACTTTTCGCTCCAAAAAGTCACGGTCAATTTGCCGGACGATCTCCTGTTTGATGGGATTTTTGTATTCATGCGTGCGGTGAAGCCGCACCGCGTGGGGCGGCAGTCCGGCAAAGCCGGCGATTTCCAGTGCGCGTTGCCCGATCTGATCGGTCCGGACAACCAGCAGCCGTCCAGCCGGAACTTCCGCCAGCACCCGGGCATTGTGCAAAGTCCAATGCGAAAAATGGGCATCCAGTGAATAAAGGTCCTTCTCCTTGAGCACCTGTTCGCCGGATTCGTATACGCGGGCATTGGGACTCAAACGAAGTTCTCGAAGCATGGCCCACCGCGGATCAACATTCGGAAACCGCAACCGCTGGTTTATGTGCGAGTTGAGCCATGAGTAACAATCGCGAATGGTCAGAACAAAGCGCGCGTCGGGAAACTCACGCAACAGGATGTCCATGACCCAAAAATTCTGTGCCGCGGAATTCACTTCCAAAGCCAGTTCATAATCGCGCGCCAGCAACCACGCGGTCATTTCCGTTTCGCTGATCCGCCCGTTGTGCCGGTCGAGGATTTTGTCAATCAACTCCAACGATCGAACCTCGTGGCCGGCGCGCACGTTTTTGGAAAACATCGCGCAAAGTGAATGTGTGCCGCTCTTGGCCATTCCCACGCCATAAACTCGGGCGCGGCGAACGCGCTGTCGGCCGAGCAAACGCCTTTTGAACCTGAAGGCGGTATCCTGACAAACGTCGGCAAGAGCTTCCAATGACATGATTTTTAATTTTGGCGGCAACCGGGATTTCTCCCACGCTTGCCGATAGCCGAGAATTCCATCGTTTTGACCTGATGAAAAGTTAAAATTTAAACCGAGATTTTTGATTGCCGAATACTTTTCCTGCTGAAAAAATCACCGTGTGAAGAAAATCGCGCGGCGAAGCGCACACCTCCATCCGCCAACCGGCAATATCAATCTGCGCGAACGAGAGAGGCGTCATGGTCATCGCGGCTGTGTCGTGTGGCTCACCGGCTTGTCAGCCGCAGGCAAATCCACCATCGCCGCCGAACTCGAACGCCAACTCTTCCGGCACGGCTGCCAGTCGTTCATGCTGGACGGCGACATCGTGCGGCAGGGCTTGTGCAACGATTTGAATTTTTCCGAGCGCGACCGTCACGAGAACATCCGGCGCGTTGGAGAAGTTGCGAAATTATTTTCAGAGGCCGGCTTCATCTGCATCGCCGCATTCATCTCGCCGCACCGCGCCGAACGTATGAAGGTCCGCCAGATCATGGCCGGCGGAAATTTCGTCGAGGTCTTTGTGAACGCGCCGCTGGCGGTATGCGAAGCGCGCGACCCGAAAGGTCTTTACGCAAGGGCGCGAAATCATGAAATCAAGAATTTCACCGGCATTTCCTCGCCTTACGAACCGCCGCTGAATCCGGAGATCGAACTGCGAACGGACAGGTTGACCGTGACGGAGTCCGTGGAAAAAATTTTGCGCCGCTTGAAAAAGATTTGCGGCAACCGATTCAAGTCCGGCAACAAGCAGAGCAAAAAACCGGGTACAATCCGCTGGACTGACTGGTGATGTGTGAAAATGATTGGCAAATGATTTTGCGCCTTTAAATTGCACCCGATGGCCAGACTGCCTTTGATTCTCATTTCGCCCAGCATCGAAAAACGCGGCGTGGAATTTCATGACCTGTCGGTCAGCCTTTCGGTCAAATATGAGAACGCGGTTCTGCAAGCCGGCGGAATTCCAATCATCGTTCCGATTTCGACCGACCGCGCGACGCTCGCCGAAATGATCAATCGCGTGGACGGCGCGTTGTTGACCGGCGGCGACGACATCAATCCCGATCTTTACACAAAAAAGTTGCCGCACGCCGTCCGCAAAACCGTGGGCACAACTCCCGACGGCGGCGGGCGCGATTTGCGCGAACTGGTTTTGATCGACGAGATTTTCCGCCAGCGCAAACCGCTTCTGGCGATTTGCCGCGGGCATCAATTATTGAATGTCGCGCTCGGCGGAACTTTGGTGGCTGATATCGCCTCTCAAGTTCCGAAGCCGTTGAACCATCAGCGCATGGACAAATCGTGCGAAATGGTGCATGAAGTGACGTTGACAGCGGGTTCATTGCTGTCCAAGATTACAGGCAGGCGAAGTTTGGGCGTGAACAGCACGCATCATCAGGCCGTTTTGAAACCGGCGGAACCGTTGATGGCGACGGCGCGAAGCAGCGATGGAATCGTCGAAGCGATGGAATTGAAACCGGACGCGGCGCGGCGGATGCCGTTTTTGTTGAGCGTGCAGTTTCATCCCGAACGGCTGACGGAGCGGCACGCGGAACATCGCGCGATTTTTCGCAGATTCATCCAAAGCTGCAACGGGAAAAGAAAATCATGAAAGCAAAAGTTCTTATCGTGGACGACGAGGCGGATGTGCGCACTCTCTTGAAAGCCATCTTGGAAGATTATTACGACACCACCGAAGCCGCCAGCGGAGCGGCACTGCACAAATGTTTTTCGCAGGAACAACCCGACGTGGTGCTGCTCGACGTGAAGCTGCCCGACGCGCACGGCCTCGACCTGTTGCCGGAGATTAAAAAGCGCTGGCCGGAAACCGAAGTCATCGTCTTGAGCGGCCAGGGCACGATCACAATGGCCGTTGAAGCCGGGCGACGCGGCGCGTTCAACTTTCTCTCCAAGCCGTTTGAAAATGAAAAATTGCTCGCCGATGTGAAGGTCGCCATCGAGCGCAAGGAACAGACCGAGGAAAATTCAACGCTCCGTCGTGCACTTGAAACGATGAGCGGCGCAGCCTCGCCGGTTTTCCGCAGCGCGGCCATGCAGAATGTCGTCCGCACCGTTGAACGCATCGCGCCCAGCGACGTCGCGATATTGATCACGGGCGAAAGCGGCACCGGCAAGGAAGTCATCGCCGATTTGGTTCACGCATTGAGCCCGCGCAGCAAAAACAGGATCATCAAGATCAATTGCGCTGCCCTGCCACGTGAGTTGATCGAGAGCGAACTCTTCGGTTCGGTCAAGGGCGCTTTCACCGGCGCGCATTCCGATCGCGAAGGATTATTCCGTCAGGCCGAAGGCGGCACGCTGTTCCTCGACGAAATTTCCGAGATGCCGATCGACACGCAGAGCAAACTGCTGCGCGTGCTGCAGGATCAGGAAGTCCGTCCCGTCGGCGGCAAGACGAGTTACAAAACGAATTGCCGCATCGTCGCCGCCACCAACCGCAAGCCGGAGGAGGCCATCAAGGACGGCAAGCTCCGCGAAGATTTATTTTACCGCATCAGCGCGATTTCCGTCCACTTGCCTCCCTTGCGCGAACGCCGCGACGACATCGTCCCGCTGGCCAACGCATTTTTGAAACGTTTCGCCGCGCAGGCCAATCGCGGCATCCGCAGCTTCAGGACCGACGCGCTTGACCGGCTCACGGCGTTTGATTGGCCGGGTAACATCCGCCAGTTGCAAAATGAAATCCAGCGCGCCGTGCTGTTAAGTGAAGGCGACGAAGTAGCCGCTGCCGACCTTTCCATCACGAATGTGAAAACGAATCCTGCCGGAGGCGAAGAAGTTGACACCAGCTTCACGCTGCTCGAAGGCGTCGAGCGCAATGCCATCATCCAGACGCTCAAGGAAACCGGCGGCAACAAACTCGAAACCGCCAAACGCCTCGGCATCGGACG
>CAZHXG010000074.1:0-4587 GCA_964536285.1 uncultured Bifidobacteriaceae bacterium
TCGGCGACCGTCTCGCACAAAATCGTGTGGATCGGACTCGTCGGCGAACAGAGCGGATTTTTGATGACGAACGGCTGCGGATTTTTCGCGAGAATCTTCTCTGCTTCAATCCGGTTCGACGCAACGAACGATTTTGGGAATCGAATTTTGAACTTCGCACACAGCTCGCGGGCGAAATCGCGTTCGCGCTCAATCCGCATCGCTTCGCCAGTTGGGGAAAAAATCCCGACGCCGGATTTCACCAAATCTTTCGCCCACGATGCCTGCGCCCAATCAATGGACTGCGGAATGACAACGTCGATTTTTTTTTGCTTCAGCAATGGAATTGGGCTTGGAAAAGCGTCGCGCGAAAAAGTTTCACCTGCGAGCGTCGGCGAAAAGTGTCCGTAATTGCGGGTCAGGTACGTCGAGACGTTCGCGCCTGCATCCGCCAGCGCGGTTCCGATGCTGTGCGCGAACGAGCCGACACCGAGAATCATGGCGGAGGTCGCGGACTTTTGAGATTTGCGCGTCATGCGAATCAACTGATGAAAACAAAAATTTCATTTTACGAAAAGGATGAAACGCCCGGCTTCAAGCTTTTGCAATCCAAACCTTGCGTGTGGCGGCCTTTCCTGCCATAAAAAATTCATGCGCCTGAAAATCCTTTGTTCAATCGCCGTTTTTAGCGGCTTGTTTTCGACTTTAACCGCATTGGGCGATGAGGAAATTTGCGTTGCCTGCGATAAAAAAGTCCTGATTAGCGGTGATTTCAGTCATCGTCGTGCGTGGGGCGTGACGACGATTGAAGGCGCGGGGTGGCGCGGCGAAGAGGCGTTCCGCGAGGAAATTTTCGGGACGAATTTCACGCTGTCCGTGCCCGGCCTTCCGGCGGCCAAATACACCGTCGCCATCGGTCTTGTGGAAGTTGACTTCACTAATGCCGGGCAGCGCGTGTTCGACATCACCTGTGGCGAGCAAACTCTTGCGAGCAATCTCGACATCTTCACCGCTGCCGGTGGAGCGGGAAAAGTTTTTTTTGTCAGCAACGAAGTTGACCACGCGGAGGACGTGGTCGGCGGGCCGCTTGCGGTCGCATTCACCGGTCGCATCGACGCGGCAAAGTTGAATTCGTTCGAACTCAAGGACGAAGCGGGGCAATCCATCGTTTTTGTGCGCGCGGCGGACATGATCAACGCCGAGGACGCCGCCGCTTTGAAAATCCCCGAAGTCACCGGCCCGGTGATCTGGAACGACGCGTCGCAACCGACGGACGCGCGCGTGCGCGACCTTGTCAGCCGCATGTCGCTCGCGGAAAAAGTCCAGCAGATGCGCAACGCGGCCCCGGCGATTCCGCGGCTCGGGCTTCCTTCTTACAATTATTGGAACGAATGTCTGCACGGAGTCGCGCGCGCGGGCATCGCAACCGTTTTTCCGCAGGCCATCGGCATGGCGGCGACCTGGGACATGTCGCTGGTCCATCAGGAGGCGGACATCATCGCCACCGAGGCGCGCGCAAAAAATAATAATTACCGGAGCAAGCATGGCGGCGACAGCGCGCAGTATTACGGCCTCACGTTCTGGACGCCGAACATCAACATCTTCCGCGATCCGCGATGGGGTCGCGGGCAGGAAACCTACGGCGAAGACACGTTTCTCACCGCACGACTTGGCGTGGCATTTATCAAGGGTTTGCAAGGCGACGATCCGAAATACATCAAGGCGATGGCGTGCGCGAAACATTTTGCCGTTCACAGCGGGCCCGAGCCGGAGCGTCATCGTTTCGATGCCGACCCGCCCGAACGCGATTTTTACGAGACGTATCTGCCGCATTTCGAGGCCGCCGTTCGCGAAGGCCACGTCGGCGCGGTGATGGGCGCTTACAATTCCGTCTACGGCGAACCGGCCTGCGCGAACACGCTGTTGCTCGACGATTTGCTCCGCAAAAAATGGGGTTTCGACGGCCACGTCGTCTCCGATTGCGGCGCGATCTACGATATTTTTGGAAATCATAAGTTTGCGCCCACGCCCGAAGAAGCCTCCGCGCTTGCGGTCAAGGCCGGTGACGACCTTTGCTGCGGCACGGATTACAATTCGCTGACGCGCGCGGTGCAAAAAGGATTGATCACGGAAAAGGAAATCGACATCGCGCTCGACCGTGTGCTGACGGCGCGTTTCCGGCTCGGGATGTTCGACCCGTCGAACATGGTTTCTTACGCGCAGATTCCATTATCGGAAAACAACGGCCCCGGACACGAGGCGCTGGCGCTCAAGGTCGCGCGCGAATCCATCGTGCTTCTGAAAAACGACGGACTGTTGCCGCTCGACCGCGCGAAAATCAAACGCATTGCCGTCATCGGCGAGAACGCGGCTTCCATTCCGATGCTGCTCGGCAATTACAACGGCACGCCGTCGAATCCGGTCACGATTCTTGACGGAATCAAAAGTGCAACGGGCGCGAACGTCGAAGTCGTCTATGAACCGGGCTGCCCGCTCGCGCTGGCCAAGGACGGTTCCAACAAACCCGACGATAAAATGCTGTCCGATGCCGTCGCCGCCGCGCAGTCGGCGGACGTTGTGATTTACGTCGGCGGAATCAACGCGCGGCTAGAAGGCGAGGAAATGACGCGCGCCAACGGCTTCGACGGTTTTCTCGGCGGCGACCGGACGAAAATCGAATTGCCTTCGGTTCAGGAAGAATTGCTCCGCGCCTTGCGCGAAACCGGCAAGCCGATCGTTTTCGTGAATTGCAGCGGCAGCGCGATGGCCATCCCTTGGGAAAAGGAAAATCTGCCCGCGATTTTGCAAGCGTGGTATCCGGGAGAGCAGGGCGGGCGCGCCGTGGCCGACGTTTTGTTCGGCGACGTAAATCCAGCGGGACGTTTGCCGATTACTTTTTATAGCTCAACCGCCGACCTGCCCGATTTTGAAGATTACTCGATGAGCAACCGGACGTATCGTTATTTCAACGGCACGCCGCTGTTCGCCTTCGGCCACGGCTTGAGCTACACAAAATTCAAATACAGCGGCGCGCAGTTGAATTCCACGAGCTTCAGTGCGGGCGACACGATCAAAATTTCCTTCACGCTGAAAAATTCCGGCAAACGCGGCGGCGATGAAGTCGCGCAGGCTTATTTCCGGCATGTGGATTCCGCGGCGCCGCAGCCAAAACTCGCGCTGTGCGGTTTCGTGCGCGTTCATCTCGAGAAAGACCAGACTGCGAACGTCACACTGGAAATTCCGGCGGAACGATTCCGTTATTGGGACACGATGAAAAAAGAATACGTTGTTGAACCGGGCGACTACGAGTTGCTCGTCGGCGCGGCGTCGGACGATGTCCGGTTGCGGGTGCCGCTGAAAATCATCGCGCCATAAAATCCGGCGGCGTCCATGAAGTTTTCATGGTGCACCCATCAAGAGTTGAACTTGAAACCTGCTGATCCGTAGTCAGCCGCTCTATCCAATTGAGCTATGGGTGCAACCAAAAGGAGAAATAAGTTAAGAATCAAATCCCTTCCGCGCAATTCTTTTCGCGATCAAAAGCGGATGTTTCGCAACGCCAGCGCCAGAATCGTCAATAAAAGCATCAAACCGGCCGGCATGAACTTTTTTGTCTTCACGAGCCGGATCGCGAACACGACCAACAGCAACGCCATGATGACATTGGCGATCATCGCCGGCTGGCTGAAAATTCCCGTGCGCGTCAATACCAGCAGCGCCGCAGCGACCACCGACATGATGAGCGACACCTTGCTTTTCGCCTTGAGGAAACCGATGAGTCCGCCGACGAGCAGCAGCACGAGGTAAATCCAGAAAACGAGATTCTCAAATTGCATCGTGCGAAAGTGCCTCAATTTTCCAGCACGTCCAAGCTTAGAATTTCGCCCGGCTTGCACTCCGCCACGACTTCGAACGGATGACAGCAGACCTCGCAATCCGTCGTGAACTGCTGGCTCGACACGCTCGTGTCAATCGTCAGCTCGAACGACTGGCCGCAGAACGGACATTGGATGGCTTGGGAAACTTCCACGAAAGGAATTTAACCGCGCTTGGGCAAAACGCAATTCGGCTCTGGACAAACTAATTTCCCAAGCGCAAAGTCAAATGTGATTCTGACGCGAACTTGTATGAAATCACATAATCAAATAGTTCATAGAGGCGGTTGGGTAAAATCTCAATCAATTGGCAAACCAAGGACGCGTTTGTTTGCAATTCTTTCTATTGCTTGGCTTGGTGTTTGCATTGCTGTTTCACTTCCATTTTGGTTTGATAATTGGCCCCCATCGTTTTCAAAACCAGAGTGGCTGTGCATTTTATTGATGTTACCGGAGCCAGTTTTTATTTTGCTGACCATTAAATTCGCGCTGACAGAGAAGGCGCGTAACATTACGACTGACATTCCGAATCCGAATTACGACATTCGAAAGTTGTATTGATTGATCTTCCAATTAGCTGCGGCGTCACGTTTGGAATTTGCCAATCGCACAAAATTCAGAGATACTATTTTTCCGTTTTTACGGCATTTATGAAACCCCAAGTCGAAATCTATGACACGACCCTGCGCGACGGTTCGCAGGGCGAAGGCATCAATTTCTCGGTCGCGGACAA
>CAZHXG010000075.1:0-4455 GCA_964536285.1 uncultured Bifidobacteriaceae bacterium
GGCGTCGTCTATTATTTCGTCCTGTTCGCCGTGGAAATCATCATCTGGTGGATACCGTATCTGACGGTGCCGTCGGGTCGCTGGCGCGGCATTTACAACCGGTTGCTCGCCTGCGCGACTTCCAACTTTAACGCGGGGGACACGCTGGAGCATTGGAAGGGAATTTACCGCCGCCTGCATTTCGGGACGATCACCATTCTTCCGCCGCGCGACGACCGGCCTGTGCCGAATCTCGAACACACCATTCTCCATGTGTGGACGCTCGTCACGGCACTGGTCACGGCGGGCGCATATTTCCATCTTCGATGACATGGCGGAAAACAAAATGGTCGTGCTAAAATTTCTGATTTTCTGATAATTGAGGGGAGTTCCATGGACATACCAGCGACGCAACCCGAACCCGACCCGACGGAGACTGTAACCCCTGTTGCGGTGCGGTCGCGTTTCCCGGCGTGGCTTTTGGCCGTATTGCTGGTGTCGCTGACAGTCGCCGTTTACTGGCCGGCGACGCGATGTGACTTCGTTAATCTCGATGATGATGTCTATGTAACCTCGAACGTTCACGTTCAGGCCGGTCTGAACTGGGAATCGGTGCAATGGGCTTTCTTGAATCCCGTGTCGGCCAACTGGCATCCGGTGACGATGCTCTCGCACATGCTGGACTGCGATATGTCCGGTTTGAATCCGTGGGGACATCATCTGATGAGCGTGCTGATCCACGCGCTCAATGCGGCGCTGGTCTTCGCGCTGCTGTTGCAGTTGACCGGCGCGATGTGGCGTAGCGCGTTGGTGGCGGCGTTGTTCGCCGTTCACCCGCTGCACGTCGAATCGGTCGCGTGGGTCGCCGAACGCAAGGACGTGCTTAGCAGTTTTTTCGGATTGCTCACGCTTATTTTTTATTCCCGTTACGCGCAGAAGTTGAAGGCAAATCCTTCGGCTTCCCGATTTTTTCTTCATTCTCCATTTTACTGGATGGCTTTGTTTTTCCTGGCGCTGGGATTGATGAGCAAGGCGATGCTGGTGACGTGGCCGTTCGTCATGTTGTTGCTGGATTACTGGCCGCTGGATCGTTTCAAACGGGATCGCGTGTGGGAATTGGTGATGGAAAAAGTTCCCTTCTTTATCCTGACAGTGGCGGCGAGTGTCGTGACTTTCGTGGTGCAGAAGCAGGGTGGGGCTGTGATCGCGGTCGAGGCCTTCCCGCTTGGCGCACGCGTCGGGAATGCGCTGGTTTCGTATTGCCGCTATCTGGGAAAAATGTTCTGGCCGGTGGACATGGCGGTTTATTATCCGCACCCCGGATATTGGCCGCTGATGGAGTTGCTGTTGGCGGTCGTATTCTTATGCGGCATTTCGGTGCTTCTGTTTGCGGCGCGGCGGCGGTATCCGTTTTTATTGATGGGCTGGCTTTGGTTTGCCGGGACGCTGGTGCCGGTGATCGGTTTGGTGCAGGTGGGCGAACAGGCGATGGCGGATCGTTACACTTACATTCCGTCGCTGGGAGTGTTGATTCTCACAATCTGGGGCGCGTATGAACTGGCCGGACGTTGGCGGCATCATGTGATTGTGCTGTCGTTGGCGGGTTCGTCGGCGATAATTCTCTGTCTGGCGGTGACGCGGCATCAACTCGGGTTTTGGAAGGACAGTGAAGCTCTTTTCCGGCACACGCTCGCAATCACGGAGAACAACGAACTGGCCCATAACGATCTCGGCACCGCTCTCCTCAACAAAGGCCAGTTCAGCGAAGCGATCAGTCAATTTCAGGAAGCCATCCGCCTCAAACCGAACGCTGCCGAGATCCACAACAACCTCGGCACCGCTCTTCTCAACAAAGGCAAAACCGACGAAGCCGTCAGCCAGTTTCAGGAAGCCATCCGCCTCAAACCGGTTTTGACCGAAGCCCACATCAACCTCGGCCTCGTCTTCCTTAGCAAAGGCCAGACTGACGAGGCGATTGACCAATTGCAGGAAGCCGTCCGTCTCAAACCAGATTTCACAGAGGCTTATATCAACCTCGGCGTTGCGCTTCTCCACAAAGACCGGACCGACGAGGCGATTGACCAATTTCAGGAAGCAATCCTCCTCAAACCGGATTCCGCGCTCGCCCACTACAACCTCGCCCTCGCCCTCGTCAGGAATAATCAAGTTGACGAGGCGATCAGCCAATATCAGGAAGCCATCCGTTTGAAACCGGATGACGCCGACACCCACATAGACCTCGGCGCCGTTCTCCTCAACAAGGGTGAAATCGACGAAGCCATCAGCCAATATCAGGAAGCCATCCGTTTGAAACCGGATGAGGCCGCCATGCACAACAAACTCGGCATCGCCCTGGCAAAGAAAAATCAAATTGACGAGGCGATCGTCCAGTTCCGGGAAGCCATCCATCTCAAACCGGATTACGCTGATGCGCAAAGCAACCTGGCGAAGGCTTTGGAACTGAAAAATAAATTGAATGTGCTGGCATCCGACCCTGCAGTCTTGAACAATCTGGCTTGGGAGCTTGCCACCAGTCCGGATGCCAGGATTCGGGAGGGATCCCGCGCCGTAAAACTTGCCGAAGAAGCTTGTGAGCTGACGCATTATCAACAAACCATCATGATCGGCACCTTGGCGGCGGCTTACGCAGAGGCTGGCCGGTTCGACGAGGCGATTGCCACGGGACAGAAGGCCTGCACGCTGGCGGCTGAACGTGGACAAACAAATCTGTTAAAACGAAATCAGGAGTTGGTCATTTTGTATCAAACACACCAGGCATATCATGAACCAGCGTCCAATCCCGATGGTTCACCACCTCATTGAAACCTCCGGCGAAAAATCCGGAGTCTCTGTCCTTGATTTTCTGTCGAAGCGGGTTCAAGTTTGGGGCGTTAAGCCTCTAACGCCGTCCAATTGATGAGTGCCAAGAAAGCAAATTTAACTGAAAAAGAGTTTCACAAAAAGATGGCTGTGAAACTTTTTAACGAGACTTCGGCGCTGCTCGACAAGCCGGACCGCACACCGATAGATGATGCCAAGATGATTCATCTGGCTCATGCCTCGCGTCTGCACTGGGAGTTTGTCGGTTCAGCGCAGCACCTTGCCGCTGGCGAGTGGCAGGTGTCCAGAGTCCACGCCGTTCTCCGGCAGCTCGATTCGGCGCTTTATCACGCCAAACAGTCTCTCGCCATCGCCGAGAACAACAATCTTGGTCCATTCTATCTCGCATGTGGTCACGAGGCCGTTGCCAGGGCGTTTTCAATCACGGGTCACCACGCCGCATTGGCGCATATCGAGACCGCGCGGAAGATCGCGCTTGGTATCACCGATCCGGAGGAGAAAAAGATTCTTGATAGCGACTTGGCCAGCATCCGTGTCTGACTTCTTTTATGAGCGAACCAATCGTTGCCCAGAAATCTCCGTTTGTCCAAAAAGTCGAACCCGGCACTTATTTCTGGTGCGCGTGCGGCTGGTCAAAGTCGCAGCCGTTTTGCGACGGCTCGCACAAGGGCAGGGGATTCGCGCCGCAGAAAGTCGAAATCGCGGAGGCCAAAACCGTTGCGTGGTGCGGTTGCAAGCACACGAAGAGCGGTTGCTTCTGTGATGGCAGTCACAGCAAATTGCCGTGACGGTTATTTTTTGCGGAAGAAGTCTTGCGTGTCCGCGACATTGAGCACGGACAGGTCGAGACCTTCACCGGGCGCGCGTTCCTGCGCGACGGCGATTTGCCGCGCGATGCGTTTGACGGCACCGGCGGCGTAGTATTTCACCACTCCCACCCCCACCTGTGCCTTGAAAATGACGACGAGCAAGCAGTGTTCATCCACGTTTATGACGAACATGCTGAATTTTTCGCCCTGCTGGTAGATGCTGTTGAAATTGTCTTCGTTGACGAGGCCGGCGATGGTTTGGTTGGCCATGAAAGCGCCGGACGAGAGCGCGCCGATGGTGGTCAGGTCGTAGTCGCTGTCGTTGCCCCTGTGCGCGATGAGAAATCCACCCTTGTCTATGATCAACGCGGCGTCGGAATCCGTGCTGGCGAGAAACTCCCGGAGCGTCTCGTCCAGATGACGGATGTCATCCTCAATGAGTTGGGGGAGTGTGGCCATGTCATGCGTATTGAGGCGCGTTTTGATTGATGAATTTTTGGAGCAACATGCGGGTGATCATGTTCAGCGTCTCGAACACGCCTTCACATTTGTGGGCGGTCGCGCTGAACGACGGCACCTGCACGTCGCGATTGTTGAGCAGATAGTCCATGTATTCAGTCGACGCGGCATTCGGCAAATCACGCTTGTTGTATTGGAGGACGAAAGGGATTTCGTTGATGTCGAGCTTCAAGGTCTTCAGGTTCTCCACCAGGTTTTGAAAACTCTCGACGTTCTCCGGCATTTTTTCGTATTGCGAATCGGCGACGAACACGATGCCGTCCACGCCGCGCAAAACGAGCTGGCGCGTGGTGTTGTAAATCACCTG
>CAZHXG010000076.1:0-3959 GCA_964536285.1 uncultured Bifidobacteriaceae bacterium
ATGAAAGTCGCCGTCACAACATTGGCGTTTTGCGTCGCCGCCCTGCTGGCACTGGGGCTGGTGATGCTTTACAGCTCGATGATGACGATGCAGGCCGGTGCGCACGACCTTTTGATGCAACTCATCTGGTGCGCGCTCGGCCTGACGCTTTGTGTGACGGCGACGGCTCTTGATTATCAACTCCTCAAAAAACTTGTCTGGCCTATTTTTATCTTCGCGCTGGTGCTCCTTGCGTCGGTGTTCGCTCCGCTGATCGGCCACGCCAGCCACGGCGCGCATCGCTGGATCGGGCGCGGCGGCTTCACCGTGCAACCGTCCGAATTCGCCAAGGTCGCGCTCATCATCACACTCGCGTGGTATTGCGAACGCCAGCAACGGCAGATGCACACATGGAAACGCGGAATTATTTTTCCGAGTATCATCATCGGCGTCGTGCTCGGTTTGATTTTCATTGAACCCGATCGTGGGCAAACCATTTTGCTCGCCGCCGTCAGCGGCATGATGCTGTTGATCGCCGGTGTGCGTTGGAAGCATCTTTTGATTCCTGCGATGATTGGCGTGGCCGCACTCGCGTTTTCCCTTTTTCACGATTCGATGCGCAAAGGGCGGATCTCGGCCTGGCTTCACCCGGACGCGCACGCGGGCGGCGCGGCGCTTCAGGCGCAACAGGCCATGTACGGGCTCGGCTCCGGCGGCTGGTTCGGCGTCGGCCTCGGCAACGGTGTGCGGAAATTCGGCTACCTGCCCGAAATCCACACCGACTTCATTTTTGCGAACATCGGCGAGGAACTCGGTTTGATCGCGACACTGCTCGTCGTCCTTGCATTCGTTGTGATCGCGATCTGCGGAATTTTCATCGCCTTCAACGCGCGCGACAACTTCGGATTCCTGCTCGCGTCCGGGATCACATTTCTGATCGGCCTGCAGGCCGCCATCAACATCGGCGTCGTCACCAGCGCGCTGCCCAACAAAGGACTGCCGCTCCCGTTCATCAGTTACGGCGGCTCGAACCTGGTCGCGATGCTGACGTGTGTCGGGATTCTGTTCAGCATCGCGCGTCGCGCGCCCGCGCGTGAAAAGATTTCCAAAACTTCTGCAACCGACGAAAATCCATTCGCCGCCAGAGCGACATGATTGAACCCGCCGCCAACAAACCTTTCGTCGCCATCGCCTGCGGCGGAACAGGCGGCCATCTGTTTCCGGGACTCGCCGTCGCCGAAGAATTGAAAAAACACGGCTGCAACATTGCGCTCCTGATTTCGCCGAAGGAAATAGACCAACAAGCCGTGAAATCCGCACAAGGATTTGAAATCTTTACGCTGCCGGCGGTTGGATTGCAGAACCGGAATTATTTTTCGTTTGCATACAGCTTTTTGAAATCGCTGTTTGCGGTGCGGAAAATTTTTCGACGGCGCAAACCCGATGCCGTTCTTGCAATGGGTGGATTTACTTCCGCGCCACCGATTTTTGTCGCAAAAGATTTGGGCGCGGAAACTTTTCTCCATGAATCCAACACCATCCCCGGACGCGCCAACCGTTTTCTCGCGCGTTTCGTGGACGAAGCGTTTGTCGGGTTTCCCGAAGCCGCCGCGCGCTTGCGCGCCAAAAAAGTTTCCACGACCGGCACGCCGGTTCGTCCTCAATTTTGTAGCAGCGGACGTGAGCCCGCTCATTCTGAAAATCAGAGCCGACTCACGTCGGCTGCTACGATCGAAAGTCGCCGCACCGCTCTAGGACTTGATCCAAATCGTCCAACGATTTTAGTCATGGGCGGAAGTCAGGGCGCAACCGGCCTCAACGAAATGATTTTGTCCGCGCTGCCATTGCTCGCTGGAAAAAACTGGCAATGGCTGCATCTCGCCGGCACAAATGATTTTGAAAAAGTGAAACAGGCTTATGCCGCGCTTGGACTCAAAGCCGTCGTGAAACCGTTTCTCGTGGAAATGGAACTCGCGCTTGGTGCGGCGACTGTTTCCGTCAGTCGCTCCGGCGCGTCGTCGCTTGCGGAAATTGCGGCGATGCGATTGCCGTCGCTGCTCGTGCCGTATCCGACGGCGGCGGACAATCATCAATTTTTCAATGCGCTGGCATTTGAAAAAACGGGCGCGGCAAAAGTATTGGAGCAGAAAGATTCCACGCCGGGAAAAGTCGCGGCGGCTTTGATTGAATTGATTGAAAACGAGGTTGTGCAAAAAAAAATTAAAGCCGCGCTGGCGCAATGGCACGCGCCGAAGGCGGCGGAGCAGATCGCGGAAAACATTTTGAGCGCCATTGTGCAACGGCAGGAAAAAACGGCGCAAACGGAAGTAAAAAAGTGCGGATGCGGTCACGCGCATGGCCCGGCGAAACATGCTCATTGAATCATGACGCCGACTGCTGACATTTTAGAAAATCCGATGCGAATCGAGAAAAATATCGCGGATGAAATTACCGATCGCGTTTCGCGCGCGACGGTGATCCATCGCGACGAACCGCTGGCGAAGCACACGACGTTGCGCGTCGGTGGCCCGGCGGATGTTTATGTCGAGCCGGCGTCGGAAGAAGATTTGGCGGCTATTTTGAAATTTTGCGCAGAGCATGAAGTTCCGTTTTTCATTCTCGGTCGCGGTTCGAACTTGCTCGTGCGCGATGGCGGGTTTCGCGGCGTGATGATTTGTCTGTCGCAGACGCATTTCAGCAAAATTGAGATTGTCGGCGAGCGGTTGCATTGCGGCGTGGGCGCGAAGTTGAAGAATGTCTCGGTCGAGGCGAAGCGGAATAATTTGAGCGGCGTGGAATTTCTCGAAGGCATTCCCGGCAGCGTCGGCGGCGCGTTGCGGATGAACGCGGGCGCGATGGGCGGCGCGACGTTCGATGTCGTCGAGTCGGTGCGCGTGATGGATTTTGACGGCAATATTTCTGAAATGTCGCCGAAAGAAATGTCCGTTGATTATCGCAGTTGCGCGGCGTTGAAGAATCACATCGCGCTTGGCGCGGTTTTCCGATGCCAGACTTTGCCGCGCGCGAAGATCGAGCAGCGGATGAAGACGTTCAGCGAGAAGCGCTGGGAATCGCAGCCGGCGGCGCCGAGCGCGGGTTGCATCTTCAAAAATCCCGGCGCGATCCCGGCGGGCCGGCTGGTGGACGAACTGGGATTGAAAGGCGCGCGCGTGGGCGGCGCGGTGGTTTCCGCCGAGCACGGCAATTTCATCGTGAACGACGGCAACGCGACGGCGCGCGACGTTTTGGAATTGATTTCAATTTTGAAGGCCAAGGCAAAGGCCGAACGCGGAATTGAATTGCACACGGAAGTCGAAATCATCGGCGAAGATTGTTGACATTCAAAATGGTTGCGTTATGGTTGTTCCATGATAACGATCACGATCAAGGGTATTCCGAAAGAAACACACCGTGAATTGAAAAAGCGCGCGGCGGCGCACGGGCGCAGCCTGAACCGGGAGGCGATTGCGGTGCTGGAATCCAGCGTCCGCAGCGTGCCGGTGGACAGCGCAGCCTTGATTGCCCGCGCACGCGCGGTGCGGGCAAGCATGAAATTCACGGGCAAGCCGCTGGACATCGCAAAACTTATCCGCCAAGACCGTGATAGTCACTGACGCCACATTGATCACTTATTTCGCCGTGCGCGACGAGCGGTCGGAACTGGTGGATGCGGTTTGTGCGCTGGATTCGACATGGGTCGCGCCGTTGTTGTGGCGGTCGGAAGTGCGGAATGCCCTGGCGAAATACATTCAACATGCCGGAATGAGCCTTGAGTCGGCGTTGCGCGCGCTGCAAGTGGCGGAAGAAGCTGTTGGCGGACGTGAATATCGCGTTTCGTCGGAAAAAGTTTTGGAACTCGCCGCGCAGTCCAGATGCACCGCCTACGACTGCGAATATGTGGCGTTGGCGCAGGATTTGGGCGTGCCGTTGGTGACGGCGGACAAACAGGTTTTGCGCGCGTTTCCGAAAATCGCCGTCTC
>CAZHXG010000077.1:0-3929 GCA_964536285.1 uncultured Bifidobacteriaceae bacterium
TTACCGCAAAGTAGTGGAACTATCCCCCAGCAGCACCTACGGCTATCTCCGCATCTACCTCATCCGGGCCCGACTCGGTGAAGAGGCCCAGGCTACCGTCGAACTCAAAACATTCTTGGATAGCCAGACTAACAGCATCCCGGAATGGGGAACGAAAGTCGGCAACTTCTTGGTGGGACAGACTCTTGAAGACACCTTTCTGGCTTCAGCCAAGGACGCAGATCCCGTCGTAAACGCCGATCAAACCTGTGAAGCTTACTTCTATGCCGGGTCTAAGCACCTTTTCGCAGGAGACAAGCCAACAGCTATTGCCTACTTCCAGAAATCGGTGGGCACCAACGTCAAGACTTACTCGGAATATCTAAGTGCCGCCGCAGAACTGAAAGCCCTGCAGCCGTAGGGGTTAAAGATCAGGCTTGCCGAACAGTTAAACAATCGTCCTCGACTCCGCCTCGGCTTCAAGACTCCCAACGAAGCCTACTACTAACCTTTTTATCGCACTACAAATTTGAAACGAAACGGCGTCAATCTTTAAGCGGTACAATGCCCAGGTTTCCGGTCGCAACACGTCGCAGCAACGTCTTTTCCGACGAACAGAAATTGACGCTGCCGGAATTCCGGCGCAAGCTGGCCGCATGGCAATTTGATTTCAATGAAAATGTATAAATCATGTGAAAAGAATTTTGCGGAATTCTTCGCAGGCATTGGCTGATGCGAATGGGGCTGGAGCGCGCTGGCTGGCGCATAGCGTTTGCCAATGATATTGATGAGGATAGGCATCATCACTCCGCATGTCTGCCGGTTGCAGAGCCTGTCGTCCCGCCGAACATCACGGCGACAATTGACGTGCCGACGAGCGATGACCGTTCGGTAATGGAAAGTGGAAAACTCATTGAAAAATCAGGCGGAATCAAATTTTTAGATTTTAGGAATTCTAACACTGCCTATGAGGTCGGTTCAGGCGACTATCTTTTTGAAGCCAGATTCCCGTCAAAATAAATTTTTTTATGCTAAAAACATTTTCAATTTTCGGCCTGATTGTTGCGCTCGCCGGCGCGGCGTTGGCGCAGGACAAACCGCGCGTGCTGGTGATGACGGATATTTCCAACGAGCCGGACGACGAGGAATCACTCGTGCGTTTTCTGGTTTATGCAAATGAGTTCGACGTTGAAGGTCTGGTCGCGACAACTTCGACGTGGCTGAAAACCAAACCGCGCGAGGATTTGATCCGGCGTGACATTGCGGCTTATGCCGAAGTGCGGACAAATCTTTTGAAACACGCGCCGGATTTTCCACCGGCGGAACAATTGCTCGCCGTTACTAAAACCGGCCAGACCGGTTACGGAATGAATTTTGTCGGCACGGGAAAAAGTTCTGGCGGCTCGCAACTCATCATTGACGCTGCGGACAAAAAAGATCCGCGCCCGCTGTGGATTTCGATTTGGAGCGGGGCGAACACGCTGGCGCAGGCGTTGAGCGACGTGCGCGCCTCGCGCAGCCCGGAAGAATTGAAAAAGTTTGTCGCCAAATTGCGCGTCTATTCCATTTCCGATCAGGATGACGCCGGTGTCTGGATTCGTCGGGAGTTTCCTGACCTTTTTTACATCGTTTCGCCGAGCACACAGGACGCGAGGGAATATTATCGCGCGACATGGACGGGCATTTCCGGCGACCGCTTTTACAAAAACGGGCCAATGAACAAATTCGAAATGGTGGACAATCCGTGGCTCGAAGAACATATCATCAAAAATCACGGGCTGCTCGGTGCGTTATATCCGCCGCTAAAATACATCATGGAAGGCGATACGCCTTCGTTTTTGGGCTTAATCAACAATGGTCTTGGCTGGGACGTCAGTCCGGCTTTCGGAGGCTGGGGCGGACGCTACGTTTTGTATCAACCATCGGGCGAGCCGCGCAAAATTTGGTCGAACAATTCGGACAGCCGCGACACCATCACGGCGGACAACGGCCAAAATGTCACTTCCGAGCAGGCGACCATCTGGCGCTGGCGCGAACAGTATCAAAATGATTTTGCCGCGCGAATGAACTGGTGCATCGCGACTGATTATACCAACGCTAATCATAATCCAATCGCCGTGCTCAATGGCGACCACACGAAAAACATCATGGTAATTTCCGCGACAAACGGCGCGACGATTGCTCTTTCAGCGGAAGGCACGAGCGATCCCGACGGAAATTCCGTGCGTGCGACGTGGTGGATTTACCCCGAAGCCGGTAACATTTCCGGCGCGATGCTCACGGCGACGGAAGGGTTGAAAACCGAGGCGCACTTGCCAGAAAACAAAAAAATGGGAAAACTTCACGTCATTTTGCAGGTCGAAGACGACGGCGAGCCGCACTTGTTTGCGTATCGCCGCGCGATCATTGATGTCGGGCCATGACGCAATAAAACAATTGAAAACCATTAAATTTATTCCGTCGTGCGTTCTGATTATTTCTCTGGTTTTCACGACATTTTTCGTTGCTGAATTGAAGGCCACGGCCGCGGATCAAACCGGAAGCGACTTGTCATCGGCTATGGTTTGGGCGGCCAAAACAATGCTGGATAAAGCGCCGGAAAACATGGTGGCTTTTCGCAAACAATTTGAAATGACAGCACTGCCGCAGCACGCAACGCTGCATCTTTTTGCCGACGTGCGCTATATGCTTTGGGTGAATGGCCGCTATGTCGAACGCGGCCCGGCGCGGTTCGAGCCTGCGGCACCGGAATATGATTCGGTGGACATTACAAAATATATGAGCGCTGGCAGTAATGTCATTTCCATTCTTGTCACGGCGCAAATCAGCAACGGCAAAACGCGGCTGCACGAGCCTTGCTTGACGGCTGAACTTGTTGAGCAAAACGACGGCGAATCAAAAATAATTTTCGATACGGACGCAACTTGGAAATGGAGTGATCAGACCCGCTACCGCCGGGCAATAACTGATTGGGCGAACATTTATGATGTGGTGGACGCGCGCGTGGAGGACGGTGATTGGACGCAGTTGGATTACGATGACAGCAAATGGGCTGCCGTTGAGCCGGTGAAAGACAAAACATGGGGAACGCTGACGGCACGCCGCATTCCGCTTCTGCGCGAAACAGTTGTGGTGCCGGAATGGCAGGCGGGTTTGCAATGGCCGGTCACGCTCAAAACGAACGAACAGATCGCGTTCAAATTTCCGCACCTGGTTCTGGCCTATGTGCAAATTGAAATGGACGCGGACGAAGGCAGCGTTGTGGAACTGACCTACACGCCAAAAACAAAAATCATCTGCCGTGCCGGAGCGCAGACTTATATTTCCACGGACACGCATTCGATTTTTGAAGGTGGCATTCGCGTGACATCCGGTCGTGTTACGTTGCGCAGCGTAAAGTTTGTCGAACGGCTTTATCCCTTCGATCAAATCGGCGCGTTTGAATCCAGTGATCCGTTGCTGAACCAGCTTTGGAAAACCTGCGTGCGCGGATTGGAAATCACGAGCGAGGACGCTTACGTGGATTGCGCCGACCGTGAACGCGTGGAATGGATGGATTGTGATCCGCCGGCATTTGACGTGACGCGCGTGGCGATGGCCGGTTCGACTGCGGATGGAAAAGAAATTTTTGCCGATACGCGTCTGCTCGGAGAGATGCTGCGGCGCACGGCCTATACGTTGCAACCCGGCGGCTGGGTGAAAGCGCACACCTCTTCCGACCGCTTTGACATTCACGCGAAAATGGAAGACCGCGCGTGCGATTGGGTGGAAGGCGCGCGGCGTTATTACGAAAGTTGCGGCCAGACGGAAGTCATCCGCGAAATCTGGCCCGCTATTGTCGCGCAGATGAATTACTTCCTCGACCGCCGCACGTGTCGCGGTCTGGTGCTGGCGCGCGAATGGGTGGTCTGGGGAAATCCGGTCGGCTATCAAACTTGTGAAGGCACGGC
>CAZHXG010000078.1:0-3888 GCA_964536285.1 uncultured Bifidobacteriaceae bacterium
CGAGATGCGCGACGTAGCCTTTCGCGGCGTCCACGAGCGACGCGGCGTTGAAGTGGCGGTAATGATGCTGGATGAAGCGGGAAACCGGTCCGCCGGAAATCTTCGTTCGCTTTGTCTTGGCCATAATCGTTTGGAAAAATCTGCTTCTGCAAACGATACGGATGTTCGCGCGAATGCCAATTCTAAAAATCGAAGCCCGCGAACCGAAGATGTGGAGTCATTGCACCGTCACCAAGTCCGCGCTGACGAGCGAGAGCCCGTTTTGGACGCCGTTCTCAAACTGCGCGCCGATGATGATGTTGTTCGTGCAACTGGCGTTGTTGACGCGGAAAGCCGGGCCGCCGCAACGGATTGCGGTCAGGTTCGTGAAAGCATTGTCCGTGCATCCGGTCTGCGGCGCGGGCTGCCAGCCGCTTTCCGTCTGCTTCTCCGTGTGCGCCATGAACACGCCGAAGTGACGGCTGTCGCGGATGGAGATGTTGTGAAACTGATTGTCGCGGCTCGCGCGCATGAAGATGCCCAGATCGTTCCCGGTCAGAACGGCGTTGCTGATGACGTTGTGGTCGAACGCGAGGTCTAGCGAAATACCCGCGCCGGGATTATCATGCAGATTCAATTCCGTGAACAAACAATTTTCCGTCTGATAACACGCAAGCCCGTCGAATTCGTTGTCAAACGCGTCCAAATTTTTCACGACCAGCCGCTGCACACCGCGCGCGGTGACCAGCCCGCCGGAACGGCAGCGTGCGCAAACCACATTCTCCACCGCCGAATTGCTCACATCCTGCACTTCAATCCCGTTGTTGCGGATTTGCGAGCCTTCGCCGGAAAGCCGCCAGAGTTCGCGCTGCTGATGAACACGGTTCCCGTCAACAAAAAGATCGCTGACGCGCAGGCCTTCGACAATTCGCGCCGGGTGATTGACCGGTTCGCCCATGATGATCACCGGACAATTCGCGCCATCGGCCAGACGAAGAATTGTTTCAACTCCCGAACCGCGCAAGGTCTGGTGGTCGCGCTGCAGCACGATGGGCTGGGAAATTGTGAAATTCCCCGGCGGCAGCACCACTTCGCCGCCGCTATCGGGCAAGGCGTCCAATGCCTGTTGAATTTGAACGTCCGTCACGCCGGGAGGCAACGTGACCGTCTTCAGTTCTTCTGAAAAAGCCCGGATGGGAATCGAAAACAACACCAGAAAACCAAGCAGACCGATCAATGCGATGTTCTTTGCAACCACCCCGAAATTTCCAACCTGATTAAAGTTCGTGTTCATAACAACCAACACTTTCCACCAATCGGAGCCTGTGAACCAACATCGTCCATTTTCAAAATTATTCCACAAAAATTTCTTATTTTATGTATTATTTTTTCGGGCGCAGGATTTTGATTCAGCATTCTATAAGAATCATTTATGTTTCGCGCGCCATTTATGCCGACCAAAAACAGTTTCACCGCCACGCCCGCCGAACTTGGCTATTCATTTCCCGCCGAATGGGAAAAGCACGAGGCGACGTGGCTCGGCTGGCCGCACAACGCGAGCGATTGGCCGGGAAAATTTGAAACCATCCCGTGGGTTTATGGCGAGATGGTTCGGAAGATTTCTGCGGGCGAAAAAATCAATCTCATCGTCCGCCACAAGGCTGACGAAAATTTTGCGCGCCGCGTTTTTAAACACGTCGGCGTGGATTTGCGGAAAATAAAATTCGTCACGCATCCGACGAACCGTGGCTGGACGCGTGATACTGGACCGATATTTGTGAAAAAAGCGGAAAGCGGAAAGCGGAAAGCGGAAACGGCCATCGTTCACTTCCATTTCAACGGTTGGGCGAAATATGACAACTGGCGCAAGGACACAAAAGTTCCCGAAACCGCCGCGAAGCTACTGGGAAAAAAATTGTTTCACGCGGAATGTCCGATTTTGTCTGCAACTCAAAACTCAAAACTCAAAACTCAAAACTTTGTAATTGAAGGCGGCGGCATTGAATTGAACGGACGCGGCACGCTGATTTCCACTGACGAATGTTATCTCGACCCGAAAATCCAAGTTCGCAATCCCGGTCTCGGCAAAGAAGAGATCGAGGCGACGCTGAAAAATTATCTCGGCGTCAAAAATATTTTCTGGCTCGCCAAAGGGCCGAAAGGCGACGACACGCACGGCCACATTGACGACATTTGCCGTTTCGTGAATCCGAAAACACTCGTGCTCGTGCGCGAGAAAAATCCGCGCGACGAAAATTACAAACCGCTCGCGGAAAATTGGGAACGCATCAAGGATTTGCGGCTCGAAGATGGGCGCAAGCCCGAGGTCGTGGAACTGCCCATGCCATCGCCGCTGTATTTTGACGGCGTGCGGCTGCCGGCGAGCTACGCGAATTTTTACATCTGCAACGCCGCCGTCATCGTCCCGACGTTCAACGACCCGAACGACCGCGTCGCGCTCGGCATTTTGGGCGAACTGTTCCGCGACCGTCCCGTCGTCGGCATTCACGCGGTGGATTTGGTGTGGGGCTTCGGCTCGCTGCACTGCCTCACGCAGCAGCAGCCGGTGTAAATGTCGCGCGAAGAACGCGAAGTGGGCGAAGTCGCGAAGCGACGAAAGAAAGTAGCCCACGGTGAAACCGTGGGTTAAACAAAAAATGAAAAAAGCCCCGGTAGGGGCGAAAGAAAATCTTCACGAGCAATCTCTAACAAAATTTCTTTCGCCCCTACCGGGGCTTAATAATTTATTGGACACGAAACCCACGGCTGTCGCCGTGGGCTACTATCGTGCGCTGCTCCGCAGCTAAAAATTAAATCACGCCTTGAATTCCAGCACGGCTTTGGTGCAGCGGGCGCAAATGGTCGGATGCTCAGCGTTTTGGCCGATGTCCGTTTCCCAATGCCAACAGCGCTCGCATTTTTGGCCGTCAGCGTGAACAACAAGTCTGTCAGTATAATCCGCTTTAAGGTCGTAAGATAAAAACTCAAGCTGCGAAACATTTATCAATTCTTTGAATGCGTTCTGAATTTGCGGGTCATTTACAAACTCTGGAAAATATTCGGCAAGCGGTTGAATTTTGGCATCAAGAGATTTTCCAATAGTTTTGTCCCGACGCTTCAATTCCAACGCTGGCATCAAAGTTTCACGCGCAGTAAATAAATTTTTCCAAAGCTCGACTTCGGATTCGGGCAAAGAAAAGCCAGATGGCTTGAATTCGCTTTCGTGAACTGAATTCACATTTTTCCCCGGCACAAATTCCCACGCTTCGTCCGCCGTGAACGCCAAAATCGGCGCGAGCATCTGGCACAGGCCGGTCACCAGCCGGTGCAGCGCGGTCTGCGTGGAGCGGCGGCGCGGCGAATTCGCGGCGTCGGTGTAGAGCCGGTCCTTGATGACGTCGTGATAGACCGACGAGAGTTCCACGGCGATGAACTGGCTGAGCTTTTGATAGACGACGTGGAATTCGTATTGGTCGTAGGCGGCGAGGGCTTCGGCTTCGAGTTTCGCGAATTCGCCGAGGATCCAGCGATCGAGGCCGGTCAGCTTTTCGTCGGGCACGGAATGTTTGGCCGGATCGAAATCGTAGAGGTTCGAGAGCTGGTAGCGCAACGCGTTGCGGATGCCGCGATAGGTTTCGCCGACTTTGTTGATGCGTTCCTCGCTCACGACGATGTCGCTGCGGTAATCCTGCGACGCCACCCACAGCCGCACGACGTCCGCGCCGTATTTTTTGACGTAGGCTTCGGCGGTCTGCGGTTTTTCGTAAGCGCCCTGCTTGCTCTTGGAAATTTTTTCGCGGTCGGCGTCCACCATGAAGCCGTGCGTCAAAACGGTCTTGAACGGTGCCGCGCCATTGCCCGCGAGCGAGAGCAGCAGCGAGGATTGAAACCAGCCGCGATGCTGGTCGG
>CAZHXG010000079.1:0-3793 GCA_964536285.1 uncultured Bifidobacteriaceae bacterium
GGCAAGACGACCACCATCGCCGCCATGCTGAACGAAATCAACAAGACCCGGGACATCCACATTCTCACGCTGGAAGATCCGATTGAATTCGTGCTTACGCCCATCAAGTCCACCTTCAGCCAGCGGGAATTGGGGCGCGATTTTTACAGTTTTCACAAAGGCATGCGCGCCGCGATGCGGGAGGCGCCGAAAATCATTTTCATCGGTGAAATCCGCGACCGCGAAACGATGGAGATTGTGCTCAACGCCGGCGAAACCGGCCATTTGGTTTTCAGCACGCTGCACACCACCAGCGCCTCAATGACGATCAACCGCATCATCGGCATGTTCGGCGTGGATGAGGAAACGCAGGTGCGCGAACGGCTGGCGGGTGCGATGCGTTATATCATCAGCCAGCGGCTCGTTCCGGCGGTTTCCGGCGGCAGGCTGCTGGTCACGGAAATGATGGGCAGCAATCTGCGCACGCGTGAAGCCATCTTGCTGGGCGAAAATGAAGGCCGCCGTCTGGATGATATCATCGAGGCCGGCGCCGTCTACGGCTGGCACAGTTTTGAACAATCCCTCTTCAAAGCTTACGAACAGGATTTGATCACCGAGGAGACCGCGCTACTCTACTGCACAAACAAGATGAAAATGGTCCAGCGCATTGATACCCATTCCCTCCACAAGCCACGCAAAACTAGCCAGACCGATTCCCTGACGGCGAATTTGAAAATGCAAGAAGAGGAAAAGCTTCGCAACAGGTCCAAACGGTGAATCACGCGGATGAACGCTGGATATTGTGAATGCTGTGGCGGCTCTGCGATTGGATTCTGCTCATTCGATTGATTCTGTCTTTCCGTAAAATCCGCCGGCAGCTTCACCTCGGCAGCAGGTGTTTGCACACGACCACCATCGGCGTCCACCGCGATCACCGATGAGTTGTGGTAGGGTTATACCCCATGGTAAACAACCAACCGATGGCGTAATTACATGCTTGTAAAATTACAAACCAAACAAAAATTATACTTATGAAAAAACTTGTCATCGCATGCCTTGCCGCCGTCGCCATCGTGTCACTCACCGGTTGCACAACTCCAACCACCACAACCAGCACGACCACCACGACGCCTGCCGTGCCCGCCAGCGCGACGACCACCACGGAAACCCACAACAATTAAGGTTTCAGGGTTTCGTAATGGTGCGCACGGGCGAACTCACATCCGCCAACAGTTGCATGTTCCTGTGACGCGGCAAGGCCGCAGCGAATGGAGATTGAAATAATAAATCCCGCATGTCTTTCGACGTGCGGGACGGGTTGGCTCAAAAAAAATCCGCCGACTGAATCAGGCTGGAACCACTCCAAAAACGTACGGCAGGAATTTGCGGCTGAAAAGGTCTATCCATCTCCCCTCCTTGTCACGGAAAGCCATGCTTTTGAAACCGTCGCACTGGACTTGCACCGGCACTCCTGTAGCCGGCAACGGCCCGTAACGGGGATTCGCTTTTTTAACTTCCTTCATCTTGATTGTAACATACACCGGAAACTGAAAAAATCTCATCTTATTTCAACATATCGCAGCCCCTGAATAAAAGACACGCATGGCGTGTCGGCACAATCGCAGCCCTCCTCCCGGACACCGGGCTGAGACAATAAACAATTCAGTACGGTGTTTTTCTTTTCTGAAATTTTTTCTTCAGTTCGTTCCACTCGACGTTGACGCGCAATGTCGCGTTCAGCAATCGCGGCAGCACGTCCAGCGCGGCTTTCATCGCGTCGGTGTTTTCAAATTCCAACCGGAATTTTTTCCCGTCGCGCAGCTTGAAGTTCCAGCGCCCGGCCTGTTTGCCGTGCATGGCAAAAAATGACGGGGGCTCAATCGCCGCCTCGCTGATTTCGGGAGCGTAAATCTTGAAACTGGTTTTGTTTTCGCGCAACAAAAATTCCAGGTCCTGTCCTTCCGCGCGCCGGAGCATGGCTTCGGTCTGTTTTTGCGCGCGTTTTTTCAATGCCGCTCCTATCAGCATTCCGATGAGCCCGAAATGGACCGTGAGCGCTTGCATCTCGGGATTCAAACCGCCGAGATTGATGAAGTAGAGATCGCTCGCTTGCGTGTAAACGCGATACATGCTGTTCGAGCGACCGGAGACGAACCTGGCATCAAATGAACCGGTGTTTTGCATCGGGCGTTGGGGAATTTTATTTCCTTGTCTCCGCGCTTTTCCCGTGCGCGCCCAAGCCTTCGAGTTCCGCGAATTTTTTCACGACGGGCAACGCCTTTTTCAGCGAAGCACGCGTGTATTCGACAATGCTCGTGCGGCGCTGGAATTGATCCACTATCAAACCGGCGAACGACGCGCCCGCGCCGCCCGTCGGCAGCGTGTGGCTCGGCCCGGCAACATAATCTCCCAAAACCGTCGGCGAAAATGCGCCGAGAAAAATCGCGCCCGCCGTCAAAATCTTTTCGGAAATTTTTCTCGGATTGCGCGCCATCACTTCGCAATGCTCCGGCGCAAGCTGGTTCGTCAGCGCAATCGCGTCGTCGAGCGAGTTCACTTGAATCAACCAGCCGTTGTTTTGCAACGCGCGCCGGATGAATTCGCGCCGCGCAAGTTTTGGCAATTGCTTCGTGATTTCGCTTTCGACCGATTTCAAAATTTTTGCCGAAGTCGTCACGAGCCAGACGCGCTCGTGACCCGAACCATGTTCAGCCTGCGCGAGCAAATCGGCGGCGGCGAATTTTGGATTCGCCGTTTCGTCCGCGAGCACGAGCACTTCGCTCGGGCCGGGCAGCAAATCAATCGCGACATGCCCGACAAGCAATCGTTTGGCGGTGACGACGTAGGCGTTGCCCGGTCCGAAAACTTTCTGCACACGGTGAATTGTCTTTGTGCCGTAAGCCATCGCCGCAATCGCCTGCGCGCCGCCGACGCGGTAAATCTCCGTCGCTCCCGCCGCCCGCGCCGCGAACAACAGCGCGGGATTGATTGACCCGTCTTTGCCACAAGGCGTGCAGACGACAATCTCTTTGCAGCCCGCGACCCTCGCGAGCGTGACCGTCATCAACGCCGTCGAAACAAGCGGCGCAGTTCCGCCCGGGATGTAAATACCGACGCGCCGGAACGGATCGAACTTTTCGCCGACACTCGCGCCGTGCGAATTTTTCATCCGCCAGTTTTTGCGCAGCGACTTTTTGGCAAAACTGGCGATGTTTTTTTCCGCTTCGGCAATGGCTTTGCGAAGAGGTTCGTCAGCCGATATTGACGCGTTGAAAAATTCCGCCTGCGTGACGGCCAGCCGGTCGGCGACGAGCTTCGCGCCGTCGAAGCGCTCCGTGAATTCCAGCACCGCATCGTCGCCACGCACATAAACGTCGTGCAGGATGGCGCGCGCGCGCTGCTCGATTTCTTCATCGAACAAACTTGAAGCCGCGGTCAATTCGCGGAGCTTTGCGGCAAAGGTTGCGTCGGTGTGGCGGGCAATTTTCACGAGGGCAGGCTAGGCAAATTTTGGATTAAAGTCAAAAATTCACCATCCGTTTCCTGAAAATCTGTGTTTCATCCTTGTTTCATCTGTGGCTAAATAAATTCATGCGCAATCCAATCATTGTCGCGCTCGATGTGCCGGCGGCCGAACAAGCCTTGAAGCTCGTCGAGCAACTGGCTCCGGTTTCCGGCGGTTTCAAGATCGGCAGCGAGCTGTTCACGAGCGCCGGGCCGGACATCGTGAAAAAAATCCGCGCACTCGGCGGAATGGTTTTTCTGGATTTGAAATTTCACGACATCCCCAACACCGTCGCCAAGGCCGTCGCCG
>CAZHXG010000080.1:0-3706 GCA_964536285.1 uncultured Bifidobacteriaceae bacterium
GAACGTCCTGCCAGCGCCAGTTGTCGAGAAATAATTTCAACGCCGCGAACGTTTCCGTCTGGGAATCGGGCGCGACGCCTTTTTCCTGACGATAACCGGGTAATTTTTTCCCGGCAACGTTGCCAGAACCATACTGTCCACGCACGGCGGATTGCGGGACTGCATCGCGAAGAATCGGGCGCGCCGCATGGAGAACGTCCACTTTTTTATTGCGGATTTCGTCGGCCTCGAAAGAGACCATGGGTTCCATCGCGACGAGACAGAGCAGTTGCATCAGATGATTCTGCACCATGTCACGGAGCGCGCCGGCATGATCGTAATAACCGCCGCGATGCTCGACGCCCACGGTCTCGGCGACGGTGATAGTCACATAATCAATGTAGCGACGATTCCACATGGGTTCGAAAAGCGGATTGGCAAAACGAAACGCCAGAATGTTCTGCACGGTTTCCTTGCCGAGATAATGATCAATCCGAAAAATTTGGGATTCGTCAAAACTGGCGGCGAGAATGGCGTTCAACGCGCGCGCCGATTCCAAATCATAACCGATGGGTTTCTCAATCACGATCCGCGCGAATTCGCGGTCGCGCGACAGTCCGGCTTTGCCGAGATATTTTGGAATTTCGCCGAACATCGAAGGCGGCGTAGCCATGTAAAAAATACAATGAGCTTTTGAGCCCCACTCTTTTTCCAACTTCGCGCATTGTTTGCCGAGGACAGTATAAGTTTGTAACTTCTTGAAATCACCTTGCTGGTAATGGATATGCTTCGCGAATTGATTCCACGAGGCGGACGTGGCTTTTCCGAAACGGGAGAATTGATTGACGCCATCATGCAACCGGCGGCGCAGCGCGTCATCGCCGAGTTTGATGCGGTCAACCGCGATGATCGCAAATTGCGCGGGCAGGCTGCGATCTTGTGAGAGGTCGAACAAAGCCGGCACGAGTTTCCGCCACGTCAAGTCACCGGCGCCGCCAAAAATGACGAACACCGTCGGTTCAAGTTGGTCGTTCGTTTTTACTGGTTTCATTTCGCCTCCCATTCCGTGTGAAAAATGCCTTTCGCGTCAATCCGCTCATAAGTATGCGATCCAAAATAATCACGTTGCGCCTGAACCAAATTCGCCGGCAGCCACGCGCTGCGATACGCATCAAGATAACTCAACGAAACCATCAACCCCGGGACCGGCACGCCTGACTCGGACGCTTGGCTCACGACGTGCCTCAAATCCTCCTGATGTTCCATGAGCTTGCACGACAAGTTGGCATCGAGCAGCAAGTTCGGTAAATCGCGCCGCGCACGAAACGCCGCACAGATGTCTTCGAGCAACGCGGCACGAATGATGCAGCCGCCCCGCCAAAGTCGCGCCACGGCTTCAAGATCAAGTTGATATTTATATTTTGCCGAAGCTACCGCCAAAAGTGCCATGCCCTGCGCGTATGTGATGATCAATCCGGCAAGAAGTGCACGGCCCAATTGAGTGAGGAATTTGTTGCGGTCGTCAATGAAGCGCCGGATGGGACGCTGATAAATTTTGCCAGCCTGCTCGCGTTCCTTCTCGAACACGGACAAGTTGCGCATTGCGACCGCCAGGTCGATCGTCGGAATCGGTAGTTGCAGTTCCATTGCGCTTTGTGAGGTCCACATGCCAGTGCCTGTCTGTTTGGCCACGTCGAGTATTTCGTCAATCAGCCGCTTGCCGATATTTCCGTCCGGTTTGGAAAAAATATGGCTGGTGATCTCCACAAGATAACCATTTAACTCACCCTTGTTCCACAAAGCATAGACCTCACAAATTTCGTCGTCGTTCAACCTCAGACCACGTTTCATCAGATCGTAGGTCTCAGTGATTAATTGCATGACTCCGTATTCGATGCCGTTATGAACCATCTTTACAAAATGGCCGGCAGAACCGGGACCGAGGTAAGTCACGCACGGCTCACCGTTGACCTTCGCAGCCGCAGCCTCAAAAATGAGACGGACGCGCTCGTAAGATTCTTTCGGCCCGCCGGGCATGATGCTCGGCCCGTGACGCGCGCCTTCTTCGCCGCCGGACACACCCACGCCGAGAAATTGAATGCCTTTCGCCGCCAGATTGCTGGCGCGCAAATCGGTATCCTTGAAGTAGGAATTGCCAGCGTCAATGATGAGATCGTCCTTTTCCAAATGCGGCAACAAATCCTTGATGACCGAATCCACCGGAGCGCCTGCGGGCACCAGCATCATAATGGCGCGCGGTTTACGGAGCAGTGAAATAAACTCCTTGATGTCTGCCGCGCCGCAAATGTTGCGTTGGGCGGATTTCTTGCGCAGTTCCTCGACCTTGACCGTGTCCTTGTCATAACCCGCCACCGAAAAGCCGTGGTCGGCCATGTTCAGCACGAAATTGCGCCCCATAACACCCAAGCCGACCATGCCGATTTTATATCGTTGTTTAGGTTGCGTATTTATCATGCGTTTTATGTTGCTAGCTGGGGATACAATCGGGCACCAATTACAACCAGAATGATCGTGGTCAGGAGGATGCAGCCGAATAATCCAAAGACCTCACCGGCGTTGACCGAAAGCGTTAGCGCATCCGCCGCCGTAAATGTGCCTAAGCGGCGGGTCAGGTCTTTAATTTCCAGAACAACGTCGCTCATGATGCACCCTAAAACGTGTCTCTTTTGGCCGCCGCGAACAATGGGGTGAATACCCCATAAAATAAATTCCTCGATCATGGGAATCTATGGAGGGTGCGAATCCACCCTTACGTCCCCAAAAGAGCGCGCATGATCGGCCATGATTTTCGGTTCGGATGAGTCCGTCCAAACTCCCAGTTTTTGAGCGTGCCCAAACTCACACCGAGCTTCATGGCGAGAGTGTTTTTAGTCATTTTGTTCCGCAAACGATAGGTGATAAGCATTTTGGACAAACTATCTGGTAGGGGGTGCGAATCCACCCTTATGGCCTTGATCACCAGATGGCAAAAGGGGTTCAGAAACCACCCCTTCCGCCAATCTGGAAAATCACCGCGTCACCTGATCGTCGAACGTCCACATTTTCCGGTCTTCACCGGCGGAGCGGATTTCCATTTCCTGTCCGGAAAGCTGGTGGAAGAAAAATGGCGTGCCGTAAGCGTCCACCATCTCGCCGCTTTCATTCACGCGCAAAGCGGATTCGGGCGTGATGAAATTGATCTGCCTCGGGTTTTTGCCCATAAGCGCGGCGGTGATTTCGGGATTTGTGCCGACGGGATTTTCGCCGAACGCCGAATTGTAATTATGGATGGCCACGCGCGCATTGTCCAAAACCGTCAGCGGCGGAAGATTTTGAACCTCGTTGGTCGTAGGAATTGAATTCGGTGAAGCGGCGCGCGATGCGAGGTCGTTCGGCGAAGTTGCGTTTGCGCCGGCGCCAGCGGACAAAGTTGAGGGAACAGTTCCAGAATTTCCCGGAGCGGCGGGCGCGCTGGAATTCTTTTCGGAAACGGTCGAGTTCGTCGCCGTAGAATTTCCTGGTGTGGGATTTTTTTGTGTTTCAAAAAAATAGATTCCCGCGACGACGGCGATGATGGCGACGGCTGCCCAGAATTTTTTCATTTCAGGAAGTTTTCATGAAACCGAGGCTGGGCGTGGCGAAGCGTCCGATGTTTGGGAAGACGGTGGACAAATTGCCGCTGTCCACGCCGAACCACGTCGCGATGGTGGCGAAATACTGGTCAATC
>CAZHXG010000081.1:0-3334 GCA_964536285.1 uncultured Bifidobacteriaceae bacterium
GGAATGGTTCCGTGGCGTGTAAAAATGATTCCGCGACGCCGTTTATTTCGCCGGATTCGCGCCTTTGACGTTCATGCCATTCGCAGTTTCAATTTCGAAAAGTTACTTGCACCGGTTTGCTTCAGGACTAAAATCGCGGTTATGAACCGATTTGTCTCCGCCCTGTTCGCAATTTTGGTCATTTGCTGCGGCGCAACGGCTGCAAATTTTCCCACCTTGCCGCTGGGCACAAACGCGCCGGATTTCAACCTGCCCGGCGTGGACGGGAAAAATTGGTCGCTCAAGGATTTTGCGGACGCAAAAATTCTGGTCGTCGTCTTCACGTGCGATCATTGCCCGACGGCGCAGTATTACGAGGAACGCATCAAACAAATCGTGACGGACTACAAGGCCAAAGGCGTGGCCGTGGTGGCCATCATGCCCAATGATCCCAAATCCGTCCGCCTCGATGAACTGGGCTGGACGGACTTGAGCGATTCGTTCGACGAAATGAAAATCCGCGCGCGCGACCGCCAGTTCAATTTTCCCTATCTCTACGACGGCGACACTGAATCCATCGCGCACGCCTACGGTCCGGTGGCCACGCCGCATGTGTTTGTCTTCGACGCCGCGCGCAAATTGCGTTACGTCGGAGCGATTGACAATTCCGAGCGCATTCAGCACGTGACGAAAAATTATCTGCGGGATGCGCTCGACGCGTTGCTCGACGGCAAGGAACCGGCCGTGACGCAGACCAAATCCGTCGGCTGTTCCATCAAATGGGCCGGCAAGGAATCCTCGACGCAAGCTTACCTGAACCAACTGGCGAACGAGCCGGTGTCGGTCTCGCCGGCGGACACCAACGTCTTGCAAGCCTTGCGCAAGAACGATTCCGGAAAATTCCGCGTGGTGAATTTCTGGGCGACGTGGTGCGCGCCCTGCATGGTGGAATTTCCCGAGTTCGTCACCATCAACCGGATGTATCGCCATCGCGATTTCGAACTGGTGACCGTGGCCATGAACGAGCCGGACGAAACGAATTCCGTGCTGGAATTTTTGAAAAAGCAGCAGGCTTCGACCCGCAATTTTATTTTTGCCTCCACGGATCGCGACGCGCTGATCAACGCCTTCAATCCCGAATGGCAGGGTGTGGCGCCCTACACCGTGCTTATCAGCCCGGAAGGCAAAATCATTTATAGCGAGACCGGCAGCGTCGATTCGCTGGCGCTCAAACGCGCCATCCAGACGGCGATGAACGAACGAAAGCCGTGGTAATTCGGTTGGTTAAGCGCAGAAATAATTTCACTTCGCCGGATTCGCGCCCTTGACGCGCATTTGAATCGAGTAAAGCGACTTGCTCGCGGTGATGAAAAGTGTCTTGTGGTCCTTGCCGCCGAAGCTGACGTTTGCCGTCCATGCTTCATCCACGTCAATGTGATCAATCTGTTTTCCCGTTTTGTCGAAAATCGTCACGCCCTTGCCGGTCAAATATAAATTTCCCTCTTCATCAATCGTCATGCCGTCCGAGCCTTTGGAGCAGAACAGCGTTTTGTTCGTGAGTGAACCGTCGGGCAGAATATCGTAACTCCAGGTCTGGTCCGCCTGGATGTCGGCGACAAAAAGCTTTTTCCCGTCGGGCGTACCGGTGATTCCGTTCGGCTTTTTCAGGTCGTCGGTGACGCGCGTCAAATTCTTCCGGTCGGGCGAAAGGTAAAAAACCTCCTCATTCGGCAACGCCATCTCAGTGTGATCCCAGTATTTGCGGCGATAAAACGGGTCGGTGATGTACATCGCGCCGTTGGGTGCGACCCACACGTCGTTCGGTCCGTTGAGATATTTGCCCTGAAAATCTTTGACGAGCACGGTCGTTTTTTTACGGCGTGAAATTGACCAAAGCTGGTTGTGTTCGTCGGCACAGGCGATCAAGTTGCCTTTCGCATCGAAATACAATCCGTTGGCGCGACCGGAAGGTTCGAGAAATGTGGATAGTTTTCCGTCCACGCTCCATTCCATGATGCGGTCGTTCGGCTGGTCGGTGAAAAAGACGTTTCCCTTTTTGTCACACGTCGGGCCTTCGGTGAACGCAAAGTCGCCAGCGAGCTTTTTAAGTTTCGCGCCGGGCGCGATGGGGCTTTCCGCCGCCGCGAGCGTAAATTTTGAGGTGCAGATGCAAATCATTCCGACGAATAGAATCCGCAGTAGTTTTGAGGTCATGCGGAAGTTTGTATCGAAGAAATTTTTTAGGCCAGCGAATTTTTATCCGGAATTTTTCAAGCTCCGATGACGATAGTGCAGGATTTTGAACTCCGGCGTGTCATGGATTTCCTCGACCGGTTCAAACCGTTTTTCAAACGGCGGAAAAAAAGCGTCGCCATTTTCCACTTCGCATTTCACGAGCGTCAGGTAAAGGTCGGAACAGCGCGGCAATGCCTGCTCGTAAATCTGCGCGCCGCCGCAGATGAAGATGTCGTTCGGAAATTCCGCCGGATCCAGTTTGTCCAGCGAATTGAAAATCAGAATTTCGGTTTCGTTTTTTTCGCCCAGCTTCGTGAAATGAAACTGGTAGGCGCGCTTGAGGAATTTTCCGCCGCGCCACTCGTGATATTGCCCGAAAATTTCGGGATGCTGTTTGATGAGCCGCTGCGGATGCTTTGTCAGCACCAGATTTTTCCGGTTCGGCAGCGGCTGGCCGAGGCTCTCAAAAGTTTTTCGCCCCATCACGACGACGTTGCCCATCGTCATTTTTTTGAACCATTTAAAATCCTCTGGCAGATGCCACGGGATTTTGTTCCCCGCGCCGATCACGCGGTTCAGCGACATCGCGGCGATGGCTTTGAAGTATTTCACAGTCAAACCGCGATCGGCGCTTTGATTGCCGGATGCGGATCGTAATTCGCCAGTTCAAAATCCTCGAACTTGAAGTCGCCGATGTTTTTCACCGCCGGATTCAATTTCATCTGCGGCAGCGGACGCGGCTCGCGCGACAGTTGTAGCTTCGCCTGCTCGACGTGATTTTTGTAAAGATGCAGGTCGCCGAGCGTGTGGACGAATTCGCCCGGTTTCAATCCGCAGACCTGTGCGACCATCATCGTGAGCAACGCGTAGCTGGCGATGTTGAACGGCACGCCCAGAAAAATATCCGCGCTGCGCTGGTAAAGCTGGCAGCTTAATTCGCCGTCCAGCACATAGAACTGGAACAACGCGTGGCACGGTGCGAGCGCCATCTGCCCGATCTCGCCCGGATTCCACGCGGTGACGATGTGCCGCCGGCTGTCGGGGTTTTTTTTGATCTGCGCGATGACGTCGTCAATCTGGTTGAGCGCGCGGCCGTCGGCGGTGCGCCAGTCCGTCCATT
>CAZHXG010000082.1:0-3051 GCA_964536285.1 uncultured Bifidobacteriaceae bacterium
ATCGTGTGCGCGTTCTTTTCCTTGAGCCGGAACAGCATTCCCACCGTCCGCAAATCGGGCCACAGGTCGTGAAGATTTTTCGGCGCGATCTGGCCGACCATGACGCATCGCGAAATGTTCCGGTCGGTGAATGCGGAAATCAATTTTGAAAGCTGGCCGACTTTCAGCCAGACGATTTCGTCCACCAGTTTTTCAAGCGCGGAATCGGTCTCATTCTCAAACGCGACGGCGACGAGTTTTTTCACGCCCGCCGCGCGCGCCTGCCGCGCGAATTCCAGCGGCAATGTGCGGTTGCCGGCGATGAGGCCGAGTGATTCGAGCGCAAGGTTCATTTCGATTTGCCGGACAGGATAATCAGACGCGAAAAAGAAGCCAGCCTGCGATTTGCCGGTTGCTGGTTTTGGTGGGGCGAGGCTACTGACGAGCCGGCTCGCGAGGACGCTCGCCCCACCGAAAATTCAAGTTGATACAATACCAGTACCATTTGCCGCTGTCCCGCTTTGGAACAAAGCTGTCCAATTCATCGGGATTCAAGACGGCCGTAGCGGAATTTCCGACGCGGAATAATTCGGGAAAATTGATTTTTTTCTTTCAACACTTTGGCCTGCAAACTGCTTTTCTTGTGACAATGTCTTCTTACGAATCCATCTATAAAAAAATGGCGGCGTCGCTCGAACAGGGCGGTGGCGCGGCGGCCCAGAACGAAAATTTTGATCCTGCCCGGCACATGGCGCCCGTGATCGCTCACGAACTGAACAACATCCTCACCATCGTCCAGGGCTATGCCGACCGGCTGTTGATCCGGCACGCGCAAGACCCGGCGTTGCAACCGCACTTGCGGCTGATCTCCGAGGCGTCGAAACGCGCTGCGGTAATCGTCCGCGACGCCACGCCGCCGAACGCGAACGCGGCGTTCCGTCAAAACCACAATTCCCCGCCGCTCGTGGCCGTGGCATAACTGCTTTTAAATTTCCCCATCCCAGTCCCCGAATCGCCGTCACAATTGTGACGGCGATTCACTTTGACGGTTTGCGTTTTCTCGCGTAGCGTTTCCGTTCTATTTTGGCAAATTGTCATGGTTAATCTATTCAAACTGGTCTTCGGGTCGAAAAACGACCGCGAAGTCAAGAGACTCTGGCCGCGGGTCCGTGAAATCAACGAGTTCGAAGCCGGGCTGCAAACAATTTCCGACGACGAACTGCGCGCAAAAACCGCCGCATGGAAGGAGGAACTTTCAAAAATTTCCGACAATGACGAACTTGCCGCAAAGTTGAATGAAATTCTGCCGGAGGCGTTTGCCGTCGTGAAAAATGCCTGCCGCCGTTTGTGCAATCAGGAAATCACCGTGCGCGGCCATCCTCTTAAATGGGAAATGATTCCGTTCGACGTGCAGCTCATCGGCGGCATCGGCTTGCACAACGGAAAAATCGCGGAAATGGCGACCGGTGAAGGCAAGACTTTGGTCGCCACCCTGCCCGTCTATCTCAACGCGCTCACCGGACGCGGCGTCCACGTCGTGACCGTGAATGATTATCTAGCCGCGCGCGATTCCGAATGGATGGGCGCGATTTACAGGTTTCTCGGACTCACCGTCGGCGTGATTTTGCACGATCAGTCGCCGAAAATCCGCCGCGAGCAGTATTTCTGCGATATCACCTACGGCACGAACTCGGAATTTGGCTTCGATTATCTGCGCGACAACGGCATGGCGTCGCGCAAAGAGGAACAGGTTCAGCGCGGACATTATTTCGCGATTGTGGACGAAGTGGATTCAATCCTGATTGATGAAGCGCGCACGCCGCTGATCATTTCGGGCCCTTCGATGCACACGTTCGACGAGCAGTTCGCGCAATGGAAGCCGCTCGTGGATTCGCTCGTCCGCGCCCAGCAAGGTTTGTGCAATCGTTTTTTGAAGGAAGCGGAGGATTTGATCAAAAAATTGAATCCGACCGACGGCTCGAACATTCAAAATGCCGCCGAGCTGGAGCATCAAATCGGTTTGCTTTTGTTCCGCGTCAAAACCGGCCAGCCGAAATCCGAAGGCCTGATGAAAATTCTGGAGAATCCGGAATATGCCGGGCTGATGAACCGCGCCGAACTTGACTTGCACAAGGATCAAAAGAAAGTCGATCTTTACCGCGAGAAGGAAGAACTGCTTTTCGCGATTGACGAAAAAAGTCACGAGGCCGATTTGACCGAGAAAGGCCGCAGTTTTGTCAGCCCGAAAGACCCGGAGGCGTTCGTGCTGCCGGATTTGACGACGTTGTTGCACGACATCGACGCGGGCGCGGAGACCGACGCACGAAAACGCATGGAGGCGAAAGCGAAATTGCAGGCGGACTTCGAGGCGAAAGCGCAAAAGATCCACGCCATCTCGCAATTGCTCAAGGCTTACAGCCTCTACCAGCTCGACGTGGAATACGTCGTTCAGGAAAACAAAGTCATCATCGTTGACCAGCACACGGGACGCTTGATGCCCGGACGCCGCTGGAGCGACGGTTTGCATCAGGCCGTCGAGGCGAAGGAAGGTGTCGCGATCGAGCGCGAAACGCAGACGCTCGCGACGATCACGATCCAGAATTATTTCCGCCTTTACCAAAAACTCGCGGGCATGACCGGCACGGCGGAAACGGAAGCGGCGGAATTTTTTGACATCTACAAACTCGGCGTGCTGACGATCCCGACGAACCAGCCGAACATCCGAAAGGACAAAAACGACTCGGTCTACAAGACGCGGCGCGAAAAATTCAACGCCGTCGTCGGCGAGATCAAGGAGCTTCACGCACATGGCCGTCCGATTCTTGTCGGCACGATTTCCGTCGAGACGAGCGAAATGCTTTCGCGGATGTTGAAGAAGGAAGGACTGATTCATTCCGTCCTCAACGCGAAATTCCACCAGCAGGAGGCGGAGATCGTCACGCGCGCAGGCCAACGCGGCGCGATCACCATCGCCACGAACATGGCCGGTCGCGGCACGGACATCAAACTCGGCGAAGGCGTCGCGGAAGTCGGCGGACTGCACGTCCTCGGCACGGAACGCCACGAGTCGCG
>CAZHXG010000083.1:0-2899 GCA_964536285.1 uncultured Bifidobacteriaceae bacterium
GGCTGGCATTCAGAAATTTTCCACGAGCAAGATGGGTTCAAGTGGCTTGCCCTCCATCATCCCTCAAGTCTCAACTCTCAACCATCAACCCGTATCTACATCAGCACCGGCATCCACGGAGACGAACCCGCCGGCCCTGTGGCGGCATTGCGCTTGATTCAGGAAAATCACTGGCCTGACAACGCGGAGATTTATTTGCTGCCATGCCTGAATCCCACCGGCTTCACTTTGAACCGGCGCGAAAATGACAGTGGCCAGGATTTGAACCGCGATTATCGCAATCCGCAGTCCACCGAAGTCCGCGCGCACATCGCGTGGCTGGAACGGCAGCCGAAGTTTGATCTGTATCTCTGCCTGCATGAGGACTGGGAATCCCACGGATTTTATGTCTACGAACAAAGCCCGGATTCAAAACCGTCGCTCGCGGAAAAAATGATCGAAGCCGTCCAGAAAGTTTGTCCCGTTGATCTGTCCGAAAGCATCGAAGGCCGCGCGGCGAAAGGCGGAATCGTGCGACCGAACATTTTGCCGCAGGAACGTCCCGACTGGCCGGAAGCATTTTATCTTATCACGCACAAATCGCGGCAAGGCTACACGCTTGAAGCACCGTCCGATTTTTCACTGCAAGCACGTGTCAACGCGCTCGTCGCGGGCGTGAATGCGGCTTTGAGCAAACTGCCTTGATAAATTTTGGAGCAAGCCACGCAATTCTTGCCATTGCGATTGCAATATCCGGCAGACGATGAATCAAAGATTTGATTCGGAGGTTTTGTCTGAAGAGATTATATTTTGCCATTGCGCTAGAAAGCCGTGGTAACGATGAAAATTTTATTGGTCAGTCCGCGAACGCCGGACACGTTTTGGAGTTTCAAACACGTTCTGAAATTCGTTTCCAAGAAAGCCGCGTTCCCGCCGCTGGGTTTGCTGACGGTGGCCGCCATGCTGCCGCGCCACTGGCAACTCCGCGTGGTGGACATGAACGTCGAGCGGCTCAAGGACGTGGACCTGCATTGGGCGGATTTCGTGATGATCAGTGCCATGATCGTGCACAAGGAGTCGGTGCACGGCATTGTGGCGCGGTGCGCCGGATTCGGCAAACGCGTCATCGCCGGCGGGCCGCTGTTCACGACCGGGCATGAAACATTTCCGGAAATCCAGCATTTCGTTTTAGGCGAAGCGGAGGAAGTCATGCCGCAACTGGTGGAGGATTTGAGGAATGGTCGGCTTCAACACATTTACAAGGCGCCGGGCTGGCCGAGCCTTGAGCAGACGCCGATGCCGCGCTGGGATCTCGTGAACCTGAACAATTATGTGACGCTGTCCGCGCAATTTTCGCGCGGCTGTCCGTATGATTGCGAATTTTGCGACATTATCGTGATGAACGGCCGCGTGCCGCGCACAAAATCGCCGGCACGATTGGTCGCCGAGTTGGAGGAATTGCGGTTGCGGGGATGGAAGGAAATGGTGTTCATCGTGGACGATAATTTCATCGGCGACAAACGGCGGACAAAGGCGTTGCTGCATGAAATCATCGGCTGGCGCCGGCGCACGCGGGCGCAAATGGGTTTTCTCACGGAAGCGTCGGTGAATCTCGCCGACGATGCGGAGTTGTGCGCGCTGATGGTGGAAGCCGGTTTCACAAAAGTCTTCGTCGGCATTGAGACGCCGTCGGTGGAGGCGCTGGAAGAATGTCGCAAGCTCCAGAATCGCGGGCGCGATCTTGTGGCGGCGGTGCGCACGTTGCAACAGCGCGGGCTTGAGATCATGGGCGGATTCATCGTGGGTTTCGACAGCGACAAGACGGACATCTTCAAGCGGCAGTTTGAATTCATCCAGCATTCCGGCGTGGTCACGGCGATGGTCGGGTTGCTCACCGCGCTGCCGCAAACGCGATTATACAAGCGGCTGAAAACCGAAGGCCGCCTCGAAACGGAAACCAGCGGCAACAACACGGACGCCGCGCTCAATTTCAAACCGAAGCTCAACCGCGAATTTCTGCAATCGGGTTACCGCGACCTGATGAAAAAACTTTACGAGCCGAAGGCCTATTACCAGCGCGTCCGGACATTTTTCGAAAACCATCGCACCACCGGGTCAAGACTGCGTCTGTCGCGCGCGGACATCATGGCCTTCGCGAAATCGTTCTGGCTGCTGGGCATCTGGTATCGCGGGCGCGTGGCGTATTGGCGTTTTTTTTGGGGCACACTGCTGCGGCGTCCGAACCACTTCCGTCGCGCGATCGAATTCGCGATCGTGGGCTACCACTTCCGCCGCGTCGCGCAGGAGTGTTGATTCAGGTATAATTTTCCATACCCGCGCAGGTGCAAACCGGATTGCGGTCGCCGAAGACATTGTCCACGCGGCTGACGTGCGGCCAGAATTTGTATTCGAGCAAACTCTTCGCCGGAAACGCCGCCGCTTCGCGCGTGTAGGGACGACTCCAATTGTCACTGGCAATCTGGTCGGCCGTGTGCGGCGCGTTCTTGAGCAGATTATTTTTCGCGTCGGCAGAACCATTTTCAATCGCGGCAATTTCGGCGTGGATGGAAATCATCGCGTCGCAGAAACGGTCGAGTTCGTATTTCGATTCGCTCTCGGTCGGCTCGACCATCATCGTGCCGGGCACGGGCCACGAAATCGTCGGCGCGTGAAATCCGTAATCCATCAGCCGCTTCGCCACGTCCTCGACGGTGACATTTTTGAACCGGCGCAAATCGAGAATGCATTCGTGCGCAACGAGGTCGCCATGTCCGCGATACAAAGTCGGAAAATAATTTTCCAGCCGCTTGGAAATGTAATTCGCATTCAGAATCGCGAACTTCGTCGCTTCGGTCAGTCCGTCCGCGCCCATCATCGCGATATACATCCATGAAATCGGCAAAATGCCCGCGCTGCCCCA
>CAZHXG010000084.1:0-2879 GCA_964536285.1 uncultured Bifidobacteriaceae bacterium
CCGCTCGACATCCTCACGAAGCCGGCGTTTGAGAACGCCATCACCGTCGTCATCGCGCTCGGCGGTTCGACGAACGCCGTGTTGCACCTGCTCGCCATCGCGCACGCCGCGAAGGTGAAGCTGACCATTGACGATTTCACGCGCATCGGCAAACGCGTGCCCGTGCTCGCTGATCTGAAACCGAGCGGCAAGCATTTGATGAGCGAACTCGTCGCCATCGGCGGCATCCGTCCGCTCATGCAAATCCTGCTCGACAAAAAATTATTGCACGGCGACGCCTTGACCGTCACCGGCGAGACGATTGCCGAAACGTTGCGCGACGTGAAACCGTATCCGGCGCACCAGACGATTATTCAACCATTCGACCAGCCGATCAAAAAGGACAGTCATCTCGTCATCTTTCGCGGCAACCTTGCGCCCGAAGGCGCGGTCGGAAAAATTTCCGGCAAGGAAGGATTGCGATTCACCGGTCGCGCGCGTGTCTACAATTCCGAGGAAACCGCGATGGCCGCGATCCTCGACGGCACGATCGTGAAGGGCGACGTCATCGTCATCCGCTACGAAGGGCCGCGCGGCGGGCCGGGGATGCGCGAGATGCTTTCGCCCACGTCCGCCATCATGGGCAAGGGACTCGGCAAGGACGTGGCGCTCATCACCGACGGACGGTTTTCCGGCGGCAGCCACGGCTTCGTCGTCGGGCACATCACGCCGGAAGCTTACGCCGGCGGGCCGCTCGCGCTCGTGAAGAACGGCGACGCCATCACGATTGACGCCGAGAAACGCGAACTGACGCTCGAAATCACCGGCAAAGAACTGAACGCCCGCCGCAAGTCGTGGAAGAAACCCGCGCCCCGCTACACGCGCGGCGTGCTGGCGAAATACGCCGCGCACGTCACCAGCGCGTCGGAAGGCGCGGTGACGGATATGGATTTGAAGTTGTGATTTGCAATCGAACAGACCTTTGCTAGGTTGAATCCATGAGCGACAAACAACTCGTCGTTGAATTGCTGAACCGGCTTCCTGCCGACGCGAAGTTGCAGGACATCGGCAGAGAGATTGAATTCCTCGCTGCAATTCGCGAGGGCGAGGAGCAGGCGGATCGCGGCGAAGTTGTCCCGCACGAACAGGTCAAGAGGGAGTTTGCGTCGTGGATTTCAAAATAGTCTGGACGCTCCGCTCTCGCGAAGATTTGCGAGACATCGCCACGTTCATTGCCAAGGAGAATCCGCAAGCGGCGCTCAAACTCGGCGATTTGATTTTTGCCCGCGTGGATACGCTGGAAAAGTTTCCTGAACTTGGCCGCGTTGTTCCCGAGCGCAACCAGCCGAACATCCGCGAGATTGTTGTGAAAAATTACCGCCTCGTTTACCGGCTTCGACAAAAGGAAAAAATTCTTGAAATCTTGCGCGTCTGGCACGGTGCGCGAGGCGAACCGAAAATAGGACGATGAAACTGCGAAAGAAAATATGGAGCAAACCCGCGCCCCGCTACACGCGCGGCGTGCTGGCGAAATACGCCGCGCACGTCACGAGCGCGTCAGAAGGTGCGGTGACGGATAAGGATTTGAAGTTGTGAAATAAATCAAAGGAACAATATGACTGAAGAAGAAAAGAAAACTTCACAAGAAGCTTCACAGGTTAAATTGGATGCTGAAGTTCGTCTTGAAATTAGAGACGAAGTTGAGCGCCGCGTAAAACAACGTATCGAGGATGTTGAGGATAATTATGCGAAGCGTGCAAAAATCTTTATTGGGGCTGTTATTGTGGTAAATGCTGTAATTATTGCCGCTCTTGCTTTTATTGGCATCTCCACTTGGAACGATGCAAAAGAAAAATTTCTAAATTCGACAGACGTCGCAAAGCGAACAAAGGAAATAAATGATTTGAATAATGAAGCGACGAACATTTTCAGCCAGATGAACGAAACGTTTTCGGAATACACTAATCGATTGGCTGAACTTCGCGGGTTAGACAACATTGTTACTTCCGAAGAACTAAAAGCAAAAGTCAGCACCATTGATAGGCAGATTCAAACGGTAAACGAATTGGCTGCTCAATCACAGATAACCATTAAACAAGTAAAGGATGCTTCTGATTTTTATTTTTCGTTAACCGATGCTCGCAATTACCGACGTTCAGGTTTTGATAATCTGCGAAAAGTCGCTTTGGATGGTAGTAATGCTTTTTCGGAACGCGCCAAAAGTGAATCCAAATTGATTGCAGCAAGTGTGACGAACCAAGTAATCAGCACCCAAATAGTCAGTAGTAATGGTCAAATTACGATTATAGGTAATTATGTATGGAAAAATGGCGGCACTGAACGTGACGTAAGCAAAGTTACTTTTGCAGAAGCCAAAAATGAATGTATGACTGCTGAAACATTGAATGCCTCTTGGCTATTATATTTCATTGTAAATAATCCGAATTATCCGAAGGCAGAGAAAATGAATTTTGTGATGCAAGAATATCGCGAAAGTGAAAATCTTTTTGCTGTTTTTACAGCCGAATCCATCTTGAAATCGGAAGCAAAACTTCAAGATTTGCCGCCGTTCTCATACGAACAAATTGATAAATGGTGGCAAGAAAATCAGTCAAAATATCCTGCCAATTGATACGCTTTAGAATCCCAACGGGATGTGACTCACTCGCTCCCGCTCGCTCGGCCCTGACGGGCCTTTGGCTTCGCCAAATTCCTTTCGCCGCTTCCCAAGCGGCTCAAGTCCATCAATCAGCCCAAGGTTGGTCCAAGCCGGACTGGCGAGGAGCTACCCTGGGACACCTGCCAAAAAAATCATCAACCCTGAAAGGGTTGCATCGCCGCCACCCACCGCTCCAACCCCTTCAGGGTTGATTCAATTTCCGATTCATCACCCAGCGTAG
>CAZHXG010000085.1:0-2709 GCA_964536285.1 uncultured Bifidobacteriaceae bacterium
TCGGCGCGGCCAAGATGGTTTTGGAAACCGGCCAGCATCCCGGCGCGCTCAAGGATCAAGTCACCAGCCCCGGCGGCACGACGATTGAAGGCCTGCACGCCTTGGAAAAAGGCAAGCTCCGCGCCACCGTGATGAGCGCCGTGCGCGCCGCGACGGAGAAATCGAAGAAGCTGGGGCAAAGTTGAAGCGGCAAATGACATATCAGCACATTGCCGGCGTAAAGGTCACTGCAAAATTTTCGGAAGACAGAAAGTTTCGCTACCGCCTCGAAATCTCATTAGAAAATCCTGCGCACAGGACAAAGACGGCGTGTGTTGTAATGCAAAATCCAAGTTATGCTGACGAAGAAATAGCCGACAAGTCAGTGCAGTTCATGGAAAAAGTTGTCTTTCAAAAAAATCTTCCAGAATTTGAAAATGTGTGCCGGTTGATTGTTGTTAATCAATTTGCTGCAATCCAAACTAATGGCTTTCAAGGCTTGCCGCATGAAATTGGATCGAGAAACGATTCTGCAATTGAAACTGCTTTGAATGAATCCGACGTAATTATTTTGGGCTGGGGCTGTTCAAATCCTTTTAAGGAACGCCAGGCGTTTGTTATTAACCTGCTTCGGAAAGCAAAACGAAAACAACTGTTCAAAACAAGAACACATCCAGCACGGGCTGGTTACGATGGTTTCATTCAGCCATTCAGTTTCTAATCCAAGGATGCGTTTCAACGCTTCGCGAGTAATTCCCGCACGTCCACTGCGTCCATTCCGGCGGAACGAATCGCCTGCATGCCCAAATCCGTGTCTTCATAAGCGCGGCAAAATTTTGGCTCAACTCCAATAAGCCGTGCGGCTTCAAGAAAAATATCCGGCGCGGGTTTTTGGTTCGCCACCATTTCGCTGGTGACGACGGCATTGAACAAATGGCGGATTTTCAGATGTTCCAGCACTTGCACGATGATTTTCTGCGTGCCGCCGGACGCGACGGCCATCGGGATTTTCCCGAAATTTTCCTTCGCAATTTCTACGACGGCGTGAACCGGCCCCACTTGCGAAAGCGTTTGCAAATAAGTTTCCTCTTTTTCGTGCGCGACGGCGATATGGTCGAGCGAGCGCCCTTGTTCCTCCGCGAGCAATTTCAAAATATCGCGCGACGGCACGCCGCCGTAGGCGTAAAACCGGTCCTCCGGAAAATGCAGATTATGCCGTTGCGTGATCATCTGCCACGCCTGCCAGTGCAACGGCATCGTGTCGGCCAGCGTGCCGTCGCAATCAAAAATCAGCCCCTTGATGTGTGCGGGTAATTTCATAATTTCAAAGTTGCGAGCTTCTCTTCCAAATCGTGCGTCATCAACGGCTCGATGAGCGGATCAATTTCGCCTTCAATAAAATTCGCGAGATTGTAGAGCGTCACTTCGATGCGATGATCGGTGACGCGGTTCTGCGGAAAATTGTAAGTGCGGATTTTTTCGCTGCGTTCTCCGGTGCCGACCTGGTCTTTTCGCTGCGCGGCATATTTCGCATTTTCCTCGGCGATTTTTCTTTCGAGCAGACGCGAGCGTAGAACTTTCATCGCCTGGATTCTGTTCTTCTGCTGCGAACGTTCGTCGGCGCAACGGACAATCAATCCCGTCGGCTTGTGGATGATTTGTACTGCGGAATCCGTCGTGTTCACGCCCTGACCACCTTTGCCGGACGCGCGACAGACATTGATCTCAATTTCGTCGGGTTTGATTTCGATGTCCACTTCCTCGGCTTCGGGCAAAACGGCGACGGTCGCGGTGCTCGTGTGAATGCGACCTTGCGCCTCGGTCGCCGGCACGCGCTGGACGCGATGAACGCCGCTCTCGTATTTCAGCCGCTTGAAAACATCCGTGCCGATGACGCTGAAAATAATTTCCTTGAAACCGCCCAAATCGGATGGACTCGAATCCATCGTCTCGACTTTCCATCGGCGCGCTTCGGCATAGCGGCAATACATCCGATATAAATCGGCAGCGAACAGTGCGGATTCCGAGCCGCCCGCGCCTGCGCGGATTTCGATGATGGTATTGCGCGAATCGGTCGGGTTCGGCGGCACGAGGCCGAATTGGATTTGCTGCGACAGTTTTTTTTCTTCCGCTTCGAGCCGCGCGATTTCTTCCTTCGCCATTTGCGCCATTTCAGAATCCGGCAATTCCGTTTTGAGCAATGAACGGTTTTCTTCGAGGCCGGCCAGAACTTTTTTGTAGCTGTCACCGGTCGCGATTAATTCTTTCAGCCGCGAATATTCGCGCGACAATTCCTGAGCGCGCTGCGGATTGTCAAAAAGCTTCGGATCGCTTAACGCCGTTTCCAATTCGGCGTAGCGTGCGCGAAATTTTTCGATGTGTGGTCTTAAATCCATTTTCGCAAAAAAGAATCCGCCCGCTCACGCAAACGCGCAGGCGGGCGGAATGAAATCGTGCAGCTAAGCTTTCTTTTTCTTCTTCGTCGCGTGCTCGGCTTGCGCGGCTGCGGTTTTGGCGGCGCGTTGCTGGAATTTGTCCACGCGGCCGGCGGTGTCCACGAACTTTTGCGTGCCGGTGTAGAACGGATGGCACACGTTGCAAATGCCGACGATGATGGTCTGCTTGGTGGAGCGCGTCTTGATCACGTTGCCGCAGGCGCAACGGATTTCCGCGTCCACATATTTCGGATGAATGTCCGTCTTCATAAAAAGGACGGTAAAACTATCATGG
>CAZHXG010000086.1:0-2651 GCA_964536285.1 uncultured Bifidobacteriaceae bacterium
TCATCATCACGCACAACAAGCGCACCATCGGCATGGCCGACGTGCTTTACGGCGTGACGATGGAAGAACACGGCGTGAGCAAGATCGTCAGCGTGAAATTCCACAAGACGGATGGGGTTTCGGAAGATGCTGAAACAGCGATGGCGCACTGATTAGCCCGTCAATCTTTCCTGGCTGCGCGCAACAATTCTGAAATCAACCCGTCCGTCGTGTGCTCCTTCGCTTCGAGCGCGGGTTTCAAGCCTAAAGCGGAAATCGCCTTGCTCGTTTCCGGTCCGATGGACGCGAGCTTCAGTTGCGGAAATTTTTTCAGCAGCTTCGGCAAATCAAACCGCGCGTGGAAAAATTCCACCGTCGAGCCGCTCGTGAACGTGATCCAATCCGCGCCGCTTTCCAGAAAATTTTCCGCCGCGCCGAAAAAATCCTCGGTTTCGGCGACGGTTTTGTAAATCGCGATGTCGTCAACGATCGCGCCCATTTCTTCGAGTGAGCGTGGCAAGTCGGGGTTCGCATTTTGGGCACGGAACAGGCAGATTTTTGAATTCTCGATGCTGCTGTGCTTTGCGAATGCGTCGGCGATTTTTCTTCCAACGAATTCTTCCGGCATCAAATCCACTTGCAGATGCAACTCGCGCAATTTTGCCGCCGTTGCCGGACCGACCGCCGCGATTTTTGCGCCGCCGAGGTCGCGCATATCCTGAAAACGTTTGAAGAAAAAATCGAAAAATATAGCCACGCCGCTCGCGCTCGTGAAGATAAGCCAGTCGTAAGAGTTCAATGAAAGCAGCGCGTCAACAAGTCCCTGCTTGTCGTCGGGCGCGACTCTTTTGACGGCCGGAATTTCCAAAACGTCTGCGCCGAGTTCGGAAAGTTTCTGTGAAAATTTTGCCATTTGTCCGCGCGAGCGCGTGAGGACGATCCGTTTTCCGAACAACGGGCGATTCTCCGCCCAGTTCAATTTTCCGCGCAATTTCACCACGTCGCCGATGACGGTCAGCGCAGGCGGGGCAATTTTTTTCTCCGCCGCCAATTTCGCAATCGTCGCGAGCGTGCCGGAAACGGTTTTTTGTTTTCCGAGCGTGCCCCATTGGACGACGGCGACTGGCGATTCCGTCGGCATCCCGTGCGCGATGAGCGATTTCGTCCAGTCGCCGAGATTTTCCGTGCCCATCAGAACGACTTTCGTGCCGGGAATTTTTGCGATTTGTTCGTAATGCAATGCCGTGCCCGCGTCGGTTGAATCGTTGTGGCCGGTGAAAACGGTGAAGCTGGAGCAATAGTCACGGTGCGTGAGCGGAATGCCCGCGTAATTCGGCGCGGCGATGATGGATGAAACGCCTGGCACGACCTCAAAATAAATTTTCGCCGCCGCGAGCGCTTCGGCTTCTTCGCCGCCTCGGCCAAAAATGTAAGGATCGCCGCCTTTCAATCGGACGACAATTTTTCCTTCGCGCGCTTTTGCAATCATCAGCGAATTGATTTTTTCCTGTGAAAACTCCGTGCGTTTGCCGCGCGAAATGATTTCCGCGTCCGCGCGCGCGAGCCGGAGCAGAACCGGGTTCACCAGCAGATCATAAACAACCACGTCCGCACGCCGGAGCAATTCCGCGCCGCGCAACGTGAGCAGACTCGCGTCGCCCGGCCCGGCGCCGACGAGATAAACCGCACCTTTGGATTTCATCCGGCGAAATTCTAGCGGACAAAATGCACGGGCGCAAAGCGTTTGAAGGTTTCTGTAGTGTCGGCGCTGCGCGCCGATTTCGAGCCACAGGCTCGATGCTACAACAAATCAGGATGCTCCGGCTTTTTCCGGCGGACTTTGCGCTTTGAACTCGCGCCGTTGCCGAATATAAATTGCGCGTGTCTCAACCGGTTCAACCCGCCATCAACGCCGCCACGCGCCTGTGCGCGATCTTTGGGTCGCCCATCGCGCATTCCGCGTCGCCCGCGATGCACAACGCCGCATTCGCCGCGCTCGGACTCGACTGGCGTTACCTCGCATTTGAAGTGGACCCGAAAAATCTTCGCGCCGCCATTGAAGGCGCGAAGGCGATGAATTTCGCCGGACTGAATCTGACCGTGCCGCACAAGCTGCTCGCGGTGGAAATGATGGATGCGCTGGATGAATCCGCCGAAAAATGGGGCGCGGTCAATACGATTCGCTTTGATAATGCGCGTGCAATCGGTTTCAACACGGATGCGGATGCGATTGTCACGGCGTTGCGCGAGGATTTGAAGCTGGAATTGCGCGGCGCGAAAGTTCTTTTGCTCGGCGCAGGCGGGGCAGGGCGGACGGCGGCGTTGAAGCTCGCATCGGAAAGCGTCGCGGAACTTTTTCTCGTCAATCGCACGGAAACAAAAGTTGAAGCCGTGGCGGGAGAAATCATAGAGCATTTTCCACTCACAAAAGTGGCTGTCGGTTTTCCAAAATCCGCTGTTGATCTTGTCATCAACGCGACATCGCTTGGCTTGAAGCCGGACGACGCGTCGCCGCTGGATGAAAAACGATTTTCGTTGAAGCAGGCGCGCGCCGTCTATGACATGATTTACCGCCCGGCGGAAACGAAATTGATCGCGTCGGCGAAAGCTGCCGGCTGCAAAACGGCGAACGGCCTCGGCATGTTGCTGCATCAGGGCGCGAAGGCGTTTGA
>CAZHXG010000087.1:0-2415 GCA_964536285.1 uncultured Bifidobacteriaceae bacterium
CAGGCGCACGGCGGCGAAGTCTGGGTGAAAAGCGAACTCGGCAAAGGCGCGACGTTTTTCTTCACGCTGCCCGCAACAAAAGCGGAGTAAGCTTTTTCTTGCATCTTGCGGAGCGGTATGGGATTTTTATTTCGTCGTTTGACGAAATGACAATTTATGCGTGAATTTATGGCTATCACCAAGGCGCTGTCCGACCCGAATCGCGTGCGTGTGCTCATGGCCTTGCGGCAAGGCGAACTTTGTGCCTGCCAGATTACCGAACTATTTGGCCGTTCAGCGTCCACCATGTCCAAGCATCTGTCCATTTTGAATCAGGCGGGACTTGTGAGGTCTCGAAAAGAGGGACGTTGGATTTATTACCGCTTGCCAACGCTCGCTGAAGTGGCCAATGCGGCCAGATGGGCCATTGATTGGACGGTCAAGTTCGTTAAAAAAGAAAAACCCGTCCTGAAGGACGAAAAACTTCTCAAGAAAATATTGAAAATGGACGCCAGTGAGCTTTGCAGGCGGCAATGTGGCGGCAAGAAATGCTAAACCCAATCTGATTTTATGAAATTACATGAATTGAAAAATGTTCTCGCGCAAACCCCGGCGGCATTGGTGCGCTTCCGCTTACCCAACGGAGATTTTGTTCCTGCCCACGCGCACGTCACCGAGGTGGCGCGCATGGACAAGCGGTTCATTGATTGCGGCGGCACATTCCGCACGGATTCGCTGTGCCGGTTGCAAACGTGGTTTGCCGACGACACCGACCATCGCCTGACGGCAGGCAGGCTCGCAAAAATTTTCGCCCTGGCGGAAAGCGTGTTATTGACCGATGACCTGGACGTGGACGTTGAACACGAGCTTGGTTACATCACGCAATTTCCGCTTGGCTCGGTCGAAGTGGCGAACAATGAAGTTGTCTTGCACCTGACGGAACGGCACACGGCGTGTCTGGCGATAGAAAAATGTCTGCCACCCGCTGCGCCGGTTTCCGAATTCAATCCGCTGAAATTTAATTTCACGAAAAAAACGCCTGCCGCCAAATGCTGCTGAATCAATGAGCGATCAAATTCCACCCAAACGCCTCGCGTTCTTCGAGCGTTACCTGACGCTCTGGGTTTTCCTCTGCATGATTGCCGGAGTTGTGATCGGAAAATTGCTGCCCGACCTTACGGCGACATTGAGCAAAATGGAATTTGGGCAAGACTCGCATGTGAACATTCCCATCGGCGTCCTGCTATGGCTGATGATTTATCCGATGATGCTCAAAGTGGATTTTAGTTCGATTGGCGGCATCGCACGCAAACCCAAGGGGCTGATGGTAACATTGTTCATCAACTGGCTGATCAAGCCGTTCAGCATGGCTTTGCTCGCATGGATTTTCATGCAACATGTCTTCGCTGCGTGGATTGATCCGGAGACGGCGAAGAATTACACCGCCGGCCTCATCATTCTTGCGGCGGCTCCCTGCACGGCGATGGTTTTCGTCTGGTCATATCTGACTGACGGCGATCCTGCCTACACGCTCGTTCAAGTGGCGGTGAACGACCTCATCATGCTCGTGGCTTTCGCACCGATTGTGATGTTTCTCTGCGGCGTGGCGAACGTTATCGTGCCAGCCAAAGTTCTCATCACTTCGGTCGTTGTGTTCATTGTGATTCCGCTGGCGGCGGGCTGGATTACGCGCACGACGCTGCTCAAATCTCACAGCAAGGACTGGTTTGAGCAAAAATTTCTGCCGAAATTTCATCCGGTAATGATTGGCGCGCTTTTGCTGACGCTCGTTTTGATTTTCGCATTTCAATCGAAAAATCTAACCACTCGCTGGCTCGCCGTGCTGCTCATCGCGGTGCCGATTGTGATTCAAGTATATTTCAATTCCGGCCTGACATACCTGCTCATGCGGCGATTTCGCGTCGAGCACAATATCGCCGCGCCCGGCGCGCTCATCGGCGCGAGCAATTTTTTTGAACTGGCCGTCGCCGTCGCCATCACGCTCTTCGGCGCGGATTCTCCCGCCGCGCTCGCGACCGTCGTCGGCGTCCTGGTGGAAGTGCCGGTCATGCTCTCAGTTTGCAACATTTGCAATCGGTCGCGCGACTGGTATAATAAGAAACCACAAACCGCATTTTGAATTATGAAAAAGAAAGTCCTGTTCGTTTGCATCCACAACAGCGCGCGCAGCCAGATGGCCGAGGCGTTCCTGAACCAAATCTGCGGCGACGAATTTGAAGCGCATAGCGCCGGACTCGAACCCGGAAAATTAAATCCAACCGTCGTCGAGGCGATGCAGGAAATCGGCATTGATATTTCCGGCAACCAGACCAAGGCGGTGTTCGACATCATCAAGTCCGGCCAGATGTTCGCCTACGTCATCACCGTTTGCGACGAGGCGAGCGCGGAACGCTGCCCGATTTTTCCCGGCGTCAC
>CAZHXG010000088.1:0-2382 GCA_964536285.1 uncultured Bifidobacteriaceae bacterium
TCGCTTTCGCGCGGCGTGAGCGAGAAGAAGCCGTCCACTTTCGGCACGCCGTCGAGCAGGTTGACATCGGCGCAATAGCCGGCTCGCTTCGCCAGAAAATTATCTTTCGGATTGTTTGATGCGAATTTGATGAGTTCTATCGCCGCTGCAGGTGAAACCATCGCACGCGAGCCGCCGAGTTCGGGCTGCGGGTTCATTTTCAAATCCGCGCGCGCCAGACTTTTTTCATAAACGCTTGGCGACACGGTCGGGTTTTGCGTCGGCTCATGAGTAAACACGTCGAGCCACGCAACGAGAATTAAAATGAGCGGGGCAAATTTGAATCCGCGCACCAAAAGCAGCAATGCTCCACCGGTCAAAATCAAAAATCCTGCGCGGGAAAATCCGTTGAGCAACGTTGCGTGGACATTGTCGGTCGGAAATGGAAATCGCCACGCCCAAAATAAAATCACGGCGAGAAACAAAAATAAAATTGTCCCGATAATCGCAATGCGCCTTTTCAAGGCTTGCAGATTCGCCAGCGCGAACGCGGCGAGCAACGGCGCAACAAAAACGGCGAGTAGAATATATTTGATTGGATACGTGATGAAGCTCAACTGCGGAACAATTTTTCGGATGATTGGAAGCACGGGCGTGTTTTCGCCGAGCGCAAAAATCAAAGCAACGATTGCCACAACGCCGAGCAGCCAGATTCGCCGATGGGGTGCTTTCCACAACGCCAGCAGCGCGAGCCACAGCGCGCCGATGCCGAGATAATAAGATGAAGTCCACGATTGGTCGTATTGAAAAAAAACTCCGCCGCCGCCGAGGTGTCCGAATGCCATCGGTACGAGGAAATTCACCAATCCCCAGCCCGGCATTGACCAGCGCAAGTCCGCGTAGCCGGATTCGCGTTGCGAATGGGCGGCAAGGTCAAGGAAAGGCAGTAGTTGCACGGCTGAAATGGCAATGACCAGAGAAATGACGAGCGGAAATCGCCAGAACATTCTTTTGCGTGGCGGTTCGCCGATCACGAATTGCTGAATCCATAATGCGAACAACAAGACCCACGTCAGAAAAATGATTTCAGGTCCGCCCGCGAGCATTTGCAATGCGCCGACAATTGCCGCGAGAAAAATTTTCCGTCCGCCTTCGCGCCATGCGATTTCAACTGCGAGCACGACCCACGGCATCCATGCGAACGTCGCCAGATGGCTCGGCCACATGAGTAGGTTCAGCGTGAAGCCGTTGAATGAGAAAACCGTCCCGGCGAACGCGGCGGCAAAATTATTTCCCGCTTGCGCAGCCGTAGCTTCACCGCGAAGGCTCGTCCAACGCCGCGCGAGAAAAAACATTCCAAGTCCGGCGAACCACAAATGCAACAGGCAGAAAAAACTCAACGACCATCCGAGCGGCAGCGTCAGATAAATCAGCGACGGCGGATAGAGCGGCATTGTGTTCCATTGCGCGAGGAAGGGAATGCCGCAGTTATTGTAGGGATTCCAGAACGGCAGTTCGCCGTGCCGGAAACATTCCTGCTGAAAATGGGCGAGTGGATAGACGAAGAAGCCGTAGTCGCGGATGACAAACGTTTGCAGGCCGAGCAGAACTTGCGGAAATGCGGCGAAAATCAACAGCGCGAGCAGGACGCCGAAGCGGAAGGGCGTGAAAAGTTTTTCGGCGAAGTTGTCGTTGCCGGTTTGTTGCACGCGCAGATTAAAACCAGCGGCGGTGGGAAATGCAACTGCGCGTAGTTTGTTGGGTGGCACCCGCGTCTCGCGGGTTAAATTCGGCGTCCCGCCGAATTTCGTCGCAGGACATGGTTTGCCGCTAATCTTCCACCGTAGTTCAGCCATCATCACACAACGGTTTTCGGCAGGACGCCGAAAACAACAGGCCGGAGGCCTGTGCCACCAAACTCGCGTCCAGATTGACTTGGTTTTCGTGCGCCTCTAGGCTCTATGCGATGAACGCGCTGCCAGATTCTTTGCTTGAACTAATTCGCCGCACGTCGGCGGAAATTCCGGATGACGTGCATCAAGCCGTTCTCACGTCGCTGGAGAATGAGAAGAAAAATTCCCTCGCGGCGAATGCGATGAGCATCATTGATAAAAACATCGCCATCGCCAAAAACAAATCGCAGCCGATCTGTCAGGACACCGGCAGCATTTTATTTTATGTGAACGGTCCGGTTGGATTCGATCAAATTACTTTCACCGAAACTGCGCGCGACGCGGTGAAACTCGCGACGAAGAAAGGTTTTCTCCGGCAAAATTCCGTTGATTCGCTCACGGGAAAAAATGACGGCACGAATTGCGGGCCGGGTGCGCCGGCGTTTCATTTTCATCAGCATCGCTCGCCGGAAATTTCCGTGCGGCTGGTTTTGAAAGGCGGCGGCTGCGA
>CAZHXG010000089.1:0-2378 GCA_964536285.1 uncultured Bifidobacteriaceae bacterium
CGAACCTGACGTTGAGCTTCGACCATCGCGTGCTGGACGGCGGCGCGGCGGGACGGTTGCTTTCGCGCATCGCGGATTTGATGTCGAGGCCGGAGAAGTTGTAAAATGAAACGCGTCCGATATTGTCAATTACCAGCTTCAATGAATGTTACTGGCCGTTCTTCGAGTATTACAAATGCCTTTATCAACGCAATTATTCCTGTCATTGAACCTACCGAAGCCGAAGAACTTGAAGCTTTGCGTATATTGGAAATGAATCCAAACGATATTCGATGTTCCTACTGTGGTGACAAAATGACAGAATGGGGTCATCTCCGTCCAATTATCAGCAATAAAGAACCAACTGGCTATATTACTGAAATCGCAAATTTAGTTCCTAGTTGTGGCAAATGTAATCAATCCAAAGGCAAATCTCATTGGCGCACTTGGATGGAAGGCAATGCAAAATTATCGCCTAAAACGAGAAATATCCCAGATATTAAAGAACGCATGGTGCGACTTCAAAAATATGAAGCGTGGCGTCAACCTCGCAAAATTGACTTCGCTGCGATTGTTGGCCCAGAAATGTGGCAACGACACAAACAGAACTGGCAAAGTGTTTTAGATTTACTCAAGAAGAGCCAAGAGCTTGCAGAGGAAATTCGTCTCATTGTTGCCAAGACTAATCCGTAGGACGTTTATTTTTCCTCAAACGCCGCGACGATTGGCCGGTGGTCTGAACCGTTGCCCCAGTTCGGAATCGTGGGAATGTAAGTCCCGGCCTTCACCCAGTCGCGCGCCATCGCGGGACTCAACAAAATGTAATCTATGCGTGAGTAAGTGTCGTCCGCGCCGTAGAAATAGGTCCACGCCACGTTGCGCGGCTCGAAATACGGCGGCGCGGCGGGCGCGTTGTCGCCGTTGCGCTCGGCGGGGCGCGTGTCGGTGAGCTTGAATTTTCCGCGCCCGATGATTTCCTTCGTCGAATCAGAATCCTTTGTGTCGTTGAAATCGCCGAGGACGATGAGTCTCGCGTTCGGGTTCGTTTTGAAATGGTCGTCAATGATGCCGCGCAAAACGCGTGCCTCGGCGAGCCGTTCCTCGGCTTCATCGGCGTCGGGCACGGGCCGTCGCGACTTCAGATGCGCGGCGATGAGCGTGAAGGTAAAATTCGTCGCGGCCTGAATTTCCACCTCGGCAAATCCCCGGCTGACGCGAAAACGTTTTCCGTCCAGAAGAAATTCATCATTCGTATGCGGATGCCGCGCGACGATTGGAAATTTGCTCAACACGGCGGCGTGGATGTTCGTGTCCGCGCCGCTGACGTGTTCCCAAAATGGAAAATCGCAGCCTTCACTTTTGAGCGACGCGCGCAATTCCAAGAGCGCATTGGTCGTGCCCATTTCTTCGAGCGCGAGCACGTCGGGTTTCATTGCCTCAATACTTTCGCGGATTTTTGATTTTGCTTCGACGGATTTGACGAAGTGACGTGATTCGGTGGGCTGGTCGAGATAGTTTTCGATGTTGTAAGTGGCGACGCGGAAAGTTTCGGCGGCAGCAGTGGGAAAAATCAACGCAGCGAGAAAAATTATGACCCAAAACCCTTTCATATTTGCCGTGCGAATAAATTGTCAGACGCGCCTTGTTTTTCAAGAGAACATTTTGGGTAGTGGGCTACTTTGAAAATCCTGTGGGGTATTCACCTTACAAAGCAAATTCTCTATTTGCAAAATTAGATTTAGCTGATTATAGTAAGCCAGAAGAAAGTAAAAACAGCGAACAAAACGCAAGAAAACAAAATTTTACATTAGGCGGCGGACCGCAATCGTTAATTGATTTTAACGAAGAAGCGGCGGCGGCGAATGCAAAAAACAAAGGCAGAAAAGTGTTGGCTCAATACTCAATTCCGATTGGCGCAAGCGAAGCCACAATCACATTTACTGGTGAAAAATTAGCGGTCGAGGATTTTGACGCACTTGCGGATTATGTCGCAATTTTCAAAAAACAGTTTGAGCGGAAACAGGTTTCAGAGGAACGCGAAGCCGCCATTAAAAGCCTTGTTGATGGCGTAAAGGCAGATAAAAAAGCGCGTGACGCGCAATAACGGAATTGGAAACAGTTTATTTCCGTCGCGGCTTTCTGGTCTTGGCGGGGGCTTTGATTGCCTTCTCTGACAGCTTAATCACATCAGCAAAGACGCTGTGAGCGAGTTGGACTGTATCAGTTGGCCGCTTGCGCTTCGGTTTAACCATGCCCAAACTTAACGCAGTCAAACCAAAACTGGAAATCTAAAACGAAAGTAGCCCACTACCACATTTTGCCAATTTTCGCAAAGCTGCTATTTTCATTTCATGCCTCGGACGAGCCGAAAAAATTCCGCCGCGCATCTGCACGACAAG
>CAZHXG010000090.1:0-2099 GCA_964536285.1 uncultured Bifidobacteriaceae bacterium
TCCTTGCGCGTGCCGTCCGTCATCGTGACGTGATACACCACGCTCGGATACGTCGCGATGATGTCCATGTCGTATTCGCGGCGCAAACGCTCCTGCACGATCTCCATGTGCAACAATCCGAGAAAGCCGCAACGAAAACCGAATCCCAGCGCGACGCTCGTCTCCGCCGAATAAACGAACGCCGAATCGTTCAACTGCAACTTGCCCATGCTCGCCTTCAGATGCTCGTAGTCCGCCGTGTTGATGGGATAAATCCCGCTGAACACCATCGGATGAATCTCCTTGAAACCCGGCAACACCGGCGACGGATTCCGCGCGTCGGTGATGGTGTCACCCATCTTCACTTCAGCCGCGGTCTTGATGTTCGCGGTGAAATAACCCGTCTCGCCGACTTGCAGCTTCTCGCGCGTGTAAGGTTTCGGATTGAAACTGCCGACTTCCTTCACCTCGACGTTTTTTCCCGAATGAAGAAGTTTCACCTGCTGGCCGGCCTTCAACTCGCCGTTGAACACGCGCACGTGCGTCACGACGCCCTTGTAAGTGTCGAAAAACGAATCGAACGCCAGCGCCTGCAGACTCGCCGCGCCCGTCGGCTTCGGCGGCGGAATGCGCGCAACAATCGCTTCAAGGATTTCATCAATGCCGATGCCCTGCTTCGCGCTGCACGGAATCGCCAGACTCGAATCAATTGTCAGAATGTCTTCAAGCTGCCGCATCGTCTGCGGCACATCGGCGTGGCCGAGATCAATCTTGTTGATGACCGGGATGATTTCGAGATTCTGCTTCATCGCCAGATGCATGTTGGCGACCGTCTGCGCCTCGACGCCCTGCGCCGCGTCGATGATGAGCAACGCGCCTTCGCACGCGCTCAAGCTGCGTGACACTTCGTAGGCGAAATCCACGTGGCCGGGAGTGTCAATCAGGTTCAGCTCGTAAGTCTCGCCGTTGCGCGCCTTGTAAAGCATCGTGACCGGATGCGCCTTGATGGTGATGCCGCGCTCGCGCTCCAGATCCATCGCGTCGAGAAGCTGGTCCGACATATCGCGCGTGGCGATGGTGCCGGTGCGATGCAGGAGGCGGTCGGAAAGCGTCGTCTTGCCGTGATCAATGTGGGCAATGATGCTGAAATTTCTAATATGCGCTGAATCCATTGTTTTGCATTAAATCGTTAAATCGTTGAATGGTTGCATCGTTGCATCGTCTTTCCGATGTAACGATTCACGATTCACGATGTAACGCAGCCATCCACCGAGCGCAGCAGGATAACGGCAATACGATTGAAGAAAAGGAAATTTGCCAGAAGCAGCTACTTTGCACTGGGATTCGATGTTTGGCCTTGCTGATTTGCGAATGCAACCATTTTGTCAAAGGCCTTCTTGCCGCCGAAATAATTGTAGTTCGGCTGGACGTCGCTTTTGCGGATGAGATTGACTTGCTCGTTGAAGGCCTGGAATTGTCCGCAACGAAAAGCGTAAGCGGCGTACGGATAACGAAATCGCGAAGCATTCGGATTGAGCCGTGCATACTTTTCGTAACCGGTTTTGATGTCCGGCCAGACATCAGGCAAAAGCCAATAGCTGCTGTGGTCATCGGAATTGAGCGTGCGAACGAATTCGCTGTGCGCATCAACAAGAATAAGAGGCACGTGTCCGCCCCAATTGGTTGATGCCACGCATTCACGTCCAAACTCCAGCATGTCATCACGCGAGCCATACCATTGCGGCAGCAGATAATGCAGCTTGTTGCGGCAGGCCTCGTAATTGTTTGGGTTCAATTTCATCGCGCGTTGAAACCATTTTTCCATTTCCGAACGGTCTTTTTGTTGCCCTTCAATGATGGAGATCATAAGCACGGGAATCTGTTCGTCACGCGGATCCAATGCCCAGGCTTCGTTCAATGCCTTTTCAGCTTCCCCCAATCGTTCGCGAAACATTTGCCAGCCTTTATCGGTTACCTGGTTCGCAGTCCCATTGCCGCGTCCGCGCCAGGCATACATCAAATAGAAATCGGCCTTGATGAGATGCGCCGTTACCGATTTCGGACTTTCGCCAAAGAGCGTTTCTTCAATCGTGTTATATGCGTTGGTCACTTCGCGCGTA
>CAZHXG010000091.1:0-2067 GCA_964536285.1 uncultured Bifidobacteriaceae bacterium
GGCGGCGAAAAGAAATTTAATTTTCCGAAAACCTGTCCCGAATGCGGCTCAAAGGTTGCGAAAGAAATCGGCGGCGACGAAGAGGAAGGCTCGGTCTGGCGCTGCGTGAATCCCGATTGCCCCGCGCAGATTCGCGGGCGCATCGAACACTGGTGCTCGCGCGGCGCGATGGACATCGAAGGCGGCGGCGAAGTTCTCGCGGCGCAACTCGTGAAAAATAATCTCGTGCGCGACGTGGCCGATTTGTATTCGCTCAAGTTGGAAGACGTGGCGAACCTCGAACGCATGGCGGAAAAATCCGCGAAAAATTTTCTCGACGCCCTCGCCGCCAGCAAATCGCGCGACCTGTGGCGGTTGATTTTCGGCCTCGGAATTTTGCACGTCGGCGCGGGCGGCGCGAAATCGCTCGCGCGGCATTTCCCGGCGCTCGACGACATTTTTGCCGCGAACGCGGAGCAACTGGCCGAGGCCGAGGACATCGGCGAAGTCATCGCGCAAAGCCTCGTCAACTGGCACGGCGACGCGCGGAATCAAAAACTCATCGAACGGTTGCGCGCCGCCGGATTGAATTTCCGCTCCGAACTGTTTCAACCGCGCGCCAAAGCCGGGCCGTTCAACGGGAAAACCTTTGTCCTCACCGGCACGCTGCCGACGCTGAAGCGCGAGGAAGCGGCGGCGAAGATCGAATCGCTCGGCGGCAAAGTGAGCGGCAGCGTGAGCCAGAAAACGGATTTTGTGGTGGCCGGCGAAGAAGCCGGTTCAAAACTCGACAAGGCGCAAAAGCTCGGCGTGAAGATTATTGATGAGAGGGAATTTTTGAAAATATGCGGCAATCATCCCGCTTGATTCAACTTGCGGCGTAAAAAAATAATTGTAACCGCCTCATCAATCGATGAACCGCTTTAGGTTTTAATGCACACTCCCAAATACGGATAACTTTCCAACCGACACACCTTAACGCTCGCGTTTGAAACGAATCTCGATCTTTATTCCTTAAAATTTTTGCTGACCAAAACTTTTTCCTGCTTTTTGGATTTCGATAGCACTTCGGACAACCGTGCCAGAAACAACCATCGATGAAAACTGCCAGTTTCTTTTTTTGAAAGACGAAGTCCGGTCTGACTTGGGATTTGAACTTTGTTCCATCTGACGCAGATTTTTTCGTTTGTTTGAGTTTGATTGTCAGATGCCGACGCCAGCCAGTAATTTTTTCTCTTCGTAATAGACTCACAAAGCTGATTTCTGTCCGCTTATTTCCCCGCGAACGGATGCGAGACATGATTGCAGACCGTTCGGTTTTAGAAATTCGATCCACAATCAGACTGTTTCGATTGCCTTCGCAAGAGAAATTCCAAGTCGCGTGACAACTTCGGTTACAAGTGCGTTTCCCATGAAGAAAGCTCGCTTCGTGTCGGTGATGTCTCCGAGCTTTGTGTGGTTGTCTGGAAAAGTGTTGATGCGTTCGAGTTCGACGGGCATCAACCTACGATAACGACCATCCGACATTCGGATGATGTGTTTGAAACGCGAAGGAGTCGCACCGCCTTCTGCGGTAATTATCGTGCGGGCTGGACGATCAAGCGGATCAGGAAAAGACATCGGACCTTCATCATACGAATAAACAATACCGTTCTTTTTCGTCCGTTGGAGACTTTTTGCACCTTTAAGATATTTCCATTTCTTCACTTCGTTTTCAGGGACGATATAGCTCGAATCAATCTGTTTTTCGGGAAGAATCACATCGGCAAGATTTTTTCTTGGGCCATCATAATCAGGAATCGTTTTGACAGTCAGCACGCCTTGATCGCAGATCAATCCTGCGTTCAAAAACGGACTTTCATCTGGGGATTCTGCGTTGAATTTATCAGTGATGTCGCTCAACGAACCTTTGATTGAAAAAGATAATTCGGGGATCAGTAACGGCTTCTCGACAGGAAAAGCTTTTGCAATCACGCCAGATTTCACCAGCCAATCGGCTCGGTTCGCCAAAAGTTTTTGGGCGGGAGCAGTGTCATTGCGATATGCCATGATGAAAACACGAAGCCGTTTTGTCGGCATCCCGTATTC
>CAZHXG010000092.1:0-1993 GCA_964536285.1 uncultured Bifidobacteriaceae bacterium
GATTCCGCCGCCGTCAGCGCCGCCGCCGAGAAAATTCTGGCCGATTGCGGCAAGGTGGACATTCTCGTGAACAACGCGGGCGTGACGCGCGACGGTTTGCTCATGCGCATGAGCAACGAAGATTGGGACACGGTACTGAACACGAATCTGAAGGGCGCATTTCATTTCACACGGGCATTTTTTCGAACATTTGCAAAACAGCGCGCCGGTCGCATCCTGAACATTTCTTCGGTCATCGGTCTCGTCGGAAATCCGGGTCAGTCAAATTACGCTGCGAGTAAGGCGGGATTGATCGGGTTCACGCAATCAGTCGCGCGCGAGTTGGCCGGTCGCGGCGTGACGGTCAACGCGATCGCGCCGGGATTCATCGAGACGGACATGACGTCGGAGTTGAACGCGGAATTGAAGGCGAACATTTTGAAGCAGATTCCTCTGGGCAAGTTCGGTTCGGCGGCGGACATCGCCGACGCGGCGTTGTTTCTCGCCAGTCCGTCGGCGCGTTATATCACGGGGCAGGTTTTGACGGTGGACGGCGGGATGGTGATGTGACGGCGTTGAATCGTTGACAATTCAACAACTTACATGGCGGTAAAAATTTCGGAATTCAAGACTTGAACGGCTTTTGGATTCATGGCATAGAACAGGGCAAATTATGGCTGACAAACCTATTGACCAACGAGTAAAGGACATCATCGTCGAGCAACTCGGCGTGAAACCGGATCAGGTGACGCCGGAGGCGAAGTTCATCGAAGACCTCGGCGCGGATTCGCTCGACACGGTCGAGTTGATCATGGCGCTGGAAGAGGAATTTGGCGTCGAAGTGCCGGACGAACAGGCTGAAAAGCTCCTGACCGTCGGCGACGTGATGAAATACATCGAAGACCACCAAAAATAGTTGCGACTTTCCGCGCTTCGGGGCAGTTTGGCTGAACTAGCTCAAACTGCCTTTTTTATTTATGCCGAACAATTTTACAGAACGGCGTGTGGTCGTCACCGGCCTCGGGGTCGTGACGCCCATCGGAAACGACGTGGACACGTTCTGGAAAAATCTGATTTCCGGTCAGTGCGGCGTGGACAAGATCGCTTCGTTCGACCCGTCCATATTCGACACGCACATCGCGGCGGAAATTAAAAATTTTGATCCGACGCCGGCGTTTCCGTCACCGAAGGATGTCCGCCGCGCCGACCGTTATTCGCAATACGCCGTCCACGCCGGCTGGCAGGCGCTCAAGGATTCCGGTCTCGAACTCGAAAAGGAAAATCGCGACGAAATCGGCGTCATCATCGGTTCGGGCATCGGCGGATTGCGCACGACCGCCGAGCAGCACAACGTGTTGCTCGAACGCGGTCCGACTCGCGTCTCACCGTTCACGATTCCGATGCTCATCAGCAACATGGCCTCCGGCCTGTTCTCGATGTATTACAATCTGCGCGGGCCGAATTTCGCCACCTGTTCCGCCTGCGCGACCGCGAACCACGCCATCGGCGAGGCGTGGCGCTCCATCAAGATGGGCGACTCGCCGGTCATGTTTGCCGGTGGCGCGGAAGCGGCGGTCATGCCCTTCGGCATCGGCGGATTCTGCGCGATGAAAGCGATGAGCACGCGCAACGACGATCCGAAACACGCGTCGCGTCCGTTCGACAAGGAACGCGACGGCTTCGTCATGGGCGAGGGCGCGGGCGTGCTGGTTCTTGAAGAACTGGAACACGCAAAAAAGCGCGGCGCGAAAATTTATTGCGAGATTGTCGGTTACGGAAATTGCGCCGACGCTTATCACCTCACCGCGCCGTCACCCGAAGGCGAAGGCGCGGCGCGCTGCATGAAAATGGCGCTGAAAACGGGCGGACTGAAGATCGAGGACATTTCCTACATCAATGCTCACGGCACTTCGACGCCGCAGGGCGACCTTTGCGAAACGCAGGCCATCAAGACCGTTTTCGGCGAACGCGCAAAAAAAATCGCCGTCAGTTCCACCAAAGGCGCGACCGGCCA
>CAZHXG010000093.1:0-1905 GCA_964536285.1 uncultured Bifidobacteriaceae bacterium
TGGCGAGGTCGTCAATGCCGTTGACCATCGTCGCGTGGCGCGTGGCGACGGAATCGAACCAGCCGCAGCGCCGCGCGCGTCCGGTCGTCGCGCCGAATTCGCGGCCCATGCCGTGCAGCAGGTCGGAAATCTCCTGATTCTCCGTCGGCAACGGCCCTTCGCCGACGCGCGTCGTGTAAGCCTTCATCACGCCGACGACGCGATCCATGCGATGCGGCGGCACGCCCGAACCCGTGCAAGCGCCGCCCGCCGTCGTGTTCGACGACGTGACGAACGGATACGTGCCGTGGTCAATGTCGAGAAAAGTCCCCTGCGCGCCTTCAAACAAAATGTCCGCGTCGTCGCGCATCGCATGATGCAAAAGGACAACGGTGTTTTGAACGAACGGCTTGAGAAATTTTCCAGCAGCGAGATATTCCGCAAAAACTTTTTTAAATGAGAGCGTTTTCGCGCCGAGCGATTTGAGGACGATGTTGTTTTCCTGAATGCGGCGCGAAAGTTTTTCTTCGAGACGAATTGGATCAACCAAATCATTCACGCGCAAGCCAACGCGTGCCGCCTTGTCGCCGTAAGCCGGGCCGATGCCGCGCTTGGTGGTGCCGATTTTATTTTTGCCCTTGATGACTTCACGCTGTGCATCGAGTTCGCGATGATACGGAAACACAACATGCGCCGTTTCACTCAAGACGAAATTCTTCGGATTGACCTTCACTCCGTTTTTTTGCAGGCCGACAATTTCTTCGACGAGTCCAATCGGGTCAACGACAACGCCGTTGCCGATGACGCATAATTTATTTTTCCGCAAAATTCCCGACGGCACGAGGTGGAGCACGTATTTTTTTGCGCCGAGAAAAACCGTATGCCCGGCGTTGTTGCCGCCGGCGTAGCGGACGACGACGTCCGCTTGCTCGGTAAGCACGTCAATGATTTTGCCTTTGCCTTCATCGCCCCACTGGGCGCCGACGAGAATCGTGTTTGCCATAAATTATAAATCGTTACTTCGTTGAGTTGTTGAATGGTTGCATCGTCATCCTGCGCCACCGATGTAAGGGTTCACCATTCATGATTTTCGGTGCCGCATTGCGACAACAAAAATCCCCGAACTTTCATTCGGGGCAAAGCGCGTGTCTTTGCGTGAGGAAGCTAGAGATAGACGGAAACGTTGTCAATGGGGTGCTAGCAAACGTCGAGTCGGCCATCCGCGTTCCCTTCCGCAAAGCAGATGACCCCGACGCCGAAGACGCAGCGGAAAAAGAACAGGACGAGGAAGAACAGATTGCAAAAATCATCCGCGAACACGACGGCAACCAGCTTTTCGTCGCGTTCACGGCAACACCCGCGCCGGCTACGGTGACATTGTTCGGTGAAGCGTTTGAGCGCGTAGCCCTAGAATCGGCTATTGCGGACAAAATTGTCCGTCAGCTTGAGAAGGAGCGCGAGGCGACGGCCAAAGGCCAGGAAGCCGCCATTGCGCGCCTTAAAACCGATATTACGACCTGTGAGAAACAAATAGACCTGTTACTTAATATGCGTCTCAATGAGCAAATCAGCGAACCCGAATACATTTCCAAGAAATGTGTTTTGGTGAATCAGAAGGCGGAGTTGAAAGGCAAATTGGAGGCGTTTGAACACAACCGCACCAATCGGTTCGAACCGGCCATCCGGTTCGTTTTAGAGGCTAAACAAGCCACTATTTTGCTCGCCGAAGGAAATCAGGAGAAGAATCGCGATTTTCTCAAAAAAATCGGTTCGAACTTTCAGATGGCGGAGAAATCGTTGGCGGTGGAGTTCAAAAAACCCTGGAATCTATTGGTCGAATTCAATTCCGCACAAATTCCAAAACACGCCGCTTGCGGCGAAATATCTCAAAAATCGAACTGGCGGAGAGAGGGGGATTCGAACCCC
>CAZHXG010000094.1:0-1850 GCA_964536285.1 uncultured Bifidobacteriaceae bacterium
TTGCTGACGACATCGAAGTCCACTTGCGCCTTGCAATAGCGTTTGATGGTCTCGGAAACTTTTTCGCCGGTTTTGACGGGCACCGTGCTTTTGTCGACGACTATCTTGTAACTTGTCATCGCGCTGGCGATGTCGCGCGCGACGCGTTCGATGAAGCTCAAGTCCACCGAACCGTCGGGTTGCGGCGGTGTCGGCACGGCGATGAAAATCACGTCCGATTTTTGAACGCCTTCGGCGGTGGTGTTCGTGAATGAAAGCCGTCCGGCAGCGACATTTTTTTTGACGAGTTCTTCGAGTCCGGGTTCGTAAATCGGGATGCCGCCCGCCTGCAGCACTTTTACTTTGGCCGCGTCGTTGTCCACGCAAATGACTTGATGGCCGACTTCGGCGAAGCAAGTACCGGTGACAAGGCCGACGTAGCCCGTGCCGATGATCGCAAGTTTCATGTTCAGTGGCTCAAGCTAAATGGTGCGGGAGTCGTAGAAGCTGGTGCGGCGGCTGCGGGGAATTTTGTCCTCAATCTCATCAGTTGCAATTGGGCTTCCGAACTCATGGAACTGCCCTGATAAGTACGGGCTACATCTTCGTAAAATCTTTGCGCGTCGGAAATTTTTCCCTGCCGTTCGTAAATCTGCGCAAGGCCGAACTTGGCGGCGATCACCACACTCCCGTCGGAATATTGATTGGCCACTCTTTGATATGCATTCGCGGCCAAATCCGTTTTCCCCTGCGCGTCCAGACTGGCGGCAACTCCAAGATTGGCCTGTGCGGCAAAGGAATTGTCGGGATACGTGTCGAGGAATTTTTGAAACTGCACCTGCGCATCGGCGTATTTTCCCGCAACGAACAACAAGGTCGCGCCTTGCAACAACGCGCGCTGGCCTGCGCTGGTGCCGGAATAATCCGCCGCGATTTTCAGAAAGGTGTCGGCATTTTGACCGCCATTGCCCGAAGTGAGCGCCTGCGTGAACGCGTCGCCAGCCTCGACCTGTCTTTGATTCTGCCGCCACGAATAAAAAGAAATCAAAAAAACGGCGATGGCGGCAAAGACGCCTAGATAAAGGAAGCGCTTGGCATTGGCTTCAAACCACGGCCAGAGTTTGAGAAGCCAGTCGGCCGTTGTGTCTTGTGCTTGCATAATGGACGTGCAGTTTTTCCTGCGAACGAGCAAAACGCAAGCTGGAAATCCACAGACATATGCGGCAAAATTTGCTTGAGCGCGCAGCACAATACCGCTTCACTGGACGAAGCGGAGAGATGGCCGAGTGGCTGAAGGCGATGGTTTGCTAAACCGTTATACGGTCAAAAGCCGTATCGGGGGTTCGAATCCCCCTCTCTCCGCCATTTCCGTTTTTTGGACCGGCAGTGACAGTGAGTGACTTTTCGTGAATTCCGTCAATGTTTTCAATGGCTTTACCTACTTTGATGGACTTCAATCCAATGACCGACGGTGACACCAATTGACCACCCGCGACTAAAGTTTGTGTGTCTATTTGTGTGTCATCAAATGAAGGTAATTGTCTGACGGTTGCCGCCAAAGGTAGTTGCGCCGCGTCCGTGTAGGTTTTCATCGTCAGACGCATATCGCTGTGCCGCGCCAACTCCATTGCTTCACGGGGCGAAACACCTGCCCGTTGCAGGCGCGTGATATAAGTCATCCGCAACGCATGGAAGTCTACCCGATGCCCGCGTTCGTCTACGAGCGGAATGCCTGCGGTCTTGAAATCCTCGCGAATCACTTTCATCACCGGAACCCGTTCAGGAAACACCAAAGTTTCCGGCGTCAATTTTCCGGCGGATTTCATTGTCTGTAATTCCCTCACCAGTTCAGGATGCAACGGACGTGGTTG
>CAZHXG010000095.1:0-1792 GCA_964536285.1 uncultured Bifidobacteriaceae bacterium
AGGCGCGGAATATTTGTAGCACGGCAACCCGGAAAATAAAAAGCCCCGTCAGGGGCGGCATCGTGGCCGTGCGCCAGCACGTCCTGACGGAGCTGGAAATTCTTGGCGCTGGGTTTCTACAAAGATGGCGCGCCTACGGCGCTTCTGACGCGATGGATGAGCGAGGTGGGCATAAAATTAACGAGTGCCAGACGGTAGAACATTGACAATTGGATGAACCCATCCCGCTGAACCAGCGACCATCCCTTCTTCCCATCCTGTTCGCTCTTTCAAGAATTGATTCCAATTTACAGGTTTCCAATTGCAAAATTTTGGAAGCACTTTTCGTATCTCCGCCAAAAAACGATCTAATTGCGGTTCAATTTCGCGAAGAATTGATGTAACGCTTTCACTAATTTTTTTGAAATCCGCTGGACCTAGTTGTTCCCACGACATTTTGTCGTTCCAGTGACGATCTCCTTCTCCTAAATCAGGAATAGCTACAACTCCGTTGATATTTTTTAATGGAACTTTCCGACCGTGTAGAACTATATGTCTTGCCTGCCAATATTCTTCGAATGGTTTTAACAAATCTTTCCGTTTCAATTCGGCACAAGCAACATCTTCTACCATATCGTGAATGCGTCCTAAATGTGCGTAGAACGACATCCAAAGATTTAGGTATTGAATGTAATGCTCGGCATATTCAATTCTTTCCGTAGCAGCAAGTTCTCTTTCGATGTTCCAAGAAAATGCTAAACTTTCAAACAATGTATAAATGCACTGCCAGTAGTTTTGTCTGGATTTTGTAATCTCATCTTTAACACCTTCCATTGGAAGCGCATGAGCAGTGCCGTCGTTCCCAATATATTCTGCCCAGATTCTGGCGTATGAAGGAATTCGTTGCTGAATTTCTTCAACGAAATGTCTTTCCAAAATGTCGCCGTAATCTCCAATAAGCGAAAACTCATTATTGTCGTTGGGAAATGTCATTTTTTATTTTTTCCCATGCACCTTCGCCCCGACTTTCAATCGCAGCGCGTTCAGCCGGATGAAGCCGGTGGCGTCGTCCTGGTTGTAGGCCTTGGTCGGGTCGGCTTCCATCGTGGCGTTCATTTGTTCATTCAAACAGCGGCGGTAAATCTCTTGCACCATGCAGCACGCGGGCAATTTCAATCCCATTTTCCATCGGGCGATAAAAGATGACGTAGCGTCCGACGGGAAAACTTCGCAGTCGCGGCGACAATTCTTCGCGCTGCCTTCCAAGTCCTGGCATCGCCGCCAGTTTGGCAAATCGCGAGACAATGGCTTGAACGAATTTATCCGCTGCATCCGCATTGTCTTGCGCGATGTAGAACCAGATTTCATCCAAATCCGAACGCGCCGCGTCGGAGACCCTATATTGTTTCATGCGCCGTGTTTTTTCAGCCGTTCGCGTCCCGCCCGGCCAACATCCTCGGCCAGTTGCATCGCATTCGCGTCATCGTAAGTCTGGTAACGTCCGTTGTCCAGTTGATCAATGCCGATGGCAATGTCCTGTTTCAGCGCGGCGAGCTGGCGCGCTTTGAACGAATCGGATTCAACCCACCAGCGAAAGAGTTCGATTTGTTCGTCCGGATTAAGCCCGGCTGCCGCCATTTTGATTTTTTCCACTGCGCTCATGCTTTAAAAAATATCACAATGATTTGCCGGCGCTATTTCTTTTTATGCACCTTCGCCGCGACTTTCAATCGCAGCGCGTTGAGCCGGATGAAGCCCGTGGCGTCGTCCTGGTTGTAGGCCTTGGTCGGGTCGGCTTCCATCGTGGCGATGT
>CAZHXG010000096.1:0-1781 GCA_964536285.1 uncultured Bifidobacteriaceae bacterium
GACATCCGATTTATCTGCTCGAAGACGCCGCGTATCGCGAACTGCGTTTTGACCACGGCGAAGATGTGCCGACCGCACTCACGCTGCCCGGCGCAAAAGACCGCGTGATTTACACCGGCACTTACAGCAAGCCCTACGCGCCTGGCGCGCGCGTCGGCTTTGGCATTTTGCCCGAACCGATTTTCACGACCGTCCAGCGCATCAAGGGCAACCACGATTTCGGCACGGCGAACTTGCTGCAACAACTTTTGGCACGCGCGCTCGAAACCGGGCTTTACGACAAGCACGTCGCGAAGGTGCAAAAAAATTACGCCCGCAAGGCGCGCGTGATGAAGTCGGCGCTCGCGGAACATTTTCCGGCGAACGTGGAGATCTGGGAATCCGGCGGCGGACTTTATTTCTGGGCGCGACTGCCGCAGGGAATTTCCGCCGGCGTGAAATCAAAAGTGTTTCAATCCGCGCTGAAAGCCGACGTGCTCTACGTTCCCGGCGAACTCTGCTACGCCGACGATCCGTCGCGCGCCAAGCCGGACAACGAAATGCGCATCAGCTTCGGCAGCGCGAACGAGGAAAACATCCGCAAAGGAATCGCGCGGCTGGGCAACGTGTTGAAGAAATTTTTGTAACGACAAAAGTTATCGGCTTACAATTAATGGCGTGTCATGGTCCATCCATATTCTTCACAACCCAAATATCTATTAGCTGATTGCTCGCATCCAATCCCCAAAATGCTGTAACTTCTATGGGCAACGGCAGCCAGTAATGGCCAATATCCACACTGATGGAATTAGTAACAATCACTTTGTTCAGTTTGGAATCCTGATGCCAATACTGATTATTGCTACTCAAATATCTCCAGTTCAAAATATTTTTGTCTTTATCAAAATGCCATTGTTGTTTGTCAATAAATGCACGCACACCATCCGAACTGGTGCCGAGAGATGTTTGCTTGAGTAACGATGCACGAATACTTTGTGCGGGCTTCAATAAAGAATGTGAGTAAAGCCAAGCGACAATTGCCATAAAAGCAATTCCGCAAATTGAAATAAACAATGGCTTTTTAGCTAAAGTTTGATTTGTCATATTCTAGCTACGCAACTTTGAGCTTCGATAAAATTTCTTGCAAGCGCGAATTCAACCCGGCGGCCAGGCCAGTCCTAATCTTAATCCTGCTCTTAATCGTAATCGTGCTTTGAAACTGATTAAGATTACGATGACGATTAGGATTAAGCCAAAATATTAACCCGGCGGCCAGGCCATGTGGCGTCCGCCGAGAATGTGGACGTGCAGGTGCGGCACGGTTTCGCCGCCGTCCGCGCCGTTGTTGATGACGAGCCGGTAGCCGCTTTTCAAATCCAGCTTCTTCGCCACTTCGGCGGCCTTGAGCAAAATGTGTCCGAGCAATTCCCGGTCGCCGGCCTGCGCCTCGCCGATTCGCGGAACCATTTTTTTCGGAAAAATCAAAACGTGCACCGGCGCCTGCGGATTGATGTCGCGAATGGCGAGAACCAGATCGTCTTCATAAACAATCGCCGCCGGAATTTCCCGCGCGATGATTTTCTCAAACAAAGTTCTATCCATAAGCTTTAATCAACCACGGATAAACACAGATAAACACGGATCAAGATTCAAAATTACACAACTCCCGTCTTCCGTTTTTCCTATTCGTGTCCATCCGTGGTAAAATTGTTACTCAACAACGAGTGCGCAATCTTTTTGTTCCGGCTCGGCGGTCAGGCATTCGCGAATGTAGCCGACGATCTGGTCCTCCATTTTTTCGC
>CAZHXG010000097.1:0-1575 GCA_964536285.1 uncultured Bifidobacteriaceae bacterium
TTTTCCGCATGGACACACTCCACGCGCCGTGGCGCATCGAATATATTTTGTCGCCCAAGCCGGAACTCAAGGAAGGCTTGTTCACGCGCATCGCGCAATCGTCCGACGACGTGGAAAATCTGGTCATCGCGCGCGACCGCACGTGTTTTGCGCTGCTGAACCGTTTTCCCTACGTCGGCGGGCATCTGATGACCGTGCCTTACAAGGAAGTCGCCGACCTGCACGGCCTGACGGACGAGGAGCTCGCGGATTTGTGGAAGCTCACGCGTCGCTGCCTCGCCGCGCTCACCGCCGTGATGAAGCCGGACGGATTCAACGTGGGCATCAACCTCGGCAAGGTCGCGGGCGCGGGCATCGCGGAACATCTGCACATCCACGTCGTGCCGCGCTGGAACGGCGACACGAATTTCATGCCGGTGCTCGCGAACACGACGGTCCTGCCGGAAGCGTTGAAAGAAATCGCGGGGAAACTGCGGGTGGAATTGGGAAAATAGTTTTTGCCACAGATGGACACAGATGAAACACAGATAAAGACCGGAGAAAAAGATTTCTCGCTCCAGCCGGTCACTCAACAGATCATCGGTGCGGCATTTGAGGTTCACAACATTCTTGGCTTTGGATTTCTGGAGAAAGTTTATCAACGCGCCATGCAGGTCGAATTGCAGTCGCGCGGTGTGAAGGTTGAATTGGAGCCGAAAATCCAGATTCAGTTCAAAGGCGTCATCGTGGGCGATTATGCGGCGGACTTGCTAGTTGAAGGAAAAATCATCGTAGAATTGAAAACTGATGCAACTTATCAATCCTTACATGAAGCCCAATTGCTCAATGAACTTCGCGGCACCGGAATAAAGCTGGGTTACTTGATTAACTTTGGTCGCGACAAAGTGGAATATAAACGGATGGTCTTTTGATTCAAATCTGTGTTTCATCTGTGAAAATCTGTGGCTAAATAAATTTGAATTGTGGCAACTGAAACCCTTCATTTCGAGAACGCGCGGTTCGCGCAACAGCTTTTCAATCACGAACCGCGCAATCTGCAAACGCTGGAAACCGAACTCGGCGTCAAGGCCACATCGCGCGACGGTTGGATCAAACTGGAAGGCCCGGCGGACAGCGTTGAGCGCGCGAAGCAACTTTTTGCGTCGCTGGAAAATATGTTGAAGGCCGGTTCGCCGGTGAAAAACCGCGAGTTCACTCATGCATTGAATGTGGTGAAGCACGACGGCGCGGAAACTTTGAAAGATTTGGTCAACGACCGCGTTCACACCCACGAGAAAAAGCCCGGCATCACGGCCAAAACCGTCGGCCAGAAAAAATATCTCGATGCGATCCGCAAGCACGACATCACGTTCGGCATCGGGCCGGCGGGAACGGGAAAAACTTATCTGGCGGTCGCGACGGCATTGTCGGCGTTGCGGGAAGGAAAAGTTTCGCGGATCATTTTGACGCGCCCGGCGGTCGAGGCGGGCGAGGCGCTCGGATTTTTGCCCGGCGATCTTTACGAAAAAATCACGCCGTACCTGCGCCCGCTGCACGACGCGCTGCACGACATGCTGCCCGCCGAAGAGATCGCGA
>CAZHXG010000098.1:0-1523 GCA_964536285.1 uncultured Bifidobacteriaceae bacterium
GCGTGCTCGGCGATTGGGAAAATCCGTATCTCACGCTGAACAAGGAATACGAAGCCGACGAACTGCGCCTGTTTGCCGACATCGTGGCCAAGGGATTTGTGTATCGCGGTAAGAAGCCGGTTTACTGGAGCATTCCCTGCCGCACCGCGCTCGCTGAAGCCGAAGTCGAATATCACGACCACGTCAGCCAGAGCGTGTTTGTGAAATTTCCCGTCGTCGGCCAGCCGAACACGTTCATCGTCATCTGGACGACGACGCCGTGGACGCTGCCCGCGAACCTTGCGGTCGCTTACAACGAAAAACTGCAATACGTCACCGTCAAAGTTGGCGAAGAAAATTATATTTTATTTCGCGGTTTGCTACCTGCTGTTGCAGAAAAATGCGGCTGGGCGAATTACACGGAAACGCCCGTGTCCATTGAGGATTTCAAGAAATTGGAATATCAACATCCATTCAGCAATCGCACCGGAAAACTGTTTGCCGCCGATTTTGTCACGAGCGACACCGGCACCGGTTTCGTTCACATCGCGCCCGGACACGGTCTGGACGACTACAATCTCGGTCGCCAAAACGGTCTGCCGATTTATTCGCCCGTTGATGACGACGGCAAACTCGCATACTCAAACGAATTGCCCGTCGAGCAGCAGATGCCCGCCGATATGGTCGGCAAATCCATCCTCGAAAAACATGACAAGAGCGATGCCAACGAAGCGGTGCTGCACGAGCTTCGCGTCCGCCACGCGCTGCTACATCAGGAAAATTATCATCATAGCTATCCGTATTGTTGGCGCAGCAAGACACCAATTATTTTCCGCGCGATGGATCAGTGGTTCATCAGAATTGATGCCGTCACGGTTTACGCGTTGCCACCGTTGAAAGGCGAAACCTTTCGCGAGCTTGCCCTAGCCGAGATTGACCGCGTGAAGTGGATTCCTGACTGGGGTGTCAATCGTATTAGGGGCGCGGTTCAATCGCGTCCCGATTGGTGCATCAGCCGTCAACGTTCGTGGGGTGTGCCGTTGCCCGCATTTTATGACGCGGACGGCGGGGCTATTCTTGACAAAGACGTAATCAAAAATGTCGCCGACCTTATTCAAAAAGAAGGCTCAAACATTTGGTTCGAGAAATCCGCCGCCGAACTTTGGTCGCTGGTGAAACCAAAAAATTGGACTGGCGCAGAAGCCGTTTCAAAATCCAACGACACGCTCGACGTGTGGATTGATTCCGGTTCGTCATCGCGCGCCGTTTTGAAACAACGGAAAGAATTGCAGCACGACAAAAAATATGGCGACGAAGTTTGGCAGGCCGACGTTTATCTCGAAGGCAGCGACCAGCATCGCGGCTGGTTTCAATCCTCGCTGCTGCTCTCGCTCGCGGGCAATGGCGCGGCACCGTTCAAGACCGTTTTGACGCACGGCTTCATGGTGGACGCCGACCGCGAAAAAATTTCCAAGAGCAAGCAGGGCGCTTACGAGAAGCCGCAGACCGCCGAAGCCTACGTCAAAAAATACGGCGCGGACGTC